>NZ_CALIFA010000067.1:0-65591 GCF_938021905.1 Pseudohaemophilus parahaemolyticus
AAGTTGGATCAGGTGATTGATTGGCAACCGATCGAACAATACCTGAATCGTCAAAAAACCCGTTACCTTAGAGACCATCGCGGCCGTCCCGCCTATCCCCTGTTGTCCATGTTCAAAGCCGTCCTGATCGGACATCCGATCCCGAACTCGAAAACAGCCTCATCACCCGCATCGATTTCAACCTGTTTTGTTGTTTCTAAAGCAGGTCTATTCGGCACTATCTTTCAGCGTGTCTTTATAAGTATAAAGATACGATGCGCCGACAAAGGATGCGCCACCGACGACATTGCCCAGGAATACGGGAATCATGTTGAAGAAAAACTGCCCCCAAGTGATGTTTGCACCTGCCAAAATACCCGCTGGGATAACGAACATATTGGCGACAAGGTGTTGGAAGCCGTTTAATACGAAAATCATGACGGGGAACCAAATGGCCAGCATTCGTCCGGTTGTGTTTTTGGCGGCAAAGTGCAACCACGCGCCCATACAGACCATCCAGTTACATGCTACTGCCGATACGAAAGCGCGGCCGAAATCCATATGGACTTTTGCTTCCGCCACAGCAATGGTTTTTTCTGCCACGCTGCCTTCAATCATACCGACATAGTATCCAAGGAAAAACGCCATTGCCAGAGTGCCTACCAAATTGCCCATGCAGACGATAACCCAGTTGCGCAGCAGCATTTTGGAGGAAATCCTTCCGGCCAATCTGCCTAAAGACATAATCATCATGTTGCTGGTTACCAGCTCGCCGCCGCCAAGCAGGATACAAATCAAGGCGATTGGGAATACGGCGGCGCCAAGTAAAGTTGCAACACCGCCCCATTCGTGCGGAATGCCGCTGACTACTTTTAAATAGGCAAGATAACCGAAGCCGATGTATCCGCCGGCCAAAATGCTCAAGATTGCCAGTGTGGGGATGCTGGATTGTGCTTTGGCGCAGCTTTTGTCGAGAACAACCTGTAAAATTTCCTGTGGGTATAAATCGCGCGAAGCCATGATGTTCCTTAAAGTGGGTTGAGGAGGAAACGTTGTTTTAAAGGTGGTACAAACTGTCGCGGTAGAGTGGTGTTATAGGGAGCCGGTGTACGGTCTTTGTCTTATCAATCAGCCTAAATTAAACCTAAAAAACAGATACTTCGCCTTGCTTTAGCTCAAAAGAAATATTATTACATTTTGTCTCCATATTAAAAAAAGGCCGTCTGAACATTGAAATTTCAGACGGCCTAGTTTTGGTTTCTTAAACTGACAAATGAGCCAGCTTTGCATTGCCTTCGCGTGGAATAGGGCGCGGATTGCCTTGTGCATCGATGGCGACGTAAGTGAATACAGCTTCAGTAACCAGTTGGCGGTCTTCCGTTACCATATCGTTCATCAAAGTCTTCACCCACACTTCGATTTTCAGTTGCAAAGAAGTATTGCCGACGCGGACGCAATGACCGTAGCAGCATACAACGTTGCCGACCTTTACCGGTCTGATGAAATTCATTTCTTGAACGGCCACGGTGACAATTCGTCCCTGTGCGATTTCTGCCGCCAAAATACCGCCGCCCAAATCCATTTGCGACATAATCCAGCCGCCGAAGATGTCCTGATTAGGATTGGTATCGCGCGGCATGGCTACCGTACGCAATAAAAGTTGTCCTTCGGGTGCAGCATGGGTTTGTTTGTTGTCAGTCATAAAAAAATCCTGTCAAAAAGTGGTATTTTACGCCATTTGTGGCGTTAAACCTATGTAGGCCGTCTGAAAAATCAGCAGGTAAAGTGTTACAATTAAATATATTCATCAGACAAAGGAGAAAGCTCATGCATCCGATTCAAGAACCACGAAATAGCGGTCTTTTACGCGTATCCGACATTCACGAAATCTACTGGGAGGAATCAGGCAATCCTGATGGCCACCCCGTGATTTTCCTGCATGGCGGCCCCGGAGCAGGCGCATCACCGGCCTGCCGCGGCTTTTTCAATCCAGAACATTTCCGCATCGTCATCATCGACCAACGCGGCTGCGGACGCTCCAAACCCTATGCTTGTATCGAAGACAACACCACATGGGATTTGGTTGCCGATATTGAAAAAGTACGCAAAATGCTTGGCATTCAAAAATGGCTGGTTTTCGGCGGCTCATGGGGTAGCACCTTGTCGCTGACTTATGCCGAAACCCATCCCGATCGCGTCAGCGGCTTAGTTTTGCGCGGTATTTTCCTGTGCAGGCCGTCTGAAATGGCATGGCTGAACGAAGCAGGCGGCGTCAGCCAAATTTATCCGGCTCAATGGCAAAAATTTATTGCTCCCGTAGCCGAAAACAAACGCAAAACCCTAATCAAAGCCTACCATGAAATGCTGTTCAGCGAAGATGAAGCCACGCGCCTCAAAGCAGCCAAATCATGGGCAGATTGGGAAAGCTACCTTATTCAGTTTGAACCAAAAGACGTGGATGAAGACCCGCAAGCCTCCCTTGCCATCGCAAGAATGGAAAACCATTATTTCGTGAACGAAGGCTGGCTACAGGGCGATAAGGCTATTTTGGCAAACATCGACAAAATCCGCCATATCCCAACCATCATTGTCCAAGGCCGCTACGACCTGTGCACCCCAATGCAAAGCGCATGGGAACTCTCGCAAGCCTTCCCAGAAGCAGAATTGAGAATTGTCCAAGCAGGCCACTCTTCTTTTGATCCTTCGCTTTCTGAAGCATTAGTGAAAGCAGTAGAAGATATTAGAAGCAAGTTATAAAGGTTAATCAATAACAATGCCGTCTGAAAAAGTTTCAGACGGCATTTTTTATATTTACATATTAAATTCAATATCATATTATCATTGCATCTGTATCAATTTGAATTTTTTAGAATTTCAATATGAAACCTCTAATTTACTACGCCCATTCTGTGCAAGATGAACTCGGTAATCTCTTGCCTTACAAACATTGGCAAACCTTGCAAAGTCATTCGGTAAATGTGGGCGAAATGGCGGCTGAGTTTGCCCGGGTATTTGATGCGCAGGAAATTGCCTGCCAGATGGGACAGCTTCATGACTTAGGGAAATATTCGGAACTCTTTAATCACTGATTGCATGGTGGCTCTTCAGTTGATCATGCTACTGCCGGAGTCAAAATTGCAAAAACGCTTGCTTCAGGGTAGGTTCCAAAGTATAAACTGTGGTTATCTTACTTAGACTAGATAACTTTATTAATGAATTAAAAGGCAAAAATAATGGAAACGAAACAAACCAATTCAATCATCAAATCGCGTGCAGCGGTGGCATTCGCCCCAAATCAACCCTTACAAATTGTGGAAATCGACGTGGAAATGCCGCGTAAAGGCGAGGTGTTAATTCGTAACACTCATACTGGCGTGTGCCATACTGATGCATTTACGTTATCAGGAAGCGATCCTGAAGGTGTATTCCCTGTGGTGCTTGGGCACGAAGGTGCGGGTGTGGTTGTTGCTGTGGGTGAAGGTGTGTCAAGCGTAAAACCGGGTGATCACGTTATTCCTCTTTATACCGCTGAATGTGGAGAGTGTGAGTTTTGTCGTTCGGGTAAAACCAACTTATGTGTCTCAGTGCGTGATACGCAAGGTAAAGGCTTAATGCCGGATGGCACGGCGCGTTTTTCTTATCAAGGTCAGCCGATTTATCACTATATGGGCTGTTCGACTTTCAGTGAATACTCAGTTGTTGCCGAAGTTTCACTGGCAAAAATCAACCCGGAAGCCAACCACGAACATGTATGTTTGCTCGGCTGCGGCGTGACCACAGGTATTGGCGCGGTACATAACACAGCAAAAGTGCAAGAAGGCGACTCTGTGGCCGTGTTTGGTTTGGGCGCGATTGGTTTGGCGGTGGTGCAAGGTGCACGTCAAGCCAAAGCCGGTCGTATTATTGCTATTGATACCAATCCTGCAAAATTCGAGTTGGCAAAACAGTTCGGTGCAACGGATTGTTTGAATCCGAACGATTACGATAAACCGATCAAAGATGTGTTGTTAGACATCAATAAATGGGGTATTGACCATACTTTTGAATGTATCGGCAATGTAAACGTAATGCGTCAAGCATTAGAAAGTGCACACCGCGGTTGGGGGCAATCCATTATCATCGGCGTAGCGGGTGCAGGACAAGAAATTTCAACTCGTCCGTTCCAGTTGGTAACGGGTCGTGTTTGGAAAGGCACGGCATTTGGTGGCGTGAAAGGCCGCTCTGAACTTCCGAAAATGGTGGAAGACTCAATGAAAGGCGACATCCAGTTAGAACCGTTTGTGACCCACACAATGACACTTGATCAAATTAATGAGGCCTTTGAGTTAATGCACGAAGGTAAATCGATCCGCGCTGTTATTCATTACTAAGGTACGCGATGAAACTGATTGAACAACATCAAATTTTTGACGGTTCGCAACAAGTTTGGGCACACCATGCCCAAACGTTGCAATGCGAAATGAAATTTGCCGTCTATTTGCCGGATAATCCAGAGAATCGACCACTTGGTGTGATTTATTGGCTTTCCGGCTTAACGTGTACGGAACAAAATTTCATTACCAAATCAGGCTTTCAGCGTTACGCGGCAGAACATCAAGTGATTGTGGTTGCGCCCGATACCAGCCCTCGCGGAGAGCAAGTGCCGAACGATGCGGCTTACGATTTAGGGCAAGGAGCAGGCTTTTATCTTAATGCGACCGAGCAGCCTTGGGCGACGAATTATCAAATGTATGATTATATTTTGAACGAGTTGCCTGGCCTGATTGAGGAAAAATTTCCTACCAATGGCAAACGTTCCATTATGGGGCATTCAATGGGCGGACACGGTGCATTGGTATTGGCACTGCGAAACCAAGAACGTTATCAAAGTGTTTCTGCCTTTTCGCCTATTTTATCACCAAGCCTTGTGCCTTGGGGAGAAAAAGCCTTTACTGCTTATTTAGGGAAAGATCGTGAAAAATGGCAGCAATATGATGCCAGCTCGCTTATTCAACAAGGCTATAAAGTACAAGGTATGCGTATTGATCAGGGCTTAGAAGATGAGTTTTTGCCAACACAATTACGCACCGAAGATTTTATCGAAACTTGTCGTGCGACAAATCAACCGATCGATGTGCGTTTCCACAAAGGCTACGATCATAGCTATTATTTCATTGCCAGTTTTATTGGTGAGCATATTGCCCATCATGCGGCATTTTTGAAGTAACTAAAAGGTAGCAGCTTCCAAAGCTTTTCGATGAGCTGGTACGGTTAATTGACAAATAAGTATCTAAAAATATGACTGTAGTAGTGTGCTAGCAAGGCTGGAATAGAGAGAAAGTTTTTATCCAGATATCTTTTATACAAAAAATCTGCACCTTAATTAGTTGATTGCTGAGTCCAACTTTTTGAGGGCAGATTTTTTTGTCTGATGCTTAGATATTATTTTACGACTTCAAATGAAAGGTTTTTAAATACGTAGTTACCGACTTGCACTTCCATTCCATATTTGCCAATTGGATCTGACTTACCAAATCTCCAACAACGGGTAATATTCTCTTGGTCTTTTGCAATCACATCACCAACAATCAAGAACTCTTTTTTGTCTTCTGATGCGGTAACACTCATTCCTTCAGAGGCGAAATTGGTTGGTGCGGGTGCATAAAATGCTTCTGCAATGCGCATTCTACCTGTTAACGGTACATTGAGGGAGGTCCAGCAAAGTTGTTGATTTTTGCTTTGAGAAATTTTATTACCTTTTACAGGACGCGGAGATTTTGAGCTAAAATCATATACGTTTAAAACTACTGCTGGCTGACCATTAGTAGGATCTGCAACTTTGGTTTCTGTTTTAGGTGCTGCCATTACAGTTGCAGAAACAAGTGCTAGTGTTGCAATCATCATTTTTTTCATTTAATTTTCTCCGTTTTATCTAATTGATTTTGTTGATATTGTTCTCTTAACTGATTCGCGACAATTTGAATTGCTTGTCCCATACTGATGCCTTGTTGTGCAAGTTTCTGGATTTTTTCAACCGCTTCTTGTTGTTGCTCATGCGTTAATGAAAGTAATGCATTATCCATTTTGTTTCTCTTTTTGTCTAATTAAAAATCAGGGAAATTCCAATTAAAGAACTGAAAAAGCATTTTCCATTGTTCATCAAGCGGTGCTTTTATGGTAATTTTTTGCGAAGTTTTTGGGTGAATAAAATGCAAAAAATGAGAATGTAACATCAGTCGGTTTACGCCAGAATGTTCGCCTAAGGCACGGTTTTGATGCAAATCGCCATATTTAGTATCCCCCATAATCGGGTGAAAAAGATGCTTCAAGTGGCGTCTTAGCTGATGTTTTCGCCCTGTTCGCGGGAAAAGCTCGATCAATGAATAACGCGCGGTTTGATGCTTACCCACAGGATATGGCATTTCCACCGTTGCTAAACCTTGATAGTCGGTTATCGCTTCTTGTGCTTCCTTTTCTTGAGAAAATTTATCCGCCACTTTATCTAAAATCACTTTGAGCGGATAGTCCACTCTCGCTTGTCCTTGCAAATAACCTCGAACCACCGCCAAATAACCTTTTTCCATTTGATGATTTTCGAATAATTCACTCATTATTTTCGCCATGTCACTATTCAAGGCAAACAGCAACACGCCCGAAGTAGGGCGATCTAAACGGTGCAGTGGAAAAACGTGTTGACCAATTTGATCCCGCAAGGTTTGCATCGCAAATACCGTTTCGGCTTTGTCTAACCAACTGCGATGCACCAACATTCCTGCAGGCTTGTTAATCGCAATCAGCTCCTCATCGCGATATAAAATCTCTAATTCCATATCAATCTTTTAACAGCAACTCAATTTGCAAGACAGGAGAGTGGATTGCCTTTAAGTAGCCTTCTTCTTTTAAGGCTTCTTCTAAATAAGGTGTAATGGAAAAATTGCGCGGTAAATCCGCATTGCTATCTAAAAGGGCGTGCATACGTGGAATAAAAATCCATTGTAGCCATTGCGTTGGTGTAAGCGTTTCAATACAGAAAGGCTGAGGGTTGGCAAGCGCTTCTGCTGAAGGTGGTGCGGCTTCCCAGATTTCGTGGGTTCGCATGGCAATTTGTAAATCGGTTAAATGTTGTCTAATTTTGGTTTTCATTATTTATCTATCCACAAATAGTATTATGCTATTTTTAACAATTTGTAGGGGCAAATTATATTTGCCCTATTGATTTTGCCCTGAATTATGGGGCTAATGTAATTAGCCCCTACACCAGATAAAATATTAATCATTAAGCTTGATATTTTAGGCTATTTTCTTCCTATTTTGGACAGCTTAGAGTAAACTTTTTGTAAAAATCTAATGATGACGAACAACAGAAGGTAAATATGCAAACCAACCAACCGACTATTCTTCAAAAAATTGTGCAAGACAAAGCAATCTGGGTAGAAAATAAACAAAAAGAACTACCGCTTGAGCAAATTTTGCCACATATCATACAAAGCGATCGCCATTTCTATGCTGAATTAGCAAAAGGTTCGCATAATCAGCCCGCTTATATTTTGGAATGCAAAAAAGCCTCGCCGTCTAAAGGGGTAATTCGCGCGGAATTTGATTTAGATGCGATCGCGAATGTCTATAAACACTACGCCTCCGCCATTTCAGTGCTTACTGATGAGCAATATTTCCAAGGCGATTTTCGCTATATCAACCAAGTGAAACAGCAAACCACGCAACCGATTTTATGTAAAGATTTTATGATCTCGACATATCAAGTCTATCTTGCCCGCTATTTCAATGCGGATGCGATTTTGTTGATGCTTTCTGTGGTTGATGATGCCACTTACACTGAACTTGCCGATCTTGCCCACTCACTCGGAATGGGCGTGCTAACGGAAACCAGCACAGAAGAAGAGTTTGAACGAGCTTTAGCACTAGGGGCAAAAATTATTGGCGTAAACAACCGCAATTTACATACGCTTACTATTGATATGAATCGGATTGTGCGTTTGGTGGAAAAATATCGCGATAGTATTCCTGCTGACGTTCGTTTAATCTCTGAATCGGGCGTATACAATCACAGCCAAGTGCAACAAATCCAACCTTATGCACACGCTTTTTTAATCGGCAGTAGCTTAATGGGAAGTTCAGATCTAAACAATGCAGTGCGTGCGATTATTTTCGGCGAAAACAAAGTGTGTGGATTAACCCGTCCGCAAGATGTTAAAGCCGTGTATGCATTGGGCGGACTTTATGGCGGGTTAATTTTTGCCGAAGGTTCGCCACGCCAACTCTCGCTTCGTCAAGCTCAAGAATTGGTTGTAAATGCACCGCTTCGCTATGTGGGCGTATTCCAAAATCAAGCGGTCGATTTTGTCGAAAAAATAGCAAAACAATTAGAACTCTTTGCAGTGCAACTGCACGGAAATGAAGATGAAGATTACATCAACGAACTGCATCAGCGTTTGGCAGGCACAATTCAAATTTGGAAAGCCGTTTCTATTGATTTGAATGCCGACAATGTGGTCATTGATGATAACTCGCAAATCGACCGTTTTGTGCTCGACAGCAAATTAGGCAATCAACAAGGCGGCACGGGCAAGGTTTTTGATTGGTCGCTTATTCCAGAAAACATTAAAGCAAAATCGTTGCTTGCTGGCGGTATTAGTCCAGAGAATATTGAACAGGCACTTCAACAAGGCTGTTTGGGGGTAGATTTAAATTCAGGCGTGGAAAGCAGTAAAGGCGTAAAAGATTTTACGAAATTGACCGCTTGTTTTGAGAAGATAAAAAAAGGTTGAAAATAAAGCCCCTAGCTTGGGGCTTTATTGTATTTTGCTAATCCACTTTCTTCCAAATCATAAACCGACATTGATATGGATTTTGCATATCAATATCTGAATATTGTTCTGATTGTAATGCCCAATTCTCCTCATCAAATTCAAAAAATGTGTCGCCCTCTATGTTGGCTTGAATTTCCGTGAGATAGAGCGTATCCGCTTGGGACAAGGCTTGCTTGAACAACTCCCCGCCACCAATAATCATAATTTCATCCACATTTGCAAATGTTTTGGCTAATTCCATAGCTTGTGCAAGGTTAGAAGCAGAATAAGCCCCTTCAGCCTCAAAGCCTGAACGAGAAAGAATAATATTCGGGCGTTTTGGCAGTAATCTTCCGATAGATTCGTAGGTTTTTCGTCCCATGATCACGGGCTTACCGATGGTATTTTGACGGAACCACGCTAAATCAACAGGTAAATGCCACGGCATAGTGTTATCTTTACCGATAACATGGTTTAGAGTTCGTGCAACAATAATACTGGTTTTCATATTTTTCTCTGATGTAAATATTTATATATGAGGTTGGATTCTATTCTGCAAAACCTTCCCTGCCTCTCTTTGCTAAAGAGGGGAATTATTCTTTATGAAATAAAATTTATCTGGCTCATTTTCATTTTTAGGTGTTGAAGTAAAAAGATAAAATTTAAATGTACTACGATAAAATCCCTTCTTTAAAAAGAGGGAATGGGTGATTTGGTAGTAAAAATAAGCAAAGAAATCAATCGTTTTTTTCAATTGTCCATTTCAATTCTTGTAAATTATCTTTCCACTCTTTCTGGATTTGCTTTATCCAATTTTCTATCTGATTCTCCCAGTGCTTCCCATCATCAGTTTGTGCTAACTGGGCAATTTCTTGTAAGTGATTTAGTCCCACAGAAGCAAATGCCCCTTTGATTTTATGAGCTTGATCCGCTACTTTTTTACGATTTTCTGATGAATTATCTTGTTGCCAACGAGAAAAATCATCATTCAGTTCTTTCAAATAGTTAGGCATCAATTGCTCGAATAGCACAAGATTAGCTAAAACACCTTGTTTTCCCATTACACTTAACAACTCCTGAACCATTTGTGGGTTATAAGGTAAAGAAGGGTCATCAACAAGCGGTGAATTTTCTGCAGAAATTGGCAAAATCATATAGCCAAAATGTTCGTGTAAGCAGGTTGAAAGTGATTCCAATGAAAGGGGTTTGCGGAGCACATCATCCATTCCTTGCTGTTGGTAATCAGCTTTGGTCTGCATAATATTGGCCGTTAAAGCGATCATCAGAGGCAAGTAATCAAGCTCTTCAGCTTTATAACGGCGAAGTAACTCTTGTGCAATTGCAGTGCCTGTTGTGTCTGGCAGTTGAATATCAAGTAAAATTAAATCATAGCTATTGTGCTCAAATTTTTGGAAAGCTTCCGCGCCTGTCATTGCGACATCTACTTTACATCCAAATTTTTCAAGCATTGTTTTCGCGACAATTACATTCACTTCCACATCTTCAACTAGCAAGACTTCCAAGCCTAAATCGACAGTTTGAATTTGCAGATCGTTCACTACTTCTTCCGCTTTGATGAAAAGTGTAAACGTTGAGCCCTTGCCCAATTCACTCTGTACGGTAAGATCGCCTTGCATTAACTGGGCAATCTGTTTTGAAACTGCTAAGCCAATCCCACTGCCTTGTGCTTTGTATCCGTTAGAATTTTCTGATTGGTAGAACATCTGGAAGATCTTTTCTTGCTCGCTTGTTGCAATGCCAAATCCTGTATCTTGCACACTAAATTGCAAATATTCGGGCGAGTGGCTTTCAATATTTAAGCGAACTGAGCCACCTTCAGGGGTAAATTTCACTGCATTGCTGAGCAAATTCCAAAGAATTTGGCTGAGACGAGCGTTATCGGTCAGAATAAATTCAGGTAGATTTTTTGCATAATTCAGCTCAAATTTAATCGCTTTTTTGCCCGCCATTAGCTGAGTAAAATGGTTGATATCGTGGATGATTTGCATCATTTCAACAGGTTTATTAAACAACTCAATGCGTTTACTGTCGATTTTTTCGAGGTCAATAATATCGCTAAAAATATTGCTCAGCGACATCGCACTTATATTGATCGTTTTTAGATACTCCCGCTGTTGCTCAGCGTTCAATCCACCATCAAGTAAAATACGGCTGAGCCCAATGATGCCGTTTAGCGGTGTGCGAAGCTCGTGGCTAATGGTTGCCATCAACTGCGTTTTATCTTGGCTATTCTTTTCAAGACGTTTATTCAGTACAAAATCTTGCTCACGTAAACGCCCTAATTCGAACACATTTTGTTCTAATTTAATCCGTGATTTTTCTAATTTTTCAACAATTACATTAAAAAAGTAGATTACAAATGGGGCTGAAATCAGCCCAAAAAGTACTGAGCGAAGAATATCAATAGCGAGTACTTCGCCCAGAAACAGATAATCCAGAAAAAATTGTAGCAAAATAGCCGAAACAGCAAGCACGACAAAACCTAAAATAGCCGAACGGATTTTGCCAAGTTTGATAACCCAGTTTACGTAGTTTTCACTACATTTTTTGAAGATCCCCATTATGTATTAACCAAACAATTTCTCTGCGTACATACATAAAATTGCAATCACACCGAAGCCAATACCAACAGCATTTAACTTGCTGATTTTCTCTTTAAAGATAAATGCCCCTGTGAGTGCACCTAAGCAGATTACACCGAGATCCATTCCTGCAAATACGATGGTTGGGCTGTCACTCATATGTTGGTGTGCTTTGATGTAGAAAAGAATATTAAAGAAGTTCAACACGCCTAGCAAAATGCCGCCTAAGAAGCTTGGCACGTTCCATTGTGTGCGTTTAAGCATGAGGTAGATAAAAATAATCGCACCTGCTAGTACAAACGAGATAAAAAGCGTAGTTGGGAATGCCCCACCCATTTTCGAGATCTGTTTGAATAAAATGCCGATTGTGCCGTAACCAAGCCAAACTAACCCTAAGAAAAGTACCGCTTTGCCTGCGTTACCTATCTCTTTAGTTGGTTTAGAAAGTAAGCAGAATAACGCAAGGAAAGCAATGACCACTCCCACAATACGTAAATGGCTTAACTCTTCATGAAAGAGGAAAACGGCAGCAATGATTTGCAAGAATAATGCTAAACGTTGTGCAGCATCTGCTCGAACAATCCCTGCGTATTCAACTGCCTTGGACATAAACACAAATACAGAAGGTAACAAGATACCCAATGAAAGGAAAATCGGCTGAGCTTCGCTTTCAAGGAAAAATTCTGTGAATCCTAAGCCTTTGAAATCAGGTTGCAGTAAGAAATAGCAAAGTGAAATTGCCGTCACGTAGTTAAAGGCAATTGCCTGTTCAATCACAATTTGCTTAGAGCGAGCCACTTTTAATAGCACAGAAACTGCAACGCTACAAAAGACGGCAAGAATAAGAAATAACATAAACTCTCCTTTTTCGTTAATTTCTATATAATTGAATTTCGCGATTTTAATCTATTTTTTATGAAAAAGTGAGTTAAGCGGTCGGATCTGTTATATTTTTTGCAATTTATTTTCTGCAATATTTTTTCTAAAGAAAAAGCATAACTCATCAATATTCTATGAATTATGCTCTCCTAAAGTGTGTAGATTTTTTACAATCTCAGTTTGTGAAGGAAAATCTTACGCTTCTTTCGCCATCTCAAACTCAATCAACATCATTAAAATGTGGATGACTTTGATATGGATTTCTTGCGTGCGGTCTGCATAACGGAAGTGTGGCACACGGATTTCTACATCCGCAAGACCAGCCATTTGACCACCGTCTTTACCCGTCATTGCAATCACTTTCATCCCTTTTTCTTTAGCTGCTTTGATTGCATTTAAGACGTTTTTAGAGTTGCCTGAAGTCGATAAACCGAAAAGCACATCGCCTTTTTGACCGACCGCTTCAATATAGCGAGAGAACACATATTCATAACCGAAATCGTTACTGACACAGCTTAAATGACTTACGTCTGAAATCGCAATGGCTGGATAACCTGGGCGATTTTCGCGGTAACGTCCAGTTAATTCTTCTGCAAAGTGCATTGCATCACAGTGTGAACCACCGTTACCACAAGAAAGTACTTTACCACCTTGTTTGAAGCTATTTGAAATTAACAATGCCGCATCTTGAATAAGCTGAATGTTTTTCTCATCGTGCATAAATTTATCAAGCACATCGGCAGCTTCTTGTAATTCTGCTTTAATTTGATCTAAATACATAGAAATTCCTTGAAAATGCAACAAAACGGCAAAAATTCACCGCTTGTTAGGTTAAATAAGCGTGCAAAGTCTAGAAGATTGTCTGGGGAATGTAAACATAAAAAGAGTAGATTAAATTATTTTAGGCTGTAAACAAAACTTTCCAAAAATAGATTTTCAGGGTATTATCTTTCCATCAATTTTGAGGATTTCACTATGAACGCAACTCAGAACACTACGCCATTTGACCAAATCTTAACCCAATCTTCTAATATGCAACAGGCAATCGAACAAGCCAAAAAATTCGCTTTGCTCAATGCACCGCTGTTAATTGAGGGGGAAACAGGAACAGGCAAGGACTTACTTGCTAAAGCTTGCCATCAATTTAGCCATCGTGCAGAACAAAAATTCATTGCAGTGAATTGTGCTGGGTTGCCTGAAGAGGAAGCTGAAACGGAGATGTTTGGTCATCGAGGAGTAAAAAATGAGAGTGTAGGCTTTTTTGAATATGCGAATGGCGGCACAGTGTTGCTTGATGCCGTGTCGGAGCTTTCGCTTGAAATGCAGGCGAAGCTGTTACGTTTTTTGAACGATGGTTCATTTCGTCGTGTAGGTGAAGATCAAGAGCGAAAAGTGGATGTTCGGGTGATTTGTACTAGCCAAAAACCACTTAATCAGTTGGTGGCGGAGGGTAAGATGCGAAAGGATTTATATTACCGCTTAAACGTGCTCACTCTTAAGTTACCACCATTGCGTGAACGCTTGGACGATTTACCGTTATTGGTAGAGCATTTTGTTAGCGAAATCAGTAACCAGCTTGGTGTCTCCACATTGGAGTATGATCGCATCTTTTTAAACGCCCTTTCTCGCTATAGCTGGGCAGGTAATCTGCGTGAGTTGCACAATGTGCTTTACCGAGCTTGTACCTTAGCACATAGCTATCGTTTATCTGTTAAAGATCTCAATTTACCCAATTCGATGTTAAGCACAACTGAGATCGTAACTCATTTTCCCGAAACAGGCTCGTTAGATGAAATGATGGCTCAGTATGAAACCGAACTACTACGTAAATTTTATGCTGAATATCCGAGTACGCGGAAACTCGCCCAACGGCTTGGCATTTCACATACTGCTATTGCTAATAAATTGCGAGCGTATGGAATCAACAGCAAATAGGATGGGTTATGAAATCTTTTATACAAGCGGTACAATTTCTCTGTAGTTTTGCAATTCTTGGGATAAATTCGACCGCTTATTCTGCACCTAGTATTCCAGATGAGTTGCGTGATAGTAGTTTGATTTATTGCACGAATGCCTCTAGCTTTTCTCTCAACCCCCAACAGGTAGATATGGGGGCAAACGTAAATGTGGTGACCGATCAGCTCTACGATAAGCTATTTGAACTTGATCCAAAAACCAATCAGCTAAAACCAATGCTCGTCGAACATTACAATGTTAGTTCGGATGGGCTGACAATCACGTTGTATTTACGCAAAAATGTGTCGTTTCACAATACTCGCTGGTTCACACCCACCCGCAAATTCAATGCGGAAGATGTAATTTTTTCGCTGAATCGAATGATGGGTATCGTGGGCGATTTACCTGCCTTAAACCGTGAAAGTAGCGGAAGTGGTGAATTTCACCACGCTCAAGCAATGGCATATCGTACCAAGGCGAATTTAGCTCATTATCCCTATTTTGAGAGCATTGAATTGAAGCAAAAAATTGCTCAAATAAAAGACATTAATGCTCACACGGTGCGAATCACGCTTACTGAGCCAGACCAAGCGTTGTTATCGCACTTGGCAAGCCAATATGCAGTAATTTTATCCAAAGAATACGCTTTGCAACTTAATGCGGACGAGAACTTGCCTCAGCTTGATCTTTTGCCTGTTGGAACAGGGCCATATCAGCTTACTAGCCTGACTCAATCAGATTATATTCGTTTGCAACCGCATCCAAAATATTGGGGTAAAAAGGCACATATTGAGAATATGGTAGTCGATTTTGCCTCTGATGGCACAGGCAGGCTGGCAAAATTCTTAAATCATGAGTGTGATGTGGTCGTGTTTCCAGAACCAAGCCAGCTTTCGCAAATTCCAATCGAGCAGCACATTGAAACTGATGGAGCAAATTTGGCGTTTTTAGCATTTAATATGCAAAGCTCAGTGATGCAAAATATCACGCTTCGTCAAGCCATTGCTCAAGCTGTTGATCGCCACCGTTTGGTTGGAAGCTTATTTTTTGGCACATCCCACGTCGCTGATCAAGTGTTACCCGAAGTGTTATGGCAAGATCCATACGGTAAAGTGCCTTTTGATTACGCGACTAGCCACGCCCTTCCTTATTTGCAAAAACCACTCAAATTTTGGGTGGTCGATGAAAAGCGGGTGTTTAATTCGCATCCGATGAAAATGGCGGAAATGCTTCGTTTCGACCTTGCACAAAAAGGGATTCTCACCACGCTCATTCCTGTTAATCAAGCCTATATTGCACAACAACTGGCAAATGGCAAGGCAGATTACGATCTGATTTTAACGGGGTGGCTCGCTAATAATGCAGACTTAAATGGCTTTTTAAAACCGATTTTATCCTGTGATGCTAAACATGATGTGACCAATTTAGCAAACTGGTGTAACCCTTATTTTGATTTGTTGATTAACCTGGCTAAAACCACGTCAAGTAAAGCAACACAAAATATGCTCTACCATCTCAGTCAGTCTATTTTGCAACAAGAGCTGCCAATTTTACCGCTTGTGAATGCCAAACGCTTGTTGTTGGTCAGCGATAGCGTGAGCAACATTGCGATTAATGCGATGGGGCAAGTGAAATTGTCGGAGATTCGGTTAAAAAAACATCATAAATAAAGTGATAAAACAATGCTTATTGCTCTCTTACGAAAATTTTTATTAACGCTGATTACGCTCATCATCCTCTCAATGATCAGCTACAACATTTTGCTTCGCGATCCGTTAAACTCGCTCAATGGTATTGGTGTGATGACGGGCTATTTCCGTTATGTAGCAAGCTTATTACAAGCAGATTTAGGAATTAGTTACATCAACGGCGAGCCTTTAACGGTGCAGGTGTTGAGCGTGTTTCCTGCAACCATCACGTTGTGTGTGTCAGCTTTGTTACTTTCGCTGTTAATTGGCTTACCGCTTGGCTTTTGGGTAGCGTATATTCAAAAAAGTACGCTAGGTAAAGTGATGACTTGGTTGGGCTCATTAAGCTTTTCAATGCCCGTGTTTTGGCTGGCGTTGCTGCTACTTTATAGTGCTTCCATCAACCGTTGGGAAATTGCCGCCGTTGGTGATTTGCATCCAATTTATGCAATTCAACCGCTTACAGGCTTCCGTATCCTGGATATTCTCTCAACTGATTCGCCTTATCAGCTTAAAATGATGCAGAGTGCTTTACATCACCTAATTTTACCAACGCTAGTGCTCGGTATTCCTTCCATTTTGGAAGTAATGCGATTTACTCAAGAACGAGCAAATTATGTGATGAAACAGAACTATATCAAAGTGGCACAAACACGAGGTTGGTCAGCGTTTCGCATCTTCCGTAGTCATGTGCTTGGTAACTCTTTACCTGCACTCATTCCAACCATTGCTCGCCATTTTACGGTAATTTTTGCCTTTGGTATGTTGATTGAAAATATCTTTAGCTGGGGCGGCATTGGACGCTGGCTGATTAACGCTTTAGCGGAACAAGATTACAATGCGATTTCCGCAGGTGTGGTGGTCATTGGCGGGTTTGTACTTTTGATTGATCTCTTTACCAGCTTTCTCAAAACGCTGTTAGATCCCTCACAGAAAAAGGATTGGTACACGAAATGATCGCAACACAAAATAAAGAACCAGAATATTTCCGCGAAAGTCACTCTTTCCGTTCATTTTGGCAGAGCTTTCGCGAAGATAAAATCGCACTTATCAGCCTCTATCTTTTTCTTGCCTTGTTAGTATTAGTATTTGGCGGGGCATTTATCGCACCTTATCACTACGAGCAACAATTTGTCGGGTTGGAATTGCAACCGCCTTCGTGGGATGCAAGCGGCCAAATTCGCCATTTTTTTGGCACAGATGATTTAGGGCGAGATATTTTCAGTCGTATTATTGCAGGTTTTTATTATACGGTTGGAGCTTCTCTGTTGGTTTGCCTTGCGATTGGCGTTATTGGCAGTATTATTGGTGTTTTTGTAGGCTTAAACCAAGGAAGATCGATGTCGTTTCTAAGTCATTTATTCGATATTTTCTCGTTCATTCCCGTATTGCTGATTACGATTATTATCGCAGCACTAATGGAAACCAGCTTGCAAAATGCAATGTTCGCGATTTTCTTGGCACTTTTGCCGCACTTTATCCACCGTATTTATCAGGTAACCCAATTGGAGCTAAAACGAGAATATGCGGTCACTTTACGCTTAGACGGTGCGAACAAAAAAACGCTTATTCGCGAGGTGATTTTGCCTAATTTAACTGTAGTGGCAATTAAAGAAATTTCAGTCTATTTTATCTTTAGCATTTTGGACATTACCGCATTGAGTTTTATCGCCCTTGGGGCAAAAAGTGGCACGCCAGAGTGGGGCGTAATGCTCCGTGATTCAGCTGAATTGGTTTACATCGCTCCGTGGACGATTGTGTTGCCAGGGCTTGCGATTACCTTTAGCATTTTGATTATTACTTTGTTAAGTAACAGCTTGATCCGCGTGCTTAAAAAACATCGAGCATCTTCCTATTTTTAATCGTATATGGATGGTAGTGAATGGCACTTTTAGATATTCGACATCTCAGCATTGAGATCAACACACCAAACGGACGCGTTAAAATGGTAGATAATATCAACCTTACCTTGGATGAAGGTGAGGTGTGTGGCTTGGTGGGCGAATCGGGGTCGGGTAAAAGTTTGATAGCCAAAGTGATTTGTGGTGTACTCAAAGATGAGTGGCTTGTTACTGCAGATCGCTTCCGTTTTAATGATATTGAATTGCTCAAACTACCAGTGACACAACGCCGAAAAGTGGTGGGCGAGCAGATTTCAATGGTCTTTCAAGATGCGTTGTTAAGCTTAGACCCGAGTGAAACGATCGGCAAACAATTGATTAAAACCGTGCAATTTAAAGGTAAATGGTGGCAATGGTTTGGTTGGAAAAAGAAAAGGGCGATTGAGCTGCTACACCGTGTGGGGATTCGCGATCACAAAGACATTATGCGAAGCTACCCAAGTGATATTACCGAAGGCGAAGCTCAAAAAGTCATGATTGCAATGGCAATTGCCAATCAGCCGAGATTGTTGGTAGCAGATGAGCCGACCAATACGATGGAGGCAACGACTCAGCTACAAATCTACCGCTTGCTTTCCAGTATGAACAAAAACCTTGGCACCTCTATTTTGCTGGTGAGCAGCGATATGAAAAATATCGCTCCGTGGGTAGATTCGTTTAACGTGCTCTATTGCGGACAGACGGTAGAAATTGGCGATAAAGAGGATATTCTTACCAAGCCTTTACATCCTTATACATCAGCGTTGCTCAACAGTATTCCTGATTTCTCGCACCCGCTTGTGAGCAAAAGCCATTTGAACACGCTCAAAGGCAGTATTCCTATGCTACAAGAGATGCCAATTGGCTGTCGTTTAGGGCCACGTTGCCCTTTTGCTCAGAAAAAATGTATTCAAAAACCACCGCTTAAAAAGTTTAAACAACGCGAATTTGCTTGCTATTTCCCGATTAACTTTAGAGAAGTAAACGTAAATCGAAAGGCTGAGTTTGAGCCTGTTGTGGTGGCGGAGAGGGAATAAATACTCGCTCTAATTGTATATTATAAAAATTAGGCTAAACTACAAGTTTCATATCTCATAAAATAACTTAATAATTAAGGACATAAAATGCAATACATCGACATCGCAAACGAAGGCGTGAAATCCCTTTCTCCATATCAAGCAGGTAAGCCAATTGAAGAGTTGGAACGTGAGCTGGGTATTACCAATATCATCAAATTAGCTTCTAATGAAAACCCGTTTGGCTTTCCAGAAAGTGCGAAACAGGCGATTATCAATCAACTTGACCAGCTTACTCGTTATCCAGATGCCAATGGTTTTGAGCTTAAAGCCGCGGTATCGAAAAAATTTGGCGTGCAACCTAATCAAATCACACTTGGCAATGGTTCAAATGACTTGCTTGAACTTTTCGCCCATACCTTTGCTAGCGAGTGTGATGAGATTATCTATTCGCAATATGCGTTCATTGTTTACCCGCTTGTTACTAAAGCGATTAACGCCGTAGCACGTGAAATTCCTGCTAAAAATTGGGGACATGATTTGGATGCTTTTGAAGCAGCAATCAATGAGAAAACCAAGCTGATTTTTATTGCGAACCCAAATAACCCAACAGGGAATTTCTTAACTGAAACGGAAATTGATACGTTCTTAGCGAAAATACCAAGCCATATTATTGTAGTGTTAGATGAAGCTTATACCGAATTTACCAAAGCGGAAGAGCGGGTGGATTCTTTCGGTTTATTGCAAAAATATCCGAACTTGATTATTTCTCGCTCACTCTCAAAAGCCTATGGCTTGGCAGGCTTGCGAATCGGTTATGCAGTATCAAATCCTGAAATTGCGGATTTACTTAACCGTGTTCGCCAGCCATTTAACTGCAATAGCCTCGCATTAGCTTCTGCCGTTGCTGTAATGAATGATGATGCATTTGTCGAAAAGGTAGCAGAAAATAACCGCTTGGAAATGCAACGCTATGAAGCGTTCTGCCAGAAATATGGTTTGGAATATATCCCATCAAAAGGGAATTTCATTACTATTGATTTCAAACAAGTCGCTCAGCCAATTTATGACGCTTTATTACGTGAAGGGGTAATTGTTCGCCCAATTGCAGGTTATGGCATGCCAAATCATTTGCGAATTAGTATCGGATTACCTGCAGAAAATGACCGCTTGTTTGAGGCATTGGTAAAAGTGTTAAATTTGAAATGTTCATAGGCTTTGCGTCAGTGTAATGGGATAAATTGTTGCTAATGTTTATTTTTAAATGTTGCGGTTAAACTGCTAAAGGCGATTGTGTTATTTATTAAACCAATAGCCGAATGTATAATCGCAAAACCTTGACATTTGGAGAGAAGGCGAGCAAAATCTTTAGCAATTTATAAATCTTCAGGGCAGGGTGAAATTCCCGATCGGCGGTAAAGTCCGCGAGCTAGGCAAACACTTAGCAGGAACTGGTGAAATTCCAGTACCGACAGTATAGTCTGGATGGAAGAAGAGCGTAAAAATAACCCCGTGCAAGCGGTGGTTTTCTATGTCTTTTTTGCAAGCCTTGAGATCGAAAGATTTCGAGGTTTTTTCATTTCTATCTAGCATTGTAGGGATGTGTTGTAACGCCCAATCCAGCCTTGAATAAAGAGGGGGGATGCAACACCCCTTAGAAATCTATTTTATAAAATTAGAATATATGACTGACGCAAACTATATGCAACGAGCCATCAGCCTTGCCGAACAGGGCAGGGGCTGGACAAATCCAAACCCGCTAGTAGGGTGCGTGATTGTCAAAAATGGTGACATTATTGCTGAAGGCTACCACGAAAAAATCGGGGGCTGGCACGCTGAGCGAAATGCGATTTTAAATAGCGATACTGACCTTAGTGGTGCGACAGCTTATGTGACTCTTGAGCCTTGTTGTCATCATGGTCGCACACCGCCTTGTTCCGATTTATTGATTGAACGTGGCATTAAAAAAGTCTTTATCGGCTCTCGCGATCCAAATCCGTTGGTCTCGGGCAAAGGGGCTAAACAATTGCGTGCAGCAGGCATAGAAGTGGTGGAAGATTTTATGCGTGAAGAGTGCGATAAACTTAACCCAATTTTTTTCCACTATATTCAAACCAAGCGCCCTTATGTATTGTTGAAATATGCGATGACGGCTGATGGCAAAATCGCAACCAGTACGGGCGAATCCAAATGGATTACAGGCGAAACGGCTCGCACCAAAGTGCAACAAACCCGCCACCAATATAGTGCGATTATGGTCGGTGTGGAAACGGTGTTAGCTGATAATCCGATGCTGAATGCCCGAATGCCGAATGCGAAACAGCCTGTTCGCGTGGTGTGCGATAGCCAATTACGCACCCCGCTAGATTGCCAATTAGTGCAAACTGCCAAGGAATACCGCACAGTAATTGCGACAGTTTGTGAGGATTTGCAAAAGATTGAGCAATATCGACCGCTTGGGGTGGAAGTGATGGTTTGCAAAGCCAGAAACAAGCGGGTGGATTTAGACGATCTTTTGCAAAAGCTCGGCGAAATGCAGATCGACAGTCTTTTGATTGAAGGCGGTTCCAGCCTTAATTTCAGTGCCTTAGAAAGTGGCGTGGTAAACCGTGTGCATTGTTACATCGCCCCGAAATTGGTCGGTGGCAAACAGGCGAAAACGCCGATTGGCGGAGAAGGCATTGGTGATTTATCCCAAGCCGTGAAGTTGAAGCTAGTTTCAATGGAAATGGTTGGGGAAGATATTTTGATTGAGTATGAGGTGGAATGATGTTTACAGGCATTATCGAAGAAGTGGGCAAAATCGCACAAATCAATAAAAAAGGCGAATTTGCGGTCGTGACCATTCAGGCCAGCAAAGTGTTGCAAGATGTTCATTTGGGCGACAGTATCGCGGTGAACGGTGTGTGTTTAACCGTCACTTCATTTACGGAAAACCAATTTACTGCGGACGTGATGTCAGAAACCTTAAAACGTACCTCACTTGGCGAGCTAAAACCGAGCAGTCCTGTGAATTTAGAGCGTGCGATGGCAGCAAATGGGCGTTTTGGTGGGCATATCGTTTCAGGGCATATTGATGGTACAGGCGAAGTAGTGGAAATTAAACCAGCATATAATTCGACGTGGTATCGCATTAAAGCCGCACCAAAATTGATGCGTTATATTATCGAAAAAGGCTCGATTACCATTGATGGCATCAGCCTTACAGTAGTGGATACCGATGAAACTTCATTCCGCGTGTCAATTATTCCGCACACCATTGCAGAGACCAATTTAGGCACGAAAAAAATCGGCAGCCTTGTGAACTTGGAAAACGATATTGTCGGCAAATATATTGAGCAGTTTTTACTGAAAAAAGAACCTGAAAATCCACCACGCCAATTAACGGTCGATTTTCTAAAAAATGCAGGGTTTTAAGGAAACAAAATGCAAGCCTTGATGTTGATTGATGTGCAAAATGCCTTTTTCGACCCTAAATGGGGCAAGCGGAACAATCCGAATGCAGAGCAAAATATGTTGCGATTGTTGCAACATTTTCGTGTAAAAAAACGAAAGATTATTCATATTCAGCACGTTTCAGATAACCCAAATTCGCTGTTTTATCAAGGTGAAACGCAGGCATTTCAAGCTGGGTTTGAACCATTAGCCAATGAACCTGTTTTTCAGAAAAAGGTAAATAGTGCATTTATTGGCACGGCGTTGCTAGATTATTTGAAAAACCAAGGCATTACGGAGTTGGCGATTGCGGGGTTAACTTTACCGCATTGTGTTTCTACCACGACCAGAACGGCAGCCAATTACGGCTTTTTGGTAAAACTGATTGAAAATGCGACCGCTTCCTTCCCATTAAAAATGCCAGATGGTGAAGAAATTTATGCTGATCAAGTTCATAAAATCAACATTGCAACATTAAACGAAGAATTTGCGTTGATTTTATCCACCCAAGAATTGATTGATAGCGTGGTTTAACGCTAGATTAAAAAGAGAGAAAGATTATGTTCCAATTTTCAACCGTAGAAGAAGCCCTCAAAGCGATAGCTGAAGGTAAAATTATTTTAGTAACAGATGATGAAGATCGCGAAAATGAAGGCGATTTTATCTGTGCGGCAGAGTTTGCAACACCTGAAAATATCAACTTTATGGCAACGCACGGTAAAGGCTTGATTTGTATGCCAATTTCGCAAGAATTAGCCAACAAATTAGACTTGCACCCGATGGTGACCAAAAATACCGACAATCACGAAACTGCTTTCACAGTGGCAATTGACCACATTGATACTGGCACAGGAATTTCTGCCTTTGAGCGTTCATTAACCGTGTTAAAAATGATGGACGATAATGCGAAAGCGACCGATTTTCGTCGTCCTGGGCATATGTTCCCGCTTATTGCGAAAGATGGAGGCGTATTGGTTCGCAATGGACACACCGAGGCGACTGTAGATTTAGCACGCTTAGCGGGGCTAAAGCCTGCGGGCTTATGCTGCGAAATTATGGCTGAAGATGGAACAATGATGAGAATGCCTGATCTGCAAAAGTTCGCCACTAAACACAATATTCCATTTATTACCATTGCCCAGCTGCAAGAATATCGCCGTAAACACGACTGTTTGGTCAAACAAGTTTCTGTAGTAAAAATGCCAACCAAATATGGCGAATTTATAGCACACAGCTTTGTGGAAATTATTTCGGGCAAAGAACACGTTGCCTTGGTGAAAGGCGATATTGCCGATGGAGAAAGCGTGCTTACCCGTATTCACTCGGAATGTTTAACTGGCGATGCGTTTGGCTCACAACGCTGCGATTGCGGGCAGCAATTCGCTGCGGCTATGACTCAAATCGAAAAAGAAGGGCGAGGCGTGGTGCTTTATCTTCGCCAAGAAGGACGTGGCATTGGTTTAATCAACAAACTGCGAGCTTACGAATTACAAGATAAAGGTATGGACACGGTTGAAGCAAATGTGGCATTAGGTTTTAAAGAAGATGAGCGAGAATACTATATTGGTGCACAAATGCTACAGAATCTTGGCGTAAAATCTCTTCGCTTATTAACTAATAATCCAGCGAAAATCGAAGGCTTAAAAGAGCAAGGGATGAACATTGTCGCTCGTGAACCGATTATCGTAGAACCGAATAAAAACGATATTGATTATTTGAAGGTTAAACAAGTCAAAATGGGACATATGTTTAATTTTTAATGAGCGGAAAAATGTAGGGGGTATGAGTTTAAAAATTCATGCACGTAAGCGGTATAATTTCCGATATATTTTACAAAGTGAGGCGTGGATTTTCCAATTCACGTATCCTACAAATAGTTTAATTTTTATTTCAATAAGGAACTTCTAAATGGCAAAAATTACAGGCAACTTAGTGGCAACGGGCATTAAATTCGGTATTGTAACCGCTCGTTTCAACGATTTCATCAATGACAAATTATTAAGCGGTGCGGTAGATACACTAGTGCGTCACGGTGCGTCTGAAGACGACATCGATACCGTATGGGTACCTGGTGCGTTTGAAATTCCACTGGTGGCGAAAAAAATGGCAGAAAGCGGCAAATATGATGCTGTGATCTGTTTAGGTACGGTTATCCGTGGCTCAACCACCCACTACGACTACGTTTGTAACGAAGCGGCAAAAGGCATTGGTGCAGTCGCATTACAAACTGGCGTGCCAGTAATGTTCGGCGTATTAACCACCGAGAGCATTGAGCAAGCGATTGAGCGTGCAGGCACAAAAGCAGGCAATAAAGGGGCGGAATGTGCTTTAGGTGCGGTAGAAATGGTAAATGTGTTAAGAGCACTTTAATCAAATATAAGCCTTGTCTATCTCTAACAAGGCTTATTTACTTTCTTTATCCTCAACTGAGCTAATTATTGCTCTCGATCTCTCGTCCATCTTCACTTCAATTTTATGATCCACCACTACATTCATATTGATGGTAATCCCCTCTTTGGGTGTCTCCAGTTGAATTTTGGGGGTGCAAGCGGTTAGAAAAAGCGGAATGCTTGCAAATGCAATTAGGGTAAATATTCTCATTTTAGGTTATCCAATTTTTGATTATCTAGTTTTTGATAAAGGCGATTTTCAATATCCTGTTCCACATAAGAGCCTGTATTGATCAAATGCCAGAGCTGAAACAAGTTTTCTTTATGATTGTAATTAAAATTCAAGCGGGCATTTGCTTGTTGATTTAACTTCATTTTTAGTTGAGATTTGAGTGTTAAATCGCCCGATTTTGTTAAATCAAGGCGACTTTTGAGTTCGTTAATAGTTGTATCATTTAATAAATAGGCCAAAATTTGCTCGGAATATCCGCTACTTTTTGAAATTGCATCCATAATCTCTTTGGAGATTTTAAGCGTTGAAGTCGATTCTTGCCAAAGTTCGCCATCACAGACATAGCAAGGCGAGCCATTTAACCAGAAAGGCAAGCGAGCTCTTGCCCGTCCGCGTAAATCAATCTGCTGGTATTGTGCCACCTCTAAAATTGACTCAAAGCGAATATGCTCCAACTCTAAATACGCAGGTTTGAGTTGTGGCAGCGCAAAAGATTCCACTTTCAATTCGCCATCTAACAAATTCATCGTGAGCTTGTTTAAATTGAGCGGTTTATTTTGGCTGTAAGGATAATAACCCGATACATTCACGCGAATATGACGAATTGGCAAGCCAAGATTCACTTCATTGATATTTACTGCAATCGGCTTGTTTCGCCCAAATTTTAGCTGAGTATCGTTCAGTTGATAAGGTAAGGTAAACTCAATGCCGTTAATCTCGCCTTTTGGCATCGAGATGCCGCCATTTTTTATCGAAATTTGACCGCTTGCATTGATGCCGCCTGTTGATTTTGTGCTAAACAGCGTATTGCCAGACACTGTCCCATTTTTGATAACCCAATCCGTACGCTCAGGAATAAGTGGCTGAAACACGTCGGCGGGCTGTGCTTTCCAAGTCAGTTTGCCGTGGAAAAGACTGCTTTGCGTCTGTTCAGTCAGCTCTCGATGCCCATTTACAAAAATCGGTCCAATTTTGCCCGCTTGTAACTTGCCGTTAAAATTGAGTTTTTCAATTTCGCCATTGATATTTAACATCGCTTCTGTATTGGTGAGTTTTCCACCATAATCAAAACGCAATGCGGGGCTTCTTAGTTTGGCTTCGCCGTCTAATGTCCATTTTTCAGTATTAAATTTGATCGGTTTATTTAACGAAAGTTGCGTTTTTTCTAGCACCATTGCAGATTTTTTGACATCCGCCAATAGACCATCTAATTGATCGATCTGCACCAAATTGGCGTGCCACTGCCCGCGACCTTGCAAGTCAATTTGGCTGTTTAATGCATTCAAATGTGCTTTACCATTGAGCTGCCATTGCCAGAGATCTTGCTCATTTTGCTTGCCATTGAAATCATCAAAATAGTCTAAAAAGCCCATTTTAAAATTTTTCGCCGACCCGTCTAAATTCATCTCAATATTACGAAAATCAGGCGTTTCGCCTTTGAAATTGGCTTGAAAACGCCCAGTCACGCCATAGCGGTTAAACTCAATATCGCCAAGTGGAATTTTGAGTTCGTTAATGGTAATAAAACGCTCTTTACCGCTAATGATATTAAATACCGATTTTGGCGAGAATTTCATTCCCTTTTCATTTGCATAAATGGTTGAAAGGCTGGTAAGAATAAAGCTGTTATATTTTACATTGCCAGACAGCGTGAGAGGTAACTCAAAAGTCTCTTTATCTTTGATAATACCTTTTGTCGTTGCAAGGCTAAGCGTATTTTTATCGTGTGAGAACAGGTTTAAACGAAATTCGGTTTCAATCGGAAAAATCTTGCCTTGCATAATCGATTTTGGCGTAAAAGTGGCGGTAGTTGATCCGTTAATCGGAAAATCAGGCAGCCATTCCCAGTTAAATTTCCCTTGATAAACGTAAAGTGATTTAAAATCAAACTTAAACGGTAAATTCAGCGTGTTTTTCGGCTCTTTTTCAAATCTGACTTGAGCTGTACCAACCAAGGCATTTTCTTCGTTAGGCGACCAATTTAATAATGCATTGCCTTCGCGTAAGATGGGATCTTCCGCGATGTTTGAAGGATAAATCCAGTGATAATCGCCCTTAAACTTGCTAGGTAAATCAAGTAAGTTTTCATTAAGTTGCGTGGTAAAAAAGAGATTGTGTTTTTCTGTTTCACTTGGCTGGTAAGACAGGTTGCCCGTAAAAATGAGATCAGCAAGTTTTCCGTCGAATTTGACCGCTTGCTGATTGATTTCGGCAGATAACGTGCCGTTCAAATAGCTTGCTTTAAACTGAGCGGGTTCAGTAAGCAATTGTTTAATTCTAGGCAAAAGTGTTTCGGGGAGATTTTTCCACGCAACTTGCTTCACATCTAGCGTCATCTCTGGTACTAACGCCAAAATAGGAGCAAGCGAAAATTCGCGGGTTTGACTTTCTGAAGAGGGTAAATCCCGCAAGCATTGATAGTCAAGCGTGACTTTTTCGCTTGAAACCACTTTAGGCGGTAGCCAATGGAATTGAATCGGGGCAATCTCTACCACCGAGCAAGTTTGAAAATTCACCGAAAAAGCGGGCAACAGCACTGATTGGTTTTCCAGTGAAAAATTTCGTTCGAGGCGCTGAATTGTCCAACCTTCAGGCATAAAACGATTCACGGTGCTGAAAAAAACAGGGCTAGAAATGAAAAGTGCTCCACTCACCACGAGCAGAGCCATCATTGCTACCAAACCAATTGCTAGGCGTTTTAACATTGTTACAAGCGGTTAAATATTGGTGAAGGGATACAGCATCGCCAAGGCAAGTGCAGCTGACCAACCAAGCGGATTTTTGATCTGCTTATCGCCTTTACCAAGTAGTAACCAAGCTAAAATCGCAAAAATCACAAACTGAATGCCGAAGTAGATAAGATAAGGCACAAGAGATATTTCAGGCATCATTTGAAGCTGTTGGTAAAGCACAAAAGCCACCCAAACATAGTTCAAAATGAGCATAAGCAGGGCAAGTTGCACGAGTAACTTAAAGAAACCGTCTAAACGGCTTTTGGTAAGCATTAAATACCAACCTGCCAATAAAATGCCCAGCAATAATTGAGCAAAATTATTGGCACGAATGCCGTTGAATAAAGAGGGAATTTCCACCCAATAAATTACTAAATATTGCACAATCGCCAAGCCACAAATGGCAAAACAACCGTAAGCGACTGCATTGGCTAGACGTTCGGTATTGCTGATATTCCAATAGATTAACGAAATGAGAATAGCAGCAATTGATACCATCGCCATTGGGATATGTTTGGGAGTGAAGGCAAGCGAATAGGCTAGATTTCCTACTGCAAAAATAAGGAAAAATTTAAAAACAAAGAGCAATCGACTTGCTTGCCCTGGGCAAATTTGCCCTTTCCAAAGCACAAAAATACTGATAACAACGGCTACCCAAAATGCCAATAAATAAGGTGAGATAAAAATCATATTGGCAGGAGCTGTAGTGTAATTTAGCAACATTTGCACAAAAAGCATTGTCACCAGCGGGACTAATGCGTGAATTGCAATTTCATATTTTTTTTGAGCGTTGTGATCATGAGACATAGTGTAATTTAATTTTAAAAATGATTTTGTAGCGGAATTATGCCATAATACGCCAACTTTTTTAATGTTTAAGGCGGTTAATTATGATGAGAATTTTACATACTATGCTACGTGTGGGTAATTTAGAGCGTTCAATTAAATTCTACACAGAAGTGTTAGGCATGAAATTGCTCCGTACCAGCGAAAATACGGAATACAAATATTCGCTTGCGTTTTTAGGTTATGCGGATGAAAGCGAAAGTGCAGTGATTGAGCTCACTTACAACTGGGGCGTAGAAAATTATGAGTTGGGCACAGCTTACGGTCATATCGCATTAGGCGTAGACAATATTTACGAAACCATTGAGGCGATTCGTGCTGCAGGCGGTAAAATTACCCGTGAGCCAGGCCCCGTACTTGGTGGTAAAACCGTGATTGCCTTTGCTGAAGATCCAGATGGCTACAAAATTGAGTTTATCGAAAATAAACAAGCACAAGATGCGTTGGGGCATTAATTCCCGTGATGGAACAAACAACCGATTATAATTTGCTTAAGAACCGTTTTCGTGGCTATTTGCCTGTGATTATTGATGTGGAAACTGCAGGGCTCAATGCACAAACAGATGCACTGTTAGAACTTGCCGCAATAACAGTAAAAATGGATGAAAACGGCTATTTAGTCGAAGATCAAAAATGTCACTACCATATTCAACCTTTTGAAGGTGCAAATATTAATCCTGAATCTCTAAAGGTAAATGGTATTGATATTGATAATCCTGAACGTGGTGCTGTGCCAGAGGTAATTGCTATTCCTGAAATGTTTAAAATGGTTCGTAAAGCAATGAAAGAGCAAGGTTGTCAGAGGGCGGTAATCGTGGCACACAATGCTGCGTTTGACCAAGGATTTTTGCAAGCAGCAGTTAAACGTATTAACGCTAAACGCGACCCATTCCATCCGTTTGCGATGTTTGATACCGCAACACTTGCAGGTTTTATGTATGGGCAAACTGTTTTAGTTAAAGCATGTAAAGAAGCACAAATTAGCTTCGATGGCAAGCAGGCACATTCAGCGTTATATGACACTGAAAAAACCACTGAGTTGTTTTGCAAAATGGTCAATAGATTGAAGGATTTGGGTGGTTTTCCGACTATAAAAGTAGCATCAATTGGCCATGATTAGAGCAAAAGGAGATAAGTTACTTTATCTCCTCTTTGTATCTAGGACAACTTCAATGCTCTCGAAAAACTCTGCAACCCTTGTGAATTACCTTTTTTCGCCATCTCTTGTAGGGCTTGTGTTGGGGCGTGAAGGAGGTGATTAGTTAATTTATAGCTTAAATCGTGAAGCACTTTTTCGCTGTCTCGCCCTAAAGTTAAATCTTGAATCGCTTTTGCAAGTAGCTCTTGGCGTAATGCTTCCGCATCTTGGCGATAACGTTTGATTAAGTCGCTTGATTGTTGTTGTTTTAACCATTCAAAAAAGGCTTTGCACTCTTCATCGACAATTTCAGCCGCTTGCTCTGCCGCTTGTTGGCGTTGGGCAAGATTGCGTTGAATAATATTTTGTAAATCATCTACGCTATAAGAATAAACAGCATCTACATCGCCCGATTTTTCATCAATATCTCGCGGCACGGCAATATCAATCAAAAGCATTGGATCGAACTGGCGATTTTTTTGTGCCTCTTTTACCATCGATTGTGTAATTAGTGTATCTGGGCTACCCGTTGAGCTAATGACCACATCAGCCTGGTTCAAACCAATTTGCAATGCACTTAGCGATAAAATCTGCATCGGCGTTTCAAGCTTCTCTGAAAGCTGTTCCGCACGTTGAGCCGTACGGTTGGCAATCATTATATTTTTTGCACCGTGCTGGATTAAATAACGTGCAACAAGTTCAATTGTTTCTCCCGCTCCGACTAATAAAAAGCGTAATTTGCCGAAATTATCGAAAATTTGGCGAGCCAAACCACAGGCAGCATAAGCAACAGAAACGGCACTTGCACCAATATCCGTCTCGGTTCGCACACGTTTTGCTGTTGCAAATGTGCGTTGGAACAATCGGGAAAGTTTTGTGGAAATCCCGCCGTTTGCTTGGTAAAAATCTTCGCTAGCGTGATAGGCTTGTTTTACTTGCCCTAAAATTTGTGGCTCGCCTAAAATAAGTGAGTCTAACCCACAAGCGACTCGCATTAAATGCTGTGCGGCTTGCATATTTTGTTTGAAATAGAGACATTCGCGAAGTTCGGTGTGTTCAAGTTGATGAATATTAGCAAACCACTCGAAGCAGCGTTCACGCCATGCCTGATTCTCTTCACTCTCTTCTTGAGGGGTAATTTCAGAATTGTGAAAATAGAGTTCTGTTCGGTTACAAGTAGAAAGAATAACCACGCTTTCAGCCAAATGCTGTTGCTGAACCTGTGTTAAAGCAAGTTGGCGTTTTTGTACATCAAACGCCACCTTTCCACGCAAATTCACTGAAGCAGTTTTATGGTTAATGCCTAATGCTAGAATAGTCATTCTTATCTACAATGTGTCCCACAATAAAAAATAAAAGAGAATTTTGTGCATTCTAGCGAATAGGCGAAAGCGGCGCAAATAATTACAGAGATTGGTTTGATTTACCACAAGTTAATTACCTCTTAATAAGTAGTAAACTTGATGTAAAAAATTTACCGCTTGCAATCGCCTATTGCTATTTTTGCCAAGAAATTGAATAATAATGCTTTTATTTTATGAGAAATGCTAAGAGGTAGAGCATGAAACAAATTCCAATGACGGTACGTGGTGCGGAGCAACTACGTGAAGAGTTAGATTTCCTCAAAAACGTACGCCGTCCACAAATTATTGCTGCCATTGCTGAAGCCCGTGAACACGGTGATTTAAAAGAAAATGCGGAATATCACGCTGCTCGTGAGCAACAAGGTTTCTGTGAAGGTCGTATTCAAGAAATCGAAGGAAAATTAGGCAGTGCCCAAATTATTGATGTGACCAAAATGCAAAATAATGGCAAAGTCATTTTTGGTGCAACGGTAACATTAACTAATGTTGAAACCGATGAAGAAGTCACTTATCGCATCGTAGGCGATGATGAAGCAAATATTAAAGAAGGTTTAATTTCAGTTAATTCGCCTATCGCTCGTGGTTTAGTTGGCAAAGAAGTGGATGACTCGGTAACTATTACAACCCCAGGTGGTAAGGTTGAGTTTGATATTATAGAAGTAGAATATATTTAACATTATTTCAGGGATTAAATTGTTTTAATCCCATTTTTATATCTAACACAATAAAAATATGAGTATAAATTTAGAAGAAATTGTTTTACACCAAATTCAACATCAGGTAGAAGGCGAGAATGTTGAACTCAAAACGGTGTTACGCGAGGAATTACTGCCAATAAGCCCCGCTGCCGAGCAAATGATGTTGCAATTACACCAAGCGTATCAGAACAAAGCGAAGGGTTATGGCGTGTTCAAGAGTGAATCTGTATTTGCACAACAGCTTAATCGTTTTTTGGAAAAAGAGACAGATTTTCTGCTATTTAGCCATCAATCTGCCAATATGTTAGCGACTGAATTGGCAAAATATCCTTTTGCTTCTGGCGGTACCTTTATTCTCTGTCGATATAATTTTTTAGCGACTGATTATCTCTTTATTGCGTTAATAGATAGTCGCTCTTCTATTTTGGTAGATGAGCATTTAGAGGTAAAAAGCACACAATATTTGGACATTACTCAATACGATATTGCTTGCCGCATTAACTTGACGGAACTCCGTATTAATGCCACTTCAAACCGTTATCTTACCTTTATTAAAGGGCGAGTAGGGCGTAAAGTTGCCGATTTCTTTATGGATTTTTTAAGTGCCGAAGAGGGACTAAACCCACAGGTGCAAAACCAAACCTTATTGCAAGCGGTAAATGATTTTTGCGAGCAAGGTGAACTTTCTGCATCGCAAACTCGAGAAGTTAAAAAACAAGCGTTTGAATATTGCAAAGGACAAATCAATCAAGGGGAAGAGATTGCGATCAACGAGCTTTCTGAATCTTTACCAACCTTAAATGAATTAAATTTTGCTCAATTTACTCAAGAGAAAGAGTACGGTTTGGAAGAATCAATTCCCCCCGTTCGAAATGCTTTAAAAGGCTTAACCAAATATTCAGGCTCAGGAAAGGGTGTAACGATTAGTTTTAATGCGGAATTATTAGGTACGCGTTTAATTTGGGATGAACTAAATGATACTTTAACAATCAAAGGATTACCCGCTAACTTACGTGATCAGCTTGAACGCAATAAGTAATAGTTTTTTCCGAATAATTTCGGTATTATTTGTAATAATTTTAATTTAGGGTATAGATATGAAAATGAAATCTCTTTTAGCCATTGCTTTCGTTGCAATGGGGATCACTGCGTGTTCAACGGTTAATAAAGTGGTCTATCGCATTGATGTTCCACAAGGTAACTATTTAGAGCAAGATAAAATTGACCAATTAAAAGTAGGAATGAATCAAGAGCAAGTTCAATATTTACTTGGTACGCCACTACTTCGCGATGTTTTTGCTCAAAATCGTTGGGATTATGTTTTTATCAAGCGTGAAGGGCATAATGATCCAATCCGCCGCACATTACTCGTTTATTTTGATAACAAAGGTTTTGTAAAAGATATCAAATTAGATGATATTAAAGATCAAAAAATTGTTGAAGAAAAAGTAGAATAAATTTCCAGGAATAACTTTGTTTCGGAATAATACATTCTAAATGATAAAACCTCGTTTAAATTTTATTTAACGAGGTTAATTTTTATTTTATATTTATAACACTGCCCGCAAAATTTTCGTTACCACAATCGAAATTATCACAGTAGGAAAAAGTAAAAAGCACATCGTTGCTAAGCACATGATCATGACCATCAAGGTATTCGTGAGGTTACTTGATAAAACGACAGGTACGACAAAAGGCTATTACTTAATGGATAACTTGGGGGCGATGCGGTGAAGTTTACCACCGAAGAATTAATGCAATTTCGCAAAGAGTTATGGTGATTGAAATCTCAGGCTTACGCTTGCCAGAAGAGATTTTGAAGTTTCCGAAAGTAATATAGGGAAAAAGGAAGCTCAAAGAAATGAGCCTCCGTTTGATTTGTAAAATTCCGCTTAAAATTGACCGCTCTTGATTTGTGTTCTTCTTTGGATTTTGAATCAATTAGAATTTGACTGCAAAACCTGCAAAGTAAACCATTGGATCAAGTTTTAATTTCACTTCGTGATCTAAGCCAAGTGCTTGGAATTTAGCAGTGGTTTTGATATGTGTGTACCACGCTGCGGCGTTAAAATAGATGTTTTTAGTTAATTTTACATCTACCCCCATGTTAGCCACTGAGCCAAATGAATGTTTTTTCACTTGTAAATTAGTAACCGCTGGGTGAACTGATTTTGCATGGTAGAAACGAGTATAGTTCAAACCTGCACTCACATAAGGGCGAACTGCTGAATCAGCGTTAAAGAAGTAGTATTGAGCATAAAGGCTTGGTGGCAATTGTTTTACGATTGCTGCACGACCTAAATCAAGGTTAAGTGCCGGCACATTCGCATTGATTTTATGTGAGAATGGGGTTGCTGCTAATAATTCCACACCGATGTTATCGGTTAACATATAAGTACCCGTTAAACCAAGTTGTGTGTCATTTTTTACTTTTAAACCCACATCTACGGCGGTTTATGCTTTTGAGCCTGAATTTGCATCCACAGTAATTGCACCTGCACGAATAACTACACTTCCAGCTTCGTGCGCTGTAGCTGTTCCTGCTAATAATACCCCACCTAACATAAGTGCTAATGCTGTTTTTTTCATTATAAAGTCCCTTCTGGTTATTTGTTTTCATTGTAATTCATACCCCTTAAAGGGTAATAGATGCTAGTCTAACGATTTAAGAATAAAATTTCTTGATAATGATCAACTTCTTAACATTTGCTAGCATAAAAAGAAAATAAACGCAAAAAAATGTGATCTAGTTCACATTTTTCTCTTGAAATTCATTTGTCAAGCTCCATTTAGTGTAATACTAAAGTTTCACGCTAATGTGAAACGGGTACAAATTCAAATAAAGAGGAAAGAATATGAACTTTGAAAAATTCACAACAAAATTACAAGAAGCCTTAGCTGAAGCTCAGTCTTTAGCCGTCGGCAAAGATAACGGATACATTGAACCAGCCCATTTACTTTATGCTTTATTAAAACAAGCAGATGGTTCAATTGCTCCACTTTTTACTGCATTAAACGTTCAACCAAAACAGTTAGAAAGTGAATTATCCGCAATTTTAGACCGCTTACCACAAGTTCAGGGTGGCACAACACAACTTTCGCAACAAACTATTCGCTTATTAAATCAAGCAGATAAATTATCACAACAATTCGGCGATAGTTTTATTTCATCTGAATTGTTCGTACTTGCCGCCATCGATGACAATGGCGATTTAGGCAAATTATTGAAAAAACTTGGCTTAACAAAAGAAAAAATTACACAAGCAATTAGCCAAATTCGTGGGGGAGAAGCCGTGAATAATCAAAACGCAGAAGAAACCAGACAAGCATTACAAAAATATACTATTGATCTAACTGAACGTGCCAAAGCAGGCAAATTAGATCCTGTGATTGGTCGTGATGAAGAGATCCGCCGTGCAGTGCAAGTACTACAACGCCGAACTAAAAATAACCCAGTGTTAATTGGTGAACCAGGGGTGGGTAAAACTGCGATTGTAGAAGGTTTAGCACAACGTATTGTAAACGGTGAAGTGCCTGAAGGATTGAAAAACAAACGTGTGCTTTCCCTTGATATGGGAGCATTGATTGCAGGAGCAAAATATCGCGGTGAGTTTGAAGAACGCTTAAAAGCGGTCTTAAATGAGCTAGCAAAAGAAGAAGGGCAGGTAATCCTCTTTATTGATGAAATTCACACAATGGTCGGTGCAGGCAAAACTGACGGTGCAATGGATGCAGGCAACTTGCTCAAACCTTCTCTTGCTCGCGGTGAATTGCACTGTGTTGGGGCGACAACCTTAGACGAATATCGCCAATATATTGAAAAAGACGCAGCATTAGAACGTCGTTTCCAAAAAGTATTAGTTGATGAACCAAGTGTTGAAGATACGATCGCAATTTTGCGTGGTTTAAAAGAGCGTTATGAAATCCATCACCACGTTCAAATTACCGACCCTGCAATTGTAGCGGCAGCAGTGCTTTCGCACCGTTACATCAGCGACCGTCAATTGCCAGATAAAGCCATCGACTTAATTGATGAAGCAGCATCTAGCTTACGTATGGAAATTGATTCTAAACCAGAACCGCTAGATAAATTGGAACGCCGTATTATTCAATTAAAATTGGAACGCCAAGCGTTACAAAAAGAAGAAGATGAAGCGAGCCGCCAACGCCTTGCAAAATTAGATGAAGAATTGACCGCTAAAGAGCGTGAATACTCTGAATTAGAAGAAGTCTGGAAAGCAGAAAAATCTGCATTACTAGGTACACAGCACATTAAAACTGAGTTAGAAAACGCACGTATTGCGATGGATCAGGCTCGCCGTGAAAATAACTTTGAGAAAATGTCTGAGTTACAATATGGCAAAATCCCTGCACTTGAAAAACAATTGCAAGAAGCGGTAAAACAGGAAGAAGAAGGCGGCGAAAACCACTTACTCCGCACTAAAGTAACTGATGAAGAAATCGCGGAAGTGCTTTCTAAAGCAACAGGTATTCCTGTGTCTAAAATGATGGAAGGCGAAAAAGACAAATTACTTCGTATGGAAAGTGTATTACACGCTCGTGTGATTGGTCAAAATGAAGCGGTAGAAGCGGTCGCAAATGCCATTCGCCGTAGCCGTGCTGGCTTATCAGATCCGAACAAACCGATTGGTTCGTTCTTGTTCCTTGGTCCAACTGGGGTAGGTAAAACTGAACTTTGCAAAACTTTGGCGAATTTCTTATTTGACGATCCTGATGCGATGGTGCGCATTGATATGTCGGAATTTATGGAAAAACATAGCGTTTCACGTTTAGTCGGTGCTCCTCCAGGTTATGTGGGTTATGAAGAAGGCGGTTACTTAACTGAAGCCGTTCGCCGTCGCCCATACTCTGTGGTGTTATTGGACGAAGTGGAAAAAGCCCACCCAGATGTGTTCAACATCTTGCTTCAAGTGTTAGATGATGGACGCTTAACAGATGGACAAGGCAGAACCGTAGATTTCCGCAATACCGTGGTGATTATGACCTCAAACTTAGGCTCACACCTCATTCAAGAAATGCCAAATGCAACCTATGGCGAATTGAAAGAAGTGGTGATGTCGGTGGTAAGCCAACACTTCCGCCCAGAGTTCATCAACCGTATTGATGAAACCGTCGTGTTCCACTCACTTGGTCAAGAACACATTCGTTCAATTGCACGCATTCAATTAGAACGTTTGATCAAACGTATGGCAGAGCGTGGCTATGAAGTGACCATCACCGACGCAGCCATCGACCATATTGGCAAAGCAGGTTTCGACCCATTGTTCGGCGCACGCCCACTTAAACGTGCAATCCAACAAGAGCTTGAAAACCCACTTGCTCAACAAATTCTCGGCGGTAAATTATTACCAAGCCGACCTGTTGTGGTGGATTATCAAGATGAAAAACTAGTGATTGAAAATCAATAGGGATAAAAAAGGGAGTAAATTATTTTGCTCTCTTTTACTTTTTTATAAGTGATTGGTTATTTCTAAATATAGTCATCTAAAAATATATAGCTACTTTACTAGGGGAGTTTTTAATATTTCTCTAAGTCTTCAGAGAACATATCATATTCAACACCTACAATACGTTTTTCTTCATTAGCCCATTCACCAAAATCAATGAGTTTACAACGTTTACTACAAAATGGGCGATATTTATTCTCGGCTTTCCATTCTACTTTTTTCTGACAAGTTGGACATTCTACGACTAATTCTGACATTGCTTTTCCTCTGCTTTTTTCAAATAAATTTGGTGAAGTTCATTTATTTGTTTTTTTATTTTTTCTAAATTTTGTTCAAGCGGTTGATTATTATCAATAATATCATCGGCATAACTTAATCTCTTTTCTCTTGAAACTTGTGATGCCATAATATTTTGAATTATCTCTGCTTTATTGTTATCGCGTTTTGTGGCTCTTTCTATTTGTGTTTCAGGCAATACATCCACAACTAAAATACGATCACATAAATGGATCAAATTATTTTCAATCAATAATGGCACCATTAAAATTACATAAGGCTGCTGGCATTGTTCCACTTGAGCAAGCATTTCATTTCTAATAGCAGGGTGAAGCAATTGATTTAGCCACGTTTTTTCATTAGGATGAGAGAAAATAATTTCGCGTAATTTAGCTCGATTTAGCTCCTCTTGTTCTGTAAGAACATCAATACCAAAATGAGAGACTAATTCTGCTAATAATGGTGAGCCTTTTTCAACGACTTGACGGGCAATAATATCGGCATCAATCACAGGCACTCCAAGCACTGAAAATAGATTGCCAATGGTGCTTTTCCCACTTCCAATACCGCCCGTTAATCCAACAACATAAGGCATTTTTTATCCTCAATTTATGATTAGTTGAGGTAAATTATAATAAAAGTTGCCATACTAATAAACGGAATAAAAGGCAATTTTTGCCGTTTTTGCGAAGTAATGTATCGTTCTGCTAGGCAGTATGTTATTCCTAACATTGAGGCAATAAGCACGAGTTGTAACATCTGATCTAATGTAAAAAGAGGAGATAAAGCGATTAATAATAAACTGTCTCCCAGCCCAAAACCTTCCTTTTTTAGAAGGAAAATAGAGAAAAAGTGAATAAAAATAAAGAAAAGGACCGTAAAATAGAATGTCTCTAAATTTCCTTTATAGAGTGTGAGTAAAAATAAAATAGCTAAATAACGAATATCAGTAAGATAATAAAGTATATCCAATACGCTAAGAAAACATAAAATAATTATTACGACTGAAATAAGATAATTTTGATTCAACAATGTTATTAAAGGAAAAATAAAGTAAAACAGAATAGATAATTTACTCTGTTTTGCTTTTAAATTAGATTTTTTTTCAAAATCACTATAATCTAGCTGAAAATCCACTAGAGAATAAAATTCATCATAAGTTTGTTGATTTATTCGCTTGGCAAATAGAGGAATTTCTTTTCTAAACCAGAAAGCGAATAATATAGCGGTTAAAATTTCCAAAAACTTTACTAAATTCATTTTATTCAACTAAAGAACCCATATCAAAAATTGGCAAATAAAGCCCAACAATAATAGTGCCAACAATGCCACCGAGAATCACCATCAATGCTGGCTCAAGCAGCTGAGATAAAATATCAAGCTGATCATCTAATTTCTTTTTATAGATTTGGCTAACATATTCGCTCATTTCAGCCAATTTTCCGCTTCGTTCACCAACAGATAACATTTGCACGGTCTGGCTTTCAAATACATCCGTGTTTAAACATTCGGAAAAAGCGTAACCCTGTTTAATCAGCGTTAATACCGACTGACACTCTTTTTGTAAAATAGGATCAGCTTGTTTATTTGATACAAAAGTTTCTAAAATAAGATCTAACCGAAGGCTGGCATTCAGCATTAAGGCTACATTTTGAGTAAAATAAATAATGCGTGATTGAGCTATAATATTTTTAAATACAGGAGAATTACTTAATATATGGTATTTAATTTTTGTGATTATCGTTGTTTTTTTAGCTAAAAAGGAGAGTAAAATGCCACTTAGCACAAATAAAAAAAGCATAAATGTATAATTATCAATCAATAAATTAGAGAGAAAAAAGAGTACCTCTGTAATAAAAGGCAATGTTTTATCTTTCGCACTATATAATTCTGCAAATTTAGGCACAATGAGTATCAACATTCCAATTGAAAGAGTTGAAGCAACAACTAATACCATTACAGGATAAAACATAATCTTCTTCACTTTCGAAAATAATTTTTCACTTTCAGATCTGGATTTAGCTATATTTTCAAGTATTATTCCTAGTTTTCCACTTATTTCTCCCATTTTGATAAGCTGAATTTCTTGACTCTCTACATAACGATTTAAATTTTCTAATGATGTTGAAAAAGAATAACCTAACTCAACTGAACGTATTATTTCTTCAAGCCACAAATATAGCTTTATATTTTGTGTGTTCTCTAAAATGAGTGACAGTGCTTGTTTTAATGGTAGTTTGGCATTGATGAGTAAAGCAAGTTGAGAGATAAGTTGAGTCACCTCTTCAGATTTTGGGTTTTTAGGTAAAATAAAATTCCGACTGATTTTAATTTGCTGAAAACCTTTTTTAATTAACCTTTGTTCTAATTCGGTTTGATTTCGAGCTAATAATTTCCCTTTCTGTTTTTGCTGAAAACGATTAACCGCTTTCCAATGAAATTCATATACCTTAAACATAGCCTAATACTCGTTGTATTTCTGATAAATTAGTTTTATTTTCTTGATATTTTTGTATTGCACTTTCCGCTAAAGTAGAAAAATCTAAACAAGCGGTCGATTTTTCAAATTCTTTTCCATTTTTTGACAGTAATTGATACACACCAATTCGTCCTTTGTAGCCCTGATAACAATGCTCACAGCCATTGCCTTGACAATGCGTGCAGATTTTTCTAACTAGGCGTTGAGCAATCACCAATTGTAAGCTGTTTCTTAATTCAAACTCTTTAATTCCAAGTTGCAAAAGGCGTTCCACTGCTGATGGTGCATCGTTAGTGTGAAGCGTTGAAAGCACTAAATGCCCTGTTTGTGAGGCTCGAAGTGCCATTTGAGCACTTTCTTCATCTCGAATTTCACCAAACATAATAATATCGGGATCTTGACGTAAAAAGGTGCGTAATAATTGGCTGAAATCTAACCCAATACCACGATCAACTTGCGTTTGAATGATGCCTTCAATCTCTATTTCTATTGGATCTTCAGCAGTTAGAATATGTTTTTCACTCTGATTTAAATAACTAAGTGCACTATATAATGTAATACTTTTTCCGCTACCTGTTGGGCCTGTTACCAATATTAAACCTTGTGGTTGATTTAATGCATCTAATAAAATTGTTTTCTGGTTTTGATTAAATCCAAGTTCTAAAAAATCTAAATCAATAGGTTTATTTTTTTGCAAACGCAGTACTATTTTTTCACCAAAATTAGTTGGCAATGTAGAAACACGAAAATCTAAAGTGTCAGAAATTTTTGTTTTAAAGTGGAATTGTCCATCTTGCGGTAAACGAGTTTCGCTAATATCTAATTTTGCGAGAATTTTTAATCTGGAAATAATTCGACTAGATAAATTCAGAGATAGCGTTTTATAAATATGCAAAACGCCATCAATCCGCAAGCGGATCATAAATCTATTTTTCTGTGGTTCTAAATGAATATCGGAAACATTTTTCTGTAGACAATAATTAAATAATTCATCTAGCAGATGAATTACTGGATCATTATAGTCTAATTCTACTTGCTGGTTGTTTTCTGAATAAATAATTTCTGTTGTTTCATAAATAATATCTTTTTTAGGCGAAAGCTCATTTAATAGGTATTTTAATTCCTCGGTAGAAATTAAAATGGGTTCAATCTCTTTATGAGCAATAAAGGAAAAGATCTCATAAGCGGTCAGATTATTCAAATCATCAATAGCAAGCCATAATTTCTCTTTATCTTCTTTCACGGGAATGGCTAAATAACGCAAAAGAATCGTTTTCTCTTCGCAATTTTTCTGCCATTGGCGCTCAGAGATTTCAAAAATATTTTGAGTGTTTAAATCGCAAACAGTGTAAGTCATAGTTTTTTGTTATAAGTGATTTATTAGTAAAAGAGCGGTCAAAATTGACCGCTTGAGAATGGTTCTATTAGTTTGTTGAGCTTGTAGAGCAGAAATTTGCAGGGAATAAACTTGTATCAGAGCCCGTACAAGTTGTTTTCCAACTAATCGTATTGGAGCTAAAGGTTGGCGTCATGGTATAGCCAAATCCATCAATATTGCCTTTACCTGCTACCGTAATTACCCCGCTCGCAACAGAAACAGATTTCAAGTATTTAGTTTCGTCACTTGAGGCTTTGTTTGCTTGTACACCATTTGAACCGCCTGAACAATTCGTTACCTCACCAGTGTTGTAAATGCAAACCTCTACATCGGATTTATATGAAGCAGAAGCTCTTAGCAGCTCAGAGAGAGCCGCTTTTTGCGTATAGGTGGTATAAGAAGGGATCGCAATGGTCGCTAGAATGGCAATGATGGCAATCACAATCATTAATTCAATCAAGGTAAATGCCTTTGTAGGCTTAAGAAAAAGAGGCTTTTTCGTTAAAGATTTCATTCGTTAAATTTCCTTTTAAATCAATATGCGTGTTATTCACGCCCTTAAAGTTTGCGGATTTTTTCTGTTTTGGCGAGTACCAATGTTTAAATTTTCGAGCGTGCTCGAAAAAATAAACATTTTTAGTGTTTATTCATTCAGTGTTTTTTGCTAGTATTTCGCCAATTTTTCAGTTTAGGATTGAGGTTTAATATGGCAAAAGCACCAAAAACGGCTTATGTGTGTAGCGATTGTGGCGCGGAATATTCCAAGTGGATGGGGCAATGTAAAGAGTGCTATGCGTGGAACACCATCAGCGAAATTCGTTTGGTTTCTGCCAAAGAAAGTAAAAAAAACGACCGCTTTAGTGGCTATGCGGGCGAAACTTCAGGCAAAGTGCAAGCACTCTCTGAAATCAGCTTGCAAGAAGTGCCACGTTTTAGCAGCGGATTTAATGAACTCGATCGTGTGTTGGGTGGTGGCGTTGTGCCTGGTTCAGCCATTCTGATTGGCGGTCACCCTGGGGCGGGGAAAAGTACGCTACTACTTCAAGTAATGTGCGGATTATCTAAAGAAATCCCTACGCTATATGTGACAGGTGAGGAATCACTGCAACAAGTGGCAATGCGCGCGAACCGTTTAGGCTTACCAACCGAACACCTCAAAATGCTTTCTGAAACCTCGGTTGAGCATATTTGTAACATTGCCGATCAAGAAAAACCCCAAATTATGGTGATTGACTCTATTCAAGTGATGCACCTTTCAGATATTCAATCTTCACCAGGTTCGGTTTCTCAAGTGCGTGAATGTGCTTCATTCCTCACACGCTATGCGAAAACCCGCCAAGTGGCAATTATTATGGTGGGGCACGTAACCAAAGATGGTACGCTTGCCGGTCCTAAAGTTTTAGAGCACGCAATTGATGCTTCACTCTTGTTAGAAGGTGAATCGGACTCTCGCTATCGTACCTTGCGCAGCCAAAAAAACCGTTTTGGTGCCGTAAATGAGCTAGGTGTGTTTGCGATGACGGAACAAGGACTTCGTGAAGTTAAAAATCCATCTGCAATCTTTTTAAGCCGTAGCGATGAGTTGGTTTCAGGCAGTTCTGTGGTTGTGCTTTGGGAAGGAACTCGCCCTCTCTTGGTAGAAATTCAAGCCTTAGTCGATCATTCAATGCTTGCCAACCCGCGCCGTGTTGCTGTGGGTTTAGATCACAATCGCTTATCACTATTGCTTGCTGTTTTACACCGCCACGGTGGATTGCAAATGTCAGACCAAGATGTATTTGTCAACGTAGTGGGCGGCGTAAAAGTGACGGAAACCAGTGCAGACTTAGCCTTAATTCTCGCCTTAATTTCTAGCTTTAGAAACCGACCACTTCCGCAAGATCTCGTGATATTTGGCGAAGTGGGTTTAGCGGGCGAAATTCGCCCTGTGCCAAGTGGTCAAGAACGTATTTCTGAGGCGGCTAAACACGGCTTCAAACGTGCCATTGTGCCTTTTGGGAATATGCCCAAAAAATCGATTAAGGGAATGGAAGTTTTTGGCGTGAAAAAACTCAGTGATGCGTTAGATATTTTAGGCAATTTGTAATGGCTAATTTCCCTATAAAATGGTTGATGCTCTGTCGTGAGCCACGCTTATATAGCTGCCAACGGATTAAAACTGCATGCGAACAGCGTGGCATTTTGCTCGATATCCTCGACCCAAATCGAATGCTGCTTAAACTTGCAAATGTTGAAGGAAAATCGACCGCTAGATTATTCTATCAGACGTCCGAACAAGAGTTACAGCTCGATGAATATCACGCTGTGCTTCCTCGTTTCGGAGCAACAAGCACAGAGATGGGCTGTTATGTGTTGCAGCATTTTGAAATCAAAAAAACAAAAGTACTAAATAGTGCCCAAGCTTTCCGATTAGCTCGAGACAAATGGCAAAGTTTGCAATTGCTCGTAGCTTATGGTTTGCCTATTCCCTCAACAAGTTACATTGGCGAATTAGTTAAAAGCTCTTCACAATTGGCTTTGCATTTTCCTGCAATCGTACTCAAGACATTAGTCGGTATGCAAGGTACTGGTGTAGAATTATATGAGGAGAAAAGCACAGCCTTAAATAAGCTAAAAATGCTAAAACAAGTGGGAGAAAAAGCCTTAGTACAAGATTTTATAGCCGAAACCCGAGGGCAAGATATTCGTACTTTTGTTATTGGTGATAAAGTAGTCGCAAGTATGCAACGCACAGCAGGTAATGGGGATTTTCGTGCAAATTTACACCAAGGTGGCAAAGCTGAAAGCATTGAACTGACAGAGGAAGAAAAGCAGATTGCTATTCAAGCAACAAAAGCCATTGGATTAGATGTTGCAGGCGTTGATTTAATCCGCACCAAGCAAGGCCCGATGATTCTAGAAGTGAATGCGAGCCCTGGTTTAGAAGGGATTGAAAAAGTTTCTGGCAAAGATATTGCGGGGATGATGGTCGATTATTTGCTAGGCATATAGCTTATGGATGTTTTACAAACACTGACACCGATTCCAAATGACCTGTATGCGGAAACATATCAATCATTGCTGATTTTGCTAATTTATAGCCCGCTTGAATCAGTTTCTCAGCATCTCGAACCAAAGTGGCTGGATTGCAAGAGACATAAACAATACGCTCAGGATTGAGTTCGCATAAGTGATCTAAGGCAAACAATGCACCGTTGCGGGCAGGATCTAACAACACTTTGTTGAATGGTTTATCTGCCCAAGGCTGATCGGCAAAGCGTTCATCCAAGTTGGTTTGGAAAAATTCAACATTGCTTAAGCCATTTGTTTTGGCATTCTTATTGGCTTGGGCCACCATCTCTTGCACGCCTTCTACGCCCGCAACATAATTGGCTTTTTGCGCAATCGGTAGCGTGAAATTTCCCATTCCACAGAAGAGATCTAAAATGCGATCTTGCGGTTGGATATCGAGCCAATTTAAGGCTGTTTCGACCATTTTCTGATTCAATTCACGGTTTACCTGAATAAAATCACGAATCCCGAAATGGAGCGTCAAGCCGTTGATTTTATAGTAAGGAAGCTCGCCAAACCAATGTTCTAGCTGATTTTCTTCCGTCATTACAAATAGCGAGAGTTGCTCTTTTTCTGCGAATTGAAGCAGCGTTGTGCGGTTTTTCTCATTGATTTCGCCCAAGTGGCGCAAAAACATTGCAATGCCATTATCAGTAAGCACGAGCTCAATATGCCCAAGCAATTTTTTGTTTTGCCATATCGCCACAAGCTGTTGCAGTTTCGGCAGTAAATTGGCAAGTGGTTTCTCTAAAATATCGCAACGTTCAAGCGGTATGATTTGGTTAGAATTTTGCAGCCTAAAGCCCATCACCCACTCATTTTTTTGTTGAGCAATGCTTAATCGAGTTCGGCGGCGGTAATATTTGTCGCTTCCAACAATCATAGGTTGAAAATCAATAGGTGTAGCTTGCAATTTTTGTAGGCGATGAAATAGTGCTTTTTGCTTTGCCTCGCGTTGCAATTCGAGGTTGATATGTTGCATTTGGCAGCCACCACACTTGGCATAATATTGGCAAAAAGGCGTTTGACGTTTTGCAGATTTTTCCAATATTTTGACCGCTTTCGCTCGCCCATATTGGCGTTTTTCTTCTAGCGTTTGAATTTCCACTTCTTCATCAGGCAAGGCATTTTCAATAAACCAAGTTTTGCCATTGAGTTTTGCCACGCCTAAACCTTGATAATCTAAAGATTGAATTTTGACAGTTTGACAAGCGGTGGATTTTGGAGATTTTTTTGCAGTGTGCTTTGCGGTATTTGGAGTATAAAAAAGAGCCATAAAATTGTCATGATGCTTAGCTAAAAATTATCGGTTATTCTACTAAAATTCGAACACTTCACCAAATGCCTTGCTTTGAAGGCTAATGAGTGCGTGAATGCAAGGCTTAAATTTGCTAAAATATTGCCTTAATAAATACAGAAAAAAGAGGCGAAAATGTTTGTCGTTGGGCAAAGATGGATTAGCGAATCCGAAAATAATTTAGGTTTAGGTTTAGTTTCAAACGTAGATAACCGCACGGTGACTATTCAATTCCCTGCTGCGGAAGATGAGCGAATTTATGCGGTTTCAAATGCACCGCTTACCCGCGTGCAGTTCCAAGTGGGCGATGTAATTACCGCTCAAGAAGGCTGGAAAATGCAGGTTACGCAAGTGATGGATAATCAAGGTGTGGCGTTTTATTTAGGCAAACGAACGGATAATCAAGAAGAAAGCGTTTTGCCTGAAATGTTGCTTGATCACAAAGTCAGTTTTAGCCGCCCGCAAGACCGTCTATTTTCGGCACAAATCGACCGTTCAGATCGTTTTTCGCTCCGCTATCGAGCTTTGCAGCATCAACAAGCGCAGTTCCAATCTCCGTTGCGTGGTTTGCGAGGCATTCGTGCTAGTCTGATTCCGCATCAATTGCATATTGCCAAAGAAGTGGGGCAACGTCTCTCACCACGTGTATTACTTGCTGATGAAGTGGGTTTAGGAAAAACCATCGAAGCAGGGATGATTTTACAACAACAAATTTTTGCGGGCAGAGCGGAACGCGTGTTGGTGCTTGTGCCTGAAAGCTTGCAACATCAATGGTTAGTAGAAATGCTTCGTCGTTTCAACCTGTGTTTTTCGCTGTTTGATGAAGAGCGCTGTGCCGATTTCGACAAAGCAGACGAAGAGGGCAACGACGCAAGCGAAAATCCGTTTGAAAGTGAATCAATGGTGATTGCGTCCATTGATTGGCTAGAAACCATGCCAAATCGTGCCAAACAAGTATTGGAATGCGAATGGGATATGTTGATTGTCGATGAGGCACACCATCTTGCGTGGTCGGAAGAAGCGCCTTCGGTTGCCTATCAATTGGTGGAAAAATTGGCGAAACAGATTCCGTCTGTCTTGCTACTTACCGCAACGCCTGAACAGCTTGGACAAGAGAGCCATTTTGCTCGCCTTGCCTTGTTAGATGCCGATCGTTTCTACGATTATTCCGCCTTTGAGCAGGAGCAAAATGCGTATCAACCTGTTGCAGATGCAGTGGTGACCTTGTTAAATGACAAACCGTTGAGTGATGCAGAGCAGAATGCGATTGCAGAATTATTGGGCGAAGAAGACACCGAGCCGATGTTTAAAATCATCAATAGCAAAAAATCGGCAGAATCTGACCGCTTGCAAGTTCGCCAAGAGTTGATAAAAGAGTTGATTGACCGCCACGGCACAAGCCGTGTGTTGTTCCGCAATACACGTCAAGGCGTAAAAGGCTTCCCGCACCGTGAGTATCATCAAATCAGCCTTGAATTACCGAACCAATATGCAAATGCGTTGAAAGTGATGGGCACAATGGGGGCGTTACAGATGAGCGACCGTCTTTACCCAGAACGTCTATTCCAACGTTTCAATCCAAATGCACGTTGGACAGAGTTCGACCCGCGTGTGGAATGGTTGATCACTTTCCTGAAAAATCACCGCGACGAGAAAATCTTAGTGATTTGTAAACACGCGGAAACGGCAATTGCACTTGAGCAAATTTTACGCGAGAAAGAAGCAATTCGCTCGGCGGTATTTCACGAGAAAATGTCGATTGTGGAGCGTGATAAAGCCTCTGCTTACTTTGCTCAACAAGAAGAAGGTGCGCAGGTGCTGATTAGTTCTAGCATTGGTTCAGAAGGTAGAAACTTCCAGTTTGCCAGCAATTTAGTATTGTTTGGTTTGCCGGATAATCCTGATTTATTGGAGCAAAGTATCGGGCGTTTAGACCGTATTGGTCAGAAAAACGACATCAAAATTCACGTGCCTTGTTTTGAAAATTCTGCACAAGCCGTGCTTGCCGATTGGTATCATCAAGGCTTGAACGCTTTTGAAGAAACTTGCCCAATGGGTACGGCACTTTATCGTGAATTTGGCGAAGCCTTGGGGACTTATTTCCTCAACCCACAAGCGGACGGATTTTCAGAACTAATTGCAAAAACCAATAAACGCCAAAAAGCCTTGAAAGCTGAGTTGGAACGCGGGCGAGATCGCTTGCTAGAACTGAATTCCAACGGTGGCGGGCAAGCCCAACAATTAGCCGAAGAAATTGGCAAGCAAGATAATCAACCACAATTGGTGAATTTTGCTTTAAATTTATTTGATGTAATTGGCGTGGAGCAAGAAGATTTGGGCGAGCAAAGCATCGTGATTCGCCCAACGGGGCATATGCTCGTGCCAGATTTTCCAGGACTTTCAGAAGAAGGCAATACGGTGACCTTCAACCGCCAATTGGCGTTAATGCGTGAAGAACTTGACTTTTTAACGTGGGATCACCCGATGATCCGCAACGGCATTGATTTGATTACCGCTGGCGATATTGGTAAATCTGCGGTCTCCTTACTGATTAACAAAAACTTGCCTGCCGGCACCTTGTTGCTCGAAACTATTTTTGTGGTGGAAACGCAAGCACCAAAAGGCTTGAATCTCACTCGCTTCTTGCCACCAACACCAATTCGCGTATTGATGGATGCGAAGGGTAATAATCTTGCCTCGCAAGTGTCGTTTAATGGTTTGGAAAAACAGCTCAAGCCTGTAAATCGCCAAATGGCAAACCAAATTGTGAAAATGGCACGTCGCAATATCGAGAAACTGATTCGTGTGAGCGAACAAAAAGTGGCGGAACAAGCTGCGGAAATCATTGCACAAGCGAAAGTTGAGGCGAATAGCAAATTACAAGCCGAATTACACCGCTTGGAAGCGTTGAAATCGGTGAATAAAAATATTCGTGATGATGAAATCCAAGCCCTTGAACAGCAATTGAATGAAACGCTGGCGCAGCTTGAACTGGCGAATTGGAGATTGGATAGTTTACGCGTGATTGTGAGTAATCAGGAATAATTATGGCACTTATCGAATACTACCCACCGCTTGAACCTTTTTTAGATGAGGTTTACCGCGATAACCATATTTTAGTGATCAACAAACCGAGCGGATTACTTTCCGTTCCAGGTAATCGTCCCGAATATTTTGACAGTGCAATGACCCGCGTGCAGAAAAAATATGGCTTTACCGAACCTGCTCACCGTTTGGATATGGCAACAAGCGGTATTTTATTGTTTGCATTAAGCAAAGTGGCAGAAAAAGAGTTGAAACGCCAATTTCGCGAACGTGAGCCGAAAAAGCATTATATTGCGCTGTTATGGGGCAAATTAGGCGAGAAAGTGGGCGATACGGGCGAGATGAATTTCCCACTAATTTGCGACTGGGAAAATCGCCCACGTCAAAAAATCTGCTACGAACGTGGTAAAAAAGCGATTACCCATTATGAAGTGTTAGCGCATTTGCCAAACAATACCACGAGAGTAAAACTTACTCCAATTACAGGGCGTTCTCACCAGTTGCGTGTACACTCTTTGGCGCTAGGGCATCCCATTCTAGGTGATAAATTCTATGCTAACCCACTAGCAAAAAGCCTTGCCCCAAGACTTTGCTTACACGCTGAAAGTTTAACCATTACGCATCCTATTACGGGCGAGAGAATGACGTTTACGGCGGAGGCTGAGTTTTGAGTTATATAACAAAAAAATAGCTTAAATTAGAAAGATTATTTTTTGTCATCTTTATGCTAAAATACCCCCGCTCTTATTCCCCATTAGTACGGGAAATAATGCGCATTGCAAATCAAACTAAGAAATTGACCGCTTGCAAGCGGTTTTTTCTTTCGAATTTTTTTCAAATTTAACAAGTAGCCTGTCGTATGGGTTACCACTGTAAGGATAAAAAAATGCCAATTATTACTTTACCAGATGGCTCACAACGCCAATTTGACAATCCTATTTCTGTTTTAGAGGTTGCCCAATCTATCGGTGCGGGGCTTGCCAAAGCGACTATCGCGGGTCGTGTAAACGGTGAACGCCGTGATGCGTGCGATCTTATCGATCAAGATGCAACATTAGAAATCATTACCGCAAAAGATGAAGACGGTTTAGAAATTATCCGCCACTCTTGTGCTCACTTGCTTGGTCACGCTATCAAACAATTATTCCCAGACGTGAAAATGGCAATCGGTCCAACGATTGAAAACGGCTTCTATTACGATGTGGATTTAGATCGCTCTTTAACCCAAGAAGATATTGATGCGATTGAAAAACGTATGCTTGAGTTGGCAAAAACCAACTATGATGTGGTGAAAAAACGCGTGAGCTGGCAAGAAGCCCGCGACACTTTCGAGCAACGTGGCGAGCCATACAAAATGGCGATTTTAGATGAAAACATTGAACGCACCGCAACGCCTGCGTTATATCATCACCAAGAATATATTGATATGTGTCGTGGCCCACATGTGCCAAATATGCGTTTCTGCCACCACTTCAAACTTCAAAAAGTGGCGGGGGCTTACTGGCGAGGCGACAGCAAAAACAAAATGTTGCAACGTATTTACGGCACAGCTTGGGCGGATAAAAAACAATTAGCCGAATATTTACAACGCTTAGAAGAAGCGGCAAAACGCGACCACCGTAAAATCGGTAAAGCGTTAGACTTATACCATATGCAAGAAGAAGCACCAGGTATGGTGTTCTGGCATAATGATGGCTGGACGATTTTCCGCGAGCTTGAAACTTTCGTGCGTACCAAATTAAAAGAGTACGATTACCAAGAGGTGAAAGGTCCGTTTATGATGGATCGCGTGTTATGGGAAAGAACTGGTCACTGGCAAAACTACGCCGATTTAATGTTCACCACACAATCTGAAAACCGAGAATATGCAATCAAACCGATGAACTGCCCAGGTCACGTTCAGATCTTCAACCAAGGCTTGAAATCTTACCGCGACTTACCAATTCGTATGGCAGAATTTGGTTCTTGTCATCGTAATGAGCCATCAGGTTCTTTACACGGTTTGATGCGTGTGCGTGGATTCACCCAGGATGATGCCCACATTTTCTGTACCGAAGATCAGATCGAATCTGAGGTAACCAGCTGCATCCGTATGGTTTACGATATTTACAGTACTTTCGGCTTTACAAACATTGCTGTGAAACTTTCAACTCGCCCTGAAAACCGCATCGGTTCAGATGAAATGTGGGATCGTGCTGAAGCAGGCTTAGCCGCAGCATTAGCACACAACAGTTTAGAATACGAAATTCAAGAAGGTGAAGGTGCATTCTATGGCCCGAAAATTGAGTTCGCATTGCGTGACTGCTTAGGCCGTGAATGGCAATGTGGTACGGTGCAATTAGACTTTGCATTACCAGGTCGCTTAGATGCCTCTTATGTGGCGGAAGACAATGGTCGCCGCACACCTGTGATGATCCACCGTGCTATTTTAGGTTCTATCGAGCGTTTCATCGGTATCATCACCGAAGAATATGCAGGCTTCTTCCCTGCGTGGTTAGCACCAACGCAAGCGGTGGTCATGAACATCACCGACAGCCAAGCAGACTATGTGCAACAAGTGATGAAAACCTTATCTGATGCAGGCTTACGCGTGAAAGCAGACCTTCGTAACGAAAAAGTGGGCTTTAAAATCCGCGAACATACCTTACGCCGTGTGCCATATATGCTTGTATGTGGAGATAAAGAGATCGCAGAAGGTAAAATCGCCGTGCGTACTCGTAAAGGCGCAGATTTAGGCACTTTCAAGGTTGAAGAATTTGCAGAGATCTTGAAAAACCAAGTACGTGGGCGTGAGCTTAAATTGTTAGGCGAAGAATAGCCAGAAGTTATATTTAGATATAACCAATCACTCATAAAAAGGTATAGTAGACAAAAGAGTTGTTAATGTTTATTTTTCAAAATATTAGCAACTCTTTTTATTTAAAAAATCCTCATATTTTATAAACCAAGCATATAAACGACGAGAAAAGTCATTTTTTGAACTTTTTACCAATAATTTTGCCATTATTTTCAATGCTTCACCCGATTGTGGCTGAGATTTTTTCCTTAAATTCTGTATCACTATAGCCACCATATAAAACTGACTCATCTTTTAAAAAATGGGCCTAAAACCTTGTGCTATAAGACTTTAAGCCAATTTTTATTAAACATACATTTTCTCAATCTGCTCTCGATAACGCTGCATAATCACCTTGCGGCGTAATTTCAGCGTTGGCGTGATCTCTTCCATCGCTTGGCTAAAAGCTTGGGGTAGAAGCGTGAATTTTTTAACTTGCTCAAAACTTGCTAGCTCTTTCTGCACTTCGTGTAAGCGCTTTTCAAACATCTGGATAATTTCAGAGTGCTTAATCAGCTCTAATCTATCCTGATATTTAATATTCAACTGCTTCGCATACTCTTCAAGGCTATCAAAGCATGGCACAATCAAGGCAGAAACATATTTTTTCGCATCAGCAATAATCGCAATTTGCTCAATAAATTTATCTTTGCCGATTTTCCCTTCAATATATTGTGGTGCGATATATTTGCCATTTGAAGTTTTCATTAACTCTTTAATACGGTCGGTAATGTGCAAATTGCCGTGCTCATCTATCTCGCCTGCATCTCCCGTTTTTAAGAAGCCATCGGCTGTAAAGGCATTAGCGCTTTCTTCAGGCTTTTTATAATAGCCTCGCATGACCATTCCGCCACGGACTAAAATTTCGTTATTTTCGCCAATTTTCACTTCCGTATTTGGCATTAATTTACCAATGGAATTAGGGTTGAAACCGTGATCTTCCCAGCAAGAAACGGTTGCGGTGGTTTCAGTCATTCCATAGCCTAATTTGACATTCACGCCTAAGCTATGGAAAAACTTACCGATGGTAGGTTCTAATTTCGCTCCGCCACAAGGCATCATTCGTACTTGTCCACCTAATAAGGCACGTAGTTTTGAAAGCACAAGTTTGTCTGCCCATTTATGTTGCCATTTTAACCAGCGAGAAGGTTTGGCAGATTGATAATGTTTTTCGCCCGCTTGTATCGCCCAATGGAAAAGCGTTCTGCGGATAAATGGTGCTTTTTCAACCTTATCTAACACCGCAGCATAAATTTTTTCATAGAATCGAGGTACAGCACACATCACCGTAGGTTTGATTTCAACCAGTGCTTGACGAATTTGGTCGGTATTTTCTAAATAGCAGTTAGTTGCCCCACGATGGAAAATATAGGCAACCCAAGCACGTTCGAAAATATGTGAAAGCGGTAAAAATGAGAGTGAAATATCTTGCTCGCTAATATTGAGAGCCTGATCATGCGATTGAAGCTGATGAGCCAAATTTGCATAATCCAACATCACACCTTTTGGATCGCCCGTTGTGCCAGAGGTATAAATCAGCGTAAAGAGATCATCCAAACGTTTCGATGCAAGACGAGCTTCAAGTACGACCATATTTTTGTCAACTTGAATGAAGTTTTCCCAATAGCAAGCGAGAGGATGATTATGAAGATTGATACTTGATTTCATTGCCACAATGTTGATTAATTGTGTACAGTTGTTCGCTATTTGAATAGCACAATCCATTTGAGCTTGTTCGCCCACAAAGAGAATTCTAATATCAGCATCGTTGATAATATATTCAACTTGTGAAGGCGTGTTGGTGGCGTAAATTGGCACGGTCACAACACGTGCTTGCATTGCCCCAAAATCGGCAATGCTCCAGCGTGGCATATTGTTTGCAAAAATACCAATTTTATCTTGAATTTCAATACCTTGAGTAATTAAAGCAAGCGAGATGTTATCAATCTCTTGTTGAAAGGTTGACCATTCCATATTGCACCATTTTCCTTGTTCTTGGAAACGTAAAGCGGTGCAATTTGCGAAATTTTTTGCTTGAAAACGAAGACGGTTAACAAAATGAAAATCTAAAGCAGACATCTAATAATACCTTAATATTTCAGCTAACAATTGTTCGCTAATATACTGGATTTGAAACTGGAAATCCAGAAAAAGAGAACAACTGTAAGCTGAAAAATAGAAAAGGTATTAGATTATTTTCTTAGGAGTTTATAAACCCTCTGAAGCAAACTTAACGGCAAAATTCTTGGAATTGCACGCATCAAGAAGATCGCAAGCCCTGAAATTGGGCTTTGAATTTTGACTTGGTTTTTAAGTCTATAAAGCTCCCATTCGTATTGGAACTGTTTCCAACCACGACGGCGACCAACCATTCCATTTCCCACGCGAGCATAAACTAAAATATCTGATAAATTTGCTACATTTAAGCCTGTTGCCACCATTTTAATCCAAAGCGTGTAATCTTCTTGCAAACCTTGATAACCACCACATTCAAGTACTTTTGATTTTTTATAAGCCACGGTCATATGGTTGAACGGGCAACGTAAACGGGTAAAACGCACAATTTTCTCCTGCGAGGTGGGCACGTTACGATAAGCCACAATGTCATTGATATTTTCGCCAAATTCAGCAATTTGCCCACCGAGCATAATGACATCTGGATGCTGCTGAATAAATTTTACTTGTTTTTCAAAACGTTCTGGCACGCAAATATCGTCGGTATCCATACGGAAAACCCATTCGTGGCTACAATAATTTAAGCCATCATTAAGTGTTTTACCTAAACCACGATTCTGAGGGAATTTCACCGCTTTTATTGGCAAAATCGCCTCATATTCGGTCACAATTGCCTCTAATTCAGTTGTTACAGCACCATCAAATAATACGACTATTTCGGTCGCGGGTAGGGTTTGATTTTTTAAACTTTCAAAACATTCTTTAAGATATTGTGGATTCTCTTTAATATAAAGAGACATTAATACTGAAAATTCCATTAGAAAAACCTTTTCATATTGATTGCTAATTTAGGCGAAATAAAGCTAATAATTGCAATAGCAAAATGCTTTATATTATGGCTACGTTTAAATATTTTAAAATAATAATTTGCCGCCTTGCGAGATAAATTCATCGCATAAATATAAGAGAGAATATAAAGTGAGTTAATGGCAAAGTTTTGTTTTTGCTTTTCTGTTTTGACATATTTATGCTCAATATATTCAATTGCCTTTTCGGTATTCTCCGTATTGGTTGAAACACTTGAACGCTTAGTATGGAAGTAACAAATACTCAAAGGTTGATTAATAAATCCTGCTTTTAAATTGGGGCTATCTGCTACTTTTAATGCAAATTCATAATCTTCCAATGATTTTAATTCTGAATTTAATCCTTCCAAGGCGATGAAAAAGGATTTTTTAATCCCCATCATTGGCATTCCGCCCAATTTATTGGCTAATAAAATATTATCTAAATTGATTTTATTTGGCTCAATTGGATTAGTAAAATATTGGAATTTTTCATTTACCATTTCACACTTGGCAGAATGGTAAATAAAATTTACTTGTGGATGTTGTTCAATATATTGGCTAATCACTTCACATTTATTATTGGCAAAGCGATCATCGTCATCTAAAAATAAGAGCCACTCTTGTGAAGCAAGTTGTGCACCAACATTACGGCTACCAGCTGCTCCTTGATTTATTTCGTTACGAAAAACCTTTACTTCAAAAGGATAGTTTGGCTCAATAACCACAGTTCGTGGTGAGCAGTCATCAACAATAATCACTTCAAAATTATAAACTGTTTGAGCCTTTAAACTCTCAAGTAATTCAAGCACTTCCGTGTTGCGATTATAGGAAGGGACAATAATACTAAACATTTTCTTCCTCTTTTTTCTTGCAATAAATAATAAAATTTTTACCGCTTGTACCAAATAGGGAGAGGAACATCAGCAAGCCAAACATTACACTTGGATAAGCGTAAGTATCTGCTTTAATGTTCCAAATGGTCATTAAGCCTAATGTTGATAAAATAAACAACCAACTACCGTTAAACCAGTTATCAGCCACTCTTTTCACAAAATAAGCGGTGAAAGCAAAGCAAGCTAACATATAACCAACGCCTCCATATAAGGCTTGGCGAATAAAACCAGAGTCAGAGCCGCCATAATAGCTCCAACCATTCGGTTGATAATATAAGCCATCGCCCATTAAGAGCTGTTTATTTGTTGGCATAAAAAGATGTTTATTCATAAGCGTATCGGTTGAAGAACTTAGTCGTTCTCCGCCGTTAATCAGGTTAATAACGGGTTCGAGTGCGTGTTCAACATAGCGATTTTCCGTATGGAAATAAGCCAGATAGAGCACTAATGCGATAAATGCAAGTAATGCGGGTAGATAACGCCAGCGGAAATAAAGCAAGCAGCTTACTAATGAAAAGGTTAAAAATAATCGCCCCGCAATCAACCCGATACACAAAAGCAAGAAGAGCCAAATTGGATTTAATGCTTGAGTTCTTGCGTGATAAGCAAGCATAAAGTGAAGCAACAGCACGTAAAACACGCTCAGCGGGAAAAATGCCGCCGAGGTTAAATTATAGAGCCGATATTCCTGCTCTGAACCAATAAAACGAGCAAAATGCCCGCCCATATTGGAATTGGTGTTAGTGGCAAGATCAATAATAAACGGCACGCCAACCAAAGCAAAAAAGCCAATGAAGGCTTGCACGCCAATACCCATTTTTAGGTCGCGGATAAGTTGCGGTTTGCCATTTTCGTGTTGGTAAAACAAGTTATAAATCGCAATGCCCAAGATAAACACAAACAACGATTTGACATACATACTCAATACGCCTATTTCTTTAGTGCCGTTAATGATGAGAGGAATCGTAGAAATAATCAGCAATGCGATGCAAGCAATCAGGCTATCTTTAGGAATAATCACGCTTTTTTGACTTTTATTCCACCATTTATAAGCTAAAAATAGTAGCACGATGGAGCCTGTTATTAGCCCCATTCGGATAAAATGCAAAAACCACGGATCGTATAAATAAAAAAGACTCACTAAAGCACTCATTATAAATTTCTCTTAATAGCTAACGCTTTTTTAAGCGGTAGTTTTAGTAGTTTTTTAAATAGATTATTTTTTAATGAACCACGTAAGTCTTCTAAATTACTCACAAGATTCGGGTTTTCAATAACCATTAGTGGTCGAATAACTAAAATATCTAAATTAAAATCTTGCCCAAATAGAATAAAATCATCCGCTAACCAATATGGCTTATGCGTTTCTAACTCTGCAAGAAAACGTAATGCTGCCGATTTTTTAATTAAATAAGCTACTGTGCCTGCAAAATAATTTTTGTAAGGATAAGAGTAAGTGTAGCCTGTATTTTCAATTCGTTTTTGCCAGAATATAAATGTACTTGGATAGTTAATTTTTAGTTCTACATCATTAAAAGTAGGGATTTTTGATTGTCCAACTAAAACAATATCCGCTTGTAGGTTTTGCTGTAATAAAGCGGTTAAATTTTGCTGAAAATTTGCAGCGAAGAGTGCATCATCTTCACATACTAAAACATAATCGCCAGCATTGATAGTTTGATCTTCTGCAATCAGTTGATAAACAGCTAAATGGCTTAATGTACAACCAATTTCCCCTTTAGTGACTAGGCGGTGATAGCGTTGTTTAAATTTCTCAAAGTTAAATCTATTCTGTAACTCTGTTTCTTCTAACGCCATTGTGTTGATAGCACGAAAGATTTCAAAATCAGAGGTGTCAGGTTGAGCGAAAAATAGTTCTCGTCTTTTTACATCTTTCTCTAATGAAATTAAATATTTTTTCATTTTATTTGCCTAGAATTTTATACTTTTCGATAGGATATTTAAAATAATAAATAGTTGAGATGATCAGTCTCGTAAAACTTGCCCCTAACAAGGCATAGGCTACGCCATATAATTGATGCCCTTTGAATAGGTAGAATAAACTCACAAAGACTGCAATGGAAATAATCTGACTAATAAATAATAGAACTTGTTTTCCTTGAATGAGCATATTTTGTGAAAATAGCCAAGATAAGCCTGCAATAATAGAGTTGATAACAAAGAAAATAAGGACTGGTGCAACCTCTATATATTTAGCACTAAAAAAGAACTTAATCACGGGTTCTGCTAAAAGAGGGACAAGAATAATAGCACCTAAACTCATCAAAGCAATAATTGCCAATACTGTTTTTAATCTATGTAAGTTATTTAATAAACCTGAATAATAGTAATCAGTAAGCATATTAATAAATTTTGTAACTAATGAATCAAATGTAATACAAACAGTATAAAGTCCCAAAGTATAATGACCTAGCAGAGCAACAATTAAAAATTTATCAATACTTGCAGTAGTTGCACCAAAGGTTTGATATAAATTCTGTTTAATCCACGTTTTTAAGAAAAATTTACGCTCTATCGGTTGTATATTTTCTTTCTTTTTGAATTTACTTTCTATTTTATGTAAATAAAATAAGCAAGTAATAGATTGAATAATGCTATATAAAGTTAAAAGATAAATAACAATTTCAAGAGGTTGCTCGCCCCCAAATAAATAAGCCGTTCCATAAACAAGTACTAAAAATATCGGTTGCTGAAGATTGATTGCACGATAAATTTTTAGGCTTTCATCAATTTTACTTTTTTCTAGCGTAATGGTAATAATCGCGGTTAATAAAACATTGATAACAAATAATAGATGAAATGTTGTTATATTAAAAAATGCCGTTGCGATTGTAGAGGCAATTAAGGCTAATAATAAGAATGCGATAAAATATTTTCGCCACCCCCAATATTGTTGATTTCGCATTGAAAGGGCAAATGAGAAGCCTACCCCACCCGTTGCAAAAGTCACCGCATAAGAAACAGAAGTAATAAAGAGTTGATGAGCTCCGCGGTCATCAACCGATAATAATCGGGCAAGTATCAATGTACTTACCATTGTTAATCCCATACCTAATAAGGTAACAATAATGAGATGAATTAGATTACGATTTGTGCTCATATAATTTTGCAAAAGAAATATCTTTTGTCCATTGGTTGTAATACCCAGAATTTTTTCCATAAGAATTATCACAAACTTCGTTTGGAATACCTAAAAGGCAAGCAAAAATATGTCCGTGTAAACGACTTGTAATAATATTATCGTAGTTTAAAAAGATATTTTGACAACGGGTAATAACATCCATTGAATGACGATACCATATATCATTAATTTTATCTTTTACAAAACCTAAATTAAATTTATTCGCTAAAACAGAAAAACGGCTACACCATAATTCAAATTTCATATCAGAAGGTAATAAAAGATCATCCCAATCTTTAACATTATTTAAATCAGATAATGTCGCTTGAATTTCCGCTTCAATATGGCTTTTCTCAATATCTTTACGTAAAAAATAAAGCGTATTGTTGCCAGAGGTCTTTTCTTTTTGGGCTAACGCACCATAAAGCTGATGAGCCATATCAGGCGATAATGCAACATTCGGCGAGAAATGGGCTTTCATCATCTCAAACGTATTTGTATCACGCGAGAAAAGATGCAAATCGTTGTGCTGAGAAAAAATAGCAGCAGATTTTTGCATCGCAGCTTCATTTGAAAAATGCGCTGTTTGAGGCAACAAAATAATACGATTATTTGGAAAAGCTTGCACTAAATCTTCACGCATTTTTTGAATGCTTGGATAAAGATCGCCAAAGTTACCCCCACCGTGACACAAAATTGTTGTATTTGGATTGACGAATTTACGCACTTCCACCAAGTTAAAAGCTTGCAAACAGCGACGTAAGCGAATGTTGATTTGGTAATCTTTGAAAAATTGTTCTGTGCCTGCATAAATCAGTAGATCCCCGACATTTTGATGTAGCGGATAGTCAAAATAAAGCACATCATTTTTATCAATAATTTTTTCTTCAATCTGTTTTAATTGTTGTTTTAATGCCAAAAGCACTTGATTCATCGTAATCTCTCAAAAAGTAAAATAAAAAAATGAGCGAGGATAAGACCACGCTCACGCAAAAGCGTTCTAAAAACTCTCAAAATAATGGTGCATTTTAGCAATAATTCACGCAAAATACGCAAAAATCTTTTTGAGGTGTCTATGTTTTTTTATCTAACTAAAATTCTAACCGCAATTGCCCTCCCTCCCTTTAACATTGCGGTGATTTGGATTTTTTCGCTCATTTTAAACCGCTTGCATTACAAGAAAATAAGCCGCTTTCTGACTATTTTTGGCATTGCGATGCTCTATCTTTTCAGCACGCCTTTTATGGCAACGATGCTCAGCAATTCTTTGATTGAAGAGAATAAACTCACGCTACAAGATTACCACCAAGCACAAGCGATAGTCGTGCTTGGTGGTGGTTTGCGCGATAGCACAGAGTTGTATGGAAATATTACGGTGACCAATAACGAACTGGAACGAATGCGTTATGCTGCGTTTTTACACAACGAAACAGGCTTGCCGATTTTAGCCACAGGCAGATCACCAAACGGTAATTCAGAAGCAAAAGTGATTGCCAAAGAGTTCCAACAATTCTTTGATGTACCAACCAGATGGGAAGAGAGTGAAGCAAAAACCACCAAAGAAAATGCGCTCTACACCAAGCAAATGCTTGAAAAAGAAGGCATCAATAAAATTATTTTAGTCACCCAAAACTGGCATATGAAACGAGCAAAAATGCTTTATGAACAGCAAGGTTTTGAGGTGCTGCCAGCTGGCGTAGGCTATGGCAAAACGCCTTGGGAATATATCAATTTTATGTATTTCGTCCCGCAATCGGGCGCAATGGATAATATGATGCAGTTGCTTAAAGAGTGGTTGGGGTATTGGAAAGAGAAATAATAAAAGAAAGCCACTTTTGAATTAAACCATATTTGGGTAGAATACCCCTTATTTTATTGATAACAACAGAGGATTTTATGCAAACTTACAACATTGCAGTGTTAGCAGGGGACGGAATTGGTCCTGAAATTATGGCACAAGCGATTAAAGTGCTTGAAGCGACACAACAAAAATTTGGTTTTAAATTGAATTTCAACCACTTCAACATTGGCGGTGCGGCAATTGATGCCCAAGGTAAAGCCTTACCAGAGAACACTTTAAAAGGCTGTGAAGAAGCGGACGCTATTTTATTCGGTTCAGTAGGTGGCCCGAAATGGACACATTTACCGCCAGATGAACAACCAGAGCGTGGTTCATTATTACCACTTCGCAAACATTTCAAACTATTCTGCAACCTCCGCCCGGCAGCACTTTATCAAGGCTTAGAAAAATTCTGCCCATTGCGTGCAGACATCGCTGCAAAAGGGTTCGATATGGTGGTCGTGCGTGAATTAACAGGCGGTATCTACTTCGGTCAGCCAAAAGGTCGTGAAGGCGAAGGTGCACAAACCAAAGCATTCGATACTGAAGTCTATTACAAATATGAAATCGAACGCATTGCACGTGTGGCATTTGAATCTGCAATGAAACGCAGAAAACACGTTACTTCAATTGATAAAGCGAACGTGTTACAAAGCTCAATTTTATGGCGTGAAACGGTAAACGAAGTGGCGAAAGAGTTCCCAGAAGTGACCCTTGAGCATATGTATATTGACAATGCCACGATGCAGCTTATCAAAGCACCAGAGTCGTTCGACATCTTGCTTTGCTCAAACATCTTCGGTGATATTATTTCCGATGAAGCAGCGATGATTACAGGCTCAATGGGGATGCTCCCATCTGCCAGCCTCAACGAAGACGGCTTCGGTTTATATGAGCCAGCTGGCGGTTCTGCACCAGACATCGCAGGCAAAAACATCGCCAATCCAATCGCACAAATTCTTTCTGCGGCAATGATGCTGCGTTATAGCTTCAACCTCAACGAGGCGGCTGATGCGATTGAACAAGCAATCCAAAAAGCCCTCGCTGACGGCTACCGCACTAGCGATTTAGCAGACAACACCGCCCCAATTTCCACCAGTGAAATGGGGGATGTGATTGCGAAGAATATCTTGGCGTAGTTTTGTCATTCATCACATTAAACGCGATTTGTTAAAGTCAACGCCCTTTAAGAATCCAAGCGGTTAAATTTCCTCACTATACTATTTTGCAAAACGTGAGAAGAAGTTGACCGCTTGTTTTTTCTGCCAAACAAGCGTAAACTTACCAACAATTTTTAGTCGGGGTGCCGAAAGGCTGAGATGATACCCGTGAACCTGAAACAGTTAGCACTGACGTAGGAAACTAATATGCCAATAAATCTATTTTCTTTTCATTCCATTTCTTATCCTTTCTTTTTTATTACGCATTCCCTTTAATCATTGAGGCGAGCGATGGTGCGTATTCAAGATTTGAGTCTTGCCTTTAATGGGCAAACGTTATTTGAACATCTTAATTTAACCCTATTGCCGAACGAGTGGGTAAGCTTGTTGGGCAGTTCAGGCATGGGGAAATCGACGCTTTTGCGACTACTGGCGGGCATTGAAACGCAAGGCGTGGTGCAGGGAAAAATCCTATTTGAACCGAAAATTCGCATTGCGTGGATGCCTCAAAAAGAGACGCTTTATCCGTGGCTATCAATTGTCGATAACGTGCAATTGCAAGCGGTTTTATTTGGGCGAAAATCTGCAAAAACCACTGAAAAAGCTAAAATATTGCTTGAAAAAGTGGGAATGGCAGCACATTGGCACAAGCCTTGTTCGCAGCTTTCGGGCGGGCAAAAACAGCGGGTTGCCTTGGCACGCACCTTAATGCAAGAGGCGGATCTGATTTTGCTTGATGAGCCTTTTTCCGCTCTTGATGCCATCAGTCGCCATCAACTTCAAGATTTAGCCTTTGAACTGCTCGAAGATAAATCAGTGCTGCTCGTGACCCACGATCCGCAAGAGGCATTACGGCTAAGTCAGCGTATTTTTGTGTTGCGTTCGCCTGAATCTCATCAAACAGCATTATCGGAGGTAATTTTGCCAGAAGGTAACGCCCCGCGTGAGTTGCATCAAGCCAATTTATGGGCGTTGCAGCAACAATTATTGCGGGAATTAGGGGGCGAATAATGAAAATTCGCCTACTTAAACCGCTTTTAATTGTTGGCGTGTTGTTGATGATCTGGCAAATGGTCGCAACCTTGGGCAGCTTCCCACACTACATTTTTCCCTCACCACAAGCTGTCGGGCAGCAGTTATTCACACACGCTGAACTGCTTTGGCAGCATACGCAAGTCACGTTGTTAGAAATCTGCTTAGGGCTGTTGTTAGGCTTTCTGTTTGGGTTGATTTCAGCGTTGTTGCTCTCATTTTCTCGTCAAATTTCCGCCGTGTTATTGCCGATTTTGGTGATTTCACAAGCGATTCCCGTGTTTGCTATCGCACCGTTGTTGGTGTTGTGGTTTGGTTATGGAATGGCATCCAAAATTGTGATGTCGGTGCTGATTATCTACTTCCCCGTCACGGCAGCTTGTTATGATGGACTACGCAACACCCCGCAAGCGTGGCTCGAACTGGCGAAAACCTTTAACATTTCCCCCTTGCGTTTATTGCTTAAAGTGCGATTACCTGCGGCTTTACCTGCTTTTGCTTCGGGCTTGCGAATTGCGGTTTCGGTCGCCCCGATTGGTGCGGTGGTGGGCGAATGGGTAGGTTCGTCTGAAGGCTTGGGGTATTTGATGATTCATGCCAATGCCCGAATGCAAGTCGATTTAATGTTTGCTGCCTTGCTGATTTTAGTGGCAATTTCACTCTGTTTATATTTCAGTATTGATAGGCTATTACACCGTTTTATTTGGTCTGTTTAACTTTTCATTAAAGGAGAAAAAAATGAAGACAATTATCCGTTATTTCAGCTTTGTAATGGGGTTAATGCTCACGCTTCCTAGCTTGGCAAAAGAAAAAATCAGCGTAATGCTAGATTGGTATGTAAACCCCGATCATGCTGCCATTATTGTGGCACAGCAGAAAGGCTTTTTTGAAAAAAATAACCTTGAGGTTGAAATTATCGAACCTGCTGATCCTGCATTACCGCCGAAATTAGCGGCGGCAGGAAAAGTTGATTTAGCCGTGAGTTATCAGCCTCAGCTTTATCAACAAGTGGCAGAAGGCTTGCCTTTAGTGCGGGTGGGTTCACTGATTTCAAATCCATTAAATAGCGTAGTGGTACTAAAAAAGAGCAATTTGAAAAGCCTTGCTGATTTAAAAGGTAAAAAAGTGGGGTATTCTGTCAGCGGTTTTGAAGATGGATTACTTGATACAATGCTTCATTCTATTGGTTTAAGCAATAAAGATGTGGAATTAGTGAATGTAAATTGGTCGCTTTCGCCTTCTCTTTTAACTGGACAAGTGGATGCTGTGATTGGTGCATTTCGTAATTTTGAACTCAATCAGCTTGCTTTAGAAAAGCAAGAAGGCGTCGCATTCTTCCCTGAACAATATGGCGTGCCTGCTTATGATGAATTGATTTTAGTTGCCAATAAAAACAGCGTAACAGATAAAAAAACATCCGCCTTTTTGACCGCACTTGAACAAGCCACAAGCTATCTGCAAGCTCACCCCAATGAAGCGTGGCAAGCTTTTGTAAGCTATAAACCGAATGAACTCAATACGCCATTAAACCAACTGGCGTGGAAAGACACGCTCCCTTTCTTAGCCAATAAACCTCGCCAATTAGATGCTAAACGTTATCAACAAATGGCAGAATTTATGCAACAAAAAGGCTTAATTCCAAAAGCCTTAGCGTTGAAAGAATATGCGGTAGAAATTAAATAAGGAAAAAAGATGATTGAACAACTCATTCAACAAGCCCAGCCTTATTGGCAACAATATATTGAACACGAATTTGTGCAACAGCTAGCAAAAGGTACGCTGCCAAAAGCTTGTTTTCAGCATTATTTAAAGCAGGATTACCTCTATCTGTTCCACTATAGTCGAGCCTTTGCTTTGGGCGTATATAAAGCAAAAAATTTTGCGGAAATGGAAATTCCTCGCAAAACGTTAGAGATACTCTGCCAAGAAATTCAATTGCATTTAAATTATTGCCGTGAGTGGGGCATTAGCGAACAAGAGATTTTTGCTACTCAAGAAAGTGCCGCTTGCATTGCTTATACTCGCTATTTGCTTGATTGTGGCATGACGGGCAGTTTGGCTGAGCTTTATGCAGCTGTAACCCCTTGTGCTTTGGGTTACGCTCAAGTTGCTCGTTACATTACTCAGCATTATCCTCGCTTACCGAACAACCCTTATCAAACGTGGATTGATACCTATGCGAGTGAGGAATTTCAACAAGCCGCCCAAGAAACCGTTGATTTTCTTACCGCACTTTGCAAACCACTAAACCCAAGCCAACTTGCCGAGATTCAACAGATTTTCACCACTGCAACTAGAATGGAAATTGCGTTTTGGCAAATGGGGTTAGATTTGGCATAGGCACATTTTACTGAAATCAGCAAAATAGCGATCCGAAAAAAGCAGTTATTCATCAAAATAAAAATAACAGAGTAGAACCTCAGCCAAGCGGTCAAATTCCTCTCACCATTTGCAACACGTGAGAAGAATTTGACCGCTTGTTTTTTCCTTCTGATCGCCTTTCTTTTAGTTCAATTTTTAACCTTTCGCAAGGCAGTATACTGCCTGTTAGTATCTCTTTACAGAGATACTAACAAAACATATTGCTAAACAATAAACATGTTTAGAGAGATGAATGATTGGTTAATAAATGGACGATTTCTATGCGATTCACAAAAACACTTCTTACCACCGCACTTTTCGGTGCTTCTGTATTTTCTTTTCAATCCACCGCTTGGGCGGATACGCCAGAACAGCAATTCCAACAAGGTTTTGAAGCTAGTACGAGGGGCGATTATCAAACTGCTTTTAAACTTTGGTTGCCTTTGGCAGAGCAGGGGGATGCAACTGCTCAATTTAATTTGGGCGTGATGTATGATGAGGGACGTGGCGTCAAACAAGATTATTTTGAAGCGGTGAAATGGTTTCGCCAAGCCGCGGAGCAGCGAGATGCATCGGCTCAATTAAAGTTGGGCCTTATGTATGCTATGGGACGAGGCGTCAAACAAGATGATGTTGAAGCGGTGAAATGGTTTCGCCAAGCCGCGGAGCAGCGAGATGCATCGGCTCA
>NZ_CALIFA010000068.1:0-66712 GCF_938021905.1 Pseudohaemophilus parahaemolyticus
TTTTACCAAGTATTACCAAATACTCTCTTTTACATATCGCAAAAGAGCGTTTAGGCATGGAAACAATCGAAGGCGATGTTTATATCGATCAACTTGACCAATTCGCAGAAGCAGGTGCGTGCGGTACCGCAGCAGTGATCACCCCTGTTGGCGGTATCCAACACAAAGGCAACTTCCACGTATTCTATTCAGAAACTGAAGTAGGCCCTACAACACGTAAACTTTACAACGAATTAACAGGCATCCAATTCGGTGATGTCGAAGCACCTAAAGGCTGGATTGTGAAAGTAGAATAATCTATTACTCTAAAGCGGTCTAATTTGTAAAATCTTTTACAAACTAGACTGCTGTCGTTTTACTAAAATCAAAATGGTTAAATTTTAGCTTCATTTTTCCAACTAAAGATCAATTTGTCTCCAATGAAAAAACTTCTTTCTGCATATTTATGTCCATAACTAGATTCACTTTGCTCAAACTTATTTATTAAGTTCTCTAATTTGGGGCACAGATACTTTAACTTTTCAGGTGAAATAGAATAAAAAGCACTTTCATAATTTGGGTCTAAATAGAATTCAATAAATTCTACTTTACCTACTTTAGAATTAATATCTATATAAGAAATTTTCTCCACAACATAATCTACCTTACCAATTTCATTATCTAGTTGGTATTTAATTTCTTTAACCTTATTTATTCCTTTTCCAATTTTACTGGCTATATAAATAGCCCCCGCCATAAATACTGTAGCAAAACCTATGATAACAGCCTGATAAATACTATCGCTATGCATTATTTAATTCCCCTTTACTCGTGGATCTTCACCATATTGGTTAATGCCTTGAGTACCTTTTGGAAACATCAAAACAAAACTAACAAAAGGTAATAATGTTAATATGGACCAAAAAGGACTAGCATTCATATCTTTTAACCTACCTATAACCAGGTAAAATTGAGCAAATAATAGTAAAGCTAAAAAAATAAATGGTGCATACGCCAAGTTGCCTATTATTACAAATAAGCCTGTATTTAAAACTGTTAGTATTGCATAATTTGTACGACTTATACGCATTGTTCAACTCCTATTATAATTTGTAAAAGTAGTGGCACATGCTATACTGTTGCTAACACTTTAACCACCAACCAATACAGTTGAAAACTATCCTTCAAGGTATAAAAACCACACTTTAAGGAAATAAAATGGAAGTCCACGATAAAATTCGCGTAATGAGAGAAATCAATCAATGGTCGCAAGAAGAAATGGCGGAGAAACTTTCAATGTCACCGAATGGATATGCCAAAATTGAGCGTGGACAAAGCAGTATTAATTTAGATAAATTACAGCAAATTGCGAATGTGTTTAATATTGATATGGGTGAATTGATTACTTGTAAGGATAGATCGATTTTCTTTGCGGTAGGTGGCGATAATTCTTATAACTTAACTAACAGTCATTTCGGTACTAATGAAGTATTAACTGCTGAAAATGAAAAATTAAATAGTTTACTGACAATGAAAGATACGTTATTAGCTCAAAAAGATGCGGAAATTGTGGCATTAAAAGAGATTATTGAGTTGTTAAAAGCAAAATAGGGAAAATATGATTAAACGAATTGATGTCAGCCATCGTTTTTCAGAAGTAGCGATTTACAATGGTGTCGCGTATTTAGCAGGACAAGTACCAACCGACGCAAGCAAAAATGCCTACGAGCAAACTAAACAAGTATTGGGCGAGATTGATAAATTTCTTGCGAAAGCGGGTACAGATAAAAGCCAAATTCTAATGGCAACCGTTTATCTGGCAAATATGGGCGATTATGCGGAAATGAACCGAGCGTGGGATGAATGGGTTGCTGAGAATAATGCCCCACCTCGTGCAGCAATTGAAGCAAGACTTGCCGATCCAAATTGGAAAGTAGAGATTGTGGTAACAGCTGCTGTTGCTTAGCCTTTCCAATAAATCAAAGCCATTTAACATGAAAGTTAAATGGCTTTTACAATACTAATTTGTAGTAGTTTCTTCAGACTCTGCTTCTAAACGTTCAAGGTAGTCCGCAAACAATGCATTAAAGTTTACTGGAGAAAGATTTAATGCTGGGAATGTACCTCGGTTTACTAGGCTTGCGATTAATTCACGAGCGTAAGGGTAGAGGATTTCTGGGCATTGTGCAGATAAGCAATGTGCTAATTGTAATCCTTCTAAGCCTTTGATGGTAAATACACCCGCTTGTTTTACTTCACAAATGAATGCGGTGTCGCCACTGCCTTCTAATGTAGTTGAAACATTAATATGTAATACTACCTCGTAAAGATTTTCGCCTAATTCACGCGTTTCAGTATCCAGTTCAAAATCTAATTTTGGTGCCCACTCTTGGTTAAAGATATTTGGTAGGTTAGGTGCTTCAAAAGAAACATCTTTTACATAGATACGTTGAATTTGGAATTCAAACTGTTGTGCTTCTTGTTCTGTTGCTTCAGCAACTTTGTTTTCTTCAGCCATAATATTTCCTTATTTTTTTACTGTTGGCAGATTTGCTGCTTTCCAGCCCATCATACCTTCTTTCAGTGCATAAACTTTCTCGAAACCGTGCTTAACAAGCTGTTCTGCAATTTTAGTTGCACCAAAACCGTTACCATCTATCACGATTACTGGACGAGCTTTAAATTTATCAATTGCAGTGGTTTTTCCCTCTTTGATATCGCTTGGGTGAATTAAGTGACTTTCTACAATGTGTCCTTTACGAAATTCATCATCAGTACGCACATCTAAGAACACGCCTTCTTTATTATTCACCAACTGAACAGCTTCAGCATTTTCAATCACTTTGAATTTGCTGGTTGCCCCTTTGAATAAAGTATAAAGGGTAATCACAAATACTGCCACCCACGCTGCAATCAGCAAAGGATGATTTCCGATAAATTGTTGAAGTTGTTGAGTAAACGTTAAGTCCATAAATCCTCTCTTTGGTTGCAAATAATGCAAATCAAGCGGTCAGATTTTGCAAAAGTTTTGCGAAAACAAACCGCTTGTACACGAAAACCGCTCACAGCGGAGCGGCTTTAAAGATTAGGCTTGAACTTGTGATTGCATTAACTCGTCAAATGACATCGCTTTTTCAGTCACTTTCGCTTTCGCTAATACTGCGTCAACCGCTTGCTCTTCTAATACCACGTTACGGATATTTTCAGTTAATTGACGGTTTTTCGCGTAGTATTCCACCACTTCAGCAGGTTGTTCGTAAGCTGATGCAATATCTGCAATCATCGCTTCAACGCGTGCTTCGTCCACTTTTAATTCGTTAGCACCAATTACCGTTGAAAGTAATAAGCCTACTTGAACTCGACGTTTTGCTTCTGCTTCGAATAATTCAGCAGGTAGTTGTGCTGCCATTTCTGGTTTACCGCCGAAACGTTGAACCGCTTGTTGACGTAATACATCCACTTCTTCCGCTACTGCTGCTGCAGGCACTTCGATATCGTTTTGTGCAATTAAACCATTGATTACTTGGTTTTTCACACGTGCAGTGACTGCGTTGTTTAATTCACGTTGCATATTTTTCTTAATTTCTGCACGTAAATCTTCTACTGATTTTGCGTTACCGAATTTTTTCACGAACTCTTCAGTTAATTCAGGTAATACGATGTTTTCTACTTTTTTCAAGGTAATCGCAAATTTCGCTGCTTTACCTTTTAAGTTTTCAGCATGGTATTCTGCCGGGAAAGTCACATCAATATCGAATTGCTCGCCCGCTTTGTGGCCTACAATACCTTCTTCAAAACCAGGGATCATACGACCTTGACCCATTGCAAGTACGAAGTCAGTTGCTTTACCACCTTCGAATTCTTCGCCATCTACAGAGCCTACGAAATCAATTGTTACGCGATCTTCTGCTTTCACTGCTTCTTGGCTTTCTGTCCAAGTTGCTTGTTGTTTGCGTAAAACATCAACCATTTTGTCTAAATCTGCGTCTGAGATTTCAACCACTGGTTTTTCAACTTCAATGTTTTCTAAGCCTGTTAATTCTACTTCTGGGAACACTTCAAAAGTAACAGAGAAAGAGAACTCTTGACCTGGTTGGTAGTTGTTTGGGGTGAAAGTTGGACGACCTGCAAGGTTGATTTTTTCTGCGATAACGGCATCAAAGAATGCACGTTGCATTTCATCAGATAACACTTCTTGACGAGCTGCCACGCCAAAACGTTGTTCAATAATTGAGTGAGGTACTTTACCTTTACGGAAACCGTCTACGCGAGCGTTTTTCGCATAGCCTTTTAACTGTTCTTTGTAAGCTGCTTCGATTTTATCTGCAGCTACGGTAATTGTTACACGGCGTTGTAAGCCTTCTAAAGTTTCGATAGAAATTGACATTCTTAAACCTCAATGGTGAGCATATAAAAGATAGATAAATAGACAGGCATTGTAACGTTCAAAGCCATATCTTGCAAGCACTAACAATGCAAGGGGATTTAATACATAAAATAAAAAAACGGAGAGGAATAAAATTTTCTCCGTTTTTCTATATTAAATGAAATTATAAACCTTTTGGAATACGGATTTTTTGACCTGGGAAGATCTTATCCGCATCTTTAATCACTTCACGGTTTGCTTCAAAAATAGCCGTATATTTTGCTCCGTTGCCATAAGCCTTTTCTGCAATTTTCCATAAGCTATCGCCTTTTTGGATCACATAAAATTCGTCATCCGCACCAATTTTTTCACCGCTTGCAAGCTGAACATTATCAATATTGACAGAAGTAATCCCTGCTACATTACCCGCCATTAACACCGCTTTCTCAATCGCTGCGGCTGTCGTTGCTGCACCAGATACAGTTGCCACACCATTTTCAACTGTCACTTGCACGTTTTCAATACCAGGATTGTCTTCTGCTAAATGTTCAGTAACCGCTTTTGATGCGTCTTCTTCTTTATTAAATAATTTACGACCAATGTCGCCAACAAAATCAAATAAACCCATAATAACTCCTTAAAATAAATAAAAGTGATGCGATCTTACCACTATTTTTATCGAAATAGTGTAAGTGTTGTGTTAGAGTATTGTAAATTTATTTAGTTCAAGGACACACTATGAAATTAGCAGAAGCCTTAATTGAACGTGCCGATTTACAATGCCGTTTAGAACAACTAAAACAACGTTTAAACCAAAATGCCCAATATCAAGAGGGCGAAGAACCTGCAGAATCACCAGAAGCATTATTAGCAGAATATCGCCAAGCGGCAACAAAACTTGAGCAGCTTATCGTTAAAATCAATTTAGCCAACAACCGTATTCAACTTGAAAGCGGACAATTGATGGTTGAAGCATTGGCAAAACGTGATCGTTTGAAAGCCGAACATAACACGCTAATTAATCTTGCGGATGCTGCTACTCAAACCTTTGACCGCTACAGTCGTAGCGAAATCAAAACCCTTGCGGCAATTGACGTGAAAAATATCCGCAAGCAAATTGATGAAATCGCGAAACAACACCGCCAGTTAGATACTCAAATTCAACAGGCGAATTGGTTGAGTGAGATTTAGATAAAATCAGGCATTCCAATTCAAAGCGAATACAACCTCGCTTAAGGCATAGCAATTAATAAAAGCAGAAACCGTGGGCAGTTTCACTTCATACCGTGTAGCCCCGTACAAGTGACTTTTTATTGTGATTGCGTACTTTGTACTACCACGTATTGATTGAATTGGAAGGGTGGGTTAGGGGATTTTTAAGTAGGAAATAGTAGTGAAACAGGCTCAATTTTACGTTTTAAACAAAGATAATATTCACGAACAAGCGTGTGATTTAGCAGCAAAAGCATGGAGACTTGGCAAGCGTGTATTGATTACATGTGAAACTGAGCAACAAGCCTTTGAAATTGATGAACTACTGTGGGCAAGGGAGCCTGATTCTTTTGTACCGCACAATCTTTCGGGCGAAGCGACACAATATCCAACGCCTATTGAAATTAGCTGGAAAGGTAAACGAAACGCTCAACGCCGAGATTTGTTGATTAGCTTGCAAACACAAATTCCTGAATTTGTGACAAGTTTTAATCAAGTGATTGAATTTGTACCTGTAGACGAAACTGAAAAAGCTCAAGCCCGTGAGCGTTACAAGCAATATCGTCAACAAGGCTGGCAACTCTTAACTGAGCAAATTTCATAAAATCAATGTGAACTAAGATTCAATGGTAAAATAAAAGAGAATTCATACAACGAACTCTTGAGCAAGTCAAAAGTTATTGGTGTTTAAACGCCATATCCAATCCTTTCCACAACTTCCTTTTACTTTCAGGCTTCAACAATTCTGCCCAATTTTCGACATGTAACTGCAGCTGATTCGCATATTTTTCCTGAATTCTGACCGCTTGCTCTTCGGCTTCTACCACCAAGAAAAATGGCTTATGTTCGAAACGGATTCGATGAAATTGCTCGTAATTTACCCAGTAAAATTCATTCGATTGCAATGAAAGTGCAAAAAGCAAGTCTTGAAAAAGCCTGCTTTTTTGTTGTTCTTCTTCACAAATCACTACTAATTTGACCGCTTGATCTAACCGAATTTGAGCATCGCCTTTAAGTACTTGGGGCTTAACCAACTGCCATTGTGTCACGCCCATTGCTTGCAATAATAAATCTCGTCTATTCATCTTGTTCTCGCAAAAAATTGATAGGGAATAGTAGCAAAACTGGGTAAAATGCGGAAATTATTTTTAAAGGAAAGGAAATTATGTTCTCTCTTGAAAGCGAGGTATTAGCTCGCCATTTGCCTCTGTTTGCTGAAAAATCGGTACTATTTTTCGGTTATGTACGTGACGATTTTGCCCAAAGTTTAAAAGATACCAAAAATATTACTGTGTTTAGTAGCTATTTTGATTATGCCTATTCACGACAAGAGGTCGAATTTGGCATAGAAAATACCAAAAAAGCAGATTTGGCTGTGTATTATTGGGCAAAGAACAAGCAGGAATGCCAATATCAATTGTTAGAATGGCTGGCTCAAGCAGAAGTTGGGCAAGAACTGTTGATTATTGGCGAAAACCGTGCAGGCGTGCGTTCGGTGGAAAAAATGCTCGAACCGTTCGGCAATATTGCCAAAATTGATTCGGCTCGTCGCTGTGGTTTGTACCATTTTGAGCTACAAAACGTGCCGACTTTCAATGCAAAAAAATTCTGGAAAAGCTACGTACTCAACGATTTAACGATTTCTGCTTTGCCCGCGGTGTTTAGCTCGGCAGAATTGGATGGCGGCACAAAGCTGTTACTTTCCACCTTCCATAAAGCTGATGGATTAAAAGGCAAAGTGTTGGATTTAGGTTGTGGGGCTGGCGTAATTGGGGCGAGTTTGAAAAAACAGTTCCCGAAAATTAAGCTGACGATGAGCGATATTCACGCAATGGCAATTGCGTCAAGTAAACGTACTTTGGCGGAAAATGCATTGGAAGGCGAAGTGTTGGCAAGCGATGTGTTCTCGCATATTGAAGGGCGATTTGACCTGATTGTTTCCAACCCACCGTTCCACGATGGCGTGGATACAGCTTATCAAGCGGTCGAAAATTTGATCTTACAAGCGAAAAACCATTTAACCAAAGGTGGAGAATTACGCATTGTAGCGAATGCCTTTTTGCCTTATCCAGCCTTACTAGACAGTGCATTCGGCAAGCACGAAGTGGTAGAGAAATCGACCAAGTTTAAGGTTTATTCAGCACGAAATTAAGCCAGACAGGGTGTATAAATAACACCCTATTTTCTGACATAAGCGGATGCACCGTGCATCAGCATTCGGAGTTGGATCATCACCCGTTTTTTAAGTTCATCGCGCTGTTGGTTGCTCATATCTAAAGCGTGTGAGCCTGCAGTAAAAACAAGAGTGACCAAACCTTCTGCTTGAATATGAGCGATTTCACGCCCTAATTCAGGGCTTTTCATTAAGATGTAGTCAGTAAGTTCTGCAATAAAATGCTGAATTTCACGCGAAGCTGCGGTACGAAAGGCTTGTGATGTACCTGAACTTTCACGCAATAATAAGCGGAAAACGTTTGGACGGTCGTTAATCAGTTCAAAGAAAGTTTCAACCGAAAGGGCAACCACGCTGCCGCCTTTCTCAATACGTTTACGAGCTTGACGCATTAACTGACGGAGTACTAGGCCTGATTCATCTACCATTGCCAATCCCAATTCGTCCATATCTTTGAAGTGGCGGTAAAACGAGGTTGGGGCAATGCCTGCCTCTCGTGCGACTTCCCGCAAACTTAAGTTGCTGAAACTTTTTTCGGCACTCAATTGGTTGAACGCCGCATCTACAAGGGCACGGCGGGTTTTCTCTTTTTGTTGTGCTCGAATGCCTACATGACTCATTTTTTATCTCTGTGTCGATTATTCAACATCTTGTTTTTTCATCACTTCTTCGATACCTTTGGCAAGGCGTTCATAACGGGTGCGAAGTGGTGAACCTGGGCGATAAATTAAGCCAACCGCGCGGAATGGTGTTGGATTGCAAAATGAGATATATTTCACACCGCTTGTGTCTTTTGCAGCAAATTTTGGAATCAGTGAAATGCCCACATTGGCTGCCACCATATTGCGGAGTGTTTCCAAGTTGGTCGCTTTAAAATGGGCACTCTCTTTCGCACCAACCGATAAGCAGTAATCTAGCGTTTGCGTGCGTAGGCAATGCCCATCATCTAAGAAAAGTAGTTCTTTATCTTTTAAAACCGAAATCGGCAGTTGTTTTTCTTTCGCCCATTCGTGCTTATCTGATACAGCAAGCAAAATCTCTTCGTTAAAAAGTGGCACTTCGATAAAAGGCTCGCTTTCTTTAACAAAAGCTAAAATACCACAATCGAGCTGACCTGCAGAGAGTTGGTCTACCATTTGAGAGGTTTGCAATTCGTATAAATAAAGCTCAAGCTCTGGGAAGGCTTCTTTCATTGCGGGCACAATAATGGGTGAAAGGTATGGACCAAGTGTAGGTAAAATGCCTACGTGAAGCGGCCCCGACATCTCTTTGCCCTGATTACTTGCCATCTCTTTTAACACCTTCACTTCACGTAATACAGATTTGGCTTGATCCACCAATGCTAAACCTGCTTGGGTGAAAAGCACTTTGCGGCTAGTACGTTCAAGTAAAATCGTGCCTAATTCGTCTTCTAATTTGCGAATTTGACCGCTTAATGTCGGCTGGCTCACATTACACGCATCGGCAGCACGGCGGAAATGTTTGTACTCTGCTAATGAAATTAAATATTCCAGATCTCGAATGTTCACGATAACCTTTTCCTTACTTATTTATAAATCTTACCTATCAATAGAATAAGATGAATTATGGCATATTTATCTGTAAAATGCGTGCGATTTTTAATTCTTATTTATTTTTTTGGAGAAAAAATATGTCTTTAAAAGATATGACAGGTCAAAAAGTTCCTTCAGTAACATTCCACACGCGTCAAGGCGATGCGTGGGTTGATGTGACTACAGATGAAATCTTCAACAACAAAAAAGTAGTTGTTTTCTCATTACCAGGTGCATTTACCCCAACTTGTTCATCAACTCACTTACCACGTTACAACGAATTAGCAAAAGAATTCTATGCATTAGGTGTAGATGAAATCGTTTGTTTATCAGTAAACGACACTTTTGTAATGAACGCGTGGAAAGCAGACCAAGAGTGTCAAAACGTTACTGTACTTCCAGATGGCAACGGTGATTTCACTCGTGGTATGGGTATGTTAGTAAGCAAAAACGACTTAGGCTTCGGCGACCGTTCATGGCGTTATTCTATGTTCGTGAACAACGGCGTAGTTGAAAAAATGTTCATCGAACCACAAGAACCAGGCGACCCGTTCAAAGTATCTGATGCAGACACAATGATCAAATACTTAAACCCATCTTGGGAAGCAAAACCATCAGTGTCAATCATCACTAAACCTGGCTGCCCATTCTGTTCAAAAGCGAAAGCGTTATTAGAAGTGAAAGGCTTACCATACGAAGAAATCGTATTAGGTAAAGACGCATCAACCACTTCTGTACGTGCAATTACTGGTCGTACTTCTGTTCCACAAGTATTCATCGGTGGTAAACACATTGGCGGTAGCGACGATTTACAAGCATATTTCGATGTAAAATAATTGAAATAGCTTTATAGCGAAAAGGCTAAATTCTTCGGGAATTTAGCCTTTTTTGTTATACTCCATCTAATCCCCCCTCTTTAGCAAAGAGAGGGACTGTTAGCATTATTTGTTCGATTAAAAGAGACCCCAATGAACCAAAAACACATCCATATTCTCGGCATTTGTGGCACATTTATGGGCGGTGTGGCGATGATCGCACGCGAGCTGGGCTACAAAGTCACTGGCTCAGACACCAATGTTTACCCGCCAATGAGCACCTTTTTAGAAACACACGGCATTGAAATTATCCCTAACTATGATGAGGATCAACTCCAACCCGCACCGGATCTCGTCGTGATTGGTAATGCAATGAGCCGTGGTAATCCTTGCGTGGAATACGTGCTAAATAATCAACTTCATTACACTTCAGGCCCGCAATGGCTACACGATCATCTGCTTAAAGATCGTTGGGTGCTTGCTGTTTCTGGCACACACGGAAAAACAACCACCACGGGAATGCTTGCATGGATCTTAGATCAAAACCAAATCGACACAGGCTTTTTAATCGGTGGCGTTGCCGGCAATTTCGGCATTTCAGCACGCGTAGGTTCAAGCAAATTCTTCGTGATTGAAGCGGACGAATACGATTCTGCCTTTTTCGACAAGCGGTCGAAATTCGTACATTATTCGCCAAGAACCTTGATTATCAATAATATCGAGTTCGATCACGCCGATATTTTCGAGGACTTACACGCGATTCAACGCCAGTTCCACCACCTTATTCGCACCATTCCAAGCGAAGGACGCATTTTAGCTGCAAATGATGACAAAAACGCGCAAGATACCCTCAAAATGGGCACATATAGCGAAGTGCAAGCGATTGGCAAAGGCAAAGAGTGGTTTGCCAAACCATTGAATGCAGATTGCTCACAATTTGAGGTTTATCATTTTGGTGAGAAAGCGGGTGAAGTGCATTGGAATATCATCGGTCGCCATAATATGCACAACGCATTAATGGCAATTGCTGCCTCACAACACGCAGGCGTAAGTGTTGAAGGGGCTTGCAAAGCGCTAAGAACATTTATCAATGCCAATCGCCGTTTGGAAGTGAAAGGCGAGGTAAACGGCATTACCGTTTACGATGATTTTGCCCATCACCCAACCGCAATTGAAGCCACAATTGATGCACTTCGCGGCAAGATCGGCAAAAATGCCCGCATTATCGCGGTATTAGAGCCTCGTTCCAACACAATGAAAATGGGAGTGCATAAAGATGACATCGCCCCAAGTTTGCACGATGCGCAAGCGGTCTTTATTTATCAGCCCGATACCATTCCTTGGAAAGTGAGCCAAATTACCGATACATTAACTCAGCCAGCTAAATGGTCGGCAAGTATTGATGAACTTGTTAAAATGATCGCTCAAGAAGCAAAATCGGGCGATCATATTTTAGTGATGAGCAACGGTGCTTTTGGTGGCATTCATCATAAATTGATTGAGAAATTGAATGGCTAATTCCGCCAAATAATAAGCCGTTGGAAATAAAACATCATCGTCAACACGGAATTTAGGGTGATGCAATGCATAAGGACCTCCAGAGCCAACCATCACAAATACACCTGGTACTTCTTGTTGATAAAAGGCAAAATCCTCACCAATTGGGCTAGCTTCGACAATTTTTGCTTCAAAACCGACCGCTTGTGCAACCTCTAGCGTAAGTGGAACCCATTGTTCGGCATTATTCACCGATGGTGGGCCAGCGTGCCATTCTAGTTCAATGGAAACTTCAAAAGCCGCAGAGATCCCGGCTAAAAGGGTGCGGAAACGTTGCTCAATTTGCGTGCGAATTTCAGCATTAAAGGTTCGCACCGTCCCTTCTAAATAAGCACTATCAGGAATCACATTCCAAGTGTTACCACTTTGCACGTGGGTAATGGAAACTACCGCATTTTCGTGGGTCGCCACATTACGGCTAATAATAGTTTGTACGCTGCTGATAACCTGAGCTAATACAATAATCGGATCTTTTCCATCTTGCGGGCGAGCAGCGTGCGCACCTTTCGCGTGAATATGAACTTCAAAACGATCCACACCCGCAGTGAGTGCGTGCGACTTTGTGCCAAGCATACCAACAGGTAAGGTAGGATCATTATGCAAGCCGAAAATCGCATCTACACCTTTTAATGCCCCTGCTTTTAACACATTCAGTGCGCCCAATCCTGTTTCTTCTGCCGCTTGGAAAAGAATTCGAACGGTGCCTTCTAGCTTATTTTCGTGCTGTTTAAGCAAAATAGCCGCCCCTAATGCTGCTGAAAGATGGAAATCGTGACCGCAAGCGTGCATTACGCCTTCTCGCTCAGAGCTAAAAGGCACGCCCGATTCTTCCCAAATAGGCAAGGCATCAATATCTGAACGTAACATCACTGTTTTACCCACTTTTGCGCCTTTGATTTCGGCAACTAACCCCGTTTTCAATGGTAAATCTAAAATCGTGATGTGATGTTTTTCTAACTCACTTTTAATTTTTGCAGTCGTTTCAAACTCTTCATTTGAAAGCTCAGGAAAACGGTGACATTCTTGACGAAATTGGCGTAAGAACTCATCAAGCTCTTGGTATTGTTGGGTTAACTGGTGTAATTTTTCCATACTGCTTCTCACAAAATAGATTGGTAGGCTTGAATAAATGCGTTCATTTCAACGCCTTCTGGTAAAGCAGAAAGGGATTGAGAGAAATCGCGATAAATGGCTTCGTTATTTATTGCTTGAGCCAATTTCTGGCTGAGTTCTTCATCAGAATAAGGCTTCATTGGGCTGCCTTTAGGATAATCAGATTGTGCTTGTAAAATTGCACCGTTTTTTAACCGTATCACAATGATAACTGCTCTTTTATTCTCGGGCGTTGCTTGATACAAGCGATCGATTTTTGTCATCAATTTGCAAATATCAGGCTCGCATTCTGCTTGTTCAAAGTGCTGAAAATCGAGCGTTTTACCGAACAAAATGGCTGCCACCAGATATTCCGCAGAAAAACGCCCTTCACTTGGTTTTTGAACCCTTCGATAAATCAATGCAGCATCTGCATTTGGATGAAAAAAGAGCTCAATCTTCTCAATCTCATTAGGATCATCCAATTCTTCGCTAAGCTGATAGGATGAATCCGCAATGCCCGCTGCTGCTGAGCAATAAGGATAAGTTTTAAACCAGAGCTGAGCGATTTGCCAATTTTCGCCCCATTTTTCAAGCAAGGCTTGAGGAGAACGTTTCTCTGTAAAAAGAGCAAAAAAACCAATATTTTCATCAAAAGCATTTTGCTCAAGCGATAATCCTGCCTCTATCCACTCCACCGCTTGAATCGCAGATTGTGCTGCCATTCCTGCGTGCAACGCTTTAATGGGAGAGCCAAAAACCATTCGCATACCTGATGCTTGAGTAGCAGCTAATGCAATGGCTTGAGCCAAAAAATCCTTTTTATGCAAGTAACATATCGCACAGGTTGCCGCAATTCCGCCAAGGGTTGCTGTGCTGTGCCAGCCTTTTAAGTAATGGGCAGGATTTACCGCTTTTCCTAAACGTGCCATCACTTCAACGCCAATAATGTAAGCGGTCAAAAAACGCTGGCTATTTACCAAAGACGATTTTTCAGAAGAAAGCGAGGCAAACAATGCACTTAAAATAACTGCTGAAGGATGCCCTCGAACATCAGAATGCACATCGTCATAATCTAATAAATGGGCTTGAAAACCGTTAAATAGTGCAGCTTGGCGCGCGGTTGCTTTTTGCTTTTGCCCAATAAGCCAAGCTTGTGGATTACCGCCTTCTTGATTTATCCACGCTTTAAAATCTTGCAATTTTTTGTGATTGCGAGCTTGAAGGCTTGCTGCAAAATAATCCATTATGCCTTGCTGTGCTTTTTTTAATGTCGCAGAGTCGGTAATCAGCGGGATGGATAAAATCTGCTCGGCAAAATCAAAAGCATTCATTAAATATAAAACTCGACTGGATCTGCAAATTGACGAACAAAACGTTTGGTTTGTTCTTGCTGTGGAAAATCGATCACTTGTTTTGCCGGCCCTTGCTCAACAATATGCCCATCTGCCATAAAAATGATCCGATCGGCAACGTGTTTCGCAAAATCCATTTCGTGGGTCACGATCACCATTGTGATCTTTTGTTTTGCCAACTGCTGAATAACTTGTAAAACTTCATTCACGCGTTCTGGATCAAGCGCTGAGGTTGGCTCATCAAACAACAATACTTTTGGTTTTACCGCAAGTGCACGTGCAATCGCAATGCGTTGTTGCTGCCCGCCTGAAAGGGTAACGGGATATTGATTGGCTTGTTCTGAAAGCCCAACTTGTTTTAGTAAACTTAAACCAAGCTCCGTTGCTTTGGCTTTATTTAATTTTTGGTTTACTAAAGGTGCAAGTGTAATATTTTCCAATGCTGTTTTATTTTTAAATAAATTATAACTTTGAAAAACCATTGCAGATTGATTGCGTAAAGCCAACTCTTCTTTTTTAGAATGATGTTTTACATCTAATTCTGTTTCTGCAATTTTTATTATTCCATTATCTGGTTTTTCTAATAAATTCAAACAACGTAATAACGTAGATTTACCCGAACCAGATGGACCAATAATAGTAACCACTTCCCCTTCTTGAATAGATAAATCAATATTATCTAACACAGTATTTTTACCAAAAGATTTGGTAAGTTTTTCAACTGAAATCATTGTAGTCATCTTAATTCCTTAACGTTTATAAGGGGAAGAGAGAATGCTTTCTAACCATTTTTGTGCCCAAGAATAAAGCACTACTATCAACCAATAAATAATGCCAACGGCTAAATAGGTTTCAAAGAATTTATAAGATTCTGCCGTAATCAATTTACCTGCCGACAATAATTCTGGCACGCCGACAAAGAAGGCTACAGATGAATCTTTTAATAGCGAGATAAACATATTCCCTGTGCTTGGCAAAGCATTTACAAAGGCTTGTGGCAGAACGATATGGCGATAAATATTGGTAAGCGATAAACCCATTGCCATCCCTGCCTCACGCTGACCATTATCGACAGACTCCAAACCCGCACGGAAAATCTCAGCAAGATAAGCAGAATATTTCAGGCTAAAGCATAATAATGCCGCAGCCATCGCTGAAATCCCTTTCAGGCTTGGAAATAATTGAGGTAAACCATAATAAATAATAAAAAGTAACACTACCGTTGGCATACCGCGAAATAATGAAATATATAACGCAAGTAAACTATCTACAACCAACACTTTTTGCACTCGAATTAACGCAATAAATAAACCAACAATAATAGCAATAACAATCGAAATAATTGTAATAAAGAGTGTAGTAGGTAGATAAGTAATAATCTCTGGAAACACAGAAACAAAATAGCTAAAATCAAAATTCATTAGGTTTACCTTGTAAAAATTTCGTCTAAAATAACCGCTTGCACTCACCCTTTTAAAAATAAAGGGAGAGTATTTTATTTACTTGGTTCAGTAATATCTTCGCCATAATATTTAATGGAAAGTGATTTTAATGTGCCATTTTCTTTTAGTTTTTGAATTGCTTGGTTAAACTCTTGGCTTAATTTTTCACCTTTCTCATTTTTCTCAAATGGGAAACCTACTTCTTCAATCACAAGCGGCTCGCCCACTAATTTAAAAGGCAAATTACCGCGTTTAATTTCTGCTAATAAAATAGGTTTAGAGTTTACGTAGCCATCTACACGTTGATAAACAAGGTCATACATTGCGCCATCTCGAGTTTCGTATGTTTTTACGTTGACTTCGTCATTTGGGAATTGTTTTTGAAGGTTTTTTAAATGGTTTGAGCCCAACACACCTGAAATCGTTTTGCCTTTAAGATCTTCATAAGTATTGATGTCTGCATTATCTTTATGGGTCACAATTTGGCTACCGTAGTAGCTATAAGGCTGGGTAAAGTGATATTTTGCTTTGCGTGCATCTGTAATTGCCACGGCATTCGCCACCGTATCTAAACGACCTGAATCAAGCTGCCCCATTAGGCCCGAAAATTCTGCCGTCGTCCACTCCACTGTATAACCCAGCTCTTTAGCAATTGCTTCGGTCGTTTCGACATCAAAGCCGACTAATTTTCCTTCTTGTTTGAAGCCATTTGGATAACTTTGTCCTGTAGAGCCAACTTTAAGTACTTTATTAGTGGCTTCAGCTTTTGCAGTTTCTGCTTGCTTTTCATCACAACCTGCAAGAATAAAAGTGGCTGCAACTAAAGTAGTGATTGCGGTAGTTTTAAAAGACATAATGATCTCCTAATTTTTTTGGGTATGATGTTGTTGATAATCTTCAAATAAAGTTTGGTTTAGAATTTTGCGATAATAAATCGTTGTATGATCTGCAATTAAGTCTGCACGCCCTACTTCTTCAAAACCTTGGCTTAAATAAAACTGAGAAAGCCAAGGATGATTTTCTGCAGTACCTAAGGTTACAAAAGGCACTTTAAGCTGCTGTAATAAAATGTGCTTTTCCACCCAGTTTAATAGCTGTATGGCTAAGCCCCGTTTTTTATAGTCAGGATGAGTAGCAAGCCAGCCGATATGCGGCACACCAAAAGGGCCAGGATTATTACCCCAAGGCAAACGCAAACTTATCGAGCAAACCAGCTTACCTTGAATAAAACCGCCAAAAACCAAATTTGTGTGTAAATGTTGTGAAATCGTGGCTAAATCTGCCGTTGCAGCCGCAAAATGAATACCTAAATCTAAAACGGGGCGATAAGCCTGATGCAGTAACTTTTGGTAGACTTCCGCATTTTCTCTCTCTAGTGCTCGAATTTCCATATCGCAATTATTCCTCTAACAAGCCAGACTGCTCTGCATAACGAATAACGACATCCACTTTTTCAGGTGCACTCCCTAAATAATTTTGTGAAATGAGCCACTCAGAAATTTCTTTTTCACTAAATTCCGCTTTAATTGCTTCATTTTCCAAAAGTACTTTTTTAAATGATTGCTCGTGTTCAAAAGCCTGCATTGAACATTCATAAACAAGGTGATGAGCGGTCTGTTTTCCTAATTTTTTTCCCAATTCAAACATAATTTTTTCGGAAAGAAGTAAACCGTTTTGTAACTCTAAATTCTTCATCATTTGAGCGGCATTCACTTTCATTCCCTTCAAAACCGCAAGGGCAATTTGTAATTGCACAGAGAGATAAATATTCATTTCTGGCAAAGCAATCCATTCTGCGCGCCAGCTCATCGCATCACGCTCGTGCTCTACACGCATAGATTCGTGAATAAGGGCAACGCTTTTAAAAATCGGTGAGGTTAAACTAGCCATTCCCTCTAGTGCCGCAGGATTACGCTTGTGTGGCATTGTGGAAGAACCAATTTTTCCTGCTGAAAACGGCTCTTCGATTTCGTTAATTTCGGTACGCATTAAGTTGTAAAACTCATTAGCGATTTTACCTAAAGTACCGCTAATTAACGCCACGACTGAAGCATATTCAGAGAAACGATCGCGTGCTGCTTGCCAGCCAATATTCGGTGTATTTAAGCCAAGTAGCGTTAACGCTCGCTCCTCCACTTCTGGGCCTTTTTCACCAAAAGAAGCGTATGTACAAATTGCGCCGCTAATATTGCCCACTAAAACACGTTCACGAATTTCATTTAAGCGCTGTAAATGGCGAACAAACTCATCTAGCCACACCGCCAGTTTAAAACCAAAAGTTGTCGGTAATGCTTGCATTCCGTGCGTGCGCCCCACCATTGGTAAATATTGATATTTTTTTGCCAGTTGTTTTAAGGCTTGTGCCACTAAACGGCTATCACGTTGCACAATATCAAAGGCTTGTTTTAATTGAATAGCGGTTGCGGTATCCACAATATCTTGGGTGGTTGCACCATAATGAATATATTCACCCGCTTCACCAGATTGGCGTTGCAACGCATTGATGGTTGCCATAAAGGTATGCTTTAACTTGACAGCTTCATCTGCAAGTTGATTAAAATCGAGCGCATTAGCATCTACAGATTTTGCGATTTTCTCTGCCGCTTCTACAGGAATAACACCCAGTTCGCCTTCCGCTTTTGCTAGTGCGACTTCAACTTCAATTTGTTGACGTAAGCGATTTTCTTCCGACCAAACAGCACGCATTTCAGGCGTACCAAAGTTATTACCAAGGGTTAGAAAATCAATTACGTGAGCAGCCATTTTGTTTTACCTTTACTAAATAAATTTTGGAATGGCTTGATTCTATAAATCTTTTTTATACCAATCTAATAATTTATCTAGCCATAATATTCCATAAAGTTATATGAAGGAAAGGTAAAAAAGATACTAAGAAGAGAAGTAGAAATAATAAAGGGCATCTCTGCCCTTCAATGATAAGAAATTCAACCTGAAAAAATTAACCCAATTCTGCCTGTCTATAAACATAGCCCGCTTCACTCGGCACAAACTCCAGTAAATGGGTTAAGCAGTTTGGTGCATCAGCATCTTGGTGAGAAACAAATAGCAACTGTGTTTCACTATTTTGTACCAGCTGTTCGATAAATTGCTTCACGAGTTGGCGATTTAACCCATCTAAACCTTGCAGTGGTTCATCTAAAATCAGAATGGGCGGGTGTTTGATCATCGCCCGTGTAATCAGCAACAACCGTTGTTGTCCCCAAGAGAGGGAACGGAATGGTGTTTTGGCAAGGCTTTGTAAGTTTAATCGAGTAAGCCACTCCATCGCTTTCATTCGCACACTTTCGGGAATACGTTGATAAACGCCGATGGAGTCAAAAAAGCCCGAGACAATCACTTCCAACGCAGAGCAATTCACGCGGTAATCCATATGCAATTGGCTGCTCACGTAGCCAATATGCTTTTTGATATCCCAAATGGTTTCGCCTGTTCCGCGCTGACGACCGAACAATTTAACTTTATTTGCGTAGGCTTGCGGATGATCGCCCGTGATAATCGAAAGCAAGGTCGATTTCCCTGCACCGTTCGGGCCTTTAATCCACCAATGCTGCTGCGGTTTTACCGTCCAAGTTAAACGATCAATAATCTTCTGTTCGCCATATTGAATGGTCACATTTTCTAGCTCAAACGGATTCCCCTCTATTTTCTCTTTTGTCGAGAGGCTTTCTGGCAGCGGTGCGCACACATTTTCTTCTGCAAATTTTAGCTGAGAATAGACCGCTTGTTGCTCAACGTCCGCCCTTTTACCCTGCAAAATCAGCTGCAGACTATCCAACAGAGCAATATGAGTTGCACAAGTAGGAATATCTCCAAAACGATTAACAATCAGTACTACCGTCATTTTCTTGCGAATTTCCATCATTAATTGCTGCCAATAACGTTGAGAGGCTTGATCTAACCCTTCAAAGGGCTCATCCAAAATCAATAAATCAGGCTCACTAACCAACATTTGGCAAAACAGTACTTTGCGACTCTCACCCGTAGAAAGTCGCATAAATGGGCGTTCAAGCAGCGAAGTAATCCCTAATTTTGCTGCATATTCTTGACATAGGTTTTCATTTTTTGCATCCGCTAAAATCACTTGGCAAGCGGTTAGCCCAAAATCATCAGGGCTTACGGTATCGTTATTGCGATCATTAAAAATCGCTTCCATTATTTTCTGTTGCTGCTCAAAAGAGAGCATCGCAATGCGTTGAAAATCATTTTGCAGCTCGTCAACCGAGCAAGGAATTTTCCCGCATAATGCCTGAGCCAAGGCAGATTTTCCCGAACCATTGCCGCCCACAATTGCCCAGAAATCATTGGCTTGAATCGTTAGATTTTCAATGTTCAGTTTTTTTCGTTGGGCGAGTGGAAAGGTGGCATTTTGGAGACGAAGTTGTGGCATAGTGTTATTCTCATTCTGTTTTTGTTCACTTTAACAAAAAGCGGTTCAAAATGGTAAAACTTTTACCAAATTGAACCGCTTGTTGTTTTAAGCGTTTAGGCCTATTTTTTCTCTTCCTTAATCATATCTTCAGGAATGAAAGATTTTTGGACTTTTTCCATATGTGGAAGATGGTGAGCAATCCCTTTGTGGCAGTCGATACAAGTTTTGTTTTGCTCTTGTGCCAAAGCGTGCATTTGCTGTGCCACGGTTTTTTGTTGGGTGAAGTCCATATCATCAAAGTTGTGGCAGTTACGGCACTCTTTTGAATTATTGGCTTTCATACGTGCCCATTCGCGTTCTGCCATTTCTAGACGGTGTGCTTCGAATTTCTCTTTGGTGTCCACTTTACCTGTGATGTGTGCCAAAACTTCAGTAGAAGCCTGCATTTTACGGATCATTTTCGGTACAAATTCGTGTGGTACGTGGCAGTCTGAACAAACCGCTTTCACGCCAGAACGGTTGCTGAAGTGAATCGAGGCTTGATATTCAGGCACAACATCGTTCATATGGCAGTCAGAACAGAACTGCTCGGTGTTGGTCATTTCCATCCCTTTGTTAAAGCCAGCTGAGGCAATTAAAGTGCCAACGCCGATGATAATAATCAATGTACCAATTGCTAATTTACTCGGCGTACGAAACCAAGTACAAATTTTTTTAATCATTTCGTTGCTCCTTATTTGCTTTGTGCCTGGCGAATAGTGTCAAATTTATTTTGAATAATTGGGTTTACATTTGCTTGCTGCACATGGCATTGTAAGCAGAAGTAACGGCGCGGTGATGTACCTTCCGTGCGTTTGCCATCGCGATCTAAGAAATGGCTTTCTGGCACACGTGGAGCACCTGTAGTTGGAGCAACATCAGGTGAGTGGCAGCCCAAACATTGGTTGGCATTTTTAGTTACTTGTAAACCACGAATGCTATGTGGCACGAGTGGCGGTTGGTGTGGGAAAGTAATCGGAATATTACCCACATCTTTAGGAGGGGTGGTAAAGGCTGGGGCAATGCTTTCTGCCGCACCTTCAATATTATTTGCCACTTTTGGGGCATCTGCTAAAGCCACACCCGAAAGGGTGACAAGCATTACAGCAAGGAATTTTTTCATAAATCACTCCATTACAATTTTACAAATTTTTAATGTTAATTTGCTTCTCAAACCGAGAACCAAATGCAAAAACATTTTCAGCACAAACGTCAATACAACGTCCGCAAGTAATACAATCTTTTGCCAACACAATCGGGCTATCTTCAGGCTTGCCATGCAAGGGAATACGTAGCACTTGTGGCTCTGGGCAGACGTTGTAGCAGTCCATACAGCGGTCGCAACGGCTACGATCCACCACATTCACTTTCACTAAACTTTTTACACCAATCACGCCATACATTGCCCCAATCGGGCAGAGATGACCGCACCAACCGTGTTCGGCAACCAGCAAGTCGAACAGGAAAATAACTGCAACTAGCCAGAGGGTTGCCCCTAAGCCATAAACAAAAACACGTCCAAGAGCAGCGACGGGGTTAATCCACTCCCACAGCAGCGAGCCTGTGAAAGCACTGCCGACTAAAATCACACCTAGAATCACATAACGTAATTCGCGGGAGATTTTTAGCGATTGACGAATGCCGAGTTTGCGTCTGAACCACGCAGCGGCATCAGTCACTATATTCATTGGGCAAACCCAACTGCAAAATGCTTTGCTTGCCACCACCGCATAAAACAGCACAATGATGAACGCACCGATAAGCGTAGTCATTTCAGGCAAGTAACCTGTGGCTAAACTTTCTGCGGTAATCAGCGGATCAGTCAGCGGCACGGTGCCGAATAACATACTTGAGCTATAATTGCCTTTTAAGATCCAGACATTCCACATCGGCCCGCTTAAAAACATCAAAATGATACTCAATTGGCTGAGCCGTCTTAAAAACAGGAAACGATAAGCTCGCCACCAACCCAATTTTTGCCGAGCTTCTAAGCCCGCATCTTTGGGTTTATTTGGGGTATATTTTGGAGCAACTGCCACTATTTCACCCCCTTAATGTTTAAGTCTAAATTTGGAAAATGTTCCGCTTCTGGCACAGTGGTTGAACTTGGCACATAATCCATAGAAGCTCGGTTTGGCGTTGCCACTTTCTGATTTGGCTTCACTTGCATTGGTTTATAGCTTGCTTCACTCATCCCCTCGGGCATTCTTGCCTCAAACTGCGGACGCAATCCATCAGGATGTTTTTCCTCAATTAAAGATTTACCCGCATTCTGTTTCTCTTTCCAGCCAAGGCGGTAATGACGACCGAGTAAGCCTTTGGCGAGATCCATAGGCAACACTTTAATCGCCGCTTCTTCCAACACACACGCTTGTTCACATTTACCGCAGCCTGTGCAAGCATCAGAATGCACGGTTGGAATCAGTTTAGCATGAATGCCTGTGCGATCGTTATGGACATTCTCAAGCGTAATCGCCTTGTCAATCAGCGGACAAACTCGGTAGCACACGTCGCAACGCAAACCTTGCCAGTTGAGGCAGGTTTCGTGGTCAAGTAACACCGCCAAGCCCATACGGGCATCGTTGATATTTTTAAGCTCTTCGCTTAATGCACCACTCGGACAAGCGTTCATACAAGGAATATCGGGACACATTTCGCAAGGCTTATCGCGTGCCACGAAATACGGCGTTCCTGCTTCCATCGGAGCAATCAGCGAAGCTAAGTGCAACATATCGTAAGGACACGCCTGCACACACTGCCCACAACGAGTACAAGCGGCTAAGAATTCGTTTTCTGGTAACGCACCAGGTGGACGCAGAGCCACGCCTTCTTTCGCCTTAGCTTGCTGTTGTTGCAATCCAAGAATAACGCCTGCTCCACATACCCCTGCCGCAATTCGTGTTACATTTTTCAAAAATTGACGGCGGTTTGGATCCAGTTTCATCTTGTTTTCCTTTGTAAGCGGTCAAATTTTGCAAAAATTTGCTATTTGCCCGCTTAATCTTATTCTGGCTTAGGCTTTCTCCACTCTTACCGCACATTTTTTGTAGTCGGTTTCGCCAGAAATTGGGTCGGTTGCATCTAAGGTTAATTTATTCGTCAATTGTCCTGCATCGAAGAATGTTGTAAAAATTAAACCAGGAGGACATTTGTTTCGACCGCGTGTGTCTAAATATGAAATCATTTCACCACGACGAGTCGTTAACTTCACTTTATCCCCATGACGTAAATTATATTTTTTAGCATCCGTTGGGTGCATCCACACTAAGTTATTTGGGAACGCACGGTGTAATTCTGGTACACGGCGCGTCATCGTACCCGTATGCCAGTGTTCAAGCACACGACCTGTACAAAGCCATAACGGATATTCTTCGTTTGGTGATTCTGCAGGTGGTTCATAAGGAACGCCAAGAATAATCGCTCTTTTATCTGGATAACCATAGAATGCAACTTCTTCGCCTGCTTTAACGTATGGGTCGAACCCTTCACGATAACGCCAGAGCGTTTCTTTACCATCTACTACTGGCCAACGTAAACCACGCACTTTATGATAAGTATCAAATGGTGCTAAGTCGTGTCCATGTCCGCGCCCGAATGAAGCATATTCTTCAAACAAACCTTTTTGGAGATAGAAGCCAAAGTGTTCTGCTTCATCATTTAAATAGCCAGGAATATCTGTTGGAATTTGATATTGATTAACCTGATCGTTAAGGTAAAGCACTTCATAAAGCGTTTTACCACGATATTCTGGATTTTTAGCTAAAACTTCTTCGGGCCATACTTCATCTGTTTTGAAATATTTAGAAAACTCAACAATTTGCCATAAGTCAGAGCGTGCATCACCTGGACCTTTTACTTGCTGACGCCATAATTGTGTGCGGCGTTCCGCATTACCATACCCCCCTTCTTTTTCTACCCACATACAAGTCGGAAGAATTAAGTCAGCAGAAACCGCTGAAGCTGAAGGATATGGGTCAGAAACCACAATAAAGTTCTCAGGGTTACGCCAGCCTGGGAAAATTTCTTCATTAATATTTGGACCACCTTGCATATTGTTGGTACACATCTGCCATAGGAAATTCATTTTGCCATCTTTTAATGCACGGCTTTGCTGTACAGCTGGGTAACCAGGTACAGTTGGAATAACTCCTGTAGGTAATTTCCAGATTTTTTCTGCAGTTGCCACATGTTTTGGATTGGTTACCACCATATCCGCTGGTAAACGGTGTACGAAAGTCCCTACTTCACGAGCCGTACCACAAGCTGATGGCTGACCTGTTAGAGAGAATGGTCCACAACCTGGTTTTGAGATTTTACCTGTCAATAAATGCACGTTATACATCATTTGGTTTACCCATACACCGCGAGTGTGTTGGTTAAAGCCCATCGTCCAGTAAGAAACAATATTTTTCTCTGGATCTGCATACATTTTTGCAAGTGTTTCAAGCTGATCTTTCGGCACGCCAGATATTTCGTGTGCTTTTTCAAGCGTGTAAGGTTCTACAATTTTTTTGAACTCTTCAAAGTCTGAATCGTGCATCTTACCTGCTGTTTTACGATTTTTCGCTGCTACCTCTAATGGATGTTCAGGGCGCAAGCCATAACCAATGTCGGTTTCACCACGTTTGAACTTAGTGTGTTTGTTGACGAAATCCCAGTTCACTTTATCGTTTTGAATAATGTAGTTGGCGATATAGTTGAGGATCGCTAAGTCTGAATGCGGTTTGAAGATGATTGGAGTATCCGCTAATTCAAATGAACGATGTTCGAAGGTAGACATCACCACAACACGCACATTATCATTGGAAAGACGACGATCAGAAATACGGCTCCACAAAATTGGGTGCATTTCCGCCATATTCGAACCCCAAAGCACAAATGCATCGGTTTTTTCGATGTCATTATAGCAACCCATTGGTTCATCCATGCCAAAGGTACGCATAAACGCCACCGCTGCCGATGCCATACAGTGACGGGCGTTCGGGTCGATGGTATTAGAACGTAAACCTGCTTTCCACAGTTTTACTTTCGCATAACCTTCGAAAATCGTGGTTTGACCTGAAGAGAACATACCGACTGCATTCGGTTCTTTTTTCTTCAAGATAGCTTTGATTTTTTCCGCCATAATAGTGAAAGCCTGATCCCAAGTCACAGGTGTGAAGTCACCTTCTTTGTGGAATTTGCCATCTTTCATACGCAATAAAGGCGTTTGCACACGGTCTGCACCGTACATAATTTTTGAAAGGAAGTAGCCTTTGATACAGTTTAAACCACGGTTTACTTCTGCATCTGGGTCACCTTGGGTTGCCACCACACGACCATCTTTGGTTCCTACCAATACGCTACAACCTGTTCCGCAGAAGCGACAAGGTGCTTTATCCCACTTAATGCCTATATCTTCCGCATAGACGTTTTTAACAGGAATAGTCATTCCCGCTGCCGCCGCTGCCGCCATCGCTGCATTGGCTTTCATAAAATCTCTACGATTGAGTTCCATAATTTTTCCCACGCTATTATTTTTCATCTAAATAATTTGAAATTAATGACACTACAATTACACCTGAAATGTCTTTAATTTCATCCATTAAATCAGCAAGGGCTAATTGACGGTTACTTTCAAGAGTCACCACCAATTTTCCCTCCTCAGGTTTCTCACCATGAATTTCTGCCGTTGGGATGGCTAAAATCTCAGCTTTCACCTGCTCTAATTTTTCTGGTCTGGCTTGCACTACAATGCTACATACATACCAATTTTCGTTTTCGCTAAATTGACTCATCAGAAATCACTAAAATATTAATTATCCACAAGGCTAATTGCCTTAACAGGACAAACACTTAAACAGGCCCCACAGCCGTTACAAACGGTTAAATCTAAAGATAATATTGCAATTCCGCCTAAACTTGGACGGAACCGAATCGCTCGCTCAGGGCAATAATCACCACAAGAACGACACTCAATTTTTCGTTGCAATAAACATTGCTCAGAAATTTCCACCTTATGTGACCAAGCCGCTTCGCTGGTTAACAAAAAAACAGGCTCTGGACACACTTTTACGCATTTTTCGCAGAAGGTGCACTCCTTGTCGCCAAGGGTAAAATCCACCTCTGGAAAACCGCCTGCACCTTGCTTGATAATCTTGGTTTCACAAGCTGTCACACACTGCCCGCAAGCGGTGCATTTTTCTAAGAAATTTGCCAAATCCGCCCAAGGTGGACGAACTGCTGAATAGCCTTGTAGCTGGGTTTGCTCCGTTTTCAGTGCATTTAAAAATTGCCCACGTAAAAAAGCACGCCGCGGCAAAGATTGATTGGTTAAATCACTCAAAACAGATTTTTCTCTTACAAAATATTGAGTGCGTATTATCCAATTTTTCCAATTTTTCCCTTATTACCTGAAAGGGGTATTTGAAAGGTTAATCAGCCTTTCCTTGATGCGAATCAAAGAACGATAGAGAAAATTTCGTTATGCGGGTAAAATGGCACATTATTTCTTACAACAAAAACAGGGACGCAATATGGTACACAACCACACACATCTTATTATTTACGCTCACCCCAATCCAGAGAGTTTTAACCAAGCCGTTTTACAAAAAGTGGTAGAAGCTTCTGAAGGGCATAAGGTGATTATTCGAGACCTCAATGCCGAAAATTTCCCGCCCGTGTTGAAATGGCAAGAGTGCATCAACACTTTCAGCAAACAATACGAAGAAGATGTACAGGCAGAGCAAGCACTCTGGAAAGAAGCAGATTTGATTACCTTCGTTTACCCACTTTGGTGGATGGGCTTCCCTGCGATTTTAAAAGGCTATATTGACCGCATATTAACCCACGGCTTTGCGTATCAAACAGGCAAAGGGGCAAGCATTGGTTTGCTCAAGGGTAAGAAAATTCAACAATTCGTTACAATGGGTAACACTAATGAGAAATATGAACAAAAAGGCTTTTTGCAATCACTCGACCACACGCTTGGTAACGGCTTATTTAACTTCTGTGGTATTGAAAATGTGCAAATGCACTTTTTAGGTGGTACGGGAATGCCAACGATAGATTATCAAGCTGTATTAGAAAATATTAAACATATTACAGAAGCAAATTTAAAAAGTTAATCTTTCACGTTCAGCATAAGGCGATGAATTTTATCGCCTCATCACAGACATTTATTTTAATATTACATTTACTTTAGCTATCCTCTTAATCAAACACACAAATATGATCTAAATCACAAAATTTACTCTTTGCAGTGCCTACTATTTTTCGTTACATTACTGCTAATTTTAACAATTTGATTTAACACTATGATCTACTTTATGTCTGATTTGCATTTAAGCGAATCTACTCCTAAATTAACAGAGCTATTTTTGCAATTTATGCAAACAAAAGCACCGCTTGCGGAAAATGTTTATATTTTAGGTGATTTGTTTGACTTTTGGATTGGTGATGATGAGCAATCCTCACTCACCGTTCAAATCAAACAGGCTATTAAAACACTTACCGCAAGCGGTGTGAAATGTTATTTTATTTGCGGAAACCGTGATTTTTTAATTGGCCAACGCTTTGCTCAAGAAACAGGAATGGAGATTTTACCTGATTATCAAGTACTTGATTTATACGGCAAAAAGATATTACTTTGCCACGGCGATACACTTTGCATTGACGATGTCAAATATCAGCAATTCCGCCGAAAAGTACATCAAAAATGGCGACAAAAACTCTTCCTCTGCCTGCCCCTTTTTATCCGCTTGAAGATTGCCAATAAAATTCGAACTAAAAGTCAGCAAGATAAGCAATCAAAATCTTTAGCGATTATGGATGTAAATGCACAATTTACTGCTGAAAAAGTAGCAGAATTTAGAGCAAAATTACTTATTCATGGGCATACACACCGAGAACATATTCATCAAGAAAACGGCTTTACTCGTATTGTCTTAGGTGATTGGAGAGACAATTATGCCTCTATCTTAGTGGTCGATGAAACAGGAGCAAAATTTATATGATTGATGTAATTATTCCTTGTTACAACGCCGAGCAAACCTTAGTGCGAGCAGTACAAAGTGCGTTAAATCAGGCGGAATTAGGCAAAATTTGGCTGGTGGACGACGTCTCAACGGACGGCACATTTGAACTGATGTTATCGCTAAAAAAGCAATTCCCTGAAAAAATTTGCATTGAACAAATGCCGAAAAACGGTGGTGTAGCAAAAGCCAGAAATTGGGGAGCATTACAAAGTGAAGAGGAATTTATTGCCTTTCTAGATGCCGATGATGCCTACGAACCACAAGCCTTACAAGTGGCTCAAGCCGTGATGGATTTCTGCCCTGATGTCAGCCTTGTTCGCCTTGATTTAAAACCTGTTGGCATTGCGGGAAAATATGCCACACATCCGCAATTTGAGTACGCTTGGCAACATATGCGAATGACTTGCGGTGGGAACGTTGTGTTCCGCCGAGCTTTTTTCTTTGCTTGCAGTGGCTTTCCGCAACATCAGCTTTTCCGTGAATTAGGAGGAGAAGATGGTGCATTGGGCATCGCTACAACTAAAATTGCCAATGTTGCCACCTGTTTCCAAGATGCGGGTGTATTGCACTACTGCCATGAAGGAATGCACGCCGAACGCCTACTAGATGCAATTTTATTTGGTAAGCTACCAGAGGGTGTTACACCTGAAAAAATGGCAGAAGCGGAAAGCGTAACCAGCCGCATCTGCCAACGAATTGAACAGTTAAGAATGGGGTTAAACAGCTCGAGAATTGGGATTAACCCATTGAAGATGGAATGGGATTAACTCTATTTTACAGAGCTTTCTGGTACAGAACCGCTCAAATGCACATCTAATTGGTTAAATGGAATTGAAATACCTGCCTTATCAAAAGCAATTTTCACATTTTCAGTAACCTGCCAATAAACCGCATAGTAATTCGGCGTATTTACCCACGGACGAGCAATGATTTGTACGCTACTTGAGGCTAACGTGCTAACGGCAATAACAGGTTTAGGTTCTTTTAACACGCGGTCATCTTTTTCTAAAATTTCTCGAATAATCTCTTTGGCTTGAGCAATATCATCATCGTAAGAGATATCAAAAATAAAATCGACACGGCGAGTTTCATTCGCAGAATAGTTAGTAATCGTGCTTGAAAACACATTACTGTTAGGTACAAGTACCGTTTTATTATCACCAGTACGAAGCTCAAGCACAACTAGCCCCATCTGGGTCACCGTGCCACTAATACCTGAAGTTTCAATAAAATCGCCTTTTTTAAAGGGTTTGAAGATCAATAACATCACGCCTGCTGCGAAATTTTGTAATGAATTCTGTAACGATAAACCAATCGCTAAGCCAGCCGCACCAATCAGTGCTACAAGTGAGCTAGTGTTAATCCCAAGCTGGGAAAGCGACGCAATCACAACAATAAGCAGCAATAAAAAATAACTAATTGAACGTACAAAACTTTGTAACATTTCGTCTTTGGTTGAGGCTAACACTGCCTTACTCATCAGTTTGCTAATCGCCTTAGCCAGCCATTTGCCGATCACAAAAATTGCAATTGCAAGCACAATTTTGGTGCCGTAAGGGATTAAATAATCGTGCAAAATCGCATCAATACTCATTGTATCTACTTTTTGAAGTAATTTTTCTGTGGTCGCCACCACATCAATATTTTGCGTTGCTGTTTGAGCTGTTTCTGACATTTTTGATCCTTTTTGTTGAATTTGCCCGAAAAAGAGGGCGTTTGTGATAGAATTTAGACCAATATTATCTCTAAATTTCATATTTTATGACAACAGAAAAAGTAATCAGTGCCAGCGTGCAATTTTTCACCATTTCCGATGATGAAGCAGGGCAACGCTTGGATAACTTTCTTTTGGCAAAGCTGAAAGGCGTGCCGAAAAGTTTGATTTATCGCATCGTACGTAAGGGAGAGGTGCGCGTCAATAAAGGGCGAATTAAGCCAGAATATAAACTTCAAGAAGATGATGTCGTACGTGTACCGCCTGTGCGGGTAGCAGAAAAAAACGAAGCGCCTGTTTCGACCAAACTCAACAAAGTGGCGGAATTAGAAAGCCAGATTTTGTATGAAGATGAAGTGATGTTGGTGATCAACAAGCCTTCTGGCATTGCCGTACACGGCGGAAGCGGTTTAAGTTTTGGCGTAATTGAAGCTTTGCGCGCGTTACGTCCGCAAGCACGTTTCTTGGAATTGGTACACCGCATCGACCGCGACACATCCGGCATTCTGTTAGTGGCCAAAAAACGCTCGGCATTACGCAATTTACACGAGCAACTGCGTGAAAAAGTCGTACAAAAAGATTATTTAGCATTAGTACGAGGGCAATGGCAATCACACGTTAAAGTAGTGAAAGCCCCACTACTCAAAAATGAACTTGCAAGCGGTGAAAGAATGGTAAAAGTGAGCGAAGCAGGCAAGCCGTCGGAAACCCGTTTTGTGATTGAAGAGCGTTACCCCTCTGCTACCTTGGTAAAGGCCTCGCCAGTAACAGGGCGAACCCACCAAATTCGCGTGCATACCCAATACGCTGGGCATCCGATTGCTTGTGATGATAAATATGGCGACCGTGATTTCGACCAAAAAATGCAACAAATTGGCTTAAATCGCCTATTCTTGCACGCTTATTCTATCCATTTTGAACACCCTAAAACGGGTGAAGAGATCGTGATTACCGCACCGCTTGATAAAAAAATGAAAGCAGTATTGGCAAAGTTACGAGCGGAAAAATAGCGGTCGAAAAAGGAGAACAAAATGCAAATCCATTTCAAAAACCAACAAAAATCTGACCGCTTGTTGGATTTAACTCGCCCGAATATTATGGGCATTTTGAATTTCACGCCTGATTCGTTCTCGGATTCAGGCAAGTTTTTTTCGCTTGATAAAGCACTATTTCAAGTGGAAAAAATGCTCAATGATGGGGCAGACATTATCGACATTGGTGGCGAATCGACCCGTCCGAATGCAGAAACTGTGACCATTTCTCAAGAAATTGAGAGAGTTGTACCGCTTGTTGAAGCCATTAGAAGTCGCTTTGATTGTTTGATTTCAGTGGATAGCTCAAAGGCAGAAGTATTCCGCGAGTCAGCAAAAGCAGGGGCGGATATTCTCAATGATATTCGTGCATTAACAGAACCAAATGCACTAGAGACCGCCGCAGAACTTGATTTACCTGTCTGCATTATGCATATGCAAGGCTCGCCGCAAACGATGCAACAAGCCCCGCATTATGAGGATGTCGTCGAAGAAGTAGCAGATTTTTTAAACCACCGAATTTTAGAATGTACGCTTGCAGGTATTCCTAAAGAGCATATTATTTTGGACGTTGGCTTTGGCTTTGGCAAAACAGTTGAGCATAATTACCAATTATTGAAACATCTCAAAGCCTTTGTTGATTCTGGTTTCCCTGTGTTAGCTGGGCTTTCTAGAAAATCAATGATTGGGGCAATTACGGGCAAACCTGTGGATCAGCGTGTAATCGGTAGTGTAACGGGAGCATTGCTCTCCGTTCAAAACGGAGCAAAGATCGTCCGCGTGCACGATGTTGCCGAAACGGCTGAAGCTTTGAGTATTTGGCAAGCGATGAATAGCGTAGAATAAGGAAGAAAAATGATTAAAGTATATGGCATTAAAAATTGTGACACCATCAAAAAAGCGTTGAAATGGCTAGCGGATAACCAGATCCCACATCAATTACACGATTATCGCGTTGATGGCTTAGATACCGCTTGGCTTGAACAAGCAGAACAAACCTTTGGTTGGGAAACGCTTGTAAATAAACGCTCGACGACTTGGCGTAATCTCGATCAAGCGGTTAAAAATAGCTTAGATCGTGCAACTGCATTACAAGTTTTAATCGAGCAACCAACGCTTATCAAACGCCCGATTATCTTAGAAGATGGCAAAGCATTGATTGGGTTTAATGAAGCAGAGTATAAAGTGGCTTTTGGGAAATAAAAAATGAAACAACAAATCCTCTCTTTAGCACAACATTTAATTCAGCACCCTTCCATCAGCCCAAATGATGAAGGCTGCCAACAACTGATTGCAGAACGCTTGCAAGCAGTCGGATTCAACATCGAATGGCTACCATTTGGCGACACGCTCAACTTATGGGCAACCCACGGTGAAGGCGAACCTTGCCTTGTTTTCGCTGGGCATACCGATGTGGTACCTGTGGGCGATAAAAATGCGTGGACTTACCCACCGTTTGAAGCTAACATTGTGGATAACATTCTTTATGGACGTGGGGCTGCCGATATGAAAGGTTCGCTCGCTGCCCTTGTAGTTGCCGCAGAAAATTTTGTGAAAAATAACCCAAACCACGCTGGCAAAATCGCTTTACTCATCACCTCCGACGAAGAAGCTGCCGCCAAAGATGGCACAGTAAAAGTGGTTGAAACCTTAATGGCACGTAATGAACCAATCCATTATGCCGTGGTGGGCGAACCTTCAAGCGGTAAAATGCTGGGAGATGTAATTAAAAATGGTCGTCGCGGTTCAATCACTGCTGAACTTTATATTGAAGGCGTGCAAGGACACGTTGCTTATCCACATCTTGCCGAAAACCCTGTGCATACTTCGCTCGGTTTCTTGACGGAACTCACGACTTATCAATGGGATAACGGAAACGAATTTTTCCCGCCGACCAGCCTACAAATTGCCAACATTAAAGCTGGCACAGGTAGCAATAACGTGATCCCAGGGGAGCTTTATGTGCAATTTAACTTGCGCTATTGCACCGAAGTGACCGATGAAATCATCAAAACTAAAGTAGCAGAAATATTGCAAAAATATGGCTTAAAGCATCGAATTAGCTGGAACTTATCAGGAAAACCGTTTCTTGCAGGCAATGGAAAGTTGGTGCAAGCCGCCCAACAAGCGGTCAAAAATGTAACCAAGATTACACCTCGTTTAGACACCAGTGGTGGCACATCAGACGGACGTTTTATCGCCTTAATGGGTGCCGAAGTGGTGGAATTCGGCCCTCTCAATGCCACCATTCACAAAGTCAACGAATGCGTCAACGTGGACGACTTGGGCAAATGTGGTGAGGTGTATTACCAGATTGCGGAAAAATTGTTGATTAAATAATTGTAGGGACGTGTTGCACTCGCCTCTACTCGAAAAACAACATAGTTGCTACATTTTATCTAAACAAGCGGTCAAAAAAATGCCAAACTTTGCAAACCTTACCGATATTCTCACGGGCAAAGACCGTGAGCATTTAATTGCATTGCCGAATGCACTATCGGACAAACACGCCTTGCAACCAGAAGCGGTAAAAGCTTTTTTAGCATTACAGCAAGCTGCCAAAAATGCAGGCTTTAATTTACAACCTGCCAGCACGTTTCGTGATTTTGAACGTCAGAAACTGATTTGGAACGCCAAATTTAATGGCGAGCGTAAAGTGCACGATGATAAAGGCAATGCGATTGAGCTGGAGGGCTTGAGCGATTGGCAAAAATGCCAAGCTATTTTACGCTGGTCTGCTGTACCAGGTGCGAGTCGCCATCACTGGGGAACAGAGATCGATTTCTTCGATCCTGATGTGCTGCCTGCAGGCAAAAAATTGATGCTTGAACCTTGGGAATACCAGACAGGCGGTTACTTCCAGCGTTTAACCAACTGGTTGTTGGCAAATGCTGAAACGTTTGGTTTTTACTTCCCCTTTATGCCTGAAAACAACGAAGGTAAGCTTATTGGCGTTGAGCCTTGGCATATCAGTTATTTCCCTATTGCGGAGCTTTATCAACAACAATTTGCTACAAACCACCTAACACAAGCCTGGGAAACGGAAGAGGTTGCAGGTAAAGAAGCACTTATCGCCCATTTTGACACGCTTTTTAAAGATTATATTTTGTAATGACAATTCAATTAATTAACGAAAATGGCGATGAAAACGCCTTCCAAACCATTTGTGAAAAATGGCAACTACGCCACAATCCAGATGCTATTTTAGCTCTAGTACAAACACCCGAACGCTTGGAATTACGCAAATTAGACGAACCGAAGCTCGGGGCAATTGCGGTGAATTTTGTGGATGGCACAATGGCACATCGCCGTAAGTTTGGCGGTGGACGAGGCGAAGCAGTAGCGAAAGCAGTCGGCATTAAAGGTAGCTACTTACCCACTGTAATTGATGCAACCGCAGGGCTTGGGCGCGATGCATTCGTGCTCGCTGCCATTGGCTGTAAAGTGCAATTGATTGAGCGCAACCCCGTGGTTTCCGCTTTACTGGAAGATGGCTTAAAGCGGGCTTATCAAGATCCTGAAATTGGCGAATTTATGCAATCAAGGATGGTTTTATTGCCATTTCATACCATTAGTGAATATGCTACTGTGAATGAAGCACCAGTTGATGTAGTCTATTTCGATCCGATGTTTCCACATAAACAAAAAAGTGCGTTGGTCAAAAAAGAAATGCGCGTATTCCAACATTTAGTGGGTGCGGATTTAGATTCGGATGATTTTTTCCAACCAGCGAAACAAGTGGCTCGCAAACGAGTGGTAGTCAAACGCCCTGATTATGCTCCGTTTATTGCTGAACAAAAACCTGATTTTAGTCAAATGACCAAAAATCACCGATTTGATGTGTATTTGTCACATTTGCTTCATATTTAAACGGAAAATTCAGCAAATGTAACAAAAATTTACAAAACTTTTAAAACTGAACTCGCCCAATTGATAGGCAAGCGGGCTATTTTTCAGTAGAATTTACCCATTATTATTTTTTATTTTAAGGTTAAGCAAAAATGTCTCGACAGTCTATGGCTCGCTCAAGAAGATCAAAAGGAATGAGCGTTTCCACCATATTATCGCTGGCTATCATTATTTTGTTAGCACTTGGACTAGGTTTATGGTTAATGAAAGAAAATGCTCCAGCCCCTAACTCTCCGATTCCACAAACTGCACAGCCCTTGCCACAAGGCACAACCTTGCCTAGTCGCCCTGAGGAAGTGTATAGCTACATTCGCGATTTAGAAACCCGTGAGGTAGTTACCGATCCAAACAAAGGGCAGCCAAAATCAGCTCAGCTTTCGAAAGAGCAACTGGCACAATTAGAAGAAAAGCGTAAACAGGAAGAAGCTGCTCGCCTTGCAGCAGAACCCATAGAGCCAGAAGTCGCAAGAGAGCAACCAACAGTACCATCCGATGCTGAAATCGCAGCTCAAAAAGCACGTGAGCAAAAACTTGCTGAAGAAAAACGTAAACAAGCAGAATTAAAAAAACAGCAAGAATTAGCTGCGAAGAAAGCGGAAGCAGAAAAAGCAAAAGCGAAAGCAGAACAAACAAAAACAGAGCAAGCTAAAGTGACAGCTGCAAAATCGGAAGAAAAACCGACCGCTTCTCAGCCAAAACCTGGTAGTTTCGGGCTTCAATGCGGAGCATTCAAAAACAAAGCACAAGCTGAAAATATGCAAGCCCGCCTTGCTATGGCAGGTTTCAACGCCCGCATTGTTAGCGGGGCAGATTGGAACCGTGTGTTTGTCGGTCCTGTCGGAAACCGTGCAGCAGCTGCAACTGCCCAATCTAATGCAAGAAGTGTAGCAGAATGCGTGATTGTAGCGATGTAATAAAATCAATACTTGTAGATGTTTATAATACATCTACAAGCTCTAATCAGACTTCCTTACAATTCAACCAAGCTGTTCGTTGCCCTTGATAGATTTTGTAGTAAGTGGAACCGTGTTGACGAGCTACAAGCTCAACTGAGCCCCCTTCAATTGGGTAATATGAATGATAAATGACCTCAAAACGCGTACCTCGAGCATTCAATTCCCTATTTTGAATATGATCGAACGGCACAGCTTTTCCACCGTTTAGCTGAAAATAGATACCAAAATTTTCTTTTTTTCGACTCTCTCGTGAAAGCGGGAAATAAGTGGTCAGCGATGCCCGTTCACCTGTCATGACATTCTTACAAACATAGTAATAGCGTTTGTAATCTTTTAGATTATTCAATTCTGACTGTGTAATATCTTCTTTTAGAAATCTTGCTTGTGCAGATTTTTTGGGCTGTTGCTTGTTAGGCATTGTAGTACAAGCAAAGAGTGTGACCAAGGTAATACCAACCAGGATCAATTTGGATTTTTTGAGCATAATTATTCTTAGGAAAATAGAAAGGTAGCTATCATAGCGTAAATGAAGAAGAGTGAAAATAACGATCTTTTGTATTAAAAGGCACAAGTCTAGATGCTTGTGCCTTTAGTATCTTAATAAAACTTCACTTCAAATGCTTTCTGAAGTTCTTCAACATTCTCCACTTTCTCAAACCCCTGTGGTGAAATCGCATCTTCTGCTTTTGTCTTCGTGCCCAATGCTTGGCTGATGAATACCAAACCTTGTTGCTCAATCACCGCGTTTTGATAGAATGCCAGAATGTCATTTTTCGTCAGATTTTTCACCGCTTGCATCAGCTTCTCTTTACGATCGAATTGTTGATTACCTCGTGCATAATCAAAACTAAAGTTTTCAAATTCTTGTGAAAGCGACTCAGGCTTTCTTTCCAATTTATTTAATAAACTCTCTTTGAACTGATCAAATTCAGACTCACTTAAAGCGGTCAATTTTTGCAAACTTTCTGCAAAAAAGCGTTCATTATGTTGCATAATCCCTTTCGGGCTCGTATTTGGACTTTGCACCATAAAACGAATACCTGATGTTTTGCCTACTTTCGCTTGAGTTGCATACACTACATAGCCTAATTGTTTATTAGTGCGTAAATCATCAAAATACCAGCGAGAAATAATATCTTTCAGCAACATTGCTCGCACTTCGCCTGCCAACTCATCATAGTCTTTTGCCATATAAGCAATCGAGAGTGCATTATCTTCATTTGGTACAAATTTAATGGCATTTAATTTTTTTGTGCTTTGGTTAATATCTAAATAGCGATATTTAGCTAATTCACTATTATTATTTTTAGCTGTTTTTTCTAACTCAGATATAATATTTTTAACTTGATTATCAGTAAAATTACCTACAGATAAAGCTCGCACACTTGTGGCTTTTGATAATAATTTCTCTCGAATAGATTGAATATCTTTTAACGTAATTTTGTCGATCATCTCACGCTGTTTATCCTCTTCAAAATAAGGATAACTAGAGAAATTCACAAAGATTTCATTTGCTTGATTTAAGCTATTCGCTTTACGTTTTCCATCTAAGGCTTCAATTAAACGCTGTTTCGCTTGCACTAAATATTTTTCATTTAATTCAAATTGGCTAAATTGTTGCATTTTATCTTGCATTAATTGAGCCAAATGCTGTGTATAGCCTTCTGCCCGCAATGAAAAACCATTTTCAATTAACGATAACCCAGCCTCCATCCCTGCTACAGAAGATTGGAAATCCACTTTTGCTTGAGCTAATTCATTCATATAACTCAAAATGGTCGCACTGATGCTTTCTTTTAAGCTATCTGTTCTTGGCGTAATTGAGAAATTAACAGCAATACGAGCCTTCGGATCGTGAGAAAAATATTGGCTTGACATTGCATAAAGTTGTGTCCCTTTTTCTTCCTCAATCAATTTCGGCAAAGTTCTTTTATCCTCTTTAATTAAAGAAAAGTCAGTAGTGAAATAAGGATTTAATTCAGGTAATTTGATTTCAGGGTTTTTACTGAAATCTAGCCATGCTTTTTTCTGTTCATCACTTATTTTTTCAATAGAGAAACCCGCTTCAAAATAGGGCGATTTCTTATCAGTTTTTACATCATCGCTAACCAATAAAATACGTGCATTATCGATATTCATTTCAGATAATTTTTCTTCAATCGCTTTTTTATCCATATTTTTAACCAGATAATCTGCATCTAAAATATGTTCTAAAGGATAAAACAGCATTTGTTCTGCGAGAGATTCAATATAATTCCCGTTTTTTTCGACTTGTAAATGAGTAAATTCTTGTTTTAGGCTCTCACGTACTTCATTAAAATAATTTTCTTGAATACCTTGTTTTTTTACTTTATCTATTTGTTGGAAAATAAGCGAAATAATATTTTCTTTTTCTTTTAATCCTTTTTCAGTTAATGTAACATAAAAGGTAAAACTACCACGATTACGACTTACATTTGCTGTTGCTTGAGCAGAAATTCCACTATCTGATAAACCTTGCTTAATTAAATAATCTGATAAAGTGCCATCAGTATTATTATTGAAAATATAGGCTAAATATTCTCCTGTTTTATTTGCAAATTTGTCTTCATCATTTTGCATATCAAATGAAATAGCTAACATTTTCATTGGTTGAATAGGTTTATAAGAGATAAGTACACTCTTATCTTTATCTCTAAAAAGTGGAATATCTATTTTCGGGGCAATTAAATGTTTATTTTCCACTTTACCCAATGTTTTATTTGCTAATTTTGTTAATTTCTCAATCGGTTGATTAGAATATAAAACCACTTTCATCAAATTTGCAGAATAATATTTATGATAAAAATTCTCTAATTCTGTTTGTAATAAACTATTTGGTTTATCTGAAAGTGTTTCTTTATTTCCCACAGTGAATTTTGTAATTGGATGTGCAGGGTTAGAAGTAGCTAAATTAACGCTATTTAATAAATGTCCATCACTTGATTTTGCACGCACCATTTCAGCATTCACTGCATTCACTTCTTTTTCCGCATTTTCCTTAGAAAGCAGTGGAAATGCGAGCGTATCAGCAAAGCGAGTAACTGCTTCATCGAATGCATCGTTATTTACTTCCAAATAATAAGCGGTACGATAAGCCGTAGTAGAAGCATTATTATAGCCTCCATTTTTGTTTAAAAATTTATCTAAACTATTGGTTTCTGGGAAGTTTCTTGATCCCATCAAGATCATATGTTCTAAATAATGTGCTAAACCTTGTTGAGAAATCGGATCTTCCATCGAGCCAATGGGAATTGCCATCGATATTAAGGACTTATTCGCCTTTTCATCCGAAATCAATAATACCGTCATTCCATTATCTAATTTAATGCCTTGATAAATGGCTTTATCATTCAGGCTTTTATTGATTTGTGTTTTAATCAATTTAAAGCCTAAATTAGTGTCAGTCTGTTCTTGAATAATAGCGGTCTGATTTTGATTATTTTCTGCAAATGCAGTAGGTGTCACATTCAGTGCCAAAAATGTGGAAAGAATGGCATAACGAATAGTGTGATTTAATTGTGTTTTCTTCATATTTATTTTTATTATCCTTTATTTTTAGATTTTTGCATTAAATCAAACCAATCTAATGTCGTTTGGTGAATATGAGCATAATCTAATTTTTCACTTTGATTAAGAATACGTCGTAGATAGATATTCTCATCATTATAACTTTCTGCAATTTCAATCAGTTTATTTTCACAATCTTTTTCGATATTTTCAGAAATGTTGTCAAAGTAATTATCTAAACTTGAGGTAATTGCCAACTCAAATGTAACAAAACTACGTAAATAGGCAGAAACATAACTTTCAAGCTGTTGCTTCGCATGTTCTTTTTCTATTTTATTAAAACTGAGTTTAGCTAACGCTTCGTTATTTAAATAATAGAAAATAGGTGAGTTTTCTTTTCCTGATAAAATTGAGACAATATAATAAATCCAAAGTTTAATTACATCTTTATCTCGTAAACTACCCGTTCGCCATAGCACTATACTATTACCAAATAGATGCGGAATATTGCCGATAAGTTCGGTTTGATCAAGCGTTAAATTGATTTCAAGCACTTGACTATCTTGATTTAAATAACCAGCCAAACCTGAACGCATATTCTCAATCCGAGAATTTAATTCTTCTTGTTTTAATTTACCAAAATTCAGTGCTAACAAATTTCCTTTCAAGTACTCTTTTGCAAAGAAATTCTCTATTTCTTCATTTTTGATATTCAATAACTCATCTAATAGAGCGTATTCATCTAAACGAGAAAGTGAAAAATGTTCGGTTTCTTCAATACTCTCTTCGCTTAAGCTAAAATTCACGCCTAATCGATGAGTAAAAAAATAACGAGCAGGTGATTGAATAAAGCTAATCAGATCGTCTAATTCAATATATTTTGGCAACTCTACTTCATTAATAATTTGTTCTGAGATAAACTCTTTAACTCCATTACTATTCTGTACTAATGGCAACCACTCTTTATCATAAGAAAGATAATTTTCTTTAAAATTATTTGGACTAAATACCGTAATAGGATGGTTTTGAATAAATTGTGCTTTTTCTTCTAAATCAGAGTGCTCAATTAAATAGTCCATTAATTGAGAAACTAATACTGATGGAAAATACTCTTTATTATTGACTAATGATTGACCAATATAACTCATATAGAAAATATCTTGAGCAGAGAGCAATGCTTCTAAGAATAAGTAACGGTCATCATCTCGTCTTGCACGATCACCTTTTTGTGGATGATATTGCATTAAATCAAAACTATTGATTTGTTGCTGTCTTGGAAAATCTGCTTCATTCATTCCCAATAAACAAACTACTTTAAATGGAATAGCTCGCATTGGTAATAAAGTACAGAAATTTACTTTTCCTGCTAAAAATTGCAGATGGCTTTTTTGATAATTTAATTTCTCTTTAAAAATTGAGCCAATAATATCAATCGAAATAGGCTGATTATATTTTGTTTGTTCAATTAACGAATAGCATTTTTCAATTTCTTCGGAAATCAATAATAATGCGTTAGTCGTCGTTTCATTTTCTTGATAGAAATGATTGAGCACATATTCCAGCATTTCTTTCCATTCAAAAGCAGTATGATTTTCCTGTAAAAAATTCGCCCAATCGGTTAATTTTTCAATAAAATCTGCTAAATAACCCACTCGTTCTGAAATCAAGCCATAACTCTCATTAAAAGCAATAGTATTCTGCCAAATACCGCTCTCTTCTTTTAAGCTTGTGCCAAGCAATAAACGACTTAAACCATTTTCCCAAGAATTATAATTATCCCATTGTTCATCTTTTTGAATTGTGAGTTCTGCACGAATACCGCTTGCTTTAATCCAATTTCTTAATAAAACAATATCGTTTTCACGTAAATTAAATTTCTCACCTATTGCTTTAACGTCTAATAGATCTAATATTTCTTCTGCACTAAAACGGCTTTCTTTCATTGAAAGCAGAGAAATAAAGCTAGAAAGAATAGGATCAACTTCACTGATTTTTTGGTCTGAAATTGTAAATGGAATATAACGTTTATCTTTCCCGCCTTTTTCATCTTTTTTATCATAACGAGAAAATACAGCTTGAATATAAGGGGCATATTGCTCAATATTCGGTGACATTACAATAATATCTTTTGCCGAGAGTGTTTTATTTTGTTCAAAAATATGAAGCAATTGATTATGTAAAATTTCAACTTCTCGTAAGATACTATGTACTGAATGAATTTGAATCGAATGATCTTGTTTGAAATCTAAATCAGGTTCGTTATGATACTCTAAAATCGCTTGCTTAATTTGGCTTAAATTATGGGCTTCAAAAGATGGAATAAAACCCTCTATCACATCGTGTTCTTCTTCCACTAATTGTGCTAAAAAATCTCGCCCTTGTTTACCCCAAATTGCGAGTAGTTGATTACCTTGTTGTGCTAATAATGCATTAATATCTTCTTGAGAGAGTTGTTGTTTTAATGCAAGTTTTTCTAATACGCTATCTTCAATACTATCACCCCAATATTTTTCACTGGGGTTTAAAAAGAATAAATGAATATCACAATGCTCACTTAATTTTCTTAATACAGCAAGCTGAGACGGTGGAAGCGAAGAAATACCAAAAACAAAAATACGTTTAGGCAATTTTTGTTGTTCTTCTTCAGTCAAATTATCTAATTTTTCAAAATATGAATTTTGTAAATAGGCACGATGTGAAGTAGTAAATAAAAGCTCATCGTAATCTTTCTTAGTATCTTCAATCAATAAATTCCATAGAATACTTTGCCAAAGCACATTTTCGGCAATATCTTCTTCATTTTTGATTTTATTAGAAAAATGATGTTTAATTTCATCAATAACTAATTGTTGATTATTCTTTTCCCAAGAAACTAACCAGTGTGGACGATAAACTAAATATTGGTCAAAAAGATCAGCAATTTTATTGGCTAATTGATAAAGGCGTAAATCCGAACCCTCTTTTTCAGATTTAAGATAAACTCGTAAGGCACTAAAGCCTTCTTGCTCAAGTACGTTTGGGATAATTCTCATCAATCGCCACGCCATTACAGTGCGTTCAAAAATATTCTCTTTCGGCAGGTAAGGGAAGACAAGGCGATATTGCTGCCAAATAAAACTGGTCGGGAATGGGAAATTGTAATTGCCCGCAATGCCTGTTTGTTCAGCAATTTCCATTTGTAGCCATTGAGCCATTCCAATACTTTGAACCAAAATAGTTTCTTCGGCAAAAGGATCGGGATTTGGGGAAATTTTTTGGTGCTGAATAAGCATTGACGCTAAGGCGTTGAGATCATTGGAATAATAAACGGTGAACATACTAAAGCCCTCATAGAACGAGCCATTTTGCTTGAATTGGCTAGAATATTCAACGCTTTTAACCGATTACTTTGTTTTAATTTCAACCTTCCCCATCGGATAACTGATCTTTATTAACTCCTCATTGCATTGGATGGTAAATCTCACATCATTTTCGACCGCTTGTGCCTCGCAACTTCGCCCTGCCATTCTTAACGCAATCTGGTTTTCTGCAATTTGCAATGCCTGCTGTTGCTGGTAATTTCTTGCACCACGTTCAAGCTGAGTTTTCTGCCAAGCGGTGAAATTTAATGCCAAAATTGCAAATAGCGTTAATGCGACCAACAATGAACCCAAGCTTTCCGCTCTTAATTGTTTAACCATACTATTTATTATTTAAGATATTTTTTGAATTTGGTACGAGATACCACTTTGAATATTTCTGCTCTAAATTATCAACTACAGCTTTTCTAAAGGTTAGATTCCGCTCTTCTCGTTCATTATCAAAGGTAGAATAAAGCACGCCATATACTTTTTTAGATCCTGTAATATCAAAATGGTAGTCAGTAATAATAATACCGTAAAAATGTTCATCTAATCTCTCTTCAATCGCCTTTTTTGCTACGACAATTTTCGGATCATCTTCACTATTTTTAGGTAATTCAGATAATGAATTAATATAAATTATTTGGGAAGCATAAGAATCTAAATCCAGCCAATTTTCAATATTATCCACTGCAATATATTTATCTTTTGTCGGTTTTGGTTTAATAAATAAACTTCTCATTTCGCATTGGTAAGAATAAATAAGCTCACCTATTTTTTCTTCAACTCTCTCTTTTTTCTCTGTAGCACATTGATCTTGGTTTATCTTTTTCAACAGGGATAATTTAGATGATAAATATTGTTGGTAATAGCCATTTGTCACACTTTCTTGCCTTAACCAATTTTCTTTAGTTAAAAATAGCAACGTGAGAACCGCAGCTAAAATCAGTAATGAACTTAATAAACTACTGGCTTCTAATTTCTTCATTGAGTAAATCCATTTAACAAATAAACATAAGCCGTTAAGTGATAACTTATCTTTTTATCTTTAATTGAAGAAAGCGTTAAATCAATTTGCATCAATTCATTCTGTTTTTTCCAATTAAATTGAAGTTTATCGACTAAATATTCCTCTTTAGAAGTAAATTTCGTCCATTTATTTCCGCAGCTATCTAATAGTGTTTTACATTGTTCGCCCAAGCAATTTTCAAAACGGTTATCGGCATAAAGATGGATCTCTTTTTCCTCTAATTTAAAGCCAAAAACTTCTTTTGCTAAATCTTTGGTATTATTTAATTGCCCATTTCTGCACAATGCTTTTTTCGTAGCACGTTTGCCTAAACAACCATCGCCATTGAGATCATAAAAGAAAATTAAACATTGGCTATTTAATGCAAAACGTTGGTTATCTTTTTCAAACAGTTCAAAATTACTCTCTTCTTTATTATTGCCTTGATAACCTAAATGTTGAATATGTTGTTGCAAATAATGCGCTAATTGATGGGCTTCTTTTTGTAAGAAAAATTGCTCTTTTTGTTTTTGCCAAACAACATAATAGTTAGAGTAATAATAGGTGAAAGAGAGTAACAACATTGAACCTAATGCTAATGAGATCAGGAGCTCAACTAAGCTAAAGGCTTTCAACCGGCTAATCTTTACAGGTGCTTCGCTTATTTTTCGGGCTAACATAAATTCTTCCCCACTGATCGAATTGTAGAATTTCACTAGTATTATTTAGACTGATATTGATACATTTAGATTCTAGCCGTCCTGCATTACCATCAATACTAATAAAAGATTTCGGAAAAAGACTCTTATTGCGTAAGATAATATTTTTATGTTGGTTTTCGTAAAGATGATATTCCTCAGTTAGCACACAACTTTTCATATTTAAGCAATTACAGGTTACTTGTTTACTACTCTCTTTTTGAATCGCAATAATGCACCATTTCTTTTCATTATTATTCTGTGCAATAGTAAGTGAATAATTCTTTTTTTGAAAACGAGCTTTAGTTTGAATTTGATAAATAAAAGAAGAGAGATTTTCTATTTCACTTTCTAACACCCATTTATCTTGCAAAGAAAAAAGAATAGGAGGAATAAATAAAATAGAAATAGTAAGAAGCGTTAAGGTAATTAAAATTTCAATTAAAGTAAAAGCTCGCCACATAATCTTTCCTCAAAAGAGAGAACACTATGGACGAGTTTGCAAGAAATGTAAATTTGGAATATTTAAATTTTCGAGCATGCTCGAAAATTTAAATAACTAGAATGAAGAAGTATCCTGGAATAAACCTACTTTGAGATCCGTTGCCGTGTAAATCACGCGTCCATCTACTTCCACTTTGCCATCCGCTAATCCCATCACGAGCTTGCGGTTGATCACTCGTTTCATATGAATGCGATAAGTTACTTTTTTCGCGGTCGGTAAGATTTGTCCTGTGAATTTCACTTCTCCAACACCTAAAGCACGACCTTTGCCTTTTCCGCCCATCCAGCCTAAGAAGAAACCGACTAGTTGCCACATTGCATCTAAACCTAAACAACCAGGCATCACAGGATCGTTGATGAAATGACAATCAAAGAAGAATAAATCTGGGCGAATATCTAATTCTGCTTCAATATAGCCTTTATCGAACAAGCCACCGTTTTCGGTCATCAAGTTCACTCGATCCATCATTAACATTGGCGGTGCGGGTAATTGAGGACCTTCACTGCCAAATAATTCGCCACGTCCTGATGCTAATAAATCTTCATAAGTGTAGTTAGATTTAATATTTGGTGTACAACTGTTCATCTTTTTAATCCTGTATTACTAAAAAGAAAGCCTGTATTCTCTTGCTTTCCTAATTTTGTTTGTGAAAGCAGATAGTACAGTCTTTTATTTTAGCTAACAACTGTTAGCTGACTTGTCGGATCAGTGAGATTTCCACCAAGGGAAAATTTTATGCCACAATTTATGTTCTACATCGTGATTTGGGCTTTGCTCAATGCCTTGATGAATCAGGTCAAACAAGGCAGGTTTGTCGGATTTTTCTCGTCGATCTTCTGCATAAAATGCATTTTTCAGTAAAATTTCGACCGCTTCAAACACGCTTTCAACCGCCCAGATCTGGAATTTCTCTGCTTTAACGGCAGCCAATACGCTAGGTTTCAGGCTTAAATGTGACACACAGCTTGCAGGAATAATCACACCCTGTTTCCCTGTAAGCCCACGAGCATCACACACTTCGAAAAAGCCCTCGATCTTTTGGTTTACACCGCCCACGCTTAGCACATTACCAAATTGGTCGATAGAGCCTGTCACCGCAATAGCTTGCGGTAGTGCAACCTTCGCTAAGCTGCTGACTAACACGCATAAAATCGCTAATGATGAGCTGTCACCATCCACTTCACCGTAAGACTGCTCAAAGGCAAGCGATGCGGAAAACGGCAATTGGGTTGGTAATTCTAGCAAATTCGCCAAGCAGGATTGGGCAATTAAAATCCCTTTCGAGTGAATGTTCCCGCCAAGCTCCACTTTGCGTTCAATGTCGGTAATTTCTCCATCACCATATTGCACGTTGCAACTGATACGAAGCGGCTCGCCAAAGGCATAGGGCACGCCTTCAAATTCAATGACTGACAAGCCGTTGATCTGCCCAATCTCTTCGTCATCGGTTTCGATATAAACTTGGTTATTCAAAATATCCTGCAAGGCATATTCATTTAGGCTAGAAGCCTGCTTCTCTTGGGCTGCAAAGTAGCCATTGACCTCCGTGAAAGCGGTTGAATTTGGGTAGAATTTTGCAAAGCCGAGCAACTGATTTTTGAGCTTAGTGGGTGAAATAGAAATCATCGTTTGGCTTTCGCTTTCACGGATATAATGTTGTAAAAGCTGCTGAAGTGCGGGTTCGCTTAATTTGCGTTGCGTAAATTTTTGGGCGTAGGCTTGCACATAATCGCCCCATTGATTCAGACTCTCTTCGTTCACATTCAGGAATGAATCGATTTCGGTATATTGTGCGAATTGGTACAAATCACCATCATAGGCAGCAAGCATTGAGATATCTTCACGGCTGCCAACTAACAGCAATTTAAATGGGCTGTGAATCACGGGCAGTTCTTCGGACACGTGGTTTACCGCATTCTGTTCATAAAAGCCGAACAACAAAGCTTGTTTGAGTTTATCCCACTGTTTTAAATCGTGTAATAGTGTATTTAAACGCAACACTAAAATGCCATTTTGTGCTTGCTGAATTGCCCCTTCGATGGTCTTGATACGATTCTCTTTTTCTAAAAAGAGTGTGTAGCCGAACAAATGCGAGGCTTTAAATTCGGTTCTCACAATCACAGACTGTGAATTCTCTATAGATAATTGGATGCAGAGTTCGTCTAAAAACTCAGGCAATACTTCGCTTTTCACCACCAATAATGAGCCCATTTCTTGCGATTTAAATAGGCTTAGGGCTTGCTGTGCCTTCGGCTGAAAATCGAAGAAATTGACTTGTTCGCCCGTTAATTGGAAGGTGTGAGATAAAGAAAGCGACTGCCACGATAAAGGAGATAAATTCACAAAAATGCCTCATAATAGAAATTTGGTTTATTATACAAAATTCCGTTATACTTGCCTAAAATTTGCGAATAAATCAAGAGAAACAATGAGATATCAAAAGCTAGAATCCCAAGAAGCGAATTGGAAGTGGAAATACTTACTCAAGAAACACCGCGAGGGCGAAAATATTACTAAATATACCGAAAGCAGTATGATTGAGCTAAAAATCCAGCTGCTAACTACACTACAAAACTCGCCCGATGAAATCGAAAAATGGGTAAAAACGGAAATGACCGCTGAGCAACGCAAAAAAATGCGCCAGTCTATTCGTGCTCGCCGTAAACGTTTTTTCAATGCCGAAAAAATCACAACCAAAAAGAAATCAATTGATTTAGAATACGCCAGCTGGTTGCAGCTTTCTAAGTATGCGAATGCTCAAGGAGTAACGCTTTCACAAGCTGTATTGCAGCTCATTGATGAATTAGAAAATAAAGAGCTGTATTTAGAGCAAGTTGAGAAAATGAAGGCAAGTTTGAAAGGCTTATTAAAAATTGGAGAATAAATGGTGCCGACTACCGGAATCGAACTGGTGACCTACTGATTACAAGTCAGTTGCTCTACCTACTGAGCTAAGTCGGCATAGAAATGTTTAAAAGAATGTTGCCAAAACAACGACGACAAATTATAAAGATTTTGAGCAAGCTTGCAACCTTTTCGTATTTAGTTGCTTACTAAACAAACAAAGTCGGTTAATTTTATAAGAAAATTAACAAATTCCTTACTAAAATCAACCGCTTTCTTTATATTAAACTATTCACTCGTTGGGGCAATTTCTTCTGTAGGGATAGTTTGCTGCTCTTCTGAAACCTCTGCTTTGGTATTCTCTGTTTTCGATTTTCCAAGTGAAAGAGCTTCTAACACCGTTGGTTTCTGGGTTTCTACAACTAAGCCACCAGAAGAACAATAAGTTTGTCCACGGTCACGCCACATTGGAATTTGGCGTCCGCTTTCACAAGTAATACTGCCGTAGCTATTAATGCCCACCCATTGAATATCTTTCACTTTCGGCAAGCTAAATTTCGGCGGTAAGGCACGGCGGATGTACTCTTTATAAACATACAACGCCCCACTTGAACCCGTTAAATGGGTATCAGCATTGTTATCTTTCCCAAGCCACACGGTCGCCACGTTTTCGCCATCAATCCCGACGAACCACGTATCACGTGCGTTGTTGGTTGTCCCCGTTTTACCTGCCAAGCGTAAATCCGCAAATTCACTTTGCAGGCTACGTGCCGTACCCCGTTCAACCACCTGTTGCATCGCATAAAGCGTTTGCGTCGTTGCTTCTTCAGGTAGTACTTGCTTGCTTACTTCCTCAATATTGCGTTGATAAAGCGGCTTGCCATCAAAGCCTGTGATAGACTCAATGGTCGTGAGCGGCACTTTCAAGCCATTATTCGCCAACACTTGGTAGGATTTCGTCACATCATAAGGTGAAATGGAGTAAGAACCGAGTAACATTGACGGGTAAACTGGAATATCCGCTTTATCCCAACCCATCTCTTTTTGTTTAGCGATTACTTTTCGCAAGCCAAATTTCATCCCGATATTCACTGTTGGAATATTCAGCGAGCGAACCAGTGCATCCATCAACATTACCGAGCCACTAAAACGTCTGTCATAGTTTTTTGGCGACCATGGGGCAGAACCTTTCACGTGAATAGTGATCGGTTTGTTGTCAATGGGTGTATTGAGGCGGAAATTTTTCGGATCTGACAACGCAATTGCATAAATCGAAGGCTTCACTAACGAACCGATCTGACGCTTAGTTTGAATCGCACGGTTAAAACCTGCATATTGAGTTAAACGGTCACCTACAATCGCCCGCACTTTACCTGTACGATATTCCGACACCACAATCGCAGATTGTAAGTCTTTGATTTTCTTATCCGAATTTTCCAAATCTTCCAAGCCATTAATTACCGCTTGTTCCGCAGAACGCTGTTGTTTACGATCAAGCGTGGTAAAAATTTTTGCCCCAGAAAGCAAGGCTGAGCGGTTTTCACCAAACTCATTTTTCAAGTCCATATTCAACGCTTGCATAAAGGCAGGTTGTTGGCGATAAATCGCACCTTTCTCTTTCACGCCTAGCGGTTGTTTGACTAGAAATTCGTAGTCACTTTGGCTAATTGCGTGGTTTTCTTGGAGCAATTTGAGCACCACATTTCGGCGTTCAAGTGCTGCCTCTGGGTGTCGCCACGGATTGTAAAGTGATGGACCTTTCACCATTCCAACTAACAGTGCCATTTGTGACGGAGTGATTTCTTGGATTGGGCGACCAAAATAAAATTGACTTGCCAACGCAAAACCATGCACTTGATAACTACCGTTCTGACCTAAATAAATTTCGTTTAGATACGTTTCAAGAATACGGTTTTTATCGTAACGAGCATCTAAAATCAGCGACATCAGTGCTTCGTTAATCTTACGGCTTAGTGATTTTTCGCTGCTCAAAAAGAGGTTTTTAACCAACTGTTGCGTGAGCGTACTCGCCCCCTGCACTGTTCTACCTGCTTGATAGTTCGCGACCAACGCACGGGCAATCCCCATTGGGCTGATACCATCGTGCTGGTAAAAGCGTTTATCTTCGGTTAAAAGTAGGGCTTGGATGAGGAAATACGGATATTGTTGCAATTTTAACGCTTGGCGTTCTTCATCGCTTTCTGAATGTAACATTGCAATCAATTTGGGATCCAGCCTAAACTCTTCCACTAAACGCTGAGCCCCCAAATCTTCAATATAAGTCAGTTTGTTGTTTTGAAAACGTAAACGCAAAACACGTTGTGCTTCAGGACTTTCAGGAAATGGAAAGGCACGGCGCAACACCACAATATTATTGCCTTCGAGTTTGAAATCGCCAGGAGCAACGATTTGCGATACTTGACGATAACCATTATCTAACAAAGCGGTTTTGGTTTGCTCCAGCGTAAGATTTTCCTCAATTTTGATGCTTTCAATGCGAGCATAAACTTCAGCTGGCAATTGCCAAACTTGCCCGTTCATTTTAGTGCGAATTTTACCGTCTAAATACACGGCATAAACCGCCATAAAGCTCGCCCCAACCACACCTAATTTGAGGCTCGTTGTAAGCAGCCGAGAACAGAGAGAGCGTTTATTTTTTTGCTTTTTTTCACGCGTGGACATAGTTCAAACCAAAAGGAAAAAGCGGTGATATTTTGCAAAAGGTTTACTCAATATATATCGTAGGGGCGGGGTTTATCCCCGCCCTGAATCAGTAATGTTTATTGGGAGGGGATAAACCCCTCCCCTACAAATATATCGTAAATTTTGGCTCAATATCACCGCTTGTAGAAAGGAAATTTAATTACGGATTACGTTTAAATTTGCTGAAATCAGGTTCACGTTTTTCGTTGAACGCGTTGCGACCTTCTTGACCTTCTTCTGTCATATAAAACAACATTGTCGCGTTGCCCGCTAATTCTTGAAGACCTGCTTGACCATCGCAATCTGCATTTAACGCCGCTTTCAAGCAACGTAATGCGATTGGGCTGTTTTGTAACATTTCACGACACCAACGCACAGTTTCTTTTTCTAAATCTGCGTAAGGTACAACGGTGTTTACTAAGCCCATATCTAGTGCTTGTTTCGCATCGTACATACGGCATAAGAACCAGATTTCGCGAGCTTTTTTCTGACCTACGATGCGAGCCATATAGCTTGCACCCCAACCGCCATCAAATGAACCTACTTTCGGGCCTGTTTGACCAAATTTTGCGTTATCCGCTGCGATAGTTAAGTCGCACATCATATGTAACACGTGACCACCGCCCACTGCGTAACCCGCTACCATTGCTACAACTGGTTTTGGGCAAGTGCGGATATCGCGTTGGAATTGTAAAACGTTTAAGTGGTGCACACCGCTGTCATCTTTATAGCCGCCGTAGTCGCCACGAATTTTTTGGTCGCCACCTGCACAGAATGCATATTCGCCTTCACCTGTTAGCACGATTACGCCGATTTTTTCATCAAAACGCGCATCGGCGAATGCGTGAATCATCTCTTTTACCGTTTGCGGACGGAACGCATTACGCACTTCTGGGCGATTGATGGTAATTTTCGCAATCCCATCTGTTGATTTGTGGTAACGAATGTCTGTGTAACCTTCGCTGTGATCAACCCATTCAACAGGTGCGTATAAAAATTCTTCGCTTGGATATAACATTGATTATGTTCCTTTTTGAGTATCAAATGAATGTTAAAAATTCGTGCCATTATAGCGGTTTTTGTCGCCAGTGAAATAAAAAGCGGTTAAATTTGTAGAATATTTTACAAATTCAACCGCTTGAAGAAAGGTTCGAAAAGAAGTGCTAAAACCTACGCAGCCTCTTTCCAAATCACCTTCGAATCATCCCAAAAATCCACAGGCGCATTCACAACCGGTTTAATAATACCGACACGAATCACAAAATCGCCAAAGCTTTCATTCGCATTGCGTTCTGTTGCCCATTTGCCGATTAAGCTGTCTAACTCAGCCACGATTTCAGGTAAGGTGATGTTTTCTTTATAAAGACGTGGAATACGTACGCCCTCACGATCTCCGCCGATGTGAAGATTGTAACGCCCTACTGCTTTACCGACCAAACCAATTTCCGCTAGCATCGCACGTCCACAACCGTTCGGGCAACCGGTAATTCGCGTCACAATATAATCATCTGCTACCTTGTGTTTTGCCATCACTTGATCCAGTTCATCAATAAAACCGGGTAATACACGCTCTGCCTCCGCCATTGCCAACGGGCAAGTTGGGAACGACACACAAGACATGGAGTTTTCACGTAATTTCGTCACATTATCGCGAATCAAGCCATATTTTCGTGCGATCTTCTCAATTTTAGCCTTATCTTTTTCTGCCACATTCGCCACGATCAGATTTTGGTTTGCGGTAATGCGGAAATCGCCTTTGTGAATTTTAGCAATTTCTAACACACCGGTGAGAAGTTGCGTTTCATCATTATCCACCAAGCGTCCACTTTCAATAAAGAGAGTTAAATGCCAGTTTTTATCAATGCCTTTTACCCAACCGATACGGTCGCCACGCTCGGTAAATTTAAATGGACGAATCGGCTCGAATGGCATTCCCATACGGCGTTCTACTTCCGCACGGAAACCGTCTAAACCCATATTTTGAATGGTGTAACGGGTGCGCGCATTTTTACGATCGCTGCGGTTACCAAAATCACGTTGCGTAGTCACCACCGCTTCCGCCGCTTTTAAGGTATGTTCCAGTGGCACATAACCCAGCTCAAGGGAAATATTCGGGTAAGTTTTGGTATTGCCGTGCTCCATCGAAAGCCCGCCACCGGCTAATACATTAAAACCGGCTAAATGCCCGTTGCCATCGGCAATGGCGACAAAATCCAAATCGTTACCGTAGCAATCCACATCATTTAATGGCGGAATCACCACCGCGGTTTTGAATTTACGTGGCAAATAGGTTTTACCTAAAATCGGCTCATCTTCTTGCAAGAAATCGTCGGAGCTTTGCACTTTTTTCCCGTCCACCCACACATCTAAATAACCACGGGTACGCGGTAATAAATGCTCGGAAATTTTCTTCGCATATTCGTAGGCTTGCTGGTGCAATTCCGATTCAATCGGGTTGGATGTACAAAGCACATTACGGTTCATATCTGCTGCGGTTGCAATAGAGTCTAATCCTAGGCTATGTAATAAACGGTGCATAGTTTGCAGTTGCGTTTTAGGTACACCGTGGAATTGGAAAGTTTGGCGATTCGTCAAACGAATTGAACGGTAATAGCTGTTTTCACGGGCGGATTTATCCAATTCAATCCATTGGGATGGCTTGATGATCCCGCCCGGTAAACGGCAGCGGAGCAACATAAATTTGAGCGGTTCCAATTTTTCTTCCGCGCGCTCCACACGAATATCGCGGTCATCTTGTTCATACATACCGTGGAAACGAATCAGTTGGAAGTTATCACCACGGAAACCGCCTGTCAGCGAATCTTTTAAGTCATCTAAAATCGTGCCACGTAAAAAGTTACTCTGTGTTTTTAAGCGTTCGTTGTCGGAAAGTGGTTTTTCTTGCCACTCTAAGCCTTTCTGTTTTTTCTGTTCTGTCATTTCTTCACCCCACTTTAGTAAACATCGCGTTGATAGCGTTTTTCTTCACGCAACGTATTCAAATACTCTTCGGTGTCTTCCGTACTTAATTTGCCTTCTTGCGCAATCACATCAAGCAACGCGGCTTCTACATCTTTTGCCATTCTTGCGGCATCACCGCACACGTAGAAATAAGCCCCTTCTTGTAACCATTGCCAAAGTGCGGTCGCATTTTCGCGGATTTTATCTTGCACATAGATTTTCTCTGCCTGATCCCGTGACCATGCAAAATCATATTTATGCAAGAAGCCATCCTTGGCAAACTGTTGCCATTCCGTTTGGTATAAGAAATCGGTTGCAAAATGCGGATTGCCGAAAATCAGCCAGTTTTTACCTTCCGCTTCATCTGCCGCACGTTGTTGCATAAAAGCGCGGAATGGCGCAACGCCGGTGCCGGAACCCACCATAATAATCGGCTTGCTGTTATCCGTCGGCAGACGGAAGCCATCGTTGTGTTCGACAAACACGCGAACTTCGCCATCTTCTTCCACACGATCCGCCAAGAAACTGGATGCACCACCGGCTCGGTTTCGCCCTTCGTGTTCAAAACGCACCACGCCCACGGTTAAATGCACTTCCTCGCCTACTTCAGCCGGTGAAGAAGAAATCGAATACAAGCGAGGCGTAAGCGGACGGAGCAAACCGATAAACTGCTTGGCGGTTAAAGTTGCAGGGAAGCGGTGCAACACATCCACAAGCGGTGTGTTTTGGATAAATTTCTGCAAACTTTCGTTATCTGCTACGATAGCATTCAATTCTTCATTATTCGCCAACGCCGCATAGCCTTTCATGAACGCCGGTGTGTTTTGCGTGAGTTCAAAATGCGATAAAAGTGCGGCTGCAATCGGCTGTGCTTTTTCACCCGCTTGTACTGCCGTTTGTGGATCGATACCAAGCACTCCTAAAATTTCATCCACTAATGCAGGATCGTTATCAAACCACACGCCCAACGCATCACCGGCTTGGTAGTGCAGATCCGAACCGCTCAAATCGATTTCAATATGACGCACATCTTTATCGGATTGACGCGCAGTGATTTTTTGATTGGTCAGCAATGTCGCAGCGAAAGGATTATTCTTGTTGTATTGGCTCTCTTTTGTAGCTTGAACAGGCGCATTACCTGCCACTTGTGGCGTTGCCACTGAGGTATGCGATGCCGCTTTTTCTTTGAGAAGATTAACAATATCCTTTACCCATTTATCCGCAGTAGCGGCAAAATCTAAATCCGCATCCACACGATCAAACAGACGGTTTGCCCCAAGTTCAGCAAAACGTTGATCAAAATCTTTGCCCGCTTGGCAGAAATTCGGGTAAGAACTGTCGCCCAAGCCCAGCACAGCAAACTGCAAGCGGTCTAATTTTGGTGCTTTTTTACCATTCAACAGCTTATGTAACACCACGGCTTCTTCCGGTGGTTCGCCGTCGCCTTGGGTAGAAGTGACCAGCAACAAATAAGACTCATCAGCAATATTTTTTGCTTTGTAATCTTTTAATGCCGCGCGTTTTACTTCCACACCTGCGGCTTTTAGTTGTTCCGCCATTTTATCCGCAACAGATTTCGCATTGCCCGTTTGCGAACCGGAAAGTACGGTGACACTAAATGGCTCAGCTTGAACGGTTGAAAGCACGGTCAAATTTTGCGGTAAATTTTCACCCGCAATGATATTCGCGTTTTCTGCCTTCGCCCAAGCATAGCCCGATAACCACGCCAACTGGCTTACCGTTAAACTCGGCAATAACTGAGCCAGTTCGGGCGGTAAAGGATTGATGTTTTGCATATATCTTCCCCACAATAAATCTAAATTCTAAAAATCTTTCTCTCGCCCGCTTGCGGGAGAGAGACAGCCTGAAGCGACGTTGAGTCGCGAAAAGCAGAGAGAGGGGGGAAAGAGCGGTCATTTTTCGTAAAGATTTTACAATTCCCCTCTCCCTCCGAAATCCTTCGGATTTCTCCACCCAATATTCGCTCCGCTCACCCCTTCGGGGCCGTTGGCAAAGCCAACGTTCAAATGCAAGCATTTGTCCCGAAATGGGTGAGGGGAAGTGATTACAAAATCATTCCAGCTGCGACCGTGTTATACGTCGCTTCATCAATCAAAATAAAGGAACCGCCGGCAATGTTTTCTTCATAGCGGGTTGCCACAATCGGCTTTTGTAAACTTAAGCGTACTTTCGCGATGTCGTTCATATTTAATGCGGTTGCACCATTTTCCTGTTCTAGGTTATGCACGTTTAATACGCTTTCAATCTCACTTACTTTTGTGAACACCGTTTGCGTACCGTGTTTGAGTAAATATTTACGGGCAGTATTCAATGGGCGTTCATCAAACCAGCAAATTGTTGAAACGAGCGGTTTCTGTGGTGTAAGTGGAGAATGTTCATCCACAAATAAATTACCTCGCGAAATATCAATATCGCGATCCAAACGTAATGTAATCACTTCGCCAGCAAAGGCTTGTTCCACCTCGCCTTTTGGCGTAATGATTTCCGTCACAACCGCATTCAAACCATTGGGTTCAATGCGCAAAGTTTGCCCAACTTTCACCGAACCGCGATCGATGCGCCCTTGATAACCACGGAAATCGTCCGCTTTATCGGCATCTTGGCGAATCACTAATTGCACTGGGAAATAAAAGTCGGCTGTTTCGCGACTCACTTCGTCCACACTTGGTAAATTTTCTAAAATGGTTAAAAGCGGCTCACCTTTATACCAAGGCGTGCTGTCGCTGGGGTAAACCAAGTTATCGCCAAGCAAGGCTGAAACCGGAATAAAATGCACATCTTTTAAACCTAATCTTGCAGCTAATTGTTGATAAGCCGCCACAATAGCGTTGAATTTTTCTTCGCTGTAATCCAACAAATCCATTTTATTCACTGCCACCAAAATATGCGGGCAGTTAAGCTGACGTAAAATCGCAGAATGGCGTTTGGTTTGTGGCAATAATTGCAGCGGTTGCTCATCAAAATTCAGCTGAGAAGCATCAATCAATACAATCGCCGCCGAGGCAGTACTCGCACCGGTCACCATGTTTCGAGTGTATTGCTCGTGTCCCGGTGTGTCCGCAATAATGAATTTACGTTTTGCCGTGGAAAAATAACGATACGCCACATCAATGGTAATGCCTTGCTCTCGTTCTGCCTCCAAGCCATCGGTTAAAATGGAGAAATCAATCGCTTCTTTTGTGCCTTTGTTTTTGCCTGCTTCTAGGGTTTTGATTTGGTCTGTCAGCAAGGCTTTGCTGTCGTAAAGTAAACGACCGATTAAGGTGCTTTTGCCGTCATCTACGCTACCGGCGGTGATGAAGCGGAGAGGGGTGCTGTGTTGTTGTGCAGTCATATCTTATTTCCTTTTAATTCGTTATCTTCCTCTCGCCCGCTTGCGGGGGAGAGACAGCCGTAAAGTGCGTTTAGCACTTGGAGGCAGAGAGAGGGGGCGATATAAATTCCCCCTCTCCCTCCGAAAATCCTACGGATTTTCTCCACCTTCTCCCGCAAGCGGGCGAGGGGAAAAGTGCGGTTAATTTTTCTTTTGATTTTAGAAATACCCCTCTTTTTTCCGTTTCTCCATCGCGGCTTCGCTGGCTTGGTCGTCTAAGCGGGTGGCGCTGCGTTCGGAGATGTCGGCGATGACGGTTTCTTCGATAATTTCTAATGGTGTTGAGGCGGTGCTTGCCACAGGGCAAGTGCAGCTGATATCACCCACGGTGCGGAAGCGAACATCTCGCACTTCGCTCACTTCATTTGGTAATTTTGGTGTCAATGGAGTGACGGGAACAAGCAAGCCTTTGCGATTCACCACCTCACGTTTATGGCTGTAATAAATGGATGGAAGCTCAAGGTTTTCGCGGGCGATGTATTGCCAAATATCCAGTTCCGTCCAGTTTGAAATCGGGAATACGCGCATATTTTCGCCTTTGTGTAATTTCGCATTGTAAAGCGACCACAATTCAGGGCGTTGTGCTTTAGGATCCCATTGACCAAACTCATCGCGGAATGCAATCACTTCAGGATAATTATGCCCTGTGTCGATATGCACCAATGGAAACGGAAGTTTCACCGGACGATCACCAAGTTGAAAGGCTTTACGTGCAAGGGCAAGCAATACGACAGAATCTTTCCCACCAGAGAAAAGCAATGCCGGATTTTCACATTCCGCCACAAGTTCGCGGATGATATGGATCGACTCGGCCTCCAGCCAGTCGAGATGTTGGTTGTTGAGTTCGGTTTTGGTCATGATGTTATTCCTTGTTGTGTTCTCTTTATTATGATGTGATAAATTTTCCTCTCGCCCGCTTGCGGGAGAGAGACAGCCGTAAAGTGCGTTCAGCACTTGGAGGCAGAGAGGGGGGCGATATAAATTTCCCCTCTCCCTCCGAAAATCCTACAGATTTTCTCCACCCTCTCCCGCAAGCTGGTGAGGGAAATATAGTTACTTATGCAGCCCACATTCTTTCGAATCCTTACTCTCCCACCACCATCTTCCGGTGCGGATATCTTCACCTTCTTTCACTTGGCGGGTGCAAGGATCGCAGCCGATACTCGGGAAACCTTGGTGGTATAAATCGTTATAAGGGACGTTGTTTGCCAGAATATATGCCCACACATCGTTTTCCGACCAATCAAAAATCGGGTTGTATTTGTCGATGCCTCGGCTTTTATCTTGTTCGGCAAAAGGTAATTCGGTTCGTGTGGCGGATTGTTCGCGGCGTTGTCCAGTTAGCCATGCATCTGCACCTTGGATCGCACGATTTAAAGGTTCAATTTTGCGGATATGGCAACATTCACGGCGTAATTCCACGCTTTCATAAAAGGCAAATTTGCCTTTGCTCTCTACATAACGATCAGCATCGGCTTGATTCGGTTGAAAGCGTTCGATATGAATGTTCGGATAAACCTGATCCAGCTTATCAAGCAACGCCAAGGTTTCTGCGTGAAGCAATCCGGTATCTAACGTGAAAATGCAGATATTGAGATATTCACGCGCAATTACATCGGTAATGACCATATCTTCCACGGCAAGGCTGCTGGCAAAGCGGGCATTTTGATGATTCTCAGCAATGTGCTTTAAGCGTTGTTTTAACACCTCAGTTTTTTCACTCAATGCGGTTTGTGTATCTAACGCCACAAGCGGGATTTGCCAGAACGTAGGTTTTAAAAAAGCCATCCTCTTCCCCTACGCCACTTTCTCAACACTTAAACTATCAAGCGTAAAGTGTGGTTGTTTTTGGAGACGTTTTTCCTCGCTCTCTTCGCCAAACCACACCAATTGTTCGTGCAATTTCACCACTTCACCCACCACAATTAATGCCGGTGTAGGGGCGGTTTCTGCAAGTTCCGCAAGATTTGCAAGCGTGCCAATGGTGGTTTTTTGTGTCAGTTGTGTGCCTTGGCTAATGATCGCAATCGGTGTATCGGCAGCACGCCCGTATTGTTGCAAACGGTTGGAAATCAATGCCGCTTTGAGCGTGCCCATATAAATCACTAAGGTTTGATGGCTGCGAGCCAAGGTTTGCCATTCTATGTCGGAGGCATCCGCTTTGCGATGACCTGTGACGAAAATCGCACTTTGCGCATAATTTCGGTGTGTGAGCGGAATGCCTGCATAAGCGGTTGCTCCAATGCCGGCGGTAATGCCTGGCACGACGGAAAACGGAATTTGATGTTCAGCCAACACTTCTAACTCTTCGCCGCCACGTCCGAACACAAAAGGATCGCCGCCTTTTAATCGCACCACACGTTTGCCTTGTTGGGCAAGTTTAACTAATAATGCATTGGTTTCTTCTTGCGGCACGCAATCGCCTTTCGCACGTTTTCCCACGAAAATACGATCGGCATCACGGCGAATGAGGGATAGGATTTCATCAGAGACTAATGCATCGTAAAGCACCACATCTGCCTGTTGGATTTCTTGTAAACCATTGAGCGTCAATAAACCGGCATCGCCCGGCCCTGCGCCTACTAAAGAGACAAAACCGCCTTGGTAATCTTGTTCCAATTGAATTGCCAATGTTTGTTCGGCTTTTTCTTGTTGTTGGCTTTTTACAAGGCTAGCAAAACGCCCATTAAAGGCTTTTTCCCAAAAACGGCGGCGTTCGGTGACAGAGTGTAATTTGGCTTTCACCACCTCCCGCCATTTGCCCGAAATTTCTGCCATATCGCCTAATGATTGTGGCAATAAGGCTTCTAGTTTTTCACGCAACAAACGGGCAAGTACAGGGGCTTTGCCGGCGCTGGAAATGGCGATTTGAATTGGACTGCGGTCGATAATAGAAGGGAAAATAAAACTGCAATAAGGTTGGTCGTCCACCACATTTGCCAATTTATGTTGGCTTTCCGCGAGGTGAAAAATGCGGTGATTTAAAGCTTCATCATTGGTTGCCGCAATCACAAAAAAAGCGGTGCGGATTTGTTCAGCATTGAACTCTTTGGCGATCCATAAAATCTTATTTTCCGCCTCAAGTGCGGTTAATTTAGCGTTTAATTTTTTTGCCACAATACGAACTTGCGCATTCGCTTGCAGCAGCAAATTCACCTTGCGAGTAGCCACCGAGCCGCCGCCCACCACTAAAACGGCGCGACCGGCAAGGTCAGCAAAAAGCGGAAAATAGTTCATTACTTCACTCCTTCTTTCGCCTGTTGAGCGGCGATATATTCACGATCAAAACGTGCGTTATCCACAAAATAAGTTTGGTTAATCTTGTTCCAATCCCCAAAGGTCTCATTTACATCGAAGCTGTTTACGTTTGGAAAAAGAGCGGTCGTTTTTTCCAATACTTTTGCATTCGTCGGGCGGAAAAAATTTTCTACCGCCAACTGCTGTGCTTGCTCTGACCATAAATGAGTCAAATAAGCGTGTGCTTGTTGATGCAAACCATATTGTGCTGTGTTCTTAGTTACTTCCGCCACATACACTGGCGTGTAAGCGGTAAGGCTTGGATAAACCACTTCAAAACTCTCATTTCCAAGGGTTTTGGCGGCAAGCGCAGCTTCGTTTTCTGGTGCAATTAACACATCGCCGATATTGCGTTGCGTAAATGCAATGCTGGCACTACGTGCACCGGCTTCTAGCACAGGCACATTCTTTAATAAATTCACCATAAACGCCTGCGAATCTGATGTATGTTGTTCGGCATATGCCAAGGCGGAAAGATAAGCAAAACGCCCATTTGCCGAAGTTTTTGGGTTGGCAAATACCACTCTTACATCGGCACGGGTTAAATCCGCCCAGTCTTTGATCTGTTTTGGATTTCCTTTCTTTACCAACAACACCATTACCGAGCCAAAAGGCACCGCGCCATTTGGCAAGACCTTGCGCCAGTTTTGTGCCACTAAGCCTTTTTTCGCAAGCGCATCCACATCGTTACTTTGCGTCAAGGTCACGACATCTGCCGGCAAACCATTGAGCACCGCAAGTACTTGTTTACTCGCACCACCGTGGGATTGCGAAATCATTAAATCTGGGGCAAAGGCTTGGCGAAATTGCGGGTTGTATTCTTTGTAAAAATCGCGGATTACATCGTAAGAAACGTTAAGTAACACGGATTTTTGCTCCGTGCTTTCTCTCCAAAAAATGCCGCCTATTAACAAGGACAGCGCCAAAATTGATGCGATTTTTTTCATACTGTCCTCCTATAAGTTGCTGACTGGGAATTTCAATGGACGAATTTATAACCTAAATTTTTTTGCGGGTTAAATAATTTAAATGCTTCTGTTATAACTAAATTGAATATACTTGATCTTTATTGTGATGCATATATTCTAAAAATGCATAATAAATAGTTTTCTGTTCTTTGTGTTTTAAGAAAGAGCGGTTATTTTTTGCCATATTTTTGTAAAGGATTGAAAAAGAGGTAAGAATGAAAATGGTGTTACCCGGTTTTAAACGAGGCTTATTTATCACATTGGGCTGGTTAGGTTCGATGGTAATTTTGCCTCTAGTGCTATTGATATGGAGTGCATTACAGTTGGAAATCGGTCAAATTTGGCAAATTATCACCAGTGATCGCGTCATCGCCTCTATTTTGCTTTCCTTCAAAATGGCGTTTGTCGCCACAATCATTAACCTGATTTTTGGCTTTTTATTAGCCTGGATTTTAGTTCGTTACGATTTTCCGGGAAAATCCTTGGTCAATGCCTTTATTGATTTACCTTTTGCACTACCGACAGCCGTTGCTGGCATTGCCCTTGCCTCGCTTTATGCACCAACAGGGCTAATTGGTGAAGCGCTTGCGAGATGGGGGCTTCAGCTCGCCTACACACCAAGCTGCATTGCAATTGCTTTAATTTTTGTCAGCCTACCTTTCATCGTGCGAGCCATTCAACCGGTGCTGGCGAATCTGGATCCCAGCTTTGAAGAAGCCGTCCATATTCTAGGTGCGAATAAAATCACGACACTTTTTCGTGTGATAATCCCCAGCCTTCTCCCAGCCATGATTGGCGGCGCAGGAATGGGCTTTGCCCGCTCCCTCGGTGAATATGGCTCGGTGATTTTTATTTCCGGCAATGTACCACTTGTCTCGGAAATTGCGCCCCTGATTATTATGTCAAAGCTCGATCTTTACGATGTACAAGGTGCTTCTGTTGTGGCGTTGTTGATGTTAGCCATCTCTTTTTTACTGATTTTGCTGATTAATTTCGCCCAGTGGAAAGTGGCAAAACGGATTAGCCCGATAAGATAGGAGAAGAAAAATGGAAAGCAAAACTTGGCAAAAATGGGCGTTAATTGGCATTGCATTGAGCTTGTTCTTCATTGTGCTTTTACTGCCGCTTTTCACCGTGTTTTATTACGCCTTGGAACAAGGTTTTCGACTATTCTTTGAAGCGCTTACCAACGAAGAAGCCCTTGCCGCCATTTGGCTCACGATAAAAGTCGCCTTAATTGTATTGCCTATAAATGTCTTTATCGGCGTGGTAATGGCGTGGACAATTGCCTATTTTGATTTCAAAGGTAAAAGTTTTTTGACTGCACTTTTAGACCTGCCGTTTTCCATTTCACCTGTTGTGGTGGGATTAATGTTTTTATTGATTTTTGGTATGGATGGATTATTTGGTACGTGGCTCTCCGAACACAATATCCGTTTTATGTTCGCCACCCCAAGCATCGTAATTGTGACGCTTTTCGTTACCTTTCCGCTCATTGCCAAATCGCTTATTCCCACCTTATCCACCCAAGGTAACAGCGAAGAACAAGCCGCCTTGATTTTAGGCGCATCCACTTGGCAAATTTTCTGGAAAGTCACTTTGCCCAAAATGAAATGGGCACTTATTTACGGCATTATCTTAAGTAACGCCCGCGCCATGGGAGAATTCGGCGCAGTGAGCGTAGTGTCTGGTCATATTCGCGGACTCACCAATACGATTCCGCTGTTTGTTGAAATCAGTTACAACGAATACCAATTTATCGCCGCATTTGCCTGCGCTAGTTTGCTTGCCCTTATTGCCGTGGGAACGTTGGGATTACAAAATATCATCAACCTCATACAACGAAAGAAACTTGAGAAATCATTGCAACGAACAGCACAACAATAGGAACAACAAATGACCATTATTATTGAGAATTTAGAAAAACATTTTGGTGCTTTCCACGCCCTGAAAAACATAAATTTAACTTTCCCCGAAAACCAACTTACCGCTTTGCTCGGTCCCAGTGGTTGTGGAAAAACCACCCTGCTGCGCATTATTGCTGGGCTTGAATTTGCCGACAGTGGGAAGATTATATTCGGTGATAAAGAGGTGACTAAACTTTCTGCGAATCAACGAGGCGTGGGGTTTGTCTTCCAGCATTACGCCTTGTTCCAAAATATGACTGTTTTTGAAAATGTGGCATTTGGTTTGCAAGTTAAACCTAGAAATGAACGTCTAACTAAGGAAGAAATTTCAGAAAAAGTGACCGCACTTTTAAAGTTAGTTAAACTGGACTGGCTGGCAAATGCTTACCCGAATCAACTTTCAGGCGGACAAAAACAACGTATTGCTTTAGCACGTTCTCTTGCTGTTCAACCTAAAGTCTTACTGCTTGATGAACCTTTCGGTGCCCTTGATGCACAGGTTAGAAAAGAACTCCGCCGCTGGTTACGCGAGCTACAACACGAACTCAACGTCACCAGCATTTTTGTGACCCACGATCAGGACGAAGCCTTGGATATGTCGGATCGCATTGTGGTGATGAACAAAGGGCAAGTGGAACAAATCGACGAACCGAACCAGATTTACCACGCACCACAAACGCCTTTTGTGACCCAATTTGTCGGTGATGTAAATGTGTTTCACGGGCATATCGATCAGGGAAATTTGGTGGTTGGCGAATTCGCCCACAACTTGCAACCTCACGCCAATGCTACCCAAGCGGTCGAAAATCAAGCAGCCACTGCTTACATTCGCCCTTACGAACTTACCCTTTCCAAGCGTGCCGAGAACGCCCTCGCAAGTGGCATTATTCAACATATCAATGCCATAGGGTTTATTGTGCGCATTGAAGTGGAAAGTCCACAAACTGAACAACCGATTGAGGTGATTTTAACGAAAGAGAATTATTTGGCAGGGAATTATCAACTGGGAGAGCTGGTTTATTTAGTGCCAGATAAATTAAATCTGTTCCAAGAGATGAATATTTAAAAGAAAATGCAAGCGGTCGAATGTGCAATATGTTTTACAAATTTAACCGCTTGAAAATTTGATTAACGCTTATCGACTTTCACCACACCACTTAACTTGGTTAATCGTTGAATAACCACGTAAAGATGAGCATTATCAGTAACCGAAATCTGTAATTTCACTTGATAATTACCGTTTTCAATTGGGTAACTTTGCACCGAACCAATGTTACTATTAAGAGATGCAATGGTATTGGTAAGGCTTGCCAACACACCTGGTTGATCTTTGATTTCCAACACTAATTCTACATTCAGATTCTCAGGCTCTTCAGTTTCTAAAGCTTCATCCAAAGCATTAAGTTGTTTTAAGGCCTGTTTGATTTTCGAACGTGCTTTAGCACTCACTGCAAAATTCAACCAACTTGAGCTTGGGTAACGACCTGTTTCAGTTAAAATTTCAATCGTTTGACCAGATTGTAACGGTTGTGAGATTGGATATGGCTGACGATCCACAATCGCGCCCACACAGTGATCACCAATATCTGAATGCACCGCATAAGCGAAGTCGATAGCGGTCGATTTTGCAGGCAATTCTACAATTCTGCCTTTTGGCGTGAAGACGTAAATGTCATTTGAGAACAGCTCCGATTTCACGCTTTCAATAAACTCTTCTGCATTTCCCGCACTTTGTTGCAATTCGATGATGCTTTGTAGCCATTTTTGTGCTTTTTGTTGCACGCTGGTTGCGTGAATTTGCTCATCGTTATATTGCCAGAATGCCGCCACACCAAGTTCTGCCATTTGATCCATCTCTTCGGTGCGAATTTGCACCTCAATCGGCAGACCTTTATGCCCAATCATTGAGGTATGGATCGATTGATAGCCGTTACTTTTCGGCACGGCAATGTAGTCTCGCACTTGATACGGACGCGGTTTATACAGAGCGTGCACCCGCCCCAATGCTCGGTAGCAATTGTCCACATCATCTACCACCACGCGGAACGCATAAATATCCAAAATTGAACGGAAACGTTGATCGCGTTGGCGGAGCTTGTGATAAAGGGTGTAAAGATGTTTTTCACGCCCGTAAATACGCGCAGGAATGCCTGCTTCTTTCAGGCGACTTTCCAGTTCGTGCGAAATGGTGGCAAGCAAGTCTTGACGAGTACCGCGTGCTATTTCAATCGCCATTTTCAGCACATTATAACGGTGCGGATACATCGCTTTGAAACAGAGATCTTCCAACTCGTTTTTCAGATGTGTAATGCCTAAACGGTGGGCAAGTGGGCTGTAAATTTCGAGCGTCTCTTTGGCAATGCGAACACGTTTATCTGGGCGTAATGAGCCAAGTGTTCGCATATTATGAGTACGGTCGGCAAGTTTGATTAATACCACGCGAATGTCTTTGGTCATCGCCAAAATCATCTTGCGGAAGTTCTCCACTTGTGCTTCTTGGCGAGTGCGGAATTTTAATTTATCGAGTTTAGAAACCCCTTGCACAATTTCGGCAACGTTTTTGCCAAATTCGGCTGCAAGTTGTTCCTCGGTATAAGGCGTATCTTCAATTACATCATGTAAAAGCGCCGCCATCACGGCTTCGTGGTCGAGTTTCATTTCCGCAATAATGCCTGCAACGGCAACAGGGTGCGTAATGTAGGGCTCACCGCTTGAGCGAGTTTGCCCCTCATGGGCGTCTCTCGCAACAACAAAAGCACGTTTGACCAGCTCAATTTTATCGGCTGGCAAATACTGACGAATTATGCGATCTAATGGTTCGAAAAGATACACTATACCCCCAACATTAAAAATGAATAATGGACAATAAATTGCAATTGATATGGTTAATTTAACCGCTTGCGTTTTAATTGTCCATTATCCATTTCAGGAATTTATAAATTTTAATTAAGCGTTTGCTTGAACGTCTGCTAAGAATGAAATTGCTTCTTTTTCTGCGATGTCTTGTTGAACAGCTTGTTGATTATCAAACTGATCCATAATTTCGCCATTGATTAAGCCTTCTTCAATTTCTCTTAAAGCAATTACAGTTGGCTTATCATTTTCTTCTGGCACTAATGCCTCACGAATGTGAAGCTGGATTTGTCTTGCACGACGTGCCGCAATTAAAATTAAATCAAAACGGTTGCCGATAATTTCAGCAGCTTCTTGAACAGTTACACGAGCCATTTGTTACTCCAACGATTTGCGATTCTAGGAATTTTAGTATAAAGGGGTAGAATTATACAAAAAATAGACTAGGGTGACAATCTTAATAAACCTAATAATACATTTCCGTGAAACACTAACGGGGCTCTATCCCACAACCACACAGGAATCTGGATCTTTTGCCAGATTTTTATTCCAATACTTTACCTAAATAGTCCATTTGAAGCATTAACGGTTGATTTTAATGATCGAATGCCTAGATAATTAGCGAAAAATAGAGTTTCAAAAGTATGTCGTAAAAAGGAAATTATTTGGATAATACAGAAATGGTAAATTTCTGGGCGAATGAACCCAATTAAAATTAAAAGGACTGAACCCGATACAATGTCGACAACAGTCCTTTAAGTAACAATCTAATTTTTTGAGGCAGATCTATTTGCCCTTATTTTTCAATTACAGCGCCTCAATCGCCTTATACTGCTCTTGGATTTTTTCTAATCCAGATTGGTATTCTGCTTGTTTTTCACGTTCTTTCGCAATCACTGCTTCTGGTGCTTTAGCCACGAAAGCTTCATTGCTGAGTTTGCTTTCGATGCGTTTAACTTCGTTTTGATATTTTTCAATCTCTTTGGTTAAACGCGCAAGCTCTGCTTCTTTATTAATAAAGCCAGCCATTGGCACGAGTAATTCTGCATTGCCAACGAGTTTCGCTACCGCAAGTGGTGCGGTTTCGTTTGCCGCTAACACTTGAA
>NZ_CALIFA010000069.1:0-2518 GCF_938021905.1 Pseudohaemophilus parahaemolyticus
AGTACAAACACAAATGCGGTAATTTCTGATGCAATGGCAAAAGCACAATTTGTTGTATTAAATGTAGGTAAAGCGATTTCTCAACATATTAATCAGCTAGAAATGGATAATGAGGGGCAATATAACGTTTGGGTATCTAATACTTCAATGAACGAAAATTATTCCTCAAGTCAATATCATCGTTTTAGTTCCCAAAGTTCACAAACTCAACTTGGATGGGATAAAGCGGTAACGGGAAATCTAAAATTAGGTGGCATATTTACTTATGTTCGTAATAGTAATAACTTTGATCAGGCAACTAGTAAAAATACTTTGGCACAAGTGAATGTCTATTCTAAATATTCTGCCGATGATTGGTATTGGGCGTTAGATTTAGGTTATGGCAAGTTCCAAAACAACTTACAAATTAATAATAATGCGAAATTTGATCATCACACAGCACAAGTAGGCTTAACGGCTGGCAAAGTCTTTAATGTTGGCAATTTTGGTATTACACCAATAGTAGGTGTTCGTTATAGCTACTTATCAAGCTCGGCTTTTGCATTAGATCAAGATCGCATTAAAGTAAACCTAATATCTGTAAAAACGGCTTTTGCTCAACTTGATTTAAGTTACACCTATAACTTAGGTGAGCTTTCAATTACACCGATTTTGTCTGCTCGATATGATGCAAATCAAGGTAATGGCGAAATTAATGTGAATGGATATGATTTTGCTTATAATGTTGAAAACCAACAGCAATATAATGCAGGGCTTAAATTTAAATATCGTAATATTTTATTTGATATAAATGGCGGTATTACAAAAGGCAAGCAGTTAGAAAAACAAAAATTTGGACAAATTAAAATGCAAATTAATTTCTAACGAACAAGTGCTCAATTTATAGAAAAATAAAAAACCCAATCATTTTTTACAGTGATTGGGTTTTGTTTTTGAAATGAAAGTGATCTTTGTTTGTAAAGTCTCAATAAGCGGTCTATTTATTCGCTAATTTTGCATCTAATGATAAAGAACCTGCACCTTTCACTAAGAAAAGTAAGAATGCCATACAATACATAATTGCTATTTCGCCTTTGTTTGATAACGGATCTAATACCGTTTCTGGTGTCACATGAATAAAGAAATAGGCATATGCCATTTGACCAGCTAACAAGAATGAAATGGGGCGAGTGAATAAGCCTAATGCTAATAATAAGCCGCCGCCGATTTCTAAGATACCGCCTACCCCATACATTGAGAACAGAGGAACACTACCGTTTCCTCCTGTCATTGAGAAGGGAAATTCAAAGAATTTCGCTGTACCGTGTAATAAGAACATATAGCCGATAACCACTCGTGCTAATAAAAATACTACTGGGCTAAGTTTTTCGAATTTTTCAAATACTTGATTCATAATGTTTCCTAATAAAGTTAAAGAAATATAACAAAAAATATAGCGTGCATTGTAATTGAATCTTTCTGCTTGATCATTCCGCTTTTTCTAAATAAACTTTTTAGCTCAGCTTAATAATATAAAGTACGCAAGATGAATGATTTTAAAGCAATGTCGGTTTTTGTGACCGTGATTGAACAAGGTTCAATGCAGGCTGCAGCAGAAAAGTTGGCGATGACGCCATCTGCAATTACCCAGTCGATCCAAAAGCTAGAACAGCAACTCAAAATTAAATTATTAAATCGCACCACCCGCAAAATATCGCTTACAGAAGCAGGTGAAGCCTTTTATCAACATGCCAACCAAATGCAGAAAAGTGCCGAAAATGCAGTAAAAAGCGTCGAGCTGTTGCGATCTTCTCCAACAGGTACGCTCAGAATTTCTTGCCCTTCAGGTTTAACCCGCTCCCCGCTTATTCAAGCCTTAAAGCTGATTTTGGAAGAACATTCTGATTTCAACATGGATCTTTCTTTTAAGGATGAAGCGGTTGATTTAATTGAAGAAAGGATAGACATCGCCTTACGTATCGGCACACGTGCATTGGAAGACAATATGATCGCCCGTCATATTTATGATGTGAAACTAGCCATCGTGGCACATAAAGATTACCTCAAAAAGCATTTTTTGCCACAAACGCCCAATGAGCTGTATCAATTGGATTGGATTTATTTTGCTTCACTTGATCCCGACTATTTACAATTTTCTAGCCCTTTAGGCAAAGCTCATATTAAACCTAATTATCGTATTAAAACCAATACACTTTTGGCAAGCCGAGACTTAACGCTACAAGGTTTAGGCATTTCTATTCAGCCTATCATTGAGATAGAAAAAGAGCTTGCTGATGGCACACTTGTGCAACTTTTGCCAGAATGGGAATTGCCAAAAAACCCGATGTATTTGGTTACGCTTCAACGCGTACAGTCGGAAAAAGTAAGAATAGCCGTTCAGGCAATTGTAGACTATTTTGAAAGGCTTAAGAATATTAATTAATTTCTTTGTATTGATGGCATAAGTCAAGATCTTATGCCACCTGAAAAGAACCTCGTTATTTCTTCTTCGCTTTTTTCGTGACTTTTTTCTTAGATT
>NZ_CALIFA010000070.1:0-109800 GCF_938021905.1 Pseudohaemophilus parahaemolyticus
GAGCAGGCGACTCATAATCGCTTGGTCACTGGTTCAAGTCCGGTAGGGGGGACCAATTCAAATTTTTCTTCTCTTTTACACTCTTTCGTATTCCTACCTACCATAATTCCTTGTAGTTCGTTAGTGAATGTTATTCCATAACTATGCGAAAAGAGCATAATAGAAATATACGACTAATAGGCTAAAATATTATTTAAACAGCGAAATTATCAATTAAAGTTAGTCCAAAAAACCAACTCTTCTGCCTACTATTGCTATAAAAAAAATGCTTTTACCATTTAGTAAAAGCATTTTTCTTATCTATTCATACTCTTCAATCCACTTCAGCAAAATCGCCTCAAGGATTGATTCGTTAGAACCTTCAGGATCGTCATCAAACTCTTCTAATTCGCAGATCCATTGATGCATATCGGTAAAACGCACGGTTACTGGGTTTAAATCAGGATCGCGATCGTACAACGCCCACGCAATATCTTGTACATCAGTCCATTTCATTAGTGTGCAGCCTCATTTGCGTGGTTAAGGTTATATTTTGGAATCTCGACCACTAAGTCTTCATCACCAATCACACATTGGCAACTTAGACGGCTTTCCATTTCTAAGCCCCAAGCTTTGTCCAACATATCTTCTTCTTGATCTGAGCTTTCGTTTAAAGAATCAAACCCTTCACGAATTACTACGTGGCAAGTCGTGCAAGCACAAGAACCATCGCACGCATGGTGAATTTCCACGCCAGCATTGTGTGCCACTTCTAATAAATTATCGCCTTCATTGGCTTCAACAACCATACCCTCTGGGCAAAATTCTTCATGGGGAAGAAAAACTACTTTTGGCATATTATCCTCTTTTAAATAATCTCATCAACGGCTTTACCCGCTAATGCTTTTTGAATTGATAAATTCATTCGTTTTGCTGCGAATGCTTGGGTAGCATAGTCAAGCTCTTTAATCCCTTGGGCAATCGCTGCTCTATCTGAACCTTGTTTTAAATCAATCAACTTTTGAATTTCCGCTTCAATGGCTTTAAATTCTTCAATGGAAAGTACTTCCGCCCCATCTTCTTGGAGAGCTGAAATCACAGTATCAATCACACGATCAGCTTCTACACGCTGCTCTGCAAGCTGGCGGGCTTCCATATCTTCTTTGGCATTTGCCATTGAAGACTTGATCATCTGGGTCACTTCTTCATCGGTTAAGCCATAAGATGGTTTTATCTGAATCGAAGCCTGCACTTTGGTCGATTTTTCCATTGCTGTTACGCTCAACAAACCATCAGCATCGACTTGATAAGTCACGCGAATGGTTGCCGCACCTGCCACCATCGGCGGAATGCCGCGTAAGGTAAAGCGACCGAGTGAACGGCAATCTTCCACCAATTCACGCTCACCTTGTAGAACATGAACCGACATCGCTGTTTGCCCATCTTTAGCGGTAGTAAACTCTTGGGCTCGTGCCACAGGAATAGTGGTATTGCGTGGAATGATTTTTTCCACCAAACCGCCCATCGTTTCAATACCAAGCGAAAGCGGCACAACGTCTAACAATAACATATCCGCATCAGGCTTATTGCCGACCAAAATATCCGCCTGAATGGCTGCACCAAGGGCAACCACTTTATCTGGATCAATCGACGTTAATGGCGTTTTACCAAAGAACTCACCGACTTGCTCACGCACAAATGGTACGCGGGTTGAACCGCCAACCATCACGACTTCGCGGATCTCTTCACCTTCCACGCCTGCATCTTTCAACGCTCGGCGGCAGGTCATGAGCGAACGTTTGACAAGCGGTTGAATTAGCTCATTAAATTGTAAACGGCTGACTGTGCCTGCCCAATTTGCAAATTTCACTTCAGTTTCGACCGCTTGTGAAAGGGCAATTTTGGTTTGAGTGGCAAGGGTTAATAGTTCACGTTGTTCATTCGCATTTTGTGGTTGCACACCTGCTTGTTCAGCAATCCAATTTGCTAATAAGAGGTCGAAGTCATCGCCCCCGAGAGCCGTATCACCGCCCGTTGCCAACACTTCAAACACACCACGGCTTAAACGTAAAATCGAAATATCGAATGTGCCGCCACCTAAATCATAAACCGCAATAATGCCTTCTTGACCGCTATCTAAGCCGTAAGCAATCGCAGCGGCAGTTGGTTCATTTAATAAACGCAATACATTCAAACCTGCTAAACGTGCCGCATCTTTGGTGCTTTGACGTTGAGCATCATCAAAATAAGCAGGCACGGTAATGACTACGCCCGATAATTCGCCCGCTAAACGTTGTTCAGCAAAGCGGTTTAAGTGTGCCAAAATATCTGCTGATACTTCCACAGGGCTTTTATTACCTTGTTTAGTTTGGATTAACGGTAAGCCGTTATCGCTCGCCACAAATTGATAAGGTAAATCAGGGTAGCGTTTTTGCACATCGGCAAGCGAACGCCCAATTAAGCGTTTAGCTGAAATCACGGTGTTTTGCGGATCAACGGCTGAAAAGTCAAAGCCTTCTATGCCCACAGTTTTCTCATTTTCAGCATAATGCACCACCGACGGCACTAACGCCCTCTCTTTTTCATCTAACAACACGGTTGCAGTGCCACTTTGTACCGTTGCGACCAATGAATTCGTTGTTCCAAGATCAATCCCCACCGCCAAGCGTGCTTGGTGCGGTGCGGCAGTTTGCCCTGGTTCAGCGATTTGAAGTAATGCCATTATTATCTCTTCTCTATTTCTTGTTTTAATTTATTTTAGGCTACTGAATAACTCATATTTTCAGGAGCAAACACACCTTGATAGTGGCGTTCCACAGGAACAGCGATTTTGCTTTCAAGCTCTAACACTTGATGACCTTGCAGTTCTTTAATATCATTTTGCCAATTATCCCAACGTAAATCTTGGTAGAAATCGTTTAAATCGCCTGATAATGCCCAGCCTAAAAATTCAGAATAGCCTAAGTTCAACAGTTCCCATGTTTTCTTTTTCGGATGATGATAATACACTTGCCCAATTTTATCGCCTAAACTGCCTGCGTTAATAGCAAAGTAACCACCAATTGCATCATCTGCTACTAATAAGTAGCTGGGTTGCTCGCCCGATTGTTTGAAAGTTTTGCCGAAGTTCCAATCAAATAAACCGCGCGGTAATTTTTCGTTGCCTGAACCTAAAATACGTAACCAACCGTAATCAATTAACACACCCCCTGTCTCATACACAATCGCACCAAGCGGTGAACGGGTCGGTAGTTGCATTCCAACTAACGCAGCAGCCGCATCTTCAGGGTAGCTAGCTAAAATTTCGTAGTGATTTTTTGCTTGAGTAAACCAATCACGCAAAATCAACCACGCTGAATTTTTATCTAATAATTCTTCTAGGGTTTTCATCAGTAAAATATCTCTAAAAATCGATCGCTTGATAAGGCTAACCGTAGGGGCGGGATTTATCCCCGCCCTATAAATTCAATATCATACTGGCGGGGATAAACCCCGCCCCTACGCAAGATTACATTTCAAAAAACTGCTCTTCAACCTTCTCAATCTGAATAATCAGCTTTTTAAAATAACGCAAACGATCTGTTAATGCGTTTGCCTGCTGCCAATTTTTTTGATTTAACGTTTCTTCTAATTCAATTAAAACTTTTTTCTGCTCGGCTTTAATCTGTTTTAGAAAATGAGTTAAAGCCTCTTCATCTTTTTTATGTTCAATGCTTTCAAGGGTTTCATGCCATTCCATCTGTTGCATCAGGAATTCAACATCTCGCATACTTTTTTCTTCGAGGTTTTTCTCTACCCCCGTTTCAATCTTAATAATCTCTTCGGCACGCAAAATTGGATCTTTCAGCACATTTAATGCTTGGTTTACATCAGCCGATTTTTCAATTGCAAGACGTTGCTCGGCTGTAGAGCTACTTGCGTAATTATCTGGATGAAGCTCTTTTTGTAGCTCTAAATAACGTGCCGAAAGTGCGGTTTGATCTACCTGAAATTGCACAGGCAAACCGAAAAGGGAAAAGGCATTAATCATCATAGCCTCCTAAACATTAAAACTCTCACCACAACCGCATTCATTTTTTACATTTGGGTTGCTGTATTTAAAGCCTTCATTTAAGCCTTCCTTCACAAAATCTAACTCCGTGCCATCAAGGTAAGTGAGGCTTTTTTCGTCCACAATCACTTTTATGCCGTGTTGCTCGAATATTTGATCATCTTCATTTAATACATCAACGAATTCCAACACATACGCCAATCCTGAACAGCCCGAGGTTTTCACGCCTAAGCGTAAGCCAATGCCTTTACCACGATTTTCAAGGAAAGTGCGCACGCGGTTTGCGGCGGTTTCTGTTAATGTAATTGCCATAATATATTCCTAATATCTTAAATGAAGAAAATCATATTTTACGAAACATTGTAGTGTGTGAAACATCGTTTCACATATGAAAGGCGTGTGTCGACAAGCTGACACACCCTACAAAATACAAGCGGTCTTAATTCGCAAAATTTTTGCAAAATCAACCGCTTGTTAAATTATTTACCTTGTTTTTCTTTGTAATCTGCGATTGCTGCTTTGATTGCATCTTCTGCAAGAATTGAGCAGTGAACTTTCACAGGCGGTAATTCTAACTCCTCTGCGATGTCGCTGTTTTTAATTGCACCCGCTTCTTCTAAAGATTTACCTTTTACCCATTCGGTAATCAGTGAGCTTGAAGCGATTGCAGAACCACAACCGTAGGCTTTAAAGCGTGCATCTTCGATAATGCCAGCATCGTTTACTTTGATTTGTAAGCGTAAGATATCACCACACGCAGGTGCACCAACCATACCTGTACCGATGTCTGATGCTTCTTTGTCGAATGTACCTACGTTACGTGGATTTTCGTAGTGATCGATTACTTTTTCACTGTATGCCATTTTATATTTTCCTCTATTTAGTTCCCCTCTTTAGTAAAGAGGGAGTAGGGGAGATTTGTCCGATGTTGATATTTTTTTCAAATCTCCCTAAATCCCTCTTTAATAAAGAGGGAAATTGATCTTATTAGTGGTGATTCCACTCAATTTTACTTAAATCTACGCCTTCTTTGAACATTTCCCAAAGTGGAGAAAGATCACGTAATTTCACAATCGCTTTTTTCACTAATTCGATAGTGTAGTCAATTTCTTCTTCCGTTGTCCAACGACCTAATGTGAAGCGAATTGAGCTGTGAGCTAATTCATCATCACGACCGATAGCACGTAACACATAAGAAGGCTCTAAACTTGCAGAAGTACAAGCTGAACCAGATGAAACTGCAATATCGCGTAATGCCATCATTAATGACTCGCCTTCTACGAAGTTGAAGCTAATGTTTAAGTTTGAGCCTACACGTTTACCTGGTTCCATTGAGCCGTTTACATACACTTCTTCAATATCTTTGAAGCCGTTATATAGGCGGTCACGTAACTTAGTTAAGCGTGCCATTTCTTCGGTCATCTCTTCTTTTGCGATACGGTATGCTTCACCCATCCCCACGATTTGGTGAACTGGCAATGTACCTGAACGCATACCACGCTCATGACCACCACCGTGAATAATCGCTTCTAAACGCACTCGTGGTTTACGGCAAACGTATAAACCGCCGATACCTTTTGGTCCGTATAATTTGTGGCTTGAAAATGACATTAAATCTACTTTTAATTCATGAACATTTACTGGCACTTTACCCACAGATTGCGTTGCATCAACGTGGAAAATGATTTTGTTAGCACGGCAGATTTCACCGATTGCCGCGATGTCTTGAATCACACCCATTTCGTTATTCACGTGCATAACAGAAACCAAGATAGTATCTGGACGAATAGCTGCTTTGAATTTTTCTAAATCAAGCAAGCCATCTTCTTCTGGGTCTAAGTAAGTCACTTCAAAGCCTTCGCGTTCTAGCTGACGGCAAGTATCTAACACCGCTTTGTGTTCAGTTTTCACGGTGATGATGTGTTTACCTTTAGTTTGGTAGAAGTGTGCCGCACCTTTAATTGCAAGGTTATCTGACTCGGTTGCACCTGAAGTGAACACGATTTCGCGTGCATCAGCACCGATTAAGTCTGCGATTTGGTTACGTGCAACATCAACCGCTTCTTCTGCTTCCCAACCGAATTTGTGCGAACGTGAAGCAGGGTTACCAAAGATGCCATCTTTGGTCATATATTGCATCATTTTTTGGGCAACGCGTTCGTCCATTGGCGTAGTTGCCGCATAATCTAAGTAAATAGGTAATTTTACTGACATTTTTTAAGTTACTCCTAACTCGCTAAAAGCGGTTATTTTTAATGAAATCTTTGCTTATCTTTTAGTGCTGATGCTAGTGCTCGTGGCAATGAGATTTATCACAATCGTGATCCGCATTTTCTTGAACTAAATCGTCAAGCGATACGGTGTTTAAGAACTGCCCGATTTGATCTTCCAAACGCTCCCAAAGCGTATGAGTTAAACAACGAGAATCGTTACGGCAATTACCACTTCCCTTACATTTAGTCACGTCCACATTTTCGTTCACTGCTGCAATAATCATCCCAACGGTAATCTCTTTCGGCTCTTTTTCGAGCTTATAACCGCCACCTGGCCCACGTACGCTATATACAATACCTTCACGACGAAGCTGTGCAAAAAGCTGTTCTAAATAAGAAAGTGAGATAGCTTGACGATCTGCAATATCCGCAAGACTGACAGGCTCTTTTTTACCGTGAATAGCAATATCTAAAATTGCTGTCACCGCATAACGCCCTCTTGACGTTAATCTCATAAATTCGCCCTCATTTAATTAAAAATCCAATCAAAGATTGGAAGTGTCTGAATTTTGATGGAGTTGACTATTTTAGTCAAGTATATTGAACTGATTTAAACTTATCATTTTAAAAGGTTTCACCAAATGATAAGGAATTTCCCTACTATTATAGAGGTTTTGAAGGCAAATTTAAACTTAAAACGAAATAGAAAAGTAGGTAAAAGTTCCCTTACAACTGGTCGGAACACTTGCTTTATTTCCCTTTGGGAGTTGCAATCAATAATTTCACTTCGTAGAATTTCCCCGTTTTTTACTTATTCATCATTTCTTACTTAATTATTAAAGGATAGTTCATGTCTCGATTTTCTAAAACATTGCTTGCATCAGCATTAACATTAGTCGCAGGTGGTGCAAATGCGTCAGCATTCCAATTAGCAGAAGTTTCAACATCAGGCTTAGGTATGGCATATGCGGGTAATGCAGCCGTTGCTGATAATGCTTCTGTTATAGCAACTAACCCTGCATTAATGACGAGATTCCAAGGGGCTGAAATGTCTGTGGGGGGCATTTTAGTTGATACCGATTTACACATTCAAGGCAAAACTAAATTAGGTAATTCTGCAAACCAAAATAATGTTGTGCCAACATCATTAATCCCAAATACTTATTTTGTTGCACCAATTAACGATAAATTTGCTTTAGGTTTAGGCTATAACGTCAATTTTGGTTTAAGTACAGAATATAGTAATAGCTACAACGCAGGCACATTAGGCGGTCAAACCGAACTTCAAGCACACAACTTTAACCTAAGTGGTGCTTATAATATTGGCAACGGCTTCAGCTTTGGTGCGGGTGTAAACGCAATTTATTCTAAAGCAGAAGTTCGCCGTACATTAGGCGATCAAGTAGCTGTCGCTCAAGCAGGTGCTACACGTGCTCAAGCCGCTGCAACAGCATTACAAAGCCTTCCAACTGCATACCAATCATTATCCTTAACTACTTTAGCTGCTGCTCAACCTGCTAACAAGCAATTACAAGCAATTGCTGCACAATTTCCTGCTGGAACAACCGCTTCACAAGCAGCAAACAGCTTAAACGCTCTTGCAACATCGCTATCTTCATACACAAAAGAAACTGAAGTTACCCGTATCACTGGTGATAAATGGTCATTCGGTTGGAATGCTGGTCTTGCTTACGAGCCAAATGAAAACAACCGTTGGGGTTTAGCTTACCATTCTGCGGTAGATGTGAAATTTAACGGTAAATATCGCAATGCACTTTCAACCAACTTAGGTTCTGTGATTGCAACCAACGGCGAAGAGCGTGATGGTAAATTAACCCTTAACCTCCCTGCTTACTGGGAACTTTCAGGTTACCATAAATTAACGGATCGTTTTGCTGTACAATATAGTTGGAAACGCACCGAATGGTCTCGCTTAAAAACTTTAGATGCTTACAGTATGGATAACCAATTCCACTATATGCACAAAGATGAAGCCTTCCGCGATACTAACCGCTATGCAGTGGGTGTTTCATATGAGGCAACCCAAGATTTAACATTACGAGCAGGTCTTGCTTATGACCGCAGTGCAAGTGTAAACCACCCATCGATTTCTATACCAGATACAAACCGTATGTGGTACTCAGCGGGTGCAACCTATAAATTCACGCCGAATTTATCAACAGATGTTGGCTTCGCTTACTTACATGGTACCAAATTTGGCTTTGGTGAAGACGGAGCAACATTTAAAGTACGTGCAAGTGGTTACTTATACGGCTTAAATCTTAACTACAAATTCTAACCAGAATTTAGCATAGTATTTCAAAACAGGGGCGTGTAAACTGATTACACGCCTTTTCTATTGGAATTTTTATGACAATTTTCTACCAATATTACCCCTCTCCAGTGGGCAATTTATTACTTCTTGCTAAAGAACATGGACTGATTGCAATTGAGTTTGACGAAGAACAGCCTACCACTAAGCTTGAAAATTTCATTCCCGTAAGCAATACAAGCGGTACCGTTTTTGAAATTTTTTGCAAAACACGTGAGATTTTAGACCGCTATTTTCAAGGCGAAAAGCTCGATTTTCAGCATTTAGATTTTCTTACCCCACAAGGTACAGCATTCCAGCAATCAGTTTGGAAAATCCTCCGCCAAATTCCCTACGGCGAAATTACTAGCTACGGTGAAATTGCCAACCAGTTAGGTAAACCAAATGCGATGCGTGCTGTCGGTGGCGCTGTGGGACGAAATCCGATTTCAATCCTTATTCCTTGCCATCGAGTGTTAGGTAAAAATCAAAGTCTCACAGGCTTCGGCGGTGGCTTACCTAATAAACGCTATTTACTTCAACTAGAAGGCATTGGCTATAAAGATCAAGGCGTTGAATATGTAAACCCGAAAAACAAACATTGGGAACGTTAAAACAATAGTATAAAGAAATTTATACTATTTTTACTCGCACGCTTGACAAATCCCCTTTGCACTAGTTTAATAGTACAAAAATAAACACAGGAAGATAAAAATGAACGTGCAAATTCAACAAACCGCGTTGCCTTATTTTGCTGATACCACTGCGATGTATCACGCTCTTTGTAGCAACCAGCCTTATACCTTATTATTAGACTCCGCTGAAATTCAAAGCAAAAATAGCCTTAAAAGTTTACTCTTCGCCCAATCGGCGTTGCATATTTTTTGTGATGCTCAGCAAGTGACTTTTGAGCCTTTAACTAAAAATGGCAAAGCAGTCATTCCACATATTCAAGTTGCTTTAGCGAATTTAAATCCTGCACCTTCTTGCGAATTTTGTGCAGAATCACACCGCTTGGTTGCAGAGTTCCCAACTATTCCTACTCAATTAGATGAAGATAGCAAACTCAAAACTAGCACGGTGTTTGATGGCTTGCGTGTTGTAAACCAACTGTTTAAAGCAACAAGCTCACCCGTTTATTTAGGCGGATTGTTTAGCTACGATTTAGTCGCAAATTTTATCCCAATGGATAACATTACATTGCAAGACGATGGCTTGAATTGTCCAGACTACAGCTTCTATTTAGCCGAGCAATTGGTCTTTATCGATCACCAAGCTCAAACTGCAACGCTTAATACTTTCTGTTTCAATCCAGCTGAGCAAACAACATTAAGCCAACAAGCGGTCGAATTTGAAGAAAAACTTGCCAATGCACCAACCAATTTCAGCTTGCCAATTCAAACTGCAAATGCAGAAGCGGTGGCGAATTTAGAAGATGAGCCATTCAAAGAGATTATTTGCAAACTCAAACATCACATTCACGTGGGCGATGTGTTCCAAATCGTGCCTTCTCGCCGTTTTAGCTTGCCTTGTCCGAATACGTTAGCAAGTTATCGCCAGCTTAAAATCAACAATCCAAGCCCGTATATGTTCTTTATGCAAGGCGAAAATTTCACGCTTTTTGGTGCTTCACCTGAAAGTGCGTTGAAATATAGCGAACACGACCGCCAGCTTGAAATTTACCCAATCGCAGGCTCTCGCCCGCGTGGTTTTGATGAGCATGGCAACATTGATTTAGAGCTCGATTCTCGCCTTGAATTAGAATTGCGTTTAGATAAAAAAGAGCTTGCTGAACATTTAATGTTGGTCGATTTAGCCCGAAATGATGTGGCTCGCGTAAGCCAATCGGGCACGCGAAAAGTAGTGGAATTGATGCAAATTGACCGCTATTCGCAAATTATGCATCTTGTTTCTCGCGTGGTGGGTAAACTTCGCACCGATTTAGATGCATTACACGCTTACCAAGCTTGTATGAATATGGGGACGCTCACAGGTGCACCGAAAATCAAGGCAATGCAGTTGATTTACCAATTCGAACAGCAAAAACGCCATAGCTACGGCGGTGCGGTCGGTTATTTAACCTCCGAAGGCAATTTAGATACCTGTATCGTCATTCGTTCTGCTTTTGTGCAAAATGGAGTAGCTTATGTGCAAGCAGGCTGTGGCGAAGTGTTGGATTCTGATCCGCAATTAGAAGCGGATGAAACCCGACACAAAGCCCGTGCGGTATTAAAAGCGATTGGGCAGGTGAATCAAGGGCAGCAGCATTAAGGATTGGAGGAAAGCACGATGGCACATATTCTTTTTGTCGATAATTTCGACTCATTTACCTACAATTTAGTGGATCAATTTCGCGAGCTAGGACACCAGGTTACGATCTTCCGCAACGATTATCCTTTGGAAGATTTTATTCAAAAAGCTTTAACCACCGAAAACGCATTAGTTGCCCTCTCACCTGGACCTGGTAACCCTGCTGAGGCAGGTAACTTACTGCCGATTATTCAGCAACTTAAAGGCAAAGTACCGATGATTGGCATTTGTTTAGGGCATCAAGCCATTATTGAAGCATTAGGCGGAAAAGTAGTACATACAGGCACGGTATTACACGGTAAAGTGTCAAAAATCGAGCACGATAATCAAGCTATGTTCGCGGATATCAACAACCCAATGCCCGTCGCTCGTTACCACTCTTTAATGGGCGATAACTTACCCGAAGAGCTAGAAGTCAATGCACGTTACGGCACGATTGTAATGGCAATTCGCCATAAAACTTTACCGATTTGCGGCTTCCAATTCCACCCAGAATCAATTTTGACCGTAGAAGGAACGAAGTTATTGAAGCAGTCGGTGGAGTGGTTGTTGAGATAATTATGGATTAATTTCTCCGTTTTTTATTCTGCCAAATCTCCCCTCCCCCTCTTTGCTAAAGAGGGGAAATTCTTTAGTGAAAATAGAATAATTGACTCATAATATATTTATTTATATAAACAAATAATATAGAAATTTCCAGAGATCCCCCCTCTTTAGCAAAGAGGGGGAGGGGAGATTTGGCAGTCTTAATTACCGGAGAAAGTATTTATTAGTTTAGAAAGAATAAGGAACACACTATGCAAACAGAACAACTTTTAGAAAAATTATTTAATCATCAACCGCTTGATAAAGCTGAATCCACCTTCTTCTTCACTCAAGTTATGCAAGGCAAGGTGTCAAATGAGCAACTAGCAGGGGCGTTAATTGCGTTAAAAATGCGAAGCGAAACAATTGACGAAATTTCAGGTGCAGTGACGGCTGCACTTGAAAATGCCGCCTCTTTCCCAACACCAGATTACGCTTTTGCAGACATTGTAGGCACGGGCGGTGATGGACATAACACCATCAACATTTCAACAGCAAGTGCTATCGTTGCCGCCACAATGGGCTACAAAGTGGCAAAACACGGCAGCCGTAGTGTTTCCAGTAAAACAGGGGCAAGTGATGTACTCTCTCAACTTGGCATCAATATTCAAGTGCCCACAGAAACTGCTCGCAAAGCGTTAGATGAAATTGGCATCTGCTTTTTATTTGCCCCACTTTATCACTCAGGTTTCAAATACGCCATCCCCGTCCGCCAAGCGTTAAAAACCCGTACGCTGTTTAACATTTTAGGGCCTCTCGTCAATCCTGCTCACGCTAAACGCCAACTTTTAGGTGTTTACTCGCCAGAAATTTTAAAAATCTATGCAGAAACGGTAAAAGCGTTAAACCACGAGCATACTATTGTCGTCTATGGAGCGGGTTTAGATGAAGTCGCTGTTCACGGCGAAACACAGGTGGCAGAAATTGAAAATGGCGACATCCGTTATTACTCTGTGACGCCTGAAGATTTTGGCATTTCACGTCATCCAATCGAAGCCTTAAAAGGCGGAGAACCCGCTGAAAATGCTGAAAAAATCCGTGCTTTATTACAAGGAAAAGGCGAAGCAGCACATATTGATGCGGTCGCAGTGAATGTAGCAATGCTAATGCGAACCTTTGGCGAGCCTGACTTAAAAGCCAATGCAGCAAAAGTAAAAGCGGTGCTAGCCAGTGGAAAGGCGTTTGAGACGTTAAATAAGTTAGCGAGTTATTAGACAAATAAAAGCCAAATGTAAAAGGAGCTCATTTCGAGCTCCTTATTTATGCTGTATTACCCTTTATGTGAATCTTGGTACTCTTTCGCTGCTTTTACAAAACCTGCAAAAAGCGGGTGACCATCACGCGGTGTTGAGGTAAATTCTGGGTGGAATTGAGCTGCTACAAACCAAGGGTGATTTGGCACTTCAATGATTTCCACTAATTTACGGTCTTCTGATAAACCCGTTACTTTCAAGCCAGCGGCTTCAATTTGCGGAAGTAATGTATTGTTTACTTCGTAACGGTGACGGTGGCGTTCTTCGATGGTTTCTGCACCGTATAATGCACGGGCTTTTGAACCTTCAATTAAGTGGCATTTTTGTGCTCCCAAACGCATTGTGCCACCTAAATCTGAATCGTCAGAACGGGTTTCAACATTGCCATCTTTATCTTGCCATTCGGTAATTAAACCGATAACAGGTTGAGGGCAATCTTTGTCGAATTCACTTGAGTTCGCTTCGGTTAAACCTGCTACGTTACGAGCATATTCGATTAAGGCAATTTGCATCCCTAAGCAGATACCTAAATATGGGATTTTGTTTTCGCGAGCATATTGTGCGGTGCGAATTTTGCCTTCCACGCCACGATAGCCGAAACCACCAGGAACAAGGATCGCATCCACTCCTTCTAACACGCTTGTGCCTTTAGTTTCAACATCTTGCGAATCAATGTATTTAATGTTCACGGTTAAACGGTTAGTTAAGCCCGCGTGTTTTAAAGCTTCATTCACCGATTTATAGGCATCTGGCAATTCGACATATTTACCCACCATACCAATGGTCACTTCGCCCGTTGGATTCGCTTGGCGGTAAAGCACTTGTTCCCATTCAGATAAATCTGCTTCTGGGCAATCTAAGCGGAAACGCTCGCACACAAAGCTATCTAAACCTTGTGATTTTAATAATTCTGGAATGCGGTAGATTGAATCTACATCTTTTAATGAAATTACCGCACGCTCTGGCACGTTACAGAATAAGGCGATTTTTTTGCGTTCATTTGAAGGAATCGCACGATCTGAACGGCAGATCAACACATCTGGCTGAATACCAATTGAAAGCAATTCTTTCACAGAATGCTGCGTTGGTTTGGTTTTCACTTCGCCTGCAGTTGGAATATATGGCACTAAAGTTAAGTGCATAAATAAGGTTTTTTCACGACCTACATCTACCGCTAATTGGCGTAATGCTTCTAAGAATGGCAGTGATTCAATATCGCCTACCGTGCCGCCTACTTCCACGATTACTACATCACGACCTTTACCACCTTCGATTACACGTTCTTTGATTTCGTTAGTGATGTGTGGGATAACCTGAATAGTTGCACCTAAATAATCGCCACGACGCTCTTTGCGTAACACTTCAGAGTAAATTTTACCACTGGTGAAGTTGTTCGCTTTGCTCATTTTTGAGCGGATAAAACGCTCGTAGTGACCTAAGTCTAAGTCGGTTTCAGCACCGTCCGCTGTTACGAATACTTCGCCGTGTTGCGTTGGGCTCATTGTGCCTGGGTCTACGTTGATGTATGGATCAAGCTTCATAATGGTTACGTTCAAACCACGAGCTTCAAGAATAGAGGCTAAAGACGCTGCGGCAATGCCTTTCCCTAAAGAAGAAACAACACCGCCCGTCACAAAAATATAATTCGTTGCCATTTTATTTGCCTTTGTGATGAAAAATTGGGTTGGAAATGAATTGAAAAGTTGGCATTTTTACGAAATCCCAACTATCAGGACGGGATAACAGTTTACAGCAAAAAGCCGTTTTTTGCTATTAGAAAATAACAAAGCGGTAGATTTAAATCTGAAATTTACGATTAGTTACTTCGCTTTCAAGGCATCAAGCATTTCTCGCAAAAGTGCTAACTCACGTTTTTGGTTTTCGATGATTTCTTCTTTGTGAGCTAATAATTCATCTTTATGAGCAATGATTAACTTTAATTTTTCGGTCTCTTCATTGCTATTTCCACCTAAAGAAATAATTGAATTAGTGAGATTATTATCAGAATGGTTAATATAAATCTTAGCTTCCTCCCCATAAGATAATAACTCGCAAAGATCCATATTAAACACCTCCGCAATTTGCTCAAATCTTGGTAGGTTTGAAATAGTTTCCCCGAGTTCAATTTTGGCATAACCTTTTGTCGTCATACTCAATTTTTGAGCCATATCTTCCTGTGTCCATTGATGAGCTTCGCGAAGTTGTTTAATTTTTTCATTGATTTTCATATCACACCTACAAATTGTGGGAGTTAAGGATATTAGTCAGGGAATCTAGAGGTAAACTTTGTGGATTGTAGCATAAATCACTATCTATTTATAATATAAACTCATTTAATTCTATTTAGGAGCTTTTTATGTCACTTGAAAATAATTCAAATAACAGCCAATCAATTAAGATTAATAACGTTCTCATTTGGATCTTAGCACTTTCTCCAATTATTGGAGAGTTACTACGCGGTTTCATTATAGGTATGGTATACGGTAGTCGTTGGTCAGCAATGGAAGCCATTGCTGAAGGAAAACTTTGGTTTATTCCGTTAGTATTAAATGTCGCTTTAGGCATAGCAGATGAAAAACTTTTAGCAAAAAATGGAATTGATACCTCAAAATTCAAAATGTGGGCGGTTCTTATCCCAGTGTATTTATTCCAAAGAACTAAAATGCTAAACCATAACTATGCTTATTTTATCACTTGGTGTGTAGCATTCGCTCTTATGTTCTTTTTATAAGGGTATAACATGAGAAAACTAATTTTAACTATCACTTTAGGTTTTATTTCTACATTTTCATTTGCTGACTCTAGTCGTTCAATGTTTATGAATGAGCTACCTTCGCAATGTAAGGCTCAAGACATTATTCAAGAAATCCCTGTAACAATGTCAAATTTTGATGTCCTTGAAATATTAGACGTTACTAATGTAGAAACATTAGAAAAATCTAACTCAAGACTTACTTGCTCTGCTATTCTCGTTACAGAAAAAGGGCAAAAACGATACAGAATAACGTTTACTCAAAACTCTATGGGTGATATTATCGTGAATTATTAGTAAATAGGCTGATAGCAATTCATATTGTTATCAGTCTATTTTTATTTTCTAATAATCATTCAACGTTTCTAAAATCACTTCCAACATAAATTCTACAAATACTGTTGAGCTATTTTCTCGATCTGCCTGTGAAAGCATTTGATAATAATCTGGCTGATGAGCATAAACAATAGTTTCAACAGGAAGCCATGCAAAAATCGGATTCCATTTGCTCAAAATCACGCTTTGCCATAATCTCCCCATTCGCCCATTACCATCTGAGAAAGGATGTACCATCTCAATTTCATAGTGAACTACCGCACTTTTAATCAAGGCTGGTGTGTCATCTTGTTTCGCCCATGCAAACAAATCTGCAATTAAATATTCAACAAATTGTGATCTTGCCCCCATATGTACAAGCTGCCCTTGCGTATTATAAATACCGACATCTTTAGAACGAAATGCACCCGCTTCTTTAACCAAATCTTGCATTAAAAGGTGATGTGCTTTTAAAAAATCGCTCACGGAATAAGGATCGTAAGTCAAAATATCGTCGTAAGCATCATAGGCATTTTGCACTTCTCTGATTTCTTTTGGATGCCCTAAAACTCTTTTCCCATCAATAATATCCGTTACTTGCTCAATAGTTAAGCTATTATTTTCAATTGCAAGAGAGGCTTGAATAGAGCGTAAGCGGTTATTTTTTCTAAGATGTAAATGGCGTTCAAAATCAACTTGTAATGTGCCTAATTTATGTGAAATTTCTACGACTAAGTTGAGCATTTTTGAAGTAATAGAAAAAGGAGGCTTTTGTGGCATGCGTAAAATCCTTAGAAAATCTAATCGCTTAATGAAAGGAAATTTTATAGAAATTTTGTTGTTTAGAAAACGACAAAGCGGTCTATTTTGCAAAAAATTTTACAAAATAGACCGCTTGGAAAGCAAGGCGTTTAAACTAACTCGCTACCGTTAACTGCCCAGCATAGAGGATAAAGAAACGTAAGCAGAATACACCGATTAAGTCGAAGATAGAGACCAAAATGATGAATTTCGGACTATGTTTCACTTCGTGGCTGCCGAATAAGTTTGCCACGAGTGGAATTAAGATACCGATAAAGAATACCCCAATCCAGAACAGCATTCCCCAGAAACCTGTCATTGCATTGTGCAAGGCAAGTTGTTTATCTGCCCCACCAAAATGCAAGCCTACGAAGAATGCCACTAACAAACCTAATTCAGTAACCATAATCGGCACTTCGAATTTGTGGATAAAGTGAATTTCTCGGCTTTCACCTGAAAGTTTACCCGCAATTAAAATCATCAAGAAAGTCGCTGCGATACCTGATGAAGTACCCGATGCTAAGAATAAAGCTGGCAACACTGGGTTATTCAACATTGGGTAGCTGATTAACGCCGAAAGCAAGAAGCCCGTATAAGCACCAAGCACTGCAGCTAAGGTAAATAGCACAAATTCAATCGGTTTTAATAACTTGCGTTCTGCGAAATCAATCCAAGGTAAGACGAATTTAAACACAGGGAAGTAACGATTTACAAGTACTGCGATCCAGTCTTTAAACATAATCGCAATCCAGACTACCAATACAGCCATATAGGCTTGGAACATCATTACGCCCATTGACATCACAGAAGTGCCGTTGTAGTTAAACATCAGCTTCCAGAATGTCCACGGTTTAGTTAAGTGGAACACCAACAAAGTCAAACCAAGAATTGTTGGAATGGTGCCTAAAATTGCCGCACTACGAATAATCCAGTTCTCACTTGGCTTTTCTACTTTTACGCTATTACGGAATGCAATAGCAAGCTGCACCGCACCAGAGGAAATCCCTAATAAGAAAAGATAAACCGCAATGGTGCTGTCCCACACTAAATTGGGGGTATGAAAAGGAATATAGTCGTTCATTATCTATGCTCCCCTTTACCAAATGGAATGTGATATAAGTTTGGTTGCGTACCTAATGACACTTTAGTGCGATAAACTGGGTTTTCACGCACTTTTTTCGCCACGGCACTGTTTGGATCGTTCATATCGCCAAAGGTTAATGCTTTGGTTGGACAAGCTTCCACACAAGCAGGCTGCTTACCTTCTGCAAGATTGGTATCACGACAGAAGTTACATTTATCCGCTGATTTTTTCTCTGGATGGATAAAACGCACACGATACGGGCAAACAGCGATACAGTATTGACAGCCTACGCACAAATCAGAATGCACATCTACAATCCCTGTTTTAGGATCAACAAACGAAGCTCCTGTTGGACACACAGCAACACAAGGTGCGTTTGAGCAGTGTTGGCAAGATTGACGGAAGAACTCATATTCCACATTGGGAAATTCGCCATAAGGTTCGCTACGGATAATTTCTAAACGTGAAACCCCTTCTGGCACTTTGTTTGTGGTTCGACAAGCGTCCATACATGCGGTACAGCCGATACAAGATGTTTCATCGTGTACCATCGCATAGCGAATTTTTTTCGGTTCATTCTCAGTTGCAAGAGTAACCGAAGTAGCAAGCCCTGTGCTTGCTACCACAGCGATAGCACCTGCCCCTGAGACGAAATCTCTACGGGTACAAGTCATTATTGGTTTTCCTTAGCTTCCTGAGCTTTAACTTCTTCTTTATGGGCCTGAATTTTAGTGTGGCAATCTGTACAAAGTTTGATACGTTGTTTTTCAGGAATTGCCTTCATCGGATCTTTTTCTGGGTGAAGTTCGTGGCAGTTTGCACACGCAATTTTGTTTGCGTGAGTATCGTGAGCCCAGAATTTTTCACGTAATTTATCCGCTGTATGGCACGCCACACACACTTGATTTTGCTCGTGAACCGTACGTTCAAGTTCGGGTTTGCTTGCCTTTTGATCCATTTTGCTGAAACGCATTACATCACGCACACCTTTACGGTGGTTTTCAGACATATTGCCATGGCAGCTTACACAGTTCACTTGCTCACCGCTATTTGGGCTTTTCGTTCCATGTTGGAAGTGTTTACCCGCGTGGCTAAATGGTTTACCTGTCGCATTAGCGGTTTCGTGACATTGAGTACAATATTGGTTTGGATCGCGACGAGCTTCCTCAGCAACTTGAACATCCGATTTACCTTGCCACATTTGTTGTGGTAGTGGTGGCATTTCAGCATGAGCGGTTGAAATTGCAGAGAACATTGCAAAACAACTTGCTAAAGCGACCGCTTGGAGGGCGATTGCTCGCCCTGCTTTTGAGATTAAGTTTTTCATATCATCACCTCAAGCTTGATTATTTCGCTTCTGCTTTTGGTGTTGTGACTTCTTTTGGAGCTTCTACCGCTGGTAATAAGCCTTTTTCGCGAGCTGTAGCTTCCCATTGTGGCACCACTGTGCGTAAGAATTCATCTTTGGCAGCTTGGTCTTTAGGAATATCTAAGCCAATTGCTTTTTGCGCTTTTTCACGTGTAGAAATATCTGGAATTGCAACTGGGGTTGTAACACCGTGTTTCGCTAAAACTACACCTAATTGCGCACGCGCATCTGCTGCACGATCGATACCTGTTGCAATAACGTGTAACATCATATCTGGTGCGTGCATATGACCACCGTGGCTTGCTGAGGTGTAATCCCAACGCCATTGTGCGTGGCGAATTGCTTTTAAGATCTCTTTCATCTCTTCAGGTGTTGCACCCGCTTCCCAAGCGGCTTTCGCTTCGAAGTGTGCTTTTACAAGCTGATCTTCAAGTTTGATCATCGCATCTTTCACTTGTTTTTTATGCTCTGCAACACGTTTTTGAAGTGTCTCTTTACTTTGCTCGTGACAAGTCTTACAAGTGTTTTCGAATTGATCAAATGGATTGCCGATTTTGTGGTCGGTGTACACTTTGCCATCTTTGTCTTTCACTTTCGGCATATGGCAGTCGATACAAGTTACGCCATTTTTACCGTGTACACCTTGTGACCAAATTTCAAAGTCTGGGTGCTGTGCTTTTAACATTGGGGCTTTTGATAATGCGTGAGTCCAGTCAGCAAATTCAATATCATCGTAGTATTTTTCAATGCTACTCACATCTACGCCATTTTTCCAAGGGAAAGTTACGTCTTTTTTATCTTTGAAATAGTATTCCACGTGGCAGTTTGCACATATAGCAACACGTTTGCCTTGTTTATCTAAGTTTTCAAAAGTCCAACCTACACTTTCCAATGCACGTAATACGTGTGGACGAGCAACACGTAATGCAGGTTTACCTTCTTTAAAATCTTCTGATTTTGTATCGTGACAGTCGGCACAACCGATTGAGTTCACGATTTCAGAACCATATTTCGCCCATTTTGGATCGAAATAACCACGTTCACCTTTCTCTTCAATTAAACGAGGTACATCAGGGCCTTTACAGGTCCAGCACGCCATTGGTTGCGGGCCATCATTTTCGTCTTTCGGTGCCCCTGTACGCAAAATTTCACGCACATCCGTGATGGCATAATAGTGACCACGAGGCTTGTTATATTCTTTTGAGAAAGAATAACCAGCCCAAAGAATGACACTACGAGGATCAGCTTCTAACGCACTACCACGGTCAGTCGATTCAGAAGTTGCTTTCCAAGAATTGTATTGCAGTGGATATTTATCCGCAAAAAGATGATTTGCAGATTCAACAGTCACACCTAGCTTTTCGTGTTTGAGTGCTTTTTGAGTTAAAGTCTCAGTTTGCGCGTCTGAAGCCTTTTCTTCAGCCTGTGCTGAATGAAAGCAACCGAGCATTGCAATGGTCGCCATTGCTAAAGTTTTGGTTAAACGTTTCACGGTAAAGTCCCCCACAAGGATGGTTTATCAAAATATCTAAATGAGAATTTTTCTTATTAAAAACAATAAGATACTATTATCTTATATGCGTACGAGCATATAGAATTTATTAAATTTTCGCTATTGTAAAAATCGTTTTCTTTGAACTAAATCAATAAAAAGGGGTATAAATACCTCTTTATAGTTACCTATTCTACCTCTTAATAAATAGCTCTTTCTTTCCACAAAAGATTAGAAAAATTAACCACTTGTTTTCCTATTTCAATAAAATCTCATTTTTTTCATAAATTTAATTCAAAAGCTCTTGGTTTTATGTTATCTATTACCGCTACTACTCATTAAACAAAACAAAAGGACACAACATTTTAATGAACGGTGCAAATTTAGTGATTGAGTGTTTGAAAGCACATCAAGTAACGCATCTTTTTGGCTACCCTGGCGGGGCAATTATGCCAACTTATGATGCAATTTATGATTCAGGATTAGATCATCTTCTTTGCCGTAACGAACAAGGGGCAGCCATGGCAGCCATTGGTTATGCACGCTCAACAGGCAAAGTGGGGGTTTGTATCGCTACCTCTGGACCAGGAGCAACCAATTTAGTAACAGGTTTAGGTGATGCGTTTGCTGATTCTATTCCTGTGGTTGCTATTACAGGGCAAGTCGCTAATCCGCTTATCGGGACAGATGCTTTCCAAGAAGCAGATGTGTTAGGACTTTCGCTTGCTTGCACTAAACACAGCTTTATTGTGCAGAACATTGATGAACTGCCTGAAATCATCGCTCAAGCATTTAAAATTGCTCAAAGTGGCAGACCAGGCCCCGTGTTAATTGATATTCCAAAAGATGTACAAGTATCGGAAACTTCGCTTAAACCGATTGTTTACCCAAAAGATCCTGCTCCTCAGCAAGATCCAACTGCATTAACTGAAGCAAAAGCCATGCTCGCTAATGCGAAGAAACCCGTGCTTTATGTTGGCGGTGGGGTAGGGATGGCAACAGCTGTGCAAGCGGTCAGAAATTTCATTGAAATTGCAAATATTCCGTCTGTTTCAACCCTTAAAGGACTTGGCACGATCCCACCTCATCATCCACTTTATATGGGAATGATCGGAATGCACGGCACAAAAGCGGCAAACTATGCGGTACAAGAGTGCGATCTATTGATCGCTTGCGGTGCACGTTTTGACGACCGCGTAACAGGCAAATTAGACACCTTCGCCCCACATGCAAAAGTGATCCATATTGATATTGATGCAGCTGAAATCAACAAGCTTCGCCAAGCTCACGTGGCACTCAAAGGCGATATGGCAGAAGCGGTCAATATTTTAGCTCATCCACTTGATATTGATGAATGGCGTGGGCGAGTAAAAGCACTCAAATCTGCCCACGATTTTGACTACAACGACAACGCTGGCGAAGGCGATATTGATCCTTACGCATTATTGAACACCCTTTCTGAACGCAAATCAGAAAATGCCGTCATTACCACCGATGTAGGACAACACCAAATGTGGTCAGCTCAACATATCCGCCACTTTGCACCTGAAAATTACATCACTTCAGCAGGCTTTGGCACGATGGGCTTTGGTTTGCCTGCAGCAGTTGGTGTAGCAAAAGCTCGCCCGCAGGATCCTGTAATTTTAATCACCGGTGATGGCTCATTTATGATGAACATTCAAGAGCTTGGCTCAATTAAACGCGGTCAATTACCAATTAAAATGTTGTTGCTTGATAACCAACGTTTGGGCATGGTTCGACAATGGCAATCACTCTTCTTCAAAGCACGCCATAGCGAAACAATTTTAGATGACAACCCTGATTTCGTCATGCTTGCTAATGCTTTTGGTATTCCTGCTGAACGCATTGAAAAAGCCAGCGAAGTTTCTGGTGCATTAGACCGCTTGTTAAACGCTGAAGGCGCATATTTACTGCAAGTATGCATTCCAGAAGAAAGCAATGTTTGGCCGTTAGTGCCACCAGGTGCTTGCAACACCGATATGTTGGAGGGAGAATAAAATGCAGCAATATAATTTAACCATTGAAGCGAATGCTCGTCCTGAAACGTTAGAACGTCTGCTTCGTGTAGTACGTCACCGTGGCTTTGAAGTATTGGATTTAAACGCTCAAAAAAGTGAACAGATATTAACACTTAATCTTAAACTTCAAAGTACCCGAGCAATTTCATTGCTGACTACACAATTAGAAAAGTTGTTTGATGTAACAAAGATTACTAGCTAATCGCATTGTCGGGGTGTGTTCAACACGCCCAGACCACTCTTATTTCATAAACGCAAAATGAAACTCTGGCAAAAAACCTCAATTATCACTTGGCTACTCGCCCCATTTTCGTTGCTCTTTTGGTTGATTAGCCAAATCCGCATTGCCCTTTATCGCAAAAAAATCCTTAAATCCTACCGCTCGTCTGTGCCTGTTTTGGTGATTGGCAATATTTCTGTGGGAGGGAACGGCAAAACCCCGCTTGTGATTTGGCTGGTAGAGCAACTGCAGAAAAAAGGCGTGAAAGTGGGCGTGATTTCTCGTGGTTATGGTGGGGAAAATAAGGTTTATCCGCAGCTGGTTACGCCAGAAAGCAATCCAAAATTGATGGGCGATGAACCCGTGCTAATCGCACAACGCACCAACGCACCTGTGGCAATTTCACCAAACCGCCAACAAAGCATTGAACTGCTGTTAAGCCAGTTTGAGCTTGATTTGATCGTCACTGACGACGGTTTGCAACATTACGCTCTTGAGCGAGATATGGAATGGGTGGTAGTTGATGGAGAACGCCGATTTGGTAACGGTTTCGTGCTCCCAGCAGGCGGATTGCGTGAATTGCCAAGTCGATTAAAGCAGGTGCAAGCGGTCATTTGTAACGGGAAAAATGCAAATGCAGGTGAACACGCAATGCACCTCGAACCCGATTTTGCGATTAACCTTAAAACGGGTGAAAAACGCAAACTCAGCGAATTTACCCAACCTGTTTACGCTCTTGCTGGCATTGGCTACCCACCTCGTTTCTTTAATATGCTCAAAGGGCTTGGCATTCCACTTGCGGATACATTCAGTTTTGCCGATCACCAAGCCTTTACCGCTGAAATGATTGTGCCAAAGCTCAGTCAAAATCTCCCGCTTATGATGACCGAAAAAGATGCCGTAAAATGCAAAGCCTTCGCCCAAGAAAATTGGTGGTATGTGCCTGTTTCTGCAAGATTTTCCGAAAAATCGACCGCTTGTTTGGTGGGGATGGTTATGGATTTAATTAAAAATTGATAGCTTTTCCCTTTTAATCCAAAAACAGACGAAAAACCTTCCAAGTAAATTACCCTATAAAGCAGTGAAATTGCTAGATAACCCTCTGAGTCTGTTTTTAGTTCTAATATTTTATTCTGCTAAAAGCCTAAAATCCCTCGTTTTAGGCTTTTTTACTAGCATAAAAATCGTCTATTCTCATTAAATTAGCATTTTACTTTCATTTATCTAACCGTTATAGTTAAAGCGTTTTCAGACAAGCGGTTAAAAAAGCGAAATTTTTGCAATCGCTCTATTCGATTTTATTTTGAGTTGGAATTTATTATGGCAAAAACACTATACGAAAAACTTTTCGATGCACACGTTGTTTATGAAGCCGAAGGCGAAACGCCGATTCTTTATATCAACCGTCATCTTATTCACGAAGTAACCAGTCCACAGGCATTTGATGGCTTACGCGTAGCAGGGCGTCAAGTTCGCCAAGTAGGCAAAACATTTGGAACGATGGATCACAGTATTTCTACCCAAGTGCGTGATGTAAACAAACTTGAAGGTCAGGCGAAGATCCAAGTTCTGGAACTGGCAAAAAATACGAAAACAACAGGCATTCAATTGTTCGATATGAGCACAAAAGAACAAGGTATCGTGCATGTAATGGGACCAGAGCAAGGCTTAACCCTTCCAGGGATGACGATTGTGTGTGGTGACTCTCACACTGCAACTCACGGGGCATTTGGAGCATTGGCGTTCGGTATTGGTACCTCTGAAGTGGAACACGTGTTAGCCACTCAAACCTTAAAACAAGCCCGTGCGAAAAGTATGAAAATTGAAGTACGTGGTAAAGTAAACCCAGGCATTACGGCAAAAGATATTGTGCTTGCGATTATCGGTAAAACCTCGATGGCAGGCGGTACAGGGCACGTTGTAGAATTTTGCGGTGAAGCTATCCGCGATCTATCAATGGAAGGTCGTATGACAGTGTGCAATATGGCGATTGAGTTGGGTGCTAAAGCAGGCTTAATCGCACCAGATGAGACTACTTTTTCCTACTTAAAAAATCGTCCACATGCGCCACAAGGCAAAGATTGGGATGATGCAGTTGAATATTGGAAAACCTTAAAATCAGATGATGATGCACAATTTGACACTGTTGTTGTGTTGGAAGCAAAAGACATCGCTCCACAAGTAACTTGGGGAACAAACCCTGGTCAAGTCATTGGCATCGACCAAGTTGTACCAAATCCTGAAGAGATGGCAGATCCTGTCACAAAAGCCTCTGCAGAAAAAGCACTAGCCTATATCGGTCTTGAGCCAAATACCGATCTTAAAGAAATTCCTGTCGATCAAGTCTTTATCGGTTCTTGCACTAACTCTCGTATTGAAGATTTACGTGCAGCAGCTGCAGTGATGAAAGGGCGTAAAAAGGCGGATAATGTCAAACGTGTGCTTGTTGTGCCAGGTTCAGGCTTAGTAAAAGAGCAAGCGGAAAAAGAGGGATTAGACAAAATCTTTATCGAAGCAGGTGCAGAATGGCGTAACCCAGGTTGCTCGATGTGCTTAGGGATGAACGATGACCGCTTAGGTGAGTGGGAACGTTGTGCTTCAACTTCTAACCGTAACTTCGAGGGTCGCCAAGGTCGTAATGGTCGCACGCACTTAGTAAGCCCAGCAATGGCAGCCGCCGCCGCAATGTTCGGTAAATTTGTAGATATTCGCCAAGTGGCATTAAATTAATAAGGATAAAATAATGGCAGGTTTCAAACAACTTTCAGGCTTAGTCGTGCCTCTTGATGCAGCAAATGTGGATACCGATGCAATCATCCCAAAACAATTCTTACAAGCCATTACCCGAGTGGGCTTTGGGAAACATCTTTTCCATGAATGGCGTTATTTAGATGCAGAAGGCACAAAGCCAAATCCAGATTTTGTGTTGAACTATCCGCAATATCAAGGTGCAAAAATCTTACTTGCCCGTAAAAATTTAGGTTGCGGCTCATCACGTGAGCACGCACCTTGGGCGTTAGCAGATTACGGTTTTAAAGTAATGATTGCACCAAGTTTTGCAGATATTTTCTATAACAATAGCTTGAATAACCATATGCTACCGATTCGCTTAAGCGAAGAAGAAGTAGAAGAGATTTTCCAATGGGTATGGGCAAATGAAGGCAAACAAATTGATGTGGATTTAGAAGCAATGACCGTGACTACTGGCGATAAAGTTTACCACTTTGAGCTCGATGAATTCCGTCGCCACTGCTTGCTCGAAGGCTTAGACAATATCGGTTTAACTCTTCAGCATGAAGATAAAATCGCAGAATATGAGAAAAATATCCCCGCATTTTTGCGTTAATAAATATGCTAAAAAGCCACCAGAGGTGGCTTTGTTTTTAGCTTAAATACTTCCGCTCTCTTTAATATCCATTTCTAATTTATTTACAGCTAAACAGAGATTGTTCTCAAGCAACACATCATCATAACAAAACAAATGTTGCTCACCACAGAAATCTTTTAAGAAAGGTAAAATATTAACTTGATAATCTTTCCTATCATTTCCAGTAGATTTATAAGGCTCAACTAATAAATTAGCTTCATCTTCAATTAATCCCTGTTTCAAAATAAAATAATCAGGGAAAACACCTGGCTTAACTAATTTTTGACATTCAGGATACTCAAATAAAAACATTGGAAGCAGTTTCTGATTACGCTTTCATTCAACCCCAAAATAAGTTAATTATTACCAATACCTTTATCAATACAAATAATTTGGTTATTTCTCGGATTAATCAGCACATAAACATAATAACCATTACTCATCACTTTTCTCCATCAAATATGCCACCACAGCAGCCCAATCAGGAAAACGTTCCGTACCAAAATGAATATGTTCACCGCCAAATTTATCAGCTCCATTCTTCAGACGATCATCAACCAAATAATCTCCCGCATTCAGATTTTTGTGATGAGATAAAATCAACCGCTTATAAAGTGGCGAAGAGGCATCTTTACCAAAATAACGCTGAATCCACTCCAATTTATCTCGCCACGCCGAAGGATTATCCCAAGGCGAAGTGGAAAGCACATAGAGATCGTATTTTTTCGCTAATACATCTACCGCTTCCAACGCCCCTTCCATCGGCTTCATCAAGGCAAAAATCCCCTCCACCTCATCATAACGCCCCACATATTCTTGCAAAGTTTGCTCATCTAATTGAGCGATACCAGACGGAAAATCCACCAATACATTATCCATATCTAAATAAAGGATCTTTTTCATAAATACCTCGTGTTGTTTTCTTGATGTGAATAGAATAAGGGAAGAAGCGACAAATGGTGTCGCTATAAATAGGGGGAAATTTTTGACAGGTAAAAAAGAAGGTTAATCTTTCATCTCAACAAAATGCTCAACCAACTTAATCATCAATTCTTTCTGCTCAGGCAAACTTTCTGCCACTAACAAGGCAAGTGCAACCAATGTATTCTCATTGATTAACCGCTCAACAGGCTTTGCCAATAAATGCTGATTCAAATGCAAATACCATAAAAACAGGAAAGAACCTGTACGCTTATTGCCATCTGCAAGTGAGTGATTTTTGATCACAAAATACAAAAGATGTGCAGCACGGCTCGCTATATTCGGATAAAACAACTCATCACCAAAACCTTGCTCAATCGTCGCAATCGCAGAAGCCAGCCCATCGCTGCGTAATTGCCCAAATAATTCAGTGGCTTCGCCTTTTGCTATCAATTCTTGTTTTAGTTCTGTTATCGCCTTCAAAACATCATCAAAAATCAACGCCTGCATATTCTGTTGCTTCAACGCAATTTCTTTCAGGCTTTGTTCATCATACGCCTGCAATAAACTCCATGTTTTCGCATAATCTTGCACCACAGAAATAACCGCTCTGCCATCTTCTGAAATCAGGGATTGATTCACTAAAGTTTGACTTAACAAACTCAGTGCTTGGTTAAATTCTACGCCTTTTTCCTGCAAGCGGCGGTGATTCAAGGCATAGCCTTGCACTAAAAACTGCTTTAATACATTCGTTGCCCATTGGCGGAATTGTGTCGCACGTTTAGAACTAATGCGATAACCTACAGAAATAATAGCATCTAAATTGTAATGTTTAAGCGTACGCTTAACCTGGCGTTTTCCTTCTTGACGAACTACCGAGAAATCCTCGGTGGTTAGATTTTCATCAAGTTCACCATCTGAATAAATATTTCTTAAGTGTAAACTGATGTTATCCATGCTCGTATCAAATAGCATTGCCATTTGCGATTGATTAAGCCAAACCGTCTCATTTTCCAACGAAACCTGTAAAGAAACTTGCCCATCTTCTGATTGATAAATTTGAATTTGATTATCCATAAACTCACCTGTAAATAAAAACATATCTACCCTACTCAATTTTCAGAAGTTCGGCAAGTACAAGCGGTTAATTTTTCGAGCTAGATCGCAAAATTAACAAAATCTACGCCTAAATATTGTCATAATCAAAATCTAAAATATCTTCGCCCATCTGTCTTATATAATCTTCAAGCGAAAGAAAATAGCACTGAAAACGAGGATCAATAGATTGATCATTACCATCTTCCCAACGTTCAACAAATTTTGCTAAAGATTTATCATCAAACTCAATCCCGATTGCCCCCCGATATTCTCCCCTTAACAAGCCAGGTTAAGCATATTCCGCAACAGGGAAAATTGTTGTATTGGGTAAATTTTCTTTAAACCAATTCCATATCATTTCTCGCTCAGGTAAATTTCTCCAATTTGCTTGATCCGCATTCTTAAACGTAACCATATAGAAATCTTTTCTTTTCATCGCGAAATAATCGCCGATAGTGTAAATGAGTATTGGCATAGTGAGTTCCTTTATGTTTTTGATGTGGTAATTTTAAATGGTCATGCGACATTTTGTGTCATTATAAAAAGCCTTAAATATTTTATCTATTTTAGGCTGAAGATTAATGCTCTTTTCCTAAGAGCTTAAACATTTTTTCTCGATGTTCCCTAATCGTCTCTTTTGCGTTTTCAGACTTCCAACAATCATCATTATACATAAGCATAATGACCTGTTTTAAGCTAGCCGAACGCTTATCATTTTTCTCTAACAATTCAATGAGTTTTGCTCGCTTTAAGTTAATACTATTATCCGATAAAGATGAGTTAAACTCTGGTTCTATCAAACAAAGATTTCCAAATGTATCAATAATCTCTACATTATCAGCCCATTTTCCTAAATAATGCTCTTTATTCAAATTCTGTGGATAGCAATGCTCAATAGAACTTCTATATGAAAATTTGAAATTATCGAAATACTTACCTAATCGATTATCCTCTATGCGTTTGCCATCACAAGGCAAAGAATCATTTAAACCTTCTGTCTTAAATTTTGTATAAATCAAATAATCTAAATAGTTGAAAATAAAATGTTTAACACCTGTGCCTACATCAAGATTATCGTTTTTAGCGTCTGCATACTTTTCCGCTAAATTTTGTAATTCTTTGATATAACTACTTTCACTATCTAACGTCCAATCTTCATCTCTAAACCAACAAAGAATATCATATAACCAATTCTTATTGTTTCTTTGTGTATAAATAGTCTGAAACATAGAAAGTAGCAACACGATTTCATTTTGTTTTTCTTGATCATCAAATGTATTCACGTAATATATATAAGTAGAATTATTTCTTTTACCTATATTAGGCATCATTAAAGACCAGTCATCATAACTAGATTGTGTGTATTTAATGATGTGTTTATCAAAACAAATTCTTACTTTTAGTAAAAATACAATGAAATCTTTAATCTCATATAAACCTTTAATATTATCGTTGAAATACTTAATGATTTTCTTATCATCTAGACTGATTGATGTGTCTTTTTTATACAATCTAAGCGATTGCATTAAGAAATTAGAAAAATCAATAATACTACGAGTATTTACATCTTTATCATCTTTATCTTTTTCACTGTTAAGATAATCTTGTCGCTTAGATAAAATATCCAATAATTGATTTGTTCTTTCACCTGTTGAGGTTGAATCAGCCCCATCATTACCTAAATTCTGAAAATTTGCATCTCTATCTGATTTTTCCTTATAAACATTCTTAAAACTTGTCATTAAGCTAGTAAAATCCATGGAATAATTAAATTCCTCTCGTTTATCATCTGAGCTACTGAAAAATAGCTCTTTTCTAAGTGGCATATCAAAGCCCATTACGACACTGCGATCCATATCAGAACAAGCGTCCCAAATGATAGAAAATAGCTTTCTTTCTTCTTCTATTTGAAATTCACTCATAAATTGAGCCTTTAGAACCTCGTGCTTTTCAAGCTGCTCTCCACGACTATTCATAATCTCAAAATAATGATTAAGATCTGTGTTAGGAAGAACCTCGGTTCTCAAGATTTGTACTTTATTAAATAAAAAGTTCTTAAACTTATTCCAATCTAGTTCTTTAGAAGAACTCAACTTATCATTGATAATATGATAAGCCTCTGAAATTTTATCAACTTTATCAATATCAATTTCATTAGAAAATAACTTATCTAGTTGCTTCCTAGATTGATCACGATGTTCAAAAGAAAGATTTCCACCCAAATTAGGAAATTCCGAAGATAATCCAAGGTTTCTTCTCAAAACTGAATGTAATATAGTTAATGTTGTTAATCTCTGCTGACCATCAATAACCTCATAGTTACCATTTTTTCTTCTATAAACAACTAAACTTCCGATATAGTAATTTTTCTCATATTGTGTGATTGCTGCATTACAAATATCATCAATTAATTGCTCAATTTCTATTTTTCCCCAAGAGTAATTTCTCTGGTAAATTGGAATAATATAATGTCCATTTTTAGCATCCAATACATCTCTAATTGAAAAATACTCAATCTTATCTTCAACATTACTCATTTCTTACTCCTTTGTTATTCCAAATAGTTCACAAATATGACCAACTTCTTGTACTCTTTTTTTGCTCTTTAAATCTTCAACTTTGTAACTAAGCATTTCTTTAGAGTGAAGTATTTGATCAATATAATGCAATAAACCATTTTCATCTTTCGCTGTGTTCTCAATAGTTTCAACTCTTACACTATCTTGCTCAATTCTTATGCGATATGCCCATTTCAAAATTTGCCGTACCGCAATATTGAGATCGCAATCACCAAATTTGTCATAGTAATACAGCACGACAGCTTGAAATAAACGGCGAACATAAACATCTCCTGTTCTTCCGCTTTTAGCATAATTGAGTAGCTCTAAAACATTTTTATTTTCAATAATTATCTGTTTTAACTTTCCTGATGATTTATTAAAAAGTTCATCATAAAGATTGCAATAATGTTGAATATATTGGAAAAATAATCTCCCATTAACGATTGGCTGGCTAATAGAAAAAGGTATTTTGCTATATTCATCTCTATACATAAATGGATTCTGTTTACTTTGTTGATACAGTGCTTGCCCTGCCTTAATTGGTGTAAGATAAGGATAGTATTGACTTTCATCTACACCTTTGAACGTATCAAGTTGATCTGTGGTAAAAACAGATCCATCTTTGTATTTTTGCCAACGTCTTAATTTAAACAGCATTAAGTTAATGATAAAACCAAGATCTTTCTTTTCTTCATCTAATCCAGAAGCTGCCTCTTCCCAATTTTCTACATAAGTGAGCATTTCTGGCTCATCATTTGGTATCGCCCGCAAATGGTATGCCTTTAATAAATCATAAGGTTCTAAGCTCTTTCCTCTTGAATTTTGAGAATCAAAGAATTGAAATGCCTCATCTAAATCTTTCAATTCAATGTATACCATCTGACAAGTATTAAGAATATATTCGCTAAAATGTACATTATCCAAATTACTAACTTGACTTAGAAAACTATCAATAAATGAAAGATTATTAATAATATTATTATGACTAACTCTATGTTCATAAACTAAATTAGATGAAAAGCTATCAATAGATTTATCTAATTGTTTTAAAATAAGTAGCAACGATGTAATTCGCTGCTGACCATCAACTATATCAAAAGAACTTCCTTGATGATGAACAATCACAGTGCCAATACGGTAATCTTGTTTATTTTTATAATGAAATAACAGATCTTCAAGTAACTGTTGGACTTGTTTAGTCTGCCATTTATAAGGGCGTTGATAGTCAGGAATTGATAGTGATTTATCCAAAATACTTTTCACTGAAAGAGCTTCTGCTTTAACGTTTTCCATAAATTTTTCCACCTTGTAATTTCTCGAATATCTTACCCTAAATATGAGCAATAATCATAGACAAATCATCATAAAACAAAGGATTCTTCACTTCAATCTGATACAGTCTCAATTTATCTAACACATCACCTTTCCACTCCCAAATATCCTCTAATTTATAAAGACTTAAATCATCCGTTAAACCATCAGTACACAGTAAAAGCGTTTCCCCTTCTTTTATTTCAATCTCCTTAAAAAATATTTTATCTTTAAATTCGGAATTATCAGCAACCAAGCAAGAACAAACACCACCATAAATCGTAGCGTAATCATCAGGATTTTGATTTTCTTCTAATAGTTCAGAAAGCACTGAATGATCTTCGGTAATTTGTTGCCATTTGCCTTCTTTAGAAATTAAATAAGCACACTGTCTCCTACGCTTAATATTTTAGCTTTACGTTCCTGTTGATTTATTTCTGCGCCCACAAAAGTAGTTGCTGAGCCAAAATAATTATCTGCAAGTGCTTCTGATAATTTATCTTGTAAATAAATAATGGTTTCACGGCTTAATGAATCAATTTCTTTTAACGCTTCCATCACTACTTTACTCGCTTTGGCTGGGCGTGTGCTATTATAAACGCCATCCGCCACGCCAATAATAAAGTGCGGTCGGGTTTCGATACATTTTTCAGGCTTTTTAAACACATATTGAAAAACATCTTCGCCATTAAATAATACATCTTGATTATGTCTTTTATTTTTTCCCGCCTGTTGGCGGGAACTAATTTCGCAAAAATTTTCCATTTTTCGACCGCTATTTTATTGTTAAAGTAATTCATCAATCGCTTTTAATGCCGCAAATGCGGTCATTTCTAGGCTTAAAAAATGCATTTTCGGCACGCCTGCATCTTGAGGATTGATGCGAATAAAGCCGCCTTTTTTCATTTTTGCCGTGCGTTCGGAAAAATATCGCACCGTTGGAATGGCTTTGCCTGCCCCCAGTTCAATCACCACTAAATTTTGAACCTCTTTCAACCAGGCATCGAGTCGCAATTTTTTGAAATCTTGATAATTGCTGGAATACGTCCAATCGTTAAACATCAACACGTTTTGGCGCGCCAAACCGCCACAATAAGGGCAACGTGGTTTTTCACTGGTGAGATACAATTTTTCATTGTCCACTTCAGGGTGGAAATCGACCGCTTGCCAGCTTAATCCACGGCAATTTTCTACACATTGCTGCCGCTCCAATGTGCCGTGAACTTCATACACACGGCTTTCTTCAAACCCTGCTTTTTGGAAATGCCCATCCACATTGCTGGTAAAGACAAAATAGCCGTGTGGTTTTGCCTCCGCCCAACGTTTTAAAATTTGATACCCTTCGTGCGGCACTGCATTGCGATATTGCACCAGCCGATGCCCATAGAACCAATAAGCCAGATCGGGATTTCGCTGATAGGCAAGCGGTGTGGCAATGTCTTCAAAATTGATGTTATGCTCACGAAACATTGGGTAAGCATTCCAAAATCCGCCCACGCTACGGAAATCCGGCAAGCCAGAATCCACGCTCATGCCCGCCCCTGCGGTAATTAAGATGCCGTCGGCTTTTTGAATTAATTCTACGGCGTAATTAAGATCGTTTTTCATCTTTATTCCTCTTTCACAAATTGTGCCCAACCATCGCCAAAGATAATTTTCTTTTCATATTCTCCTTTGGTTAGATCTTGAATAATGGGTTTAAATAATTCATCGTAAATTAATTCTTCTACAGAATTAAAATATTTTTTATCTTCACATAACCGGCAATAATAACCTTTTTCACAATAAGCAACGGAACTATCAATATCAAACATAAAATCAATAATTTCCCCTTCTTTTTCAAAAGGCATATTAATACACCAATCCTCCCTATATTTAGAAAAGCAAAGTGTTAAATGTTTATCCCATAATGGAGAACGCATTTCAATATAATCTTTATGATAGATAATATTTAATTGATATTCTTCATCCAAACTAGAATAAACAAAATATTTCAAGACCATTTGGTGTAAAAGTGATCTTCCCATCATTTATCTCCTAATATTTCTCGTTTTAAATATTTATCCGCTTTAGAAACAAAGCCTTCTTTCTCCAGCTGTTCCATCATTCTTGTGGCACGCATAAAACCGATTCGTAAATGGCGTTGCAAAGCAGAAATTGATGTTTGTTTGGTTTCTAAAATAAATTTTTTTGCGTCAGGTAAAAGTGGATCTTTCACCATAAATATGCCTCTTGTTTATTATTGGTTTTTGAGTGATGTAAGAAGTAATTTCTTCGTTTTTTATTCTGCCAAATCTCCCCCACCCCTCTTTGCTAAAGAGGGGATTCTTTAATAAATTAATAACGGCTGGCTTATTTATTATTTGAGCGATATAACGATATAAAAGTAAATCACTAAAATTCAAAGTTCCCTCGATCCAATCTCCTCTTTAGCAAAAGAAAGGGAGGGAAAATTTATTCGCTTCGCTCATACTTCGTGCCGTTGCTAAAGCAACGTTCAAACTCAAGCGTTTGTGGCAGTCTTAATTTACGAAGAAATTATGGCAATTAAAGCGACAAATCACGTCGCTATAATTTCAAATAAAAAAATAGCGACATCTCTGTCGCTATTTGTAAATTGAATTTATTTTTTGACCGCTCTTATTCGTTTTTAGGCATTGCCTTATCCAACAACACCTTCACTATCTTCGGCACGCCCTCCCCTGCTTTTTCTTTAATAGCCGTCACCCGACGGCGGACGAAACCCGTATTGGGATTTGGATCAACTAGATAAACCAGTGAGTCATAAGGGGCTTCATTTACTAAACCATTGGCAGGGTAAACCTGCAACGATGTGCCAATTACGATCACAATATCTGCCTTTTTCACCAATTTTTCCGCTTTCGGTAACATTGGTACGTTTTCGCCGAAAAAGATAATATGCGGGCGCATTGGATGCCCGTGATTATCTTTGTCGTCCAATTGCTGATCGCCTAAACATGGCACGATGTAATCAGTATTGAAGCTGCTACGAGCTTTGTTCAATTCGCCGTGAAGGTGCAACACATTGGTGCTTCCTGCCCGCTCGTGCAAATCATCCACGTTTTGCGTGATGATATGTACTTCATAAGCTTTTTCTAGCTCCACCAACGCAAAATGTGCAGCATTCGGCTGTGCGGCTTGTGCATTACGGCGGCGTTCGTTATAAAATTCCAACACTTTCGCACGATTTTTCTTCAAGGCTTCAGGCGTGCAAACTTCCTCGATTTTATGCCCTGCCCACAATCCATCTTCGGCACGGAAAGTCGGAATTCCACTTTCGGCACTAATGCCCGCACCCGTGAGAACGACGCAAATTGGTTTTGTCATAGTTTTCTCCGTTTTTATTACTCGTTTTCTGATTGGTTCTAGTTCGTTATAAGCAGTCTAAAACCCAATTCTTCTTGTCTGATTATACTGCGGTTTGATTTCGCACTCTTCTTGTAGTGCGTTGAGCCAGCTTTTTGGCTCTTCAAATGGCACAAATTGATGACGGCGAGCAACCGCCGCAAAATCTCCTGGTGTAAGCAAATTCAACCGTTCGATGAAATGCAAGTCCCCTTCATTGAGCTCACCCAAGCCTAAACATTTTGCCTGATTTTTGGCGAAATCTTGTCGCTGAATTGCACTAAGATAATCAAATTTCAATTTAAGATCAAAACGGCGTAATGCTGCAGGATCAAGAATATCCATTAAGTTTGTAGAAACAATCAATAAACCCTCAAACCGCTCAATTTGGGTAAGCATTTCATTCACCTGCGAACGCTCCCAGCTCCGTTGTGCATTATCACGTGAGAACAGGAAACTATCGACTTCATCTAACACTAACACACCATTTTCCGATTTTGCTTGCTCAAAAGCCGCTGCAATTTTTTGTTCTGTCCCGCCCACATAAGGATCAAGTAAATCTGAGCCTTGTTTAAGCAACAAAGGCATATCCAACTGCTCAGCAAGCCACGAAGCCCAAGCCGTTTTGCCTGTTCCTGGTGGACCATAGCAACAAATCCTCCCTTTTTTGGTGCGTTTTAACCCTTCACTGAGCCGATGAATATCATCCTTGCAAGAAACCCAATCTAAATCATATGCCATTTTGCCCTTAATAAGCGGTTGAATTTTCGCTTTTCCTTGCGATTGTAATGTTTGATTAAACAAACTCAAAAGCACTTCCGCAAAGGTTTTATTTTGCAGATTAACTTGATTTGCCACTTTAATCGCACGATCCAAAATCGCAGGCGTTAATGACTGCTCTTTAGCAAAATGCTGGATATATTCTGCCGATAATTTATCGTTTGCTAAATTTCGAATGAGATCCGCTTTATTCCTACTCGGCAAATCAGGCATTTCTAAAATAAAGTCAAAACGGCGTAGGAATGCCTCATCAATTCCGCTTACTGAATTAGAAATCCAAATCATCGGCACACTATTATTTTCAAGTAATTGATTCATCCATGCTTTATTTCTCTGAGCAATCGAACGTTCGAAGAATGAACTTGCAAATACATCTTCAATTTCATCAAAAATTAATAGACTTTTGCTATTTCTACCTAATAACGTTTGTGCCATACGGCAATGATTTAAACGCTTTTCTGCCCGAATAACATCTCCATCCTCATCCATATAAGCAATATTGTATGCGGTTAAATTTAATGTTTTAGCCAATAATCCTGCTAATTCTGTTTTGCCTGTACCAGGTTTGCCATAAATTAAAAAATTAACACCTTTTTGTTGTTTTTCGACCGCTTGTTGCAGATAATTTTGCATCATTAAATGGGTATCAAAAATATGTTCAAATTGCGTCAAATTTAATCTAGGCGGATTACTTAAAATTACACTGTTTTTAAGTAATTTCTCTTCATCAAAAGGTAATAACGTAAATTCATCTGCATCAAGCGTATCACCCCATTCTACATAATCATCAACATCACTTGGACTATAACTACGTTGTAATAAACCATATTGAAATAATTTACTGCTTTTCTTCAAGACGGGGCGAAGTTCATCACGGCTAACATTCAGAAATTCCACTAAAAATTCGACCGCTTGAGGCAAACTTTTCGGAGAAAAAAAGTTAAATATATAGGAAAAATCACTTTCAATTTTTAAATGTAACGACAAACGTAACACGCTCATTTCAGCCTCATTAAGCGATAACAATGAGGCTAATTGAGCTAAATTTTCCTCTACTTGCTTTCCATTTTCATCAGAAAATGTAGGCATCTTCTGTAATATTTCGTAGCGTGGTTTTAATAACTCCGCCACGATTTCAGGTAATTTTTCTTCTTGCTCCAATTTATTGGGTAATCCCAATGCTTGTGCCACCTCATCACTTTTCCACCGAGCTTCTTCAAAAAGCGTTTCTAATCCTTTATGTTCAAATAACACTTTTAGCATCATTTTTTCGGTGTAATTTGATACTGTTGGCGAATTTAACTTATACTCTTTTTGCATTGTTTCTACGTTTGACATATTATCGCTCCATAAAAAATACCTTTCGTCTTTTGACGAAAGGTATTTTAGGGGAGAAAGCGACATTTTGTGTCGCATCAGAATACTATTAAATATCTTCAATCATAGAAATCAGTTTTTTAATTGCTTCTTTATGCGGTAACTCTTTTTTTCCCTGAGGGTGAACACTATGAATATAATAAACTCCGTTCACTTTATATAAAATAGATGATGTATTTTCCCATTTCTCTTCAGCAATTTTAGATTCTTTAGGTAAATCTAATATATTCCAATCTGATGTAAATAAAATAACAGCTTTAGGTTTTAAGATATCAATTTCTGTTAATAGTATTTCTTTACAAATATCTCGTTGTTTATAAAAATCATCATTACAAGGGTTACCCCCATTCGCTGGTGCAACTTTACATAAATTAGACCACGCAATATTTTTATACCAATTTTCAGAAAAATATAAATAAGTAATTTTTCTTATTACACGCCAAAAAGCAGATTTAGATGTATTATATTTATCTTTGCTACCAATTTGATCTTCAACCCATTTTATAGGTTCTTTATCTTCCACAAAATGAGCAAATAATTTATCTTGATCTTTTTCACTTTTCCAACCATTCGTTGCCTTACCAACAAAGAGAATACCTTTTCTTTGCTTCCATTCGCTACCTACATGAACATAAAAAGCTGATAATTCACTATCAAAGGATTCATTTCCAAACTTTTGGTATAATTTTTCATACAATGGTTTAAGTTTATTTTTGAGAGTTTCCTTCATATTTCCTCCTAAATAAAATCCTAGAAAATCTTAACTAACTATCCGACAAATTCTGTTGCATTAAAGATACTCTCGACTAATTTCCTCAATCTCCTCCCCAAACTTCGCAATCCACCAATTCAGCATCTCACTTTCCACCACTGTTGCACGAACTAAATAAGTATCGCCTTCGTCTGTGATTTCTTGATCTGTAGACAACGGCGTTTCGGTTAAATGGAAACCATAAGGCTTACCAATGCGGAAAGTCAGACGAATTTTCTTGCCGTTACCAAAGCCAAAATGTTGTTCAGCAAGATAATGTTTTAGGTTGAATTTTGGGCGTTCAAAAGTGAACGTGGTTGCAGTAGCATTGAGAAAACGGTGCAAGGCAAGATGGAAAATATTGCCATCTTCATATTGCACCACTAAATAATGGGCTGCGCCTTGTTGCACAAGTGCGAGAGGTTTAACGTCTGCTTTGTGTTCTTTGCCCGTTTGATTGCGATAATGCACATTTAATAGGCGGTTGCTATAAAGTGCGGTGCTAATTTCTGTGAAAATCTTCGGTTCAATTTTAGCAGGCAAAAGGGGTTGGCTGGTTGGTGCAATGGCGACTTTATCCAGCCATTCTGCTCCCGATTTTTTGTGACTGTCGTAAACCAGATTATATTCCGCTTGTTGGAAGAATCCCTCCATTGAGCTCATAATGCTAGCGGGGAGAATACCATTGAGATACTGCTTAGCAAGCATTAAAACAAGAGATTGCTGCTCGTTTAAAATCGGCAAATCAATCCCTTTTGCATTTGGTTTCCAGCGGTATCCATAAGGCTTATCACGTTCATCGCATTCAATGTCAAATTGCTCGCAGAGCTTTTTCATTTGGCGTTGAATGGTTCGAAGTTCACGTTTTATCCCGAGTTCAGAGAGTTTTTGATGAACTTGCTCGGCAGTGATTGCCCCTTTTTTAGGAATGAAACGCAAGATTTCGAGAGGTAACTGAATAGTAGAATGAGGTTGTGGCATAATCTCGCCCTTTTTCGCATAAAATCAATAAACGTATTATAGCGAGATTACGCCATAGATGCCCTAGTCAAATTTTACGAAACAATGTTATTTTTTTACCGCTTTAACAAATAAAAGTGGTGGGCGATGTTGTAAATCTTTAAACTCGTTATGCCATTCTGGTTTATCCGCAAGCATAGGTTCTTCTACTTGAGCGATGTCAAAGCTGGCTTGAATGAGCTGGTTAAAGATGGTTGCCATTGTACGATGATAAGTTTTAAAAGATTGTTGAAACCAGTTTCGGCTACGCTCTCCCTCATCACGATAATAATTTAGGCGATATGCAACCTGTTGTTTTTGTGCATTTTTCTCCCAACGATAACCCTCTCGATAGCAAGTTACAATAGGGTGCTCTTGTGAAAAAAGAAGTGTGCCGTAAGCGGCCATTTTTGCTGAGATTTTTGCAAGTAAATCCGAAAAATCATGGATATAGTGAAATGCAAAAGAGCTCACAACGAGGTCAAACTGATTTTCAGTTATTTGATCGAGAGATTCCATCGGCGAACAATAGAGCTTAAAATTATGCCCCTCTTGCCAATTCTTAGACAGCGTTTCTTTCGCTTTGTGAAGCATTAACTCAGATAAATCTAATCCAACAACCTGACTTGCACCTTGCTCTAAATAATAAGCAAGGTGCTCCCCCATTCCACAACCAAGATCAAGAACCTTTTTGCCTTTCAATTCAGGTAACATTCCAAACATCGTAGGTTTTTCAACAACTTCATTCATACTGATAGGGTTATGGCGTAACTGCTGATAGCGTTCAAAAAAGATGGGGGTATCGTAAATACTTTTTTTCAAATTTGCCTCCGTAAATATGCTCAATACATATTGGAAAATGAGCAACAAAAAACACCGCTTGCATTTGCTTACGGTGTTTAATTGATTAAGAATTACAGCTGATCTGCATGATGAATCAACACAAACTTCTCCCAAAGCTCTTCTTGGGTTTCTTGATGATTGCTATCAGTAATAATGCAGTTGGTGATCGGACAGACTTTCTGGCAAGTAGGCTTTTCATAATGCCCAACGCATTCTGTACAAAGCAACGGATCGATAACATAAATCTCATCGCCCACCGAAATTGCCTCATTCGGGCATTCAGGTAAACACATATCACAGTTGGTACATTTTGCGGTAATCAACAACGCCATTGTCTGCCATCCTTTCGTTCAAAAAAGAGGCGAATATTAGCCTTTTTGTTGAGCTAAGTAAAGCACTGTTGCAGCAACGCGTGAATGTACATTTAATTTCCGAAGTAAATTACGGATATGCACTTTCACCGTTTCTTCAGAAATAAAAAGCTGAGCGGCAATTTGTTTGTTCGACATTCCTGTTGCAATCCATTGTAAAACATCCAATTCACGATCGGTAAGTTGTGCAAGCGGATCGCTTTCTGGTTGACGAAGCAAATGCTGACGCACGGTTTCGCTTAATGCCATTTCACCACGTGCGGCTTTTTGGATATTTTCAATCAGTTCTGCCGTATCACTATCTTTCAACAAATAGCCATCCACGCCCGCATCCATTAACGCTAAAATATCAGATTGCTCGTCCGACACAGTAAGCACTACCACACGGGCATTCACATCATGAGCACGTAATGAACGCAAAGTATCCAAGCCTGAGATACCTTTCATATTCAGGTCTAACATAATTAAATCAGGTTGAAGTTTTAATGCTTGAGCAACGCCCTCTGAGCCATTGCTGGCTTCCCCAACTACTACAAAATCCGTTTCGAGCTCAAGAATTTGACGCATTCCTTTACGCATTAAAGGATGATCATCAATTAAAAGAATTTTATAAGGTTCAGTCATTTCTTGCCTCATACTTATTATACACTAATTAAGATGACTATTTTCTCACTCTGATTACCTAAAACAAGCTACCCATTTTGGGTAGATTGCACTCTTTTTGATCTAAGCTAAAAAAATCGCCATCTTCTTGCCCAATAAAAATTGCAAAACTTTGTAAGTTTTTAACCGCTTGTTCCGCTATAATAGCCTCAATTTTGATAAAAAGAATGAATTTATGACCACTCAAATAACCTATTTTGCCACTGCTGCACGTGGCTTTGAAGAGATGCTCAAAACTGAGCTAGAACAAATTTGTAGAGCAAGCTGTAAAGTCACTCAAGGCGGCGTGCATTTTACTACCACGCAAAAAGGCGTATATCAAGCCTTGCTTCATAGCCGTTTAGCTTCTCGCATTTTACTGCCGTTGGTCACCACCAAAATCTTTAGTGATTTAGATTTATATGCATCCGTCGTTGGCTACAACTGGGCGGAACTCTTCGATCCTCGCGATACATTTTTCATTGATTTCAACGGCACAAACCGTGAAATTCGCAACACTCAATTCGGTGCGATGCGTGTGAAAGATGGCATCGTAGACTACTTCGAACGCAAAGGCTTTGAACGCCCTACTGTGGATAAAATTGCTCCAGATGTGCGTATTCACGTCTATTTAAACCGTGATGATATGGTGATTTCGCTTGATTTAAGTGGCGAAGCCTTGCATATGCGTGGTTATCGTTCAGACACAGGCAAAGCGCCATTGCGTGAAACTTTAGCTGCAGCAATTGTATTACGCTCTGGCTGGCAACAAGATACTCCATTGGTTGATCCGATGTGTGGTTCAGGCACGTTACTGATTGAAGCGGCTCAAATGCAGGCAAATATTGCCCCGCAGATTCAGCGTAAGCATTGGGGTTTCCACGCGTGGAAGGGGCACGATATAGCACTTTGGGGCGAAGTTTGGAAAGAAGCAAAATCAGCTGAAAAAGCACTGACAAGCGGTCAATTTTTTGGTTTTGATCTCGATCATCGTGTACTGCAAAAAGCTAAACAAAATGCGATCAATGCAGGCGTTGGCGAGGCAATTCGCTGGCAACAAGGCGATATTGCAGCACTTAAAAATCCTTGCCCAGAGCAAACAGGTACGGTGATTTGTAACCCGCCTTATGGTGAGCGTTTAGGCACAACACCTACATTAATCGCCCTTTATTCAGTGTTTGGTCAGCGTTTAAAACAGCAATTTACAGGCTGGAATGCTTCGATTTTCAGCGGCGAACCTGAATTGCTTAACTGCTTGCGTTTGCGTTCAGCTCGTCAATTTAAAGCGAAAAATGGACCGCTTGATTGCGTGCAAAAAAACTACTCCATCACGCAACGTCTTGAAAACACAGAGCAAAACGAACTGGCATTTAAACCAGAGCAGCAAGTAGCGACAGATTTCGCAAATCGCCTTGCCAAAAACATCAAGAAAATTGAAAAATGGGCGAAGCAACAAGGCTTAGATGCTTATCGCTTATATGATGCCGACTTACCAGAATATAATTTAGCAGTAGACAGATATGGCGATCACATTGTGGTGCAAGAATATGCTGCCCCCAAAAATATTGATGAACAAAAAGCTCGACAACGCTTGTTGGATGCGGTTTCCGCAACGCTTTATGTAACAGGTGTAGAAACCAATAAATTGGTGCTCAAAGTGCGCCAAAAACAGAAAGGCACGAACCAATACGAAAAATTGGCAAATAAAGGCGACTATTTCTACGTAAATGAATATGGGGCAAAATTGTGGGTGAATCTTACCGATTACCTTGATACAGGCTTGTTCTTAGATCACCGCTTAACGCGTAAAATGGTGGGTGAAATGGCAAAGGGCAAAACCTTCCTTAATCTATTTGCTTACACTGGCTCAGCAACCGTTCACGCCGCATTACAAGGAGCAAAAGCGACCACAACAGTGGATATGTCAAACACTTATCTTAATTGGGCAGAACAGAATTTAGAACTTAACGAAATTCCATTAAGAAATCATCGCTTATTCCAAGCCGATTGCTTGCAATGGTTGACTGAATGTCGTGAACGTTTTGAAGTGATTTTTGTTGATCCGCCAACATTCTCTAACTCAAAACGAATGAATGAAAGCTGGGATGTGCAACGCGACCATATCAAACTAATGAGCCAACTCAAACGCATTCTTACCCAAGACGGCACGATTATTTTCTCAAACAATAAACGTGGCTTTAAAATGGATATGGAAGGCTTAGCCGAGTTAGGCTTAAAAGCAGAAAATATCTCGAAAAAAACGCTTCCGCTAGATTTTGAACGCAACCCACATATTCATAATTGTTGGGTGCTGGAGCATATTTAATGGAAATAGAATATGTTTCTATTAAAATAAGATAATATACAAAGTAATCCTCAATATTTATATATGCATACTAATTACATTATCAGTTTACCTACGGCTATTCAACGTAGAGAACATATAAAACAAGAATTTGGCAAACAGGATATTCCTTTTGAATTTTATGATGCTCTCATGCCTTCTGAGCAACTAAATCAGCTAATCCAGAAATACCTTCCAAATCTATCTCAAGCATCTCTTTCAGAAGGTGAGAAAGCTTGCTTTATGGGCCATTATATATTGTGGCAAAAATGTATTGATGAAAATTTACCTTATATTTTCATTTTTGAAGATGATATTTTTCTGGGTAAAAATGCTAACGACTTTTTATCTTCGGGTAATAATTGGATATCTAATTTATTTTTAGACAATAAAAATTCTATTATTAGACTTGAAACTTACCTTATGCCGATAAAACCTGATGAAACAAGAAAAAGTTATAAAAAAGAGTATAAAAATAGAGAAATTAGGTTGCTTGAAAACGTACATTTTGGTACAGCAGGATATGTAATTACAAATAATGCAGCAAAAGTACTTACCCAGCTATTTTTAACGCTTTCTCCTGAAGATATAAAACCATTAGATGTGCTTATGTTTGATACTTTTTTAAAAGGATCCAACTTAGACATTTACCAATTAACTCCCGCATTGTGTATACAAGACACTACATTAAATAAAAAATCGCCTTCTTTCAATAGTGAAATTGCACATAGTGCATACAATAAAAAGAAGAAAGAAAATATCTTTGATAAGCTAATCAAGCTTATTACAAAACCGAAAAGAATGAAAGAAAAAAGAATTGCAAAACAAACCATCATCCCATTCTTATAATATATAAATAATTTGTACATTCTTTCATTTTCGTTTAAAACCAGTAATAAATACAGTTAGAAAAGGATAACATGAATACTAAAATCAAAATATATATAATAAACCTAGAAAAATCCAAAGAAAGACGAGATTTTATATATAACCAATTTGATAACTTACCTCAAAAGATAGGTTATCAATTCTTTAAAGCGGTGTATGGCAAAGAAGAACCTAACCACCCTTTATTCTCAAAATATAATGAGAAGAAAAGATTTGCAAGAAAAGGACACTATATGAGTTTATCTCAGTTAGGTTGTTTTGCAAGTCATTATCTATTATGGCAGAAATGTATTGAATTAAATCAAGGAATTATAGTTTTAGAGGATGATGCTATTATTTATTCTAATTTTCCTGATGTATTGAATTTTATTGAATCAAATGAAAATACTTTTGAGTTTTTCTGGCTAAGTCCTCCTGCACCTGCGAGACGAAATCAGAAAGGAAAAGTAGTTTACTCTTCAGAAAAACTCCAAGTCGCTCGATATAAAAAAGGATGGGGAAATGCGACAGGATATTTTATTAATCCTAATGCAGCAAGAAAATTACTAGACTACTGTAACGAGTGGATCTTAGATGTCGATATTATGATGGAGAGATACTGGGAAAATAAATTAGACCATCTTGCAATTATTCCTGCATGTGTTGAGCCAGATTTTTCAAAAGAAAGTAATATTCCAGTAGATAAACAACAAGGAAAACGTAGCTTAAAAACAAAGATATTAAGAGAAATATATAAAACAAAAGATAATGTAAACAAATTTATTTATGATTTATTTTCGGTGAATAAATGAAAATTCTTATTATACATAAATGGTTAGTAGCAGGTGGGGTAGAGAGAATACTTACTAACTACGCTAAAATTTTATACACCTTAAATCATAAGGTAGATATTATAATAAAATATAATCTAGAAAATGATTTTTTTAAGCAAGATTTAAAATTTTATAATTTAGATTATATTTTCAAAGAAAGTGATTATGATTCATTTTTATTAGCAAACAACCTAAGAAAGAAAAGTTTGCTTAGAAAATTACACTATGAATTCTTAAAGCTTTTTTATAAAATCAAATTTTCTAGAAAGGTAAAGAGTGTTATTGCTGAATATGATGTTATTATTAACTTTTCTGATTGCTTAGATTTTTTAATAAAAGATGGTAAGATTAATAAAAAAACTATTAGATGGATTCACAGTCAACTAGACCCAAATCCTAAGAATATTATTAAATCAAAGCTAGTCTTTTCTAAACATGATCTTGTTATTGCAATCTGTCACGATATGAAAGAAAAGATTATTAATCTATTATCATATAATGAGAAAAATATAGAGGTATTATTTAATCCAATAAATATAAATGAGTTAGAGGAAAAAAGTAAATTAATAGATGAAAAAGCTATTAATTTATTAGAAAGTCCTTTCTTATTACAAGTTTCTAGACTTTGTCATGATAAAGGACACTTCGAACTCCTTGATATATATAAGAAATTAAAAGATTTAGGCATCACACATAAACTTTATTTTATTGGAGATGGAGAAAACAAAGCTCTTTTAGAAGAAAAAATCAAGAAGCTTGGTCTAGAAAATGATTGCTTATTATTAGGAGAAATTAAAAACCCATATCCTTATTTTAAGCACGCAGATCTTTTTGTTCATACTTCGGAGTCCGAAGGGTTACCAACTGTATTATTAGAAAGTATGGCATTAGGAACGCCTGTTGTTGCAATGGATTGCCCGACTGGCCCTGCAGAAATTCTTGGAAGAAATCATGAATATGGCTATTTAATTGATATGCATGATAAAGAGAACTTTGTAAATACAGTTTATCATTTATTAAATAATAAAGATATTCTAGACTCTTATTCTAAAAAAGCTATTCAACGTAGTTTAGACTTTTCGGAAGAAAAGATAGCTATTCAATTAGAATCTTTATTAAATAAAATGGTAAATAATGGACTTCCAATCCCTAAAACTCTTTCTTGACCTCGCCCAAAGCCGCAGTTTTATCCGCACTGCGGAAAAAAACTATATGAGTGCTTCAACTCTTACACGCCATATTCAGCGAATGGAAGAGGAGATAGAACAACCGCTTTTAGTCAGAGATAACCGCCAAGTGCATCTTACAGAAGCTGGTGAAAAATTCTTGGAATTTGCAAAACAGAGTTGGGCAGATTGGCAAGCGATGAAAAATGCACTTTCTCCCCATCAAGGAGAATTAGAAGGCGAGTTGCAACTTTTCTGTTCAGTAACAGCAGCTTATAGCCATTTGCCTGCAATGTTAGAGAAGTTTCGTCAGCGTTATCCAAAGGTTGAAATCAAATTGATTACGGGCGACCCAGCTCATGCAGTCAGTGCGGTGCATTCCTTACAAGCTGACATTTCCCTTGCGGGTAAGCCAAACAATTTGCCAAATAATATCGAATTTCAGCATATTGACGATATTACGCTTTCATTGATTATTCCTCGCGTGGCTTGCTCTGCAACACAATTGCTTCAGCAAGATCCGATTGATTGGCAAAATATGCCGTTTATCTTACCGCTTGAAGGCTCCGCACGCCAGCGTATTGAAGCGTGGTTTAAATCGCAAAAAATTAAAGAACCTAAAATTTATGCCACCGTTGCAGGACACGAAGCGATAGTCCCGATGGTGGCATTAGGTTGTGGTGTAGCATTATTGCCCGATGTAGTGATTAAGCATAGCCCCGTAGCAAATCAAGTTTCTTACCTTAACTTAAAAAAGCCCATTGAACCTTTCGAATTAGGCATTTGTGTGCAAAAAAAACGCTTACAAGAGCCGATTATTAAGGCATTTTGGGAGCTATTTGCTTGCTAAAGTTATTTAGCGTTCTTTTTTGCCCATTCTAAGAAACGTTGTTGTGTTTCTTTATCTGCTTTAGAGAAGAGTAATTGCAATTGCTCTTCTTTTACATTTTTGGTTTCTACCACAATTTGCCCTTTTGCTTCAAAAGTCGCATTCACAAATGCAGGAACAGCCGCCACGCCTTTACTTGCGTTATACTTGACAAGGTTGTCTTCAATTCGGCTATTCGGTGCAAAGCCTTCGCCTTTTAACATATCTTGTTTAAACGGGATTTCTTTGCCTGATGCGGTTTGAATTTTAAAGGTTGGATTTGCTTGGAATTTATTGACATCGTGAGATGAGCGGAATTGAGGCACAACGAGTGTCATTTCTTCATTTGTTCCCTCAAAAGTTAATACTATTGGATTCATTGAAAAATATTTCCCATCCACAATATCACCCACACTCACCACCACTTGGTGCGTTTTAGTATCGTTAATTTGGACATTTTCCCAGCGTTTTACGGATTGACCATCTAACGCTAACATTTCCACTGAGTTAGGGGTTTTTAATGTGCCCGCAGTCGCAAACGTTGCCACCAAACAAGCGGTCGTTGTCATCATCAATTTTGCTAATTTCATCATATTTCCTTAAATTGTAATGGATTTAAAAAAAGTGATGTCTATGCTATGCTAAATTAAACAAAATAGAAATAATTTTATTATCAAGGCGTTATTTTTGTGGGAAAATCACGCTAATTTTTTAACAGGAATGATTATGAGTGATGAACATCAGAGCCTCGGCTCAACAGAAAAAACAGAGAAAAAGAATTTAATTCAGTCGTTTTTAGGTATCTTCCAAACAGAACCTAAAAACCGTGAAGATTTGGTAGAAGTGATCCGTGATTCGGTCGAAAATGAGTTGATCGATAGCGATACCAAAGAGATGATTGAAGGAGTGATGGAAATTTCCGAACTTCGTGTGCGTGATATTATGATCCCTCGTCCTCAAATTATTTCGATTGATTCAAAACTGCCGCTTGAAGCTTGCGTGGATATTATTATTGAATCTGCCCATTCTCGTTTCCCTGTGATTTTAGATGATAGCAAAGATAGCATTCAAGGCATTTTGCTTGCTAAAGATCTACTCAAATATCTCCGTTCTGATGCAGAAGAATTTAATATGGAAGCCATTCTTCGCCCTGCAGTAATTGTGCCAGAGAGTAAACGCGTGGATCGAATGCTCAAAGAGTTTCGCTCTGAACGCTTCCATATGGCATTGGTGGTCGATGAGTTCGGTGCGATGTCTGGCTTGGTCACCATCGAAGATATTTTAGAGCAAATTGTGGGCGATATTGAAGATGAGTTTGATGAAGAAGAAGTCGAACCAATCCGCCAACTTTCTCGCCATACTTATGCCGTTTCCGCTTTAACGGATATTGAAAAATTCAATGCCTTTTTCACCACCGAATTTACCGATGAAGAAGTAGATACCTTTGGTGGTTTGGTAATGCAAGCTTTCGGACACTTGCCACAACGTGGTGAGCAGATTGAGCTTGAACAAATGAATGTGAAAGTGACTTCTGCAGACAATCGCCGTTTGATTCAATTACGTGTAACCGTTTCAGACGAGCAATTAGAACGAATGGAAAGCCGTCAGGTAGAATCGGAAGAATAGTACTATCAATTAATTTAAACGCAGGGGCGGGGGTTATCCCCGCCTATTTTCATATATGATTTTCGAGTAGCCCTACGTGAAGAGCACGTACAATTACCATACATTTTTCAATTTGCATACCCATTTGAGTTCTTCATTATGTTAAATTCTATAAAAAATCCCCCTCGTTTAATCGCTTGCATCATCAGTTTTCTCTTTGGCGCAATCGGTACACTCGCCTTTTCGCCTTTTAATTACTGGATTATCGCCTTTGTTTCCGCCTTTGGCTTAATCTGGTCAGCCACTTTATCACAACGAAAAACCGCATTGTGGGCAACTTTTGCTTGGTCGATTGGTTATTTTGGCATTGGTGTAAATTGGATTCACGTCAGTATGATTCAATTCGGCGGTGTACCTGTTGTGATTAGCTATCTTGCAGTTCTGCTGCTTGCTTGCTACCTCGCACTCTACAACCTGCTCTTTACTTGGGGTGTGCATAAATTTAAGCTGAAAAATCCGTTTGTGCTTGCAAGCCTTTTCACTGGAACGGAATATCTCCGTGGCGTCGTTCTTACTGGTTTCCCGTGGCTTCAGCTCGGTTATAGTCAAGTTGATAGCCCTTTTGCCCATATCGCCCCGATTTTTGGCGTAGAAGGTGTTACTTTCTTCATTATTGTGATTGCTACTTATCTTGTTCAATTTATTTTGCAAGAAAATCGAAAAATTAAACCGCTTGCGACTTTTGCATTGCTCATAGCGGTCGGCTTTGCCACACGTTTTGCCAATTTCTGGCAAATTGATGCTGAAAAACAACCGCTTACCGTGAGCCTTGTGCAAGGCAATATTGAACAAAAAATGAAATGGGATCCTGCTCATTTCGACTATTCAGTGCAAACCTATGTGGATCTTATTCGTCCATTGCTTGGAAAAAGTGAGGTGATTATTCTGCCTGAATCGGCAATTCCCGCATTGGAAAATCAGATTTCCCCATTGCTTAGCTCAATGCAAAATGCGTCTGCGGAAAGCCAAAGCGATATTATTATCGGCACGCTTTATCAAGATAATCAAAATCAACTCTTTAACAGTGCGTTATTACTGAATGAACAACCTTATGATGCGGAACAAGCACCTCGCTATAAAAAGCATCACCTCGTGCCTTTTGGCGAATACGTGCCTTTTGGCTCAGTGTTAGATTGGATGCGTGAGGTCTTTATTCTGCCAATCAATTTATCGCAAGGGGAATTTGTTCAACCTGCATTACAGACGAAAAATACCCGTTTTAATTTAGCGATTTGCTATGAGATTATCTTTGGCGATCAAGTGCAACAAAACCAAAAAAACCACAATAGCGATTATCTCTTAACTATTACTAATGATGCATGGTTTGGAACTTCTATTGGCCCTTGGCAACATTTCCAAATGGCAAGAATGCGAGCTTTAGAACTTGGCAAGCCACTTCTTCGCTCTGCCAATACAGGAATCACTGCAATAGTGGATGCAAACGGCAAAGTGGTTCATCAATTGCCGCAATTTGAGAAAGGAGTACTTACCGCTCAGGTTTCTCCTGTAATAAGCAAAACACCATTTAGTTTATGGGGCAATACGGTACTTTATAGCTTAAGTGCTTTGATTGTGGCGTTGGCAGTGATGAGACGGAAACCATAAATCTTATCCTTTAGCAGCTGTATTTTTTTCTTTTTTAGATAGATGCAGTTGCTAAATTTTTTCGATCACGCTCGAAAATTTGAAAGAAAATTCTGCACACTTTTCCCTTTCTTGGCATACTGTCTAGCAAAAACAGATTGCTATGACATTAGACCGCTTTTTCATTCTTCTTTGTCTCTCTTTTTTGCCTGTTTTATGGCTGCCACAACAGGCTTTATTGCCTACGATGTTATTCGCTACACTCTTGATGCTTTATTTTGGCTTTAAGCAGCAGCTTTTGCCGTTTATGTTGAGCTTGATAATGTTGCTAAGTTATGGGCAAGTGTTAAAAATTGCAAATCAGGCAGAAAATTTTACCGCTTATAAAAGCACGCAACAGATTGAAATCATTAAAATTTTAAAGCAACAAGAATACCAAACCGCTGTTGGGCAACTGACGAGCGGTCAAAAAATTTATCTAAATTGGCAAGCCAAAACGCCTTTGCAATTAAATGCCACTTATCAAGCAGAGCTCAATCTTCGCCCAATTTCTGGACGTAGCAATATCGGTAATTTCGACCGTCAACGTTGGTATTTCGCTAATGATATTGATGGGCTGGCGACTGTTCGCAAGGCAGAATTTGCTCACGCCAATCACTTGCCCCTGCGAACCAGATGGATAAATCGCACTTATCAACAAACCGAAACGCTTGAAACCCAAGGGCTATTACTAGCTCTTGCCTTTGGGGAACGTGCTTGGTTGAAATCAGATCATTGGCAAATTTTCCAACAAACCACCACCGCGCATTTGATTGCCATTTCAGGGCTGCATATCGTGCTTGCCTTTGGTTTCGGCTTTTGGTTCGCCAAGCTAGGGCAATGGCTTATGCTCCGTGCAAAATGTTGTTATAATTTTGTACAGCGAATGGGATTTTCTTATCTATTTCCTCGCTTAATGGGCTTTGCTTTTGCTTTAAGTTACAGCTATTTGGCTGGTTTTGCTATTCCAACCATTCGAGCGATTTTTGCGATTAGTTTGATTTTGCTTTGCCAATTTGCACGCAAGCATTACACGCCTAGCCAATTTTGGTGGCGTATTGTTGCGATCTTGCTGATTTTAGATCCGATTACGATATTATCTGACAGCTTTTGGCTTTCAATTTTAGCTGTAGCAAGCCTGATTTTGTGGTATCGCTATTTCCCGCTTAAACAGTTTGAATGGCTCATTCCGAATTGGCTAAACCGCCCCTTTTTCAAGCCTGTGTTATCATTATTGCATTTACAAATGGGCATTTTTTTCCTTTTTTCGCCCGTACAATTTTTCTTTTTTGAAGGTTATTCTCCGCTTGGTTTTACAGCCAATTTATTAATCGTCCCTCTTTACAGCCTTGTGCTTGTGCCGGTGATTCTATTTACTCTCTTAACAGATAACCTGACCTACACTTGGCAATTGGCAGACTGGTTAGCACAATTTAGCTTATGGCTAATTAAACCACTTTCTCATTCGTGGATAACCTTATCTCAACAAAATCAATGGCATTTGCTCGCATTTTATACACTGATTCTGATCGGTATTTATACGAAAAATTGGCTGAAATCTTGGCAGTTTTTTGCCAAATTAAGCACCGTTTTAGCTTCAATTTATCTTGCTGGGCTTGGCTATCTGAAAAAAGATCATTACATCGAATGGATTACATTTGATATTGGTCAGGGCTTGGCTCAAGCCTTGGTTTACCAAGACGCAAGCGGTCAAAAACAGGCAATTTTTTACGATACGGGAGCAAGTTGGGGAGAAGGATCGCAACGCAATTCAATGGCAAATTTAGAGGTGCTGCCTTATTTAAAACGCAATAATATTCAGATTAAAGCGATTTTTATCAGCCACGATGATAACGATCACTCAGGGGGCATTGCCGATCTGCTGGTGGCATACCCTCATGCTCAGCTCTTTTCAAGTGGACAAACAGCTTATGCTCAGCGTATTCCAAAACCTTGTGTTGCAGGCAAAGAATGGCAATTTGACAGCATAAAGCTGACTGCAATTTTCCCCGAACAAATCACAAAGCGGGCAGAAAACCAACATTCTTGCACTTTATTAGTCGAAATAGACCGCTTGAAATTGCTTTTTACGGGCGATGCAGGCGTAGAGCAAGAGCGAATTTTTTCTCCGATAATTGGAAAAATCGATTTCTTACAAGTCGGGCATCATGGTAGTAAAACAAGCACAGGCGAGATTTTAGTGGCAACAACCAAACCTAATATTGCGGTGATTTCAGTTGGGCGTTGGAATGCGTGGAAAATGCCGAATAAAAATGTCGTCGAACGACTGGAAAAGCATGGCGTGCAGATTTTAGATACATCCAAGGTGGGTATGGTGAAAGTGATTTTTGAGGAGGGAAAATATCAAATAAAAACAAGCCGAACACGAAGTTCGGCTTGGCATCAAGCTTATTTTAATCACAATCCTAAGAAGGATTAGTTCATTATAAAACGCCTTGCTCTAACATCGCGGTTGCCACTTTTTTGAAGCCTGCGATGTTTGCACCGTTTACATAGTTCACATAGCCGTCTGCTTCTGTGCCGTTTTCCACACAGTTTTCGTGGATTGCGGTCATAATGCCGAATAAGCGTTGGTCAACTTCTTCTCGTGTCCAAGATAAACGGATTGCGTTTTGGCTCATTTCTAAGCCTGAAGTTGCCACACCACCTGCGTTTGCTGCTTTACCTGGTGCGTAAAGGATTTTCGCTGCGATGAACACTTCCACACCTTCTAATGTGGTTGGCATATTCGCGCCTTCAGCCACACAGATACAGCCGTTTTTCACTAATTCTTTTGCCGCTTCGCCATCTAATTCGTTTTGAGTTGCACACGGAAGGGCGATGTCACATTTTACACCCCAAGGTTTTTGACTTTCGAAGTATTGAATGCCTTGCTCTTGCGCATATACAGATAAACGTTCGCGACGTTCATTTTTAAGCACTAATAAATCCGCTAATTGTTGTTCAGTCATACCAGAATCTGGGAATAACACATAGCCGTTTGAATCTGAAACGGTTAACACTTTCGCGCCTTTTTGGATTGCTTTTTCAGCCGCATATTGCGCTACGTTACCTGAACCAGAAATCACCACGCGTTTGCCTTCAAAGCCTTGACCTTTGGTTGCAAGCATTGCATCTGCAAAGTACACCGCACCGTAACCTGTTGCTTCAGGACGAATTAAGCTACCGCCCCAAGTTAAGCCTTTACCTGTTAATACAGAAGCAAATTCGTTGCGTAATTTTTTGTATTGACCATACATATAACCGATTTCACGACCGCCTACACCGATGTCGCCTGCTGGTACGTCTGTATCTGCACCGATGTGGCGAGATAATTCAGTCATAAACGCTTGGCAGAAACGCATAACTTCTGCATCAGATTTGCCTTTCGGATCGAAGTCTGAACCACCTTTACCGCCCCCCATTGGCAATGTCGTTAATGCGTTTTTGAAAACTTGTTCGAACGCTAAGAATTTTAATACGCCTAAATCCACAGTTGGGTGGAAACGGATACCACCTTTATAAGGACCAATCGCAGAGTTCATTTGTACGCGATAACCACGGTTCACTTGTACATTACCCTTGTCATCCACCCACGTTACTCGGAAAGTAATTACACGCTCAGGCTCAACAATACGCTCTAAAATACTATGTTTAGTGTATTGTGGATTTTTTGCAAGGAACGGTGCTAAAGAGCCGAAAACTTCTTCAACAGCTTGATGGAATGGTGCTTGATTAGGATCACGTTGTTTGATTTTTTGGAACAGTGCGTTTAAGTCGCTCATAGTTTTCTCCTGTAAGATTTTAAATTTTTAAGAAATGCTGTGTTTTGGAATGGCTTGCAATGTATCAAAACTTTTTTTATTTGAAAAGATAGATTATAAAAAATAATGCAATAAATTAGAAAAACTATGCTTGAATGATTATTTTTTAAACTTTAAGTATGTTAAAAGAGAACTTTTTCAGTAAAAAAGAAAGAGAAAAGTAATTTTATGAATAGAATTTTTATCATTAGAAATTTTAATTATGGTTCCAACAAAAAATAAGCGGTTATTTTCTTGCAAAATTTTGCAGAAATCTAACCGCTTAGACCTAATCACTATTCATCCCTATTCCAAGGATAAACACCGCCATTAATTTCCATCACTTGACGCATTTTCATTCTAAACATTTCTTTAAATATCTGTGCCATTACTGGTTTTGGCATATTTGGTGCTATAGTTTGTATGGTAGGATAGAAGCCCGGATCGAATTTCTCAGGTTCCATCACATAGTTGACTGTAAAACTTTTAGAGCATTTTCCGATTGCTTTTATTTTTTTCAAGATTGCATAAAAATTGGTATCGTTGTTTTGTCCGCTATACCAAAAGTGAGAAACCTGTAAGGCTAATGCACGTTTAATTAAATAGCAGTTAGTATCAATATGCCCTTCTTTTTTATGTACTTCAGTTTGGCATTTGAAGGTTTGTTCATTGATGTTGAGATAATACGGAAAAGGATTTGGTAAATTATTATCATAATGCCCTATGGATTCTAACAAATCTTGGCAAATAAATTCTTCCTGATCATCATACAAATTACGCAATGAGAAAACATAATCTGCATTTGTTTCATTGAGTACTTTTAAGCTATTTTCAACATGATTTGCTTCATACCAATTATCATCGTCTAAGTAGCAAATTACGTCTTCTTTTACTAAAAAGGGGGCGATAGCATTGATACTGCTGTTTGTCCAACCATTTGCTCCAGTATTCATCGGCAAATAAGTTGCTATAACATGGGGATATTTATCTAAAATTTGTTTTGCATCTTTCGCAAATTGTTCTCCATCAACAAACACGTAATGTTTGCAAGGATAAGTTTGTTGTTGAACACTTAAAATCGCTCTTTCAAGATGAGGGCGCCCAATTGTTGAGGTAATGACTGCAACTGTTTTCATAATTTTTCCTAAAAAATAAATTTGCGTTATTATTTCATATCCGCAATTAAATTCAAAATTCGTTTATCTGAAATCGGATATTTTGTACCAATTTGTTGAGCGAATAAACTTACCCTGAGTTCTTCGATCATATAGCGAATTTCTAGCACTTCTGTTGGAATTGCTTTCGATTTTGGCAGTTTAGCAAGCAGCTGTTTGTAGGCTTCTTGAACCTGCTCAACACGTAGCATTTTAGCACGATCAGTGTTGGTATCTGTACCGAGTTTGTCTAAACGCTTGTCAATAGCGGTCAAATATCGGTAAAGATCGGCAAGCCGTTGATAGCCAGTTTGAGTCACGAAATTCGGATACACCAAGCCTGCCAATTGGGCTTTAATATCCGACAACGCAAACGCCATCGTGAAGTCCATTTTGCCTTTCATTCGTTTGTTGAGTTCAAATGCTAAAGTTAAGCATTTTTCCACTTGCAAGGCGATTTCTGCGGTAGTGTCGTTCAGATTGACACGCACAAACTCTTGAAGTTCACGGAATTTTTCTTCCGTCCAGACAAAACCGCCGAACTCATCAATCAACTTATCCACCGCACAAGCGATGCAGTCGTCAATCAGTTCCAACACCTTGCCAAACGGGGCGAAATATAAGCCGAGTTTCGCTTTGTTTGGTAGTTTTTCGTGTAAATATTTGATGGGCGAAGGCACATTTAGCAATAACAAACGGCGTAAACCTGCTTGCATCGCTTGCGTTTGTTCTGCTTCAGTTTCAAACAATTTCACGCCCACGGCGGTTTGTTCATCAACAATCGCAGGGTACGCCTTCACACTGAAATGCTGTTTTTTCTGCTCGTAGCATTGCGGTAAATCAGCGAAGCTCCAGAGATGCAAACCACTTTGCTCAATGCCATCGTCGGCAATGTTGGAAAGCATACTTTGCACCTGATCTTTGAGCTGGAATTTTAGTGCATCTAAATCACCGCTTTCGGTGATTTTTTTGCCTTTTTCATCTACCACGCGGAAAGTCATTTTTAAGTGTGCGGGCAATTGCGAATAATCCCACAATTCAGTCTCAACCGCTACGCCGGTCATTCTGCGAAGCTCGTAAGTCAGGCTTTCTAGCAACGGTTTAGCTAACGGTTCGGCACGCCCTAAAAAAGCATCGGCATAGTTCGGTGCAGGCACAAAATTACGACGTACCGCTTTCGGCAATGATTTAATCAAACTTACCACTAACTCGTGGCGTAGCCCTGGTATTTGCCAGTCAAAGCCTTCAGGCTCTACTTGGTTGAGCAATGGCAGCGGAATATGCACCGTCACCCCATCAGCCTCTGAACCTATTTCAAATTGATAAGTTAGCTTCAATTTTAGCTTCCCTTGATACCAGAAATTCGGGAAGTCTCGCTCGGAAACCTTGTTCGCTCCCTCGTTCATCAGGAATGACTTTTCAAAATTGAGTAATTCAGGATCGACTTTGCTTGCCTTTTTCCACCAGCTGTCGAAATGGCGGCTAGAGACCACTTCCGTGCCTACACGCTGATCGTAGAAGTCAAACAATACTTGCTCGTCCACCAAAATGTCGCGACGACGAGATTTGTGTTCAAGATCTTCCACTTCCTTGATCAAGCGGTTATTTTCTTTGAAGAATTTGTAATTATTCAGCCATTCACCTTCCACCATTGCCGAGCGAATAAAAATTTCGCGACTCACCGTTGGGTCAATGCTGCCATAATTAACCAAGCGTTTTTGCACAATCGGAATGCCATAGAGGGCGACTTTTTCATACGCCATTACCGCCCCTTTGGATTTCGCCCAATGTGGCTCGCTGTAACTGCTTTTCACCAAATGCTGTGCTAACGGCTCGACCCATTCAGGTTCGATTTTTGCTACCGTTCTTGCCCAGAGTTTGGTGGTTTCAACCAGCTCGGAAGCGATAACCCACTTAGGCTGTTTTTTGAAAAGCACAGAAGTTGGAAAGATGAAAAACTGTGTGTTTCTCGCCCCCTGATAGTGCATTTTCTCACTGTCTTTTAAGCCAATATAAGATAACAAGCCCGCCAATAAAGCGGTGTGAATTTGCTGATAATTTGCTTCAATCGTGTTAATCGGCAAGCCCATTTCACGTACCGACAAACGGAGTTGATGATAAATGTCTTGCCATTCCCGCACGCGTAAATAGTTGAGGTAATCTTTCTGACACTGCTTGCGGAACTGGTTTTTATTTAGCTCTTTTTGCTGGGTTTGAATGTAATGCCATAGATTCACAAATGCTAAAAAGTCAGAATCTTTATCGGCAAAACGGCGATGTTTTTCGTCTGACGCCTGTTGTTTTTCCTGCGGGCGTTCACGCGGATCTTGAATCGAAAGTGCGGAGACAATCATCATCACTTCGTGCAAACTGCCATTTTTCGCCGCTTCAATCACCATTCTTCCTAAACGTGGATCGATAGGTAATTGTGCTAATTGGTGACCGATTGGGGTGAGTTCATGTTTTTCGCCAAATTTAGTTTTGCGAATGTAAAACGCTTGTAATTCTTCAAGCAAGCGAATCCCGTCTTGCACTTGGCGAACATCGGGCGAATCCACGAATGGAAATGCAGTAATATCGCTCAACCCAAGCGATGCCATCTGCAAAATAACCGAAGCTAAATTGGTGCGTAAAATCTCAGGATCGGTAAATTCAGGGCGGCTTTTAAAATCCTCCTCTGAATATAAACGGATACAAATCCCCTCAGACACACGTCCGCATCGCCCTTTACGCTGATTGGCAGAAGCCTGTGAAATCGGCTCAATCGGCAAACGTTGCACTTTAGTACGATAGCTATAACGTGAAATACGTGCCGTCCCTGTATCAATCACATATTTAATATTCGGAATGGTAAGCGATGTTTCTGCCACGTTGGTGGCTAAAATAATACGGTTCAGACTACTCGGACGGAAAATGCGTTGTTGCTCTTCTACAGACAAGCGAGCGTAAAGCGGCAGAATTTCAGTAAAATGCAGATTCTGCTTTTGTAACGCTTCCGCAGTGTCGCGAATTTCACGTTCGCCGTTCATAAAGATCAGAATATCGCCTCGTCCTTCGGCTTGCAGTTCGTCTACCGCATTTAGAATACCTTGCAGTTGGTCTTGATCGCCTTCTTCCACAATCGGGCGATAACGTACTTCCACAGGGAAGGTTCTTCCCGATACTTCAATAATCGGCGCATTATTGAAATGGCGTGAAAAGCGTTCCACATCAATAGTCGCCGAGGTGATGATCACTTTCAGATCAGGACGTTTGTGTAGAATCTGTTTGAGATAACCCAAAATGAAATCGTTGTTAAGGCTGCGTTCGTGGGCTTCGTCGATAATGAGCGTGTCGTATTGGTTTAAATAGCGGTCGTTCTGAATTTCAGCCAGCAAAATCCCGTCCGTCATCAATTTGACTAACGTATTTTCGCTCACTTGATCATTAAAACGCACTTTATAACCGATCGTCGTGCCTATCTCTGATTGCAATTCTTCGGCAATACGGTTTGCCACTGCTCGGGCAGCAATACGGCGCGGTTGGGTATGCCCAATCAAGCCTTTCACGCCACGCCCTAGCTCCAAGCACATTTTCGGTAACTGGGTGGTTTTGCCCGAGCCTGTTTCTCCTGCAATCACTACGACTTGGTTCTCTGCAATTAGCTTGAGAATTTCCTCACGGCGTCCCGAAACAGGCAGGTCAGGATAGTTGATTTTAAGGCTTTCTTGATGAGCTTTACGAGCAGAAAAATGGGCTTGTGCTGTGAGAATATCTTGTTCAATTTCTGTTTGAATTGCTTGTTTTGTTTCTGGCTTTTTCACGTTAGATAAGCCATAAATGCGAGAGCACAAACGACGATAATCGCTGGTGGTAAGATCTTTTAATTGAGCAATCAACGCTTTTTGTGTGTCATCAAGCGGTCGTTTTTTAGGATTTTTTGGCGAAAATTGGGGAGATGTTGGTTTCATACTGATTTTTCAGGGATTAAATATGAAAATAGCCCCATTAAAGTGGGGCTGAACGATATAATTAGAGACAATGTACACGTGTTAGTTTGCCACCATAACCATTGCTGGACGTAGCACTCGACCTTGAAGTGTATAGCCTTTTTGTAACACGACACTTATGTGGTTCGACTCAATGCCTTCAGCGGGTTGCATTGAAATCGCTTGGTGAAGTTCAGGATTAAATGCTTCACCAACAACACCTACTGCTTCTACACCAAATTTGCCTAAGGTTGAAATGAATTCTTTGTGGGTCATTTCTACGCCATCAACTAACGCTTGTGTTGTTTCATCAGTAACTGCTTTATCTAATGCATCTAAGCCACGTTCAAGGTTATCTACCACTGTTAATAACTCTTTTGAAAATTTTTCTAATGCAAATTTATGGGCTTTTTCCACATCTTGCTCAGCACGACGGCGAATATTTTGAATTTCTGCTTGGGCACGTAATTGAATATCTTTTTCACGGGCATCAATTTCTGAAACGTAAATTTCTAATTCATTGATACGAGCATAAGCTGCCGCTAATTCAGCTTCTACAGGTTGCTCTTCTCTATTTTCTGATTGTACTTGCTCTTCAACCGCTTCAGGTTGTTGGAGTTCTACATTTTCTTGTTCTGTGCTTTGCTCTTGTGCTTTTTCTTGTTGAGTAGTCATACAAAATCCTCTTAAATTCAGTAAAATAAAATCTGGTTTAATATAATAGCAAATTAGCGAAATTCAAGAAGAATAGGAAAATAAATCCTTCTTCAGGGCAAAAAAGGCTTGCAAAATATGGGGGGTAGCTTAAAATCCCTTCGATTTCATTGCCATTGATTGGTGTGGAAGATTCGTCAAACTTCGGAGAAATCCGACCGCTTTTATCTTTTTTCTTAACGGAGAAAACTAAATGAAAAAATTCGCAGGTTTATTCGCTGCAGGTGTGGCTTCATTGGCATTAACAGCTTGTAATGAAGAAAAGGCAAAAACAACTGAGGCTACTGCCCCAGCTGATGCTGGCACTGTTCACTTATATACTTGGACTGAGTATGTACCTGAAGGTTTGTTAGATCAATTTCAAAAAGAGACTGGTATTAAAGTTGAGGTATCTAGCCTTGAATCTAACGAAACAATGTATGCGAAGTTAAAACTTCAAGGTAAAGATGGCGGTTATGATGTAATCGCACCTTCCAATTACTTTGTGTCTAAAATGGCAAAAGAAGGAATGTTAGCGGAGCTTGATCACAGCAAATTACCCGTTATCGCAGAATTAAACCCTGACTGGTTAGACAAACCTTACGATAAAGGTAACAAATATTCATTACCTCAACTTTTAGGTGCCCCAGGCATTGCATTTAACACTAACAACTACAAAGGCGGCCAATTCACCTCTTGGGGGGATTTATGGAAACCTGAATTTGCGAACAAAATCCAATTGTTAGATGATGCACGTGAAGTATTCAACATCGCATTATTAAAATTAGGCAAAAATCCAAATACCACAGATCCTGAAGAGATCAAAGCAGCTTATGAAGAGTTAAAAAAATTACGCCCAAACGTACTTTCATTCAGCTCTGACAACCCTGCAAACTCATTCATCTCTGGTGAAGTGTCTGTAGGTCAATTATGGAACGGTTCTGTGCGTATTGCGAAGAAAGAACAAGCCCCTATTGATATGGTGTTCCCAAAAGAGGGCCCGGTACTTTGGGTTGATACTTTAGCGATTCCAGCAAACTCTAAAAATAAAGAGAATGCACATAAGTTAATCAACTACTTATTAAGTGCGAAAGTTTCTGAGCAACTTACGCTTGCTATCGGTTACCCAACTTCAAATATAAAAGCATTAGAAGTATTACCGAAAGAGATTACGCAAGATCCAGCGATTTACCCAACACAAAAAGTGCTGCAAGAATCACAATGGCAAGACGATGTGGGTGATGCAATCGAACTTTACGAGAAATATTACCAAGAGTTAAAAGCGTCTAAATAATCACCGTTATTAAAAAAGAGCTGGTTTATACCAGCTCTTTTTTATAAATATTATTCTGCAAATTCATGCATAAATTCAACCGCTTTTTCAACCATCTCTTTAGAGCCTGTAAAAAACGGCACACGTTGGTGGAGTTTAGTTGGCTTAATATCTAAAATTGGGTTAATGCCATCAGTTGCTAAACCACCCGCCTGTTCAGCTAAGAATGCCATTGGATTGCCTTCATAAAGTAAACGCAATTTACCTTGCGGATAAACAGTTGAGGTTGGGTAGATATAAATCCCACCTTTGAGCAAATTACGATGGAAGTCGGAAACCAATGAGCCTATATAACGAGAAGAGTATGGACGTTTGGTTGCTTCATCACTCTCTTGGCAGTATTTAATAAAGCGTTTTACACCTTGCGGGAAGGTAACATATTGCCCTTCGTTGATAGAGTAATATTTCCCTTTTTCAGGCATTTGCATATCAGGATGAGAGAGAATAAACAAGCCAAGCGATGGCTCATAAGTAAAGCCGTTTACGCCGTTACCCGTGGTATAAACCAACATTGTAGATGAACCGTAAGTGACATAACCCGCCGCTACTTGTTTTCTTCCTTCTTGCAAAAAATCTTCCATCGTCACTGGCGTACCGATTGGTGAAACACGTTTATAGATAGAGAAGATCGTGCCCACAGATACATTCACATCAATATTTGATGAGCCATCAAGCGGGTCAGTCATTAAAATATATTTTGCATTACGAGAGCGTTCAGTATCAAATGAGATGAAAGTGTCATCTTCTTCAGAGGCAAATCCAGCCACTTCTTCACGTGCAATAAGGGCTTTTTTCATTGTTTCGTTAGCAAAAACATCCAATTTCATCTGGGCTTCGCCTTGAATATTCTCTGAGCCTGCAACACCTAAAATATCTTTACTTAAGCCCGCATGGTTAATTTCGCGGTGGATAAATTTTGCCGCCAAGCGGATAGAAGAAAGAATGCCACTCAGCTCCCCTTTTGCCTGTGGGTATTCCGCTTGTTTCTCAATAATAAATTCGCCTAATGTTTTCATAATCACTCCTTTTTATGAATTGTTAAATTGATTATAGAAAGGATTTTAAGAAAAGATGTAATAGAAATATTGAAAAACGTGATCTAGATCACACTATTTTAACAATAAAAAGAATAGGTAATGTTTTTACACATTACCTATTTAACTTAAAACATCCTTCTCTTCAGTTCAAAGCCAACTTTTTCTTGCCCTGAGCGTTGTGTCACAATCACTTGCTCACCTTCTTCAAGCCCTGAAAGAATTTCTGTATATTGACTATCCTTTAAGCCTGTTTGCACAGTTTTTTCTTCCACTTTGTTATTTTTCAGCACTTGTACAATTGTTTTATCGCCTTGTTTTTTTAACGTGGAAGTGGGTACTGCAAGCACATTCTCACGTTTGGCAATATTGATTTGCCCTTGTACCGTCATACCAATTCGTAATCTATTTTCGGCATTATCTACAAACGAATTGGCATAATAATAAACTGCCTCCGTATTGCCTGATTCTTCCGTGTAATTGTTGTCGGTTAATGTCGTTAAAGCGGGGTCAACCGTATCAATCTTACTTTCATAGGAATGGTTTGGCTCAGCAAGTGTGGTAAAGCGGATCGCTTGACCTGCTTGTACCTGGGCAATATCGCCTTCTGAAACCTCCAGTTTAATCAACATTTTTGAAAGATCTGCCACTTGCACAATCGTTGGTGACGTTTGGTTTGAGTTTACCGTTTGTCCAACCGAGACGGGCACAGAAACAATCACTCCATCCATCGGAGAAAGAATTTGAGTGTAATTCAAATTTGTTTTAGCATCACTTACCGAGATTTGAGCAGACTTAATTTGTGATTTAGCCTCATCAACACTCGCTTTAGCGGATGCTAATGTATTTTTTGCTGTCTCTAACTCAGAAAGTGAGGTGCTGTTCGTTTTGTAGAGTCGGCTCAAACGATTGTAATTCGATTGTGCGACATCAAGTGCGACTTGTGCCGATTTCAATTTCGCTTGATAAGAGGCTAAATTCGCTTCTGCCGTGCTTAAGCTATTACTTTGGTTGCTTGCATCAATTTCTGCAATTAAATCGCCTTTTTTGACCGCTTGTCCGAGTTTTACGTTAAGAGAAATGATTTTACCAGACACCTGAGCCCCTACTTCGGTTCGTTGGCTTGCTCGCACAGAGCCTGTCGCAAGCACGCTTTTATCAAGTGTCATTTTGGTTACAGGTTCGGTAATGTAGTAAATTTGCTCAGCATTATCATTGCTTTTTATATAAAAATAACTCGCTACACCCATTGCCAGTAGCGAGCCTAAAATAATCGGTTTTAATTTCATTCAATATCCAAATGGTGGTTTAACAAGCGGTAATAATTGACTGATTTTTTGCAGATTGGTTCAGCAAATTATTTTATAAATCAAATACATTTTTAATATATCTCGCCACCGCTTCATCTTTATTAAACCCAATCATTTCATTGTTTGGTAATGCTTCTTTTAAACGCGGATCTGCATTGCCCATCACGCAACCTTTTCCTGCTTGTTTTAGCATTTCAAAATCATTCATCCCATCGCCAAAAACAAGGCAATCTTTTAAGGTGTAGCCTCTGCGTTCAGCCAGTTCTTCCAATGCGTTTGCTTTTGATACGCCATTATTCATTACTTCCAAACATTGTGGTGTGGAATAAACCGTATAAACTTGATCACCATAGGTTTCTCTGATTTTTTGTTCAATTGGCAATAAATCTGCTAATTTTCTACCAATAAAAAAGACTTTTTCGGTTTGTCTGCCGTGATGCTGAGCAAAATCGACCACTTGATACATAAAGCCAGAATCTTTGTGATATTTGCGTAAAGATTCTAAATCAATGTTGATAAACCATTCATCCCCTTGATAACTATTTACGCATACACGCGTAGGATCAAATTCAATATTCATTAGCTTGAATGCAAGCTCTTCGGGTAAGTGATGATTTAAGACACATTCGCCAGAAAGAAAATTCGCACGAGCACCATTTGAAGTTACTAACATCGCTTCATCTACATTAACTTTACGAATAATATGCTGCACATCAGGTAAATTTCGACCTGTGGCAATATAAACATCCACACCTTTTTGAGATAGTTCGCTTAATATTTTAATAGTAAAATCGCCAATTTTATGTTCAGCATTAAGCAAAGTGCCGTCTAAATCAGAAATAATCGCTTTAAATGGGAGTGTCATTCTTTACTTTCCTTTACAATTGGGGATTTGAGCATAATGACCGTTAGGCTATCAAATTTCCCTTACTACAGCAAAGGAAATAACTATTTCTTATAAAATAGATCAAAGAGTAATTTATTTTTTTCGTAAATTAATTGTAAAGCGAAAAAATCCTCTATTTGTAATTCTATCTCACTTTTATATGGCAAGCTTTAAACATTCATTATATTTAAAACTATTTAATTGCACATAATTAGTTTTTTATTCTTTATCTAGTTTAAAAAATCACAATAAAAACGTTTGCGTAAGTGAAAAGTGCTATTGACATAGTTTTTTTTACCGCTATGATAAGACACATCAACTGAATAATAATGCAAACATAAACACACACAACACACATGGAAAAACTACTTTCACTCCGATTATCTCTGTTATCGTATTTCATGCGAGGCTAAGGTTTATCTGAAGGAAGTCAGTTCACTATCCAAACTTTGCCCGCATACTCGTATGTGGGTTTTTTTTATTCTGAACACAATAAACGAACGTTTATAAGGAAATGTTTATGGCAAACAATAATGTAATTATTTTCGATACCACCCTTCGTGACGGCGAGCAAGCACTGAAAGCCAGTTTAACTGTAAAAGAGAAATTACAAATCGCATTGGCATTAGAACGTTTAGGCGTGGATGTCATGGAAGTGGGATTTCCTGTTTCTTCGGCAGGTGATTTCGACTCGGTCAAAACCATTGCACAAAACATCAAAAACAGCCGTGTTTGTGCCCTGTCTCGTGCAGTGGATAAAGATATTGATGTCGCTGCAGAAGCATTAAAAGTAGCGGAAGCGTTTCGTATTCATACCTTTATCGCCACCTCTGCATTACACGTTGAAGCGAAACTCAAACGTTCATTTGATGATGTGGTTGAAATGGCAATTCACGCAGTAAAACGTTCAAGAGGTTATACCGATGACGTAGAATTTTCGTGTGAAGATGCAGGACGTACAGGGATTGATAATATCTGCCGTATTGTTGAAGCTGCAATTAAAGCTGGAGCAACAACGGTAAATATTCCAGACACAGTGGGCTATTGCTTACCAACCCAATACGGCAGCATTATCGCCGATGTAGTAAACCGCGTGCCAAATATCGACAAAGCTGTAATTTCGGTGCACTGCCATAACGATTTAGGAATGGCAACCGCAAACTCTTTAACCGCAGTGTTAAACGGCGCTCGCCAAATTGAATGTACCATTAACGGCATCGGAGAACGTGCGGGGAATACTGCACTTGAAGAAGTAGTAATGGCAATCAAAACACGTCAAGATATGTTCAACGGCTTGGACACTCGCATTAATACGCAAGAAATTCATCGCGTAAGCCAAATGGTAAGCCAGCTTTGTAATATGCCAATTCAGCCGAATAAAGCGATTGTAGGCTCGAATGCGTTTGCTCACTCATCAGGGATCCACCAAGACGGTATGGTGAAAAACAAAAACACCTACGAAATTATGTCGCCAGAAACCATTGGCTTGAAAAAAGAGAAGTTAAATTTAACCGCTCGTTCAGGACGTGCTGCAGTGAGAAATCATATGGCAGAAATGGGTTACCAAGACAGCGATTACGATTTAGATAAACTCTATACTGCCTTCCTTGAGCTTGCCGATAAAAAAGGTCAAGTATTCGATTATGATTTAGAGGCCCTTGCATTCATTGATATGCGTTCTGGCGATGAGGATCGTTTGAAATTAGATGTGATTACTTCGCAAACCATCAGCACCTTGCCAGCATCTGCGTTTGTACAAGTGGAACTCGATGGCGAAAAATTAAGCCAAGTATCAAATGGCGGTAATGGTCCTGTGGATGCAGTATTCAATGCGATCTTAAATATCACAGGATTAGAGCTAAAAATGTCGCACTACAACCTTACCGCGAAAGGCGAAGGGGCAGAAGCGTTAGGGCAGGTTGATATTGTGGTGGAACACGAAGGACGTAAATTCCACGGCGTTGGTTTAGCGACAGACATTGTGGAATCCTCGGCACGAGCATTAATTCACGCCATCAACGCGATTTACCGCGCACACAAAGTGGCGCATTTGAAGGCGAAAAGAGGGTAGTTTTATAAATATTTAGGGCGTGAATAACACGCCCTAAATTGAGTAAAAATAACTTAATTATTTTTTCATTAATTTATAATTTAATTGCGTATTCGTAACAGAATTACCATCTGCATCTAATAATTCCGCATATTTATCGGTTACTTTTAACAATAAATTGCCTGAGTTTTGTTCTAAACGAATCACACCAGATTTTTGTTTATCCCAAGCAAATTTACCTTTATCAACAAAGGGATGTTGTTTGCCATTTTTGAAATAAACTGTGTTGTATTGATAGGTATTATCTGCGTTTAGCACCAATTCAGCTTGGATTTTGTCGCAGTCGGAACAAGGTAGTTCGCCTTGATAGGTACCTGCAACATTTTTATTTGGAAGCATTGAACACGCACCTAATAAGCTTGCGGTTAAAACTAATACAATTTTTTTCATCGTGGCAATCTCCTTAATTAACTCAATTTGAAATCGGGATTGATTTTAAACACACATTCATCAATCTGCGGATAAATTTTTTGGATCATTGAAAGCAGTTGCATTTGTTGCATCTGCAAACCTTGCGAAATGGTCGCATTCGGCACTTCAATAATCAAGTGATTTTCTACCAAATTAACAATGCGATAAAGCTTACGGAATTGAGCGGGCAAAAGCGATTGAATTTTCTCGTTAAGCTCATTCAATTGATTTGCACGTTGGACAATCTTAACCAGACTGGAGTTCTCCAAAATTTCCGTAATGTTTTTTATTGAGTGATTTTTCATCAAATTCGAACGTTTGAAAATAATCCCGATCTTACCGCTATTTTAGTTTTTTCGCCAACATTGTTGCAAAACGAAGCTGAATGCGGTTACCTTCGCTATCAGTTTTATGTAAATGCCCCAAATCTTCGTTATATTTCACTAATTCCCAATCTTGGTAATAGTTCGCCAATTCGCTCTCTTTGAAGGTAAATGAGAACGGCATTGGGCAAGGATAATCTTCGGTGCTCATTGCACACACGATTAAGTTATACCCACCCACTTTGGTATTTTTCTGCATATTTTCAATAATGCTAGGAATGCGATCACGATTAAGGAACATCATTACCACAGTTGAAACAATCAGATCAAATTCGCCTACTTGAGAGCCAATAGTTGCTTGGTTAATATCATAAATGTCTGTTGAAATATTTGAGAGTCCTTCTTTTTCGATAATACGATTTAAGAAATCAATGCTCTCTTCGTTGTGATCGACCGCGGTAACATCAAAACCAAGCAAGTTTAAATAGAGTGAGTTACGACCGCGTCCACAGCCTAAATCCAATGCTTTTCCGCCTTTCACATAATTAACTGCGTTTAACACTTCAGAATGTGTGGTGGTTAGGTTATATTTTTTCGCATAAAAATCTTCAGGCGTGCAGTAGAAAGCGAGCTGGCAGGTTAAATCATCAGAAAGGGCTTGGACTTTGTGCCAAACTTGAGGTACAACAAAAGGCGGTTGATGTTCGGTATCAAACACGGTTTCGCTTAAAACTTCACCGTCTTCAGTTAATTCAAAATATTTTAATGAACCGCTCAAAATGGTTAATTTTGCCCAAGTGCCGACTTTAGTATTATGCTGTTCTTGGAACATTTGTGGGAGTGTATTGACATTCCAAACGGGCATTTGTTTGTAGCAGATTAGATTTTCCATAGAATTTCCTTTCTCAATGATAAATAATAAAACTGCTGTTATTCTATCACTTCGCACTTTCTGAGCAATAAAAATCCGACTGTTTTAGTCGGATTTACCTCGTTTTAGGGATAACTAAAATAGATTAATATTAAAGAAAAAATACTCTTATTAAGAATCTAGCTCGGTCGTTATAATATTTTTCAGCGTTTTCTTCATTTCTTCACTCAATGCTTGATTTTCCTGCGTACTCACCACAAAAAAATCCTCTACACGTTCGCCGATGGTAGTAATTTTGGCGTTAATTAAAACCAGATCCAATTGATTAAAAATCTGGCTAACTTGAGCCAATAAACCTTCACGGTCAAGTGTGAAAAGTTCAAAAGCGGTCTGATTTTGGTTAGAGTTTACTAAAAAACGGACTTTCGTTTTGCGTTTAAAGGTTTGGTGTTTTATTGGTCTTTTCACCACGGCAAAAGGTTTGGTCTGCGGTTCAGTAAGCTCTTTCTGCAAGGCTTGTTGAATTTGCTCGCAACGGATTTCATCCAAAGCCTGTCCATTCTGCTCAGTAACGATAAAACTGTCGAAAACAAGATCATTCTGGCTAGTAATAATTTGGGCGTCATGAATGCTAATTTTTTTCTTGCTCAACATATTCGCAATACGGGCAAAAAGTTGCTTTTGATCTTCGCAATGGATAAAGATCTCCGTTGCTCCACGAGCGTATTCGTTGGAAACTAATACCAATGGCAGTTGATTTTGCTTGAGTAATGCCAAGGCGTGCCACACGAGTTGAGTGGGTTTATTACGTAAAAAATAACTTTCTGACCCATTCGCCCAATAGGTTGCCAAACGCTTGTGCTGAGAAGGCGTCAGTGCCAATTTCATAATTTCTAAGGCTTCAGCTTGATTGTTTTCTGCCTCTTTTTTGTAGTCCAATTGCTCAGCCAGTTGCTGAGTGGTGAACTCGAAAAGTTGTGAAAGCAGCGTGCGTTTCCAGTCGTTCCAAAGGGTTTCATTAGTGGCACAAATGTCCGCTACCGTGAGGCAAACCAAATCGCTTAAAGCGGTCTGATTTTCCACAATTTCTGCAAAAGTCTGCACCACATTAGGATCGTGAATATCACGGCGTTGAGCGGTGATCGACATCGTCAAATGCTCTTTTACCAACCACGCCATTTGCTTGGATTGGCTCTCATCAAAGCCGTGTAGATGAGCAAATTCATACATATCCACCGCTCCATTCTCTGCGTGATCGCCTTCACGACCTTTCGCAATATCGTGCAACAACGCAGCCAAATAAACCAATGGCTTATGCGTGCAAGCGGCGAAAATTTGATGACAAAGTGGATGAATAGCTTTGGTCTGTTCATCAAGAAAACTTTCGAGCTTTAACATTACTCGAACGGTGTGTTCATCGACCGTATAAATGTGGAACATATCAAACTGCATCAACCCTGTAATGCCTTGCCATGCGGGGAAATAAGCCGAAAGCACACCTAATTGATGCATCGGCACAATCGCATTTTTAACCATTTGTGGCTGCTGAATAATTTGGATAAAACGGCTTCGAGCTTCTGGCAATTCACACAAAGGCTGCTGGCGTTTTTGAAGAGCGATACGAAGATGACGTAGTGTCATCGGATCAACTTGCAATGTTTGGTGTTGCGTAAGGTGCAAAAAGAGATCCAATATCGTTTCTGGCTGTTTTGCAAAAATCCGATGATTTTCCACCGCTATTTGCTGATTTTGTAGATAGAAATGTTCATCAAGCGGTTGTTTTTCTGCACTATTTTGTAAACCTAAAACACGCTGTTTCACGCTATTTAACAAAAGCTGGCTGAGTTGCGAAATCGATTGTGTTGCTTGGAAAAAGGTTCGCATCATCGCTTCGACGGGCTGATTGCCTTCACCATGATAGCCAAGCAATTCGCTAAGTTGTAATTGGCGGTCAAATCGCATACGATTGTCGTAGCGTTTGAGCTGCGTATGCAACGCAAATCGCATTCGGAAAAGTACGTTCTCCGCTTGTTTAAGCTCTTGATATTCTTCAGGAAAAAGCAAACCTTTGTTAAAGAGAGCATCAAAACTGCGTGCACCATAATGACGTAACATAATCCAAAGCACTAAATGCAGATCGCGAAGTCCACCTGGGCTATGTTTAAGATCGGGTTCAAGGTTGTAGCTCGTATTGTGATAACGGGCGTAACGCTCTTCTTTTTCTGCCATTTTGGCTTGGAAAAAATCGGGAGTTGCCCAAAAATCATCTTGAAAAAGAGCTTCAACAAGACGATGCCAAAGCTCAGCATTACCGTATAAAAAACGCCCTTCATACATATTGGTTGCAACCGAAAGCTCTTGCTTACCGATGTCTAAACACTCTTGCAAAGTGCGAATGCTCGCCCCTACTTGTAATTTAGCATCCCAAAGCAGGTTAAATAGCTCATTTAATTTAGCGTGAGTTTGCTCGTCTAATGGATTTTCGGTAAGCACTAAAATATCTAAATCTGACAGCGGGAACATTTCACGGCGACCATACCCTCCAACGGTAATAAGAGCGAGATCTTGACGATCTGCAAAACCAAAATCATGCCAGAGTTTCAGCAAATTTTGATCATAGAAATCGCTGCGTCGGTACAATAACTCCATTACATCGCTTGAAGCAAATTGAGTGCTTTGCTCGCTGTTAAATTCGGCAAGCTGTTCTTTTAAATTCATTGTTTACACCTCAAGCGGAAGCTGCCAATTGATTTCCTCCATTCCGTGTGCTTTCAAATATTCATTCGCTTTAGAAAAATGGTGGCAACCAAAAAAGCCGCGATGAGCAGCCAAAGGCGATGGGTGAGGAGCAGTTAAAACACAATGTTTATTACGATCGATGAATGCCCCTTTTTTCTGGGCGTGACTTCCCCAAAGTAAGAAAACAATGTTTTCACGATGAGCATTGAGTTGTGCGATCACTTTATCAGTAAAGGTTTCCCAGCCCCAGTTAGCGTGCGAATTGGCTTTACCCTCTTCAACAGTAAGCACGGTGTTGAGCAACAACACACCTTGCTTTGCCCATTCGACTAAATACCCATGTCTTGGAACAACGAAACCTTCAATATCTGTTGCTAACTCTTTATAAATGTTGATAAGCGATGGAGGCGGAGCGACGGGTGGTTTGACAGAAAAAGATAAGCCATGGGCTTGATTTGGGCGGTGGTAGGGATCTTGCCCTAAAATCACGACTTTCACTTGATTAAATTCAGTCAGAGAAAAAGCACTAAAAACTTCATTTTGTGGCGGGTAGATGGTGATACCTGCGTGTCGAGCTTGGTGTACTTGTTGCAAAATTTGTTGGAAATAAGGTTTCTCTTTTTCTTCGCCAATGGCTTCTTTCCACGTTTTCATAATAACCTCTTGTGCGTAACTAATGCATATAAACACATAAACTGGATTATTTTTTACTCAATTAACGCTACTTTTGTAAAAAATGTTCAAATTTTTATCGCTTTCTATCTCGATAGGGGTATAATCCCCCCATTCAAAAAAAGTTGAATATTTCAAATTTTTTGTAGTTTATTTTCAATTTCTTATACTAGGAGTCTTAAAATGATTAAAGGTGTTCAAATTACTGAATCAACAAACAGCAACTTATTAAACTCTTTCTGGTTATTAGACGACGAGAAAAACGAAGCTCGTTGCATCGCAGCTAAAGGTGACGCTTACAAAGAAGACCAAGTTGTTGCAATCAGCGAATTAGGTCAAATCGCATACCGCGAAGTGCCAGTAAACGTTGCACCAACTATTAAAGTTGAAGGTGGTCAACACTTAAACGTAAACGTTTTACGTCGTGAAACTTTAGAAGATGCAGTTAAACACCCAGAAAAATACCCACAATTAACTATCCGTGTTTCTGGTTACGCAGTTCGTTTCAACTCATTAACTCCAGAACAACAACGCGATGTAATTACTCGTACTTTCACAGAAAGCCTATAATTACTAGCTAGATTGTTAAATTAAAAGAAAGCTAACTGGAATATTCTAGTTAGCTTTTTTATACCTCCTCTTTAGAAAAGAGGAAGAAGGAAATTTATGGCTACGCTTTATGCGGATTTCTCGTATTGGTATCAGTTAAATTACGCATCAACAATGCAAAATCTAAATCAATATTCGCAGGCACATCTAAGAAAACAAAGTGTCCATCACCAAGCCCTGCTTCCACACTTTCATTTTTACGGTTTAACAAGCGGTCGATTTTAAACACAATATTGCCTTTTGGCGTCATCATCTCAACAGAATCACCTACTAAGAATTTATTTTTTACCGCCACTTCCGCCATACCTTCCGCATTGCGTTTGCCTGTGAATTCTCCTACGAATTGTTGGCGTTCAGAAATAGAATAACCATATTCATAATTTTGATATTCATCATGCGTATGACGACGCAAGAAGCCTTCGGTGTAACCTCGATGAGCTAGGCTTTCAAGCGTATCCAGCAAGCTTTTATCAAATGGTTTTCCCTCTGCGGCATCATCAATTGCTTTACGGTAAACTTGAGCTGTTCTTGCACAATAATAGAACGATTTAGTACGCCCTTCAATTTTCAGAGAATGCACACCGATTTGCGTTAAACGTTCTACATGCTGGACTGCACGCAAATCTTTCGAGTTCATAAAATAAGTACCGTGCTCATCTTCGAACGCTGTCATCTGCTCATCTGGGCGCTGTGCTTCAGTATAAAGGAATACTTTGTCCGTCACCGCACCTTCGCCAAGCGTTGGGGCAACATTAGTCACTTCAATTTCAGGTTGGTATTTTTGCACCGTATCTTCTTTTGGCACAATATTACCCACTTCATCCAGCTTGCCCTCTTCCATTTTGTATTCCCAGCGGCAAGCGTTGGTGCAAGTGCCTTGGTTTGGATCACGTTTGTTGATGTAGCCAGAAAGCAAGCAACGACCAGAATATGCCATACATAATGCACCGTGCACGAAAATTTCAAGCTCCATATCTGGCACTTGTTTGCGGATCTCTTCGATCTCTTCTAGAGAGAGCTCACGCGATAAAATCACGCGGGTTAATCCCATCTGTTTCCAGAATTTTACCGTCGCCCAGTTTACTGCATTCGCTTGCACAGAAAGGTGAATATCCATCTCAGGGAAATGTTCACGCACAAGCATAATCAAGCCAGGGTCTGACATAATCAATGCATCCGGTTTCATATCTACAACCACTTGTAGATCTTTAATGAAGGTTTTGAGCTTAGAGTTATGAGGTGCAATATTCACTACCACATAGAATTTTTTGCCAAGCTCGTGCGCTTCCTTAATCGCAATTTCAAGGTTTGCGTGGTTAAATTCGTTGTTACGCACACGTAAACTATAACGAGGCTGCCCTGCATAAACGGCATCTGCACCATAAGCGAAAGCGTATCGCATATTTTTTAACGTGCCCGCAGGCGATAACAATTCAGGTTTTGCGTATTTTAAAGTCATGATTACTCTCTTCTGATTACAAGTCAGTGCCTCTCAGAATGAAAGGCATAAAGCGATTATTTTCTAAGAAATACCCCTTTGTAGCAAGCGATTGTTCTATTAAAATGGCATTTCTTTTTACTTATCTTGAATAAAGGATTTTAAATGAAGCTTCAAACGCTATTAAAAACTTCTCTAGCGGTAGGATTATTGGCATTTTCTGCGAATGCACTTTCAGCAGGCGTGATGAAAGAGATGATTCAAATGAAAAAACAACTCAACGCCCTTCACCAATCTCAAACCAGCGAGGAATTCCAAGCTGCTGCCGAGCAATTTATCGAATATTCAAAAGATGCTCAAAATACAATGCCAAAAAGTGTAGGAGATGATCAAGAACGCTTCAAAGGCTACCAAGCAGGCGTGCAAGAAGTGATTGATGTAGTAAATCAAGCCAACGAAAAAGCCAAAGCAGGCAATTTAGCCGAAGCAAAAGAAATGATTGAACAGGTTGATGAGATGAGAAAGAAATATCATAAGGAATATAAATAAAACAGCATTAGGGCAAATAATTATTTGCCCTAACATTCAACTATATTTTCTTATTTCACTTCACGAATCATAATTTCAGACGGAATAACCTGACCTTGCCAATATAATTCAGCCGCTACTTTACCTGCTAGCTCAATATAAGCTTGGCTAATTTCGTGGGTTGGATCAGCTTCAACAGTTGGCATTCCAGCATCTAAATCTTGACGCAAACGAATATGCAACGGCATTTGCCCTAACACTTGTGTGCCATAGCGTTTCGCTATTTTTTCTGCCCCGCCTGTACCGAAAATATCTTCGTGATGTCCGCAGTTTTGGCAAATATGCACGCTCATATTTTCGATAATTCCCAACACTGGTACAGACACTTTTTGGAACATTGAAATCCCTTTAATCGCATCAAGCAATGCGATATCTTGTGGCGTAGTCACTACAACTGCACCTGTAACTGGAATTTGTTGCGAAAGAGTAAGTTGAATATCGCCTGTTCCTGGCGGCATATCGATAACCAAATAATCCAACTCATTCCACCAAGTCTCATTAAGTAACTGGCTTAATGCACTACTTGCCATTGGGCCACGCCAAATGGTCGCATTATCTTCCGCCATCAAATAACCGATTGAGTTAGACTGAATCCCGTAAGTTTCAATTGGCGTGATGTGTTTGTTATCTGGCGAAGTTGGACGCTGATCTTTCGCACCTAACATATGTGGAATAGAGGGACCGTAAATATCGGCATCCAAAATACCCACTTTAGCCCCTTGTGCTTTTAAAGCTAATGCTAAATTTACCGAAGTGGTAGATTTTCCCACACCACCTTTACCAGAGGTCACCGCAATGATATTTTTCACTCCATTCACTGCAGGATGATGATTTGCACGCTTTAAGGTCGCGATGTTGTAATGCAAAATCCATTTAATTTCGGTCGCTCCAGTAACTTCTTTTAACTTTACTTCCGTTGCTTGTTTTAAGGCTTCAAAACCACTATTCCACGCAAATGGCATAGTAAATTCAAGGCGTAAAATACCTGCACCTAGCTCTGCTTTTTTAAGCGTATTCAGTGCAATTAAATCTTTCTGTAACGTTTCGTGCGTGAAATTTTGGAGCACGAACTTAATGTCGTTTAGTTGTTGTTCAGTGAGTTGGTTCATAATTATCCTTAATTGGTAGGTGATCGCAAAAATAGGAGATTTAAACGGTAGAATCAATCCCTAAAAAGAGGTTATTTAGAAAATTCATATAATGGCAAGATCGCAACTTCTTGCTCTAAAATCTCAATAAGTTGTTGCATTAACGCAACACGTTTACTGCTATTTAACTTTTTCGTTTGTAATTTTGCCAGCAATTTATCTACTTCTACATTGGCGTATCCGTTGCGATTTTCAGGGCTTTTTGAAGCAAAACGGGCTAAAAAGAGCATCGGATTTGGTTTTTCAACACATTGCTCGCTGCGAATAAGCTGATAGTTGCCCTTATTTCGTTGTGCAATCAGCTCCGATTTTTTGACCGCTTGTGGATGAACACGAATAAGATCCGATTGTGCTAATGCGCGGCTAATTTGCCTTCCAATCACATTATGCGGCTTTTGATTTTCAAACAGAATATTCAAATACAGTGGCGACTTGGAGCGTATGCCACTCTGTATCAGCAACTGCTCAACCGCAATGGGCGACCAATGACTTTCCGTTTCTACTTGTAACGATTTCGGCAAAATATGGTAATTGATTTCGCCATTTTCATATTTGATGCGATTTGAAAAGACCATCGCTTTAATAGCTTGGCGAACTTCAGGCTTTTTTAACTGCGGATCGTGAAAATTAAAATCGTAAAAATAAGTGCAAAGTTTAGCTGGCGAAGCGACTTTCTCTACCGTTTTGGCATTCGCTGACAAAAAGAAACAAAAACAAGCGGTAAATATTGCAAAATTTTTTGCAAATTTCACCGCTTGAGATTGAAAAAGAGAATAAGCCATACAAATACCTGAGTAGATTTCTAAACTATGGCTATTATACGCTAATTTGGAGAAATTGATAAAGAAAAGGACAGATATCATAATCTCTGCCCTAAAATAACGTAATAGATGATTACTGTGCTGTCGAATTTAGCTGTTGCATAAACTCTTCATTCACATCAATTGACGCACGCTCACGTAAATTGTTGATTAAATCGGCACGTAAGGTAGTGCGATTTACGTCATTAAATTGAGCTTGAAGTGGTTTAAATTCATTTAATGAACCATCTTCTACTTTATCTAATGCCACTAATAGCACATCGCCTTGAGTATTACGAGCGACACTGAAAGTTGGTTTGCCCGCTGGTTTTGGCATTGCAAATACCGATTTGGCAAATGCAGGTTGTTCTGCTTGTGCTTGAGCATAAACAAGTGTTTGAGCTCCACCGAAAGTAACCTCATTTTTACCTTCGCTTAATGCTTTTGCTTGAGCCTCTGCTTGAACTAATAATGCCGTTTCCGCTTTCTCACGCTTTACCATTACTTCCACTTCTGATTTTGCTTCATCAAACGTTTTCTCACGCTGTGGATGATATTGTTTTACACGCAGGAACATTGTGCGAGAAGCATTTTCATTGCCCACTTCTAATGCCTCTGAATTTTGACCTGATTGAGCTAAATCACCCTCAAAAAGCACTTTAGTTACTGCATCAGATTTTAATGCTTCTGGTAATGTCTCACGAGTAAACATAGGGGTAGTTTGAACTTCAACGCCTGCCACTTTTGCGACTTCTTCCAATGAGCCTGCATTTTCATACGCAGAAGTTGCCATATTACGAGTTAACGTTGAATACTCTGCCCCCACTAATTCGTGACGCAAAGTATTCACAATATTTTCTTTCACTTTCTCAAGTGGTAAAGCTGTTTCTGGTTTACGATCTAACACTTTAATAATGTGATATTCATTGCCCATTTTGACTGGTTGACTAACTTGCCCTACTTGCAATGCGTTAGCAGCCTTTTCAAACTCAGCTGGAAATGTGCCCGCTTTTGCCCAACCTAAATCACCGCCTTTTGTTGCCGATAATTTATCTAACGATTTTTCTTTGGCAAGGGTTGCGAAGTCAGTACCTGACTTTAATTGCTGCTCAATAGCTTGCGCTTCTGCTTCATTTGCTACTTGAATATGTGCAAATTGAGATTCGCCTTTGGTGACATATTGTGCTTTATTCGCTTCATAATAAGTAGCAATTTGCTCATCCGTAACCTGCACCTTATTTTCTACTTGTTTTGGAGATAAAGTTACATATTCCACCACAAACTGCTCTGGCATCACTAATTGTGTCTTATGCTTATCATAGAAAGCCTGCAACTCCTCTTGTGAAGCGGTCTGTTTTTGCACTTCATTTGCTAAAGAGTAAGACGCTAAACGCACTTGGCGTTTTTGGAATAACAATTTAGCTAAGTTTTCTTCTTGAATAGGTACATTAAAGCTAGTACCTAAAATTCCTTTTTCCATTTGAGAAAAGAGAATGCCTTGCCCTACAATTTGAGCATAGCCATCGGGGGTTAATCCCGCATTGCGTAACGTCTGCTGATAAAGATTATTATCAAACTTGCCGTTTTGCTGAAAGTTTGGACTATGAACAATCTCAGACTTAATTTGATCAACACTTACTCCTAAATTCAATTCTTGAATGTATTGACGGAGCAATTCATCATTGATGAGATTATTTAAGACTGATTGGTTAAATTCGTTTGCAAATTCAGGTTTATCTAATAAGTCCCAGAATTGTGCCCCCATTTGGTTTGACATAATAGTTTGTTGGCGATTCTTTGCATCAGAAAAATCACGTTGTGAAATCTCTTGTCCGTTCACTTTTACGGCAGAAGTATTTGCACCAACAATACCACCACCGATACCTGCAAGCACAAATGAAAGTGATACCAATGAGAAGATAATTTTAAAACCAACGCTATTGGTTCGTTCATGCCATTTTTCAATCATGGACTATTCCCTAATATACTGAATATAAAAATGCTAGGAATTATACTTTAAACTCAATTTTTCTCAAATCTGATTTTTCCATTCTTAGGGCTTTTAGCGTTATTCAAAAATGCTTACTCTAGAAGCAATTTTAAATAACAACACAAGTATTTTTGAAACGTACACAAGCCCTAATAAAGTGATTTATGATAGAATACACCCTCTTTTTATTTTCTCTATTCAGAAACATACTGGATTTTCTTGATGAATATTTATGCTTATATTTGCTTTCTGGCAGCTCTTTCTATCTTACTTGGATTTATTACAAGCAAAATTTCTGCTCGTGTGCAGTCAACCGTTGCTATTACTGCAGCTGCGATGTTTTGCTCATTATTAGTCTGGATTTTAGGCTCATTCGGTTGGTTTAAAATTGACGTTATCGCAAAAAATGTGATGGAGCAAATTGATTTCAAAAGTTTCTTACTCAACGGGATTTTAGGCTTCTTACTTTTTGCGGGCTCTTTAGGGGTAAAATTACCCGTACTTAAAGACCAAAAATGGGAAATTACTGCATTCGCTCTTATCTCAACCCTCATTTCCACTTTCCTGATCGCATTATTGATTTGGATGCCCGCTAACCTTATCGGATTACCAATTGACTTTATCTATTGCGTCGTTTTTGGTGCGTTGATTTCTCCAACCGACCCGATCGCAGTATTGGCGATTATCAAAAACTTACGAGCTCCCAAACGTTTATCAATGCAAGTAGAAGGGGAATCGCTGTTTAATGATGGGGTCGGCTTAGTGATTTTCGTAACCGTTTTTACAGTGGCTTTTAGTGGTCAAGAAACTTCTGTTGGCAATATTTTTAGCCTCTTTATGCACGAAGCTATTGGCGGGATTTTATTCGGCTTCTTACTCGGCTTTATTGCCCACGTGCTGATTTCCTCAACCGATGATGGCTCAATGGAAATTCTCATCACACTTACTATTCCAACCGCAGGCTTTATGTTTGCCTCTAATGTACTACACGTTTCAGGTGCACTTGCAATGGTTGTTGCTGGGATTATGATTGGTAACTGGACGCGTCGTTCAGGTTTCTCGGAACAGAGCCAACGTTATCTCGACCATTTCTGGGAGATGATCGACCACTTCTTAAACTCACTGCTCTTCTTCCTGATCGGCTTTGCATTATTGTTAGTAGACTTTGAATTCTACGGGATTGTATTGATGATTATCGCTATTCCTGTTTGCTTGATTTCACGCTATCTCAGTCTCTGGATTCCATTCAAAGGAATGCAACAATTCAGAACCTACAACCCTTACACGCTAAAAATTATGACCTGGGGCGGTTTACGTGGTGGTTTAGCTCTTGCGATGGCCCTTTCCATTCCAAGCAAGACTGCATTTGCAGGCTCCATTGATGTAAAAGATTTAATTTTAGTAATGACTTATGCGGTGGTCATGTTCTCGATTCTTGTGCAAGGTTCAACCATTGAACCAATGATCAGAAAATCAAAAACGGTTGATCCAAATCGTGAGGAGTATTTGCAGCCTAGCAAACATTAGCTTTAAAATGTATAGTCGTAATTATCGCTAAAAAATATCAATTTATAAACACGCGGTGGATTTTGTTGAGAGCCCTTCAAAGGCTAAACAAAATCCACCGCTTCTTTTTCTATGAAATAATATTTAATACTAAATCGCTAACCCTAACGCATAGAATGCAACTAACACAATCGCAATAATCACTGTGCCGATGTTTAATTTTTTGAACTCGCCAGAAATAGAGCGACCAATCACTAAAGTAGCGAAACCTAGCATAATACCTGTTACGATGTTAGCGGTAAGTACAATAAATACTGCACACACTAAGCCAGACATTGCACCAACGAAGTCATCAAAATCTAATTTTGATACGTTGCTTAACATCAATAAGCCTACATACATTAATGCTGGTGCGGTTGCATAGCTTGGCACTAAACCTGCTAATGGCTGGAAGAAAAGCATCAATAAGAAACCGATACCCACCACTACTGCGGTTAAACCTGTTTTACCGCCAACGGCTGTGCCTGCTGCTGATTCGATATAAACTGCGGCTGGTGCAGTACCGAATAAGCCTGATAACACTGAGCCTAATGAATCAGAAGTTAAAGCTCTGCCACCATTTAAGATTTGACCATCTTTATCTAATAAATTTGCTTGACCCGCAACAGCACGAATTGTACCTGTTGCATCGAAGATTGCCGTCATCACTAATGCGAATACCACAGGTAAAATTGCTGCATTTAATGCCCCCATTACATCTAATTCTAAGAATAATGAGTTCTCGCCAAAGCTTGGCATTTTAAAGAAGCCAGAATATTTTACATTCGGGTCAAAAATTAAAGCGATAATAGTAATTACAATGATTACCCAAAGGATTGAGCCTTTCACTTTTAAACGCTCTAAACCAACAATTGACGCCAAACCAAGTAACGACATCATTACAGGGAATGAAGTAAACTCGCCCATTTTTACAGGAATATCAATGCCACTATTAATAACTAATTTGACGTTGGTTGCTGCAATCAATAAAAGGAATAAACCGATACCGATACCTGCACCGTGAGCGATACTAGAAGGCAAGTTGCGTAAGATCCAAGAACGCACGCCCGTTACTGAAATAAGAGTAAATACAATCCCCATTAGGAAGATTGCACCAAGTGCCACAGGAATTGAGATTCTTTGACCAAGCACTAAACTGAATGCGGTAAATGCAGTTAATGAAATTGCACTACCGATTGCCATTGGTGCGTTTGCCCATAAACCGATTAAAATTGAGCCTAACCCTGACACTAAACAGGTTGCAATAAACACCGACTCAGCAGGGAAGCCTGCTTGGCTTAACATTCCAGGCACAACAAAAATAGAATAAACCATTGCCAGGAATGTAGTTAATCCCGCGATTACCTCTTGACGAACGTTTGAACCACGTTCTTCAAAATTAAATAAAGACATAAAGACCCCTAATGTAGAAAAAATTAGGGAGAATTTTACAGAATCCCCTTTCAATAAGCAAACGATTGCTTATAAATTCATAAAACAAGCGGTCAATTTTTCACAATGATTTGCAAAGTATCATGAAAAATCAACCGCTTGATGGGTTGGTTATCTAAGTAGGAGGTTACTACATCACCAAAAATATTAGGCCGTAAGCAGCTCACTCCCACATTAAAGATAACAGAATGCTACGTAAATTAATGAGCTGCTGCCATTTGCTCTAAATCTTTATCAATATAGTATAAAGATTTACCATCTTCGCCTAATAAACGGAATTTATCTAAGATAGAGTTGAATAAAAACTCTTCTTCGTGCTGTTCAGCCACATACCATTGTAAGAAGTTGAATGATGAATAATCTTTCGCATCAAAAGTCACTTCCACTAATTCATTGATTTTTGAGGTTACGTGTTTTTCATGCTCTAATACGATTTCGAACAATGATTTTAATGAATCATATTCTGATTGTGGTGCTTCAATCGCATAAATTTCAGCTAACGCACCTGTTTCATTTAAGTATGTGAATAAACGACGCATATGTTCCATTTCTTCAGTTGCGTGTGCTTTTAAGAATTTTGCAGCACCAGGGAAGCCGTTGTTATCTGCCCAAGCTGACATTTGAAGATACACGTTAGAAGAATAGAATTCTAAGTTTAATTGGTCGTTTAAGTATTTGATGATATTTTGCGATAACATTATTCTGCTCCTTGATCTAAGGTTTCCAAGTCTTTGTCGATAAAGTAAAGTGATTTATTACTTTCGCCTGCCACCACGAATTTATCTAAAATTTCACCAAATAATTTCTCTTCTTCGTGTTGTTCAGCCACATACCATTGTAGGAAGTTGAAGGTTGAGTAATCTTTCGCAGCGAAAGTCACTTCTACTAATTCATTGATTTTAGCTGTTACGTGTTTCTCGTGTTCTAAAACCACATCGAATAACTCTTTTAATGATTCGTACTCTTTGCGTGGAGCTTCGATTTTACCTAATAATGGCGTTGCACCAGCTTCACAAACGTAGTCGAATAATTTTTGCATATGCTCTAATTCTTCATCTGCGTGACGAAGTAAGAAAGTTGCTGCACCCGCAAAACCATTTTTTGAACACCATGCAGACATTTGCAAGTAAACGTTTGAAGAGTAGAACTCTAAGTTGATTTGTTCGTTGAGTTTATCAACGATAGATTGTTGTAACATATTTTCTCCTATGCAAATATTATGAGAATGTAAATGAAATGAGAGATACTCTCATTTAGAAATCTATATATGACAAAAGGCAGAAAAAATTCCTACCCTTAAAACACTTACAAGTATATCAAAGTTGAAAAAGTAATCAAGTATTTTAATAGCTTTCTTCTAACAAAATTTCAGTTTTGATAAGTTTAAACAATAAGAATTCTCATTTAGAGAGGATAAATGAGAATATTTTCTTAAAAACTAACATATTAAAAAAGGATAAAACAATCATATTGTTTTATCCCTTTGTTAAATTATTTACTAGAAAATACTAAATGCTAAAAAACAGATCATAGCAAGCGATGCAACAACAGTCATCATTGCGTAACCAAATGCACCCATTTTGTTCTCCTTATGAATTTGCTTTATTATCTTCAGCCATACTTACTGCTGCGGTAAATAATACGTCTGTTGAAGAGTTCAACGCAGTTTCTGCTGAATCTTGGATAACCCCAATAATAAAGCCCACACCGATTACTTGTGCTGCAATATCGTTCGGGATGTTAAATAAACTACATGCTAATGGAATTAATAAGAGTGAACCACCCGCAACACCAGATGCACCACAAGCACAGATTGAAGCCACGATGCTTAATAATAATGCAGACCAGAAATCAGGTACGATGCCTTGTGTATAAGCTGCTGCAAGTGTTAATACAGTAACAGTAATTGCCGCCCCTGCCATATTGATGTTTGCACCAAGCGGGATAGAAAGAGAATAGATTTCTTCACGTAAACCTAAACGTTTTGATAAGCCCATATTCACTGGAATGTTCGCCGCTGAGCTACGGGTGAAGAATGCCATCACGCCACTTTCACGTAAGCAAAGGAAAGTTAGAGGATATGGATTGCGACGGATTTTCCACCATACGATAAGTGGGTTTAAGATGAATGCAACAATCGCCATTGCACCTAGTAATACTAATAATAAACGACCGTAACCGATGAAAGCGTCTAAACCATTGGTTGCAAAAGTATCTGCAACTAAACCGAAAATACCGATTGGTGCTAACGCAATCACTACTTTAACCACTGCTGAAACTGCATCTGCAAAGTCACTTAAGAATGTTTTAGTTGTTGGTGAAGAGTGGCGTAATGCAATACCTAAGCCGATAGACCACGCTAAAATACCGATGAAGTTTGCGTTTGCAAGGGCTTGAAGTGGGTTATCCACGAGGTTGAAAACCACGGTTTTGATAATTTGACCGATGCCATCTGGTGGTGCTAAACCATCAGGGCTTGCTACTAATTCTAAAGTGGTTGGGAAGATAAAGCTCAACACCACAGCGGTTAATGCTGCAACGAATGTGCCGAGTGCATAAAGCACAAGAATCGGCTTGATTTTACTATCTGAGCCCACTTCTTTATTTGCGATGGTCGACATAACCAATACGAAAATTAAGATCGGTGCGATGGCACGTAAGGATTTCACAAAGAATTGACCTAAAACGCCAACATCTTTTGCCCATTCAGGATTCACAAGGGCTAAACCTACCCCTAAGATTAGACCTACTGCGATACGTAATACAAGATTACCGCCCAGTAGTTTTGAAGATAAAGAATTACTCATAATGTTTCACTTCTGAAAAAATAAAAGACCAATTATTCATCAATAAATGATGAGTTCTCAGATTAGCCGAAAATTTCTTTTAATGGAATAGGGAAAAGTTCAATTCAGATAAAAAATTATGCCTATTTACGTTATAACTGGTTAATTTTTGTTCAAAAAGTGATTTTATCTTTGTTACAAACGATTTCTTTAGGTAAAATATCGCCCGTTTTTCTTTTTTTGGATTAAGTTATGAAACCTGAAAACAAAGCAAATTTTGCACGAGTCATTCGAGCAGCAGGCTATTCAATGAAAGGTTTGAAATCAGCATATATCAATGAAGCGGCTTTTCGCCAAGAAGTTTGGTTAGCAATTATTTTAATTCCGCTGGCGTTTTGGCTCGGCAATGATGCTATCGAGAAAATTTTACTTCTTGGTAGCATTTTTATTGTCTTGATTACTGAATTACTCAATAGCGCAGTGGAATCAGTTGTCGACCGCATCGGCTCGGAATATCACGAACTTTCAGGGCGTGCCAAAGACATTGGCTCTGCTGCTGTTTTCGTAGCAATGATGCTCTTTGCTATTACTTGGGGCTTAATCCTTTTGTTCTAATATACAGTCATACATACGATACTGTTTGTTTCGATGAGCAAAATCAATTTATCGAAAAATACAAACCAACAATATCATGTAAACCAGATTACCAAAACAGTACTTGGATTATGCAAGCAGGCGAATGGGGTGAATATTTAGAGCGTACTGATTTCGAATTTGAAAATGGTAAAGCCGCTTTAATGGATTACAAACTGATTCCAATCTTATTTGTTCAATTTTAAACCAAAATACCTTACACAAAAATAAAACTAATTTTAGTTCTTGAATAAATAAATGAACTTTTTGTTAGAAACATATACTAAGTGTAAGCAATTGATGCAAAATTAACTTTATGGAGTTCTTATGAAAAAATCATTATTCGCCCTTGTTTTAGGTTCAGCATTAGCTTTAACAGCTTGTGATCAAGCTCAAAAAACAGCTGAAAAAGCTCAAGCAGTTGCAACAGAGAAAGCAGCAGAAGTGAAAGCGACTGCAGTTCAAAAAGCAGAAGAAATCAAACAAGTTGCTGTAGATAAAGCTGAAGAAGTGAAAGCAGCAGTAGCTGAAAAAGCAGCCGATGTAAAAGATACCGCAGCAGATAAAGCAGAAGAGGTAAAACAAGCTGCAGATGCAATGGCAGATAAAGCAACTGAAAAAACATCCGAAATGATGAACAAAGTTGGCGAAAAAGTGGATGCCGTAAAAGAAGCGGTTGAATCTAAATAATTTTTTGCTCATTCAGTTAAAACAGAACCTCAAGTTATTTGACTTGAGGTTTTATTTTATCTGCTATCTATCAATCTTGTTTGTTTTCTCTCTATTTTTTGATTATACTTTTACTACCTCAACGGTAATTCATTCATATATCGCAAGTTTGTGTATAGGAAATGGACAAATCCAATTGTTTTTCTCAATTCAATTCTATTTTTCATTATATACCTTCGCTTGCAAATCATTGACTCTCTTAAGGATTTAAGGAAATGTTAGAGATTTGGCAACAATTCAAACAAGATTATCTGATTAAATATTGGAACCCTGTGGCAGCAGTAATCGCAGCAGGTTTACTTTCGGCTTATTATTTCGGTGTAACAGGCACTTATTGGGCAGTAACAGGCGAGTTTACTCGCTGGGGAGGCCACGCGTTACAAGCTCTTGGCATAGATGTAAGCGAATGGAGCTATTACAAAATCATCGGGATGCAAGGTACAATTTTTACCCGTATTGATGGCGTAATGATTTTGGGGATGTTCGCGGGCTGTATTTCGGCTGCACTTTGGGCGAACAATGTAAAATGGCGTAACCAACCGCATAAACGTCGTATTGCTCAAGCACTCATTGGCGGTGCTTTAGCTGGTTTTGGAGCCCGTTTATCAATGGGCTGTAATTTGGCATCACTTTTCACAGGGATTCCTCAATTCTCTGTTCACGCATGGTTCTTTACCATTGCCACAGCTATAGGCACCTACTTTGGCGTGAAAGTAACCTTATTGCCAATGTTCCGCGTAAAATTGCAACTCAAAAAAGGGGCAGCAAAAATCAAAGAAAGTGATCCAAAACAAGCCACACGTCGCTTCCGCATTGGGATGGTAATCTTTTTAGCATATTTGACCGCTTCCCTCTATGTGATGCAATCGTCTATCAAACTTGGTTTTGCAATGCTTTGCGGATTAATCTTCGGGTTATTGATTGAGCGTGCACAAATCTGCTTTACCTCCGCATTCCGAGATTTATGGGTAACGGGTCGTGCTTATATGGCAAAAGCGATTATCTTTGGAATCTTCGTTGGCACAATTGGGGTGTTCTCATACATTCAATTAGGCGTTTCTCCTAAAATTATGTGGGCAGGCCCAAATGCGATTATCGGCGGTTTATTATTCGGTTTTGGTATCGTATTAGCAGGTGGCTGCGAAACAGGTTGGATGTATCGCTCTATGGAAGGGCAAGTACACTTTATGTGGGTTGGTGTAGGTAACGTTATCGGCTCAACCTACCTTGCTTACGTATGGGACGACATCGCACCAGTACTCGCCTTAGATTACGACAAACTTAACTTACTCAAAGAGTTCGGCCCCGTCGGTGGCTTACTCGTTAATTATGGCTTATTAATCGCTTGCTTGGTTGCCGTAGTTTGGTGGGAAAAACGCTTCCTTGCTAAAGCCAAAACGAAAGTAGCGGCAGCTTCTTGCGGCTGTAACTAATCAATACCACATAACCTAAAACATCAGGAGAACATTATGGCATTTACTGTCGTACAAAAATTGGATAGAGATCCAAAAGAGATTACCCCAGATTACACACTGGATACCTTAGGCGAGCCTTGCCCCTATCCTGCCATCGTGATGCTTGAAACGATGCCAGAATTGAAAAAAGGCGAGATTTTAGAGCTATTAAGCGATTGTGCTCAATCGATTAACAATATTCCTGTAGACACAAAAAACCATGGTTATACATTGCTAAGCGTTGAACAAGATGGTACGAAATTGCGTTATTTGATTCAGCGTTAATCTTTTTTATTTACAAAAATAGCCTAAACATTAAGATGTTTAGGCTTTGTCATATGAAATCGCATCGGTGAAACGAGCCGTATTAGAACAAAACGGGCAACTTTCGATCATTCAATATGGCGATCAGGATTTACGCTACCCTCTGGTTATTGATGGACAACTCGACCATGATATTTTAGACATCATCAACCGAGATGAAGAGTGGCTTAAAGCCGAACTTGAAGCTCAAAAATTGACGATAAATCAGGTTTATATTGGCGAATATTTAAACGGTCAATTGGTTACCCCTTTATATGAAAAAGCTTAACCTGCTCGCAAAACCTGTTGGGTAAAAATATCTCGAATTTCTGAAGGGTTGGTTCGCCCTTCGGTTTCAGCTTCTAATACAGGGAAATCCTTGCCAAATTGAGCGTAAACTTGTTGGCTTGTACGGCAAGGTTCTAGTCCTGATAAATTGGCACTGGTAGAGGTAATCGCAGATTGCGTTGCTAAGCATAAGGCTTCCACCGCTGGGGTTCGACATAATCGCATTGCAATCGAATTAAATTGCCCTGTGAGAAAACGAGGTAAATTCGGTTTGGCAGGCATAATCCATGTAATCGCTTGGCTGCTAATTTTGCCAAAACGTTGCCATTCGTTATCGCTGAGTTTAGTTTCATCCAAATAAGGCAAAAGCAGTTCTACCGTTGGGGCGATTAAAATCAACCCTTTTCTTTCTTCACGTTTTTTCAAAGCAAGCAAGGCTCTGACCGCTTGTTCGTTGTTTGGATTACAACCTAAACCAAAAACTGCTTCAGTTGGGTAGGCAATCACTTCATTTTGTTGAAATTTCTCAATGATTTTTTGTAAATGATTCATCTTTTTTCACCGCTTGTTCTATTTCTTGCTCTTCAAAAATATGCTGACACAATTTATTCGCACATTGATAGCCTTTTTTGCCTTTACGTAGCACGGCTAATGAAAAATGACACGCAGGGCACTCTTTTTCAATCGGCTGGCTTGCAAGGGTAAATCGGCATTTCGGATAGCCTTCACAGCCATAGAAAATTTTGCCCGTTCGTCCTTTACGTGGCACTAAATGGTGTTTCTTACATTCAGGGCAAAGCCAACTTTCTTCAGGCTTTTCTTGCTCTTCTTGCACAATAAAATGACATTCTGGATAGTTGCTGCAACCAATAAACATTCCATTCTGCCCTTGCTTAATTTGCAGAAAATGACCACATTCAGGGCAAATTTCGTCTAGCGTTTTTATTACATGCGAACTTTGGTGTAGTGGTCTAATGTAACTACAATCTGGGTAGCGTGAACAGCCTAGAAATAGCCCGTATTTACCTTGTTTAATTTGAAGTAATGCCCCGCATTCGGGGCAATGCTCTTCTTGTTTAGTTGATTTAAAAAGTGACATTTTATCTCTTATTCGCTTTTAATTTTGCCATTAAATCGGCAATATTTGAGGACACTTTATCCACTTTCTGTTGTTCGCTCAGCTGTGGTTTTTCGCTTTCCCAAACTAAATCATCTTGCGGAAGCTCAAGCAAGAAGCGGCTTGGTTCAGGTTTAATCAGTTCTCCATATTGACGGCGTTCTTTGCAGAGGGAAAACGTCAACGTTTGCTGAGCACGAGTAATCCCCACATAAGCCAAGCGGCGTTCTTCTTCCACGTTGTCATCATCGAGGCTATTTTGGTGTGGCAAAATGCCCTCTTCCATTCCAATGAGAAAAACGTGCGGAAACTCCAACCCTTTTGAAGCATGTAGCGTCATTAGCTGCACTTGGTCGGCTTCGTCATCATCTTCGCCACGCTCAAGCATATTCCGTAAAGTCAGGCGATTAACCACTTGCTCCAACGTCATCGGAGCTTCAATTTCATCGCCAGCCAGCATCGCTTCAACCCATTCAAACAGCGTTTGCACATTGCGGCTTTGCATCTCTGCTGCTTTGGGCGAGGTTGCTTGTTCATACAAATAAGCTTCGTATTGAAGCTGCCCCAACATATCTTTCATTGCAATAATCGGATTAGAATGGACCGCTTGCTCGGCAATTTTTACGATCCAATTGGCGAAATCTTGCAAGGCTTGATAAGGCTTTGGTGTTAAGCGTTGAATCAGCTCAAAATCAAAAATCGCATCAAACAGGCTGATATGTTTTTCATTTGCCAACAAACCCAGTTTTTCAAGCGTAGCTGGACCAATTTCACGTTTGGGCACATTCACAATGCGTAAAAATGCAGCGTCATCTTCAGGATTCACCACCAAACGCAGATACGCCATCATATCCTTAATTTCAGCTCGAGAGAAAAACGATGTTCCGCCCGAAATTTTGTACGGGATACGATTTTGCATCAACAATTTTTCGAGCAACCGCGACTGGTGATTGCCTCGATAAAGTATGGCGTAATCTTTATATTTCGTTTTTTTGGAAAAACGATGGGCGATAATTTCTCCTACGACACGCTCTGCTTCGTGTTCTTCATTTTTCGCCTCAATAATATTCAGCCTTTCGCCTTGCCCTAATTCCGAGAAGATTTTTTTGTCGAAAATATGTTCATTATTATCAATCAGAATGTTGGCACAATGCAGAATCCGCTGACTAGAACGGTAATTTTGTTCCAATTTAATCACTTTTAGGTCGAAATCTTTCCGTAAACGCTGCATATTTTCAGGTTTCGCCCCACGCCAAGAATAGATCGACTGGTCATCATCCCCCACGACGGTAAACTTCTCATTTTCGCCTACGATAAGTTTAATTAACTCATATTGGCTAGTGTTGGTGTCTTGATATTCATCCACCAACAAATAGCGAATTTTTTGCTGCCAACGGACTTTCGCTTCAGGAAATTGGCGGAAAAGCAATACCGGCAACATAATCAAATCATCAAAATCGAGGGCGTTATAGGCTTTTAGCTGATTTTGATAGCGTTGGTAAAAGTGTGAAAAAACGAGATCTCGCTCCGATTTGCACTGATGTATCGCCATTTCAGGAGAAAGCAGATCATTTTTCCAATTTGAAATAGTGGAAACCAGCGCTTTTAAGAGATCTTTATCTTCCGCCACGTTTTCAGGCAGTAAATGTTTGAGCAAAGCAATTTGATCATGTTCATCAAACAGCGTCATTCCAGACTTAAAACCGAGCAATTTATGCTCACGTTTGAGAATTTCAAAGCCTAGAGTATGAAAGGTAGAAATTGTCAGCCCTTTGGTTTTTCCTTTGCCGATAGAATGAGCCACACGCTCACGCATCTCACGTGCTGCCTTGTTGGTAAAGGTTACGGCTGCGATATTTCTCGGCGAATAGTTGCAATGTTCGATTAGATATGCAATTTTGTTGATAATAACCCGCGTTTTGCCCGAGCCAGCCCCCGCTAACACAAGGCAAGCCCCATCGACATATTCCACAGCTTGTTTTTGTTGGTTGTTGAGTTTCATTGTTTTATCTATTTATTTTATTAGAAGCTATTTTAGCCTAAAGCCTGTAAACGGTCTAATTTCTTTCTTGATTTGTATATTTTGCGAAATCCGCCAGAAAATCCACCGCTTATCGCTCAAAAAGTAAATTTTTACTTTCAAAATCAAGTTATTCGCTATATGATACCAAATTGATTTATTCTCATTTCGCGTTGCAAATCAAGCAATTTTTATTGAATTTGCAATTCATTTTCTCAACTCTCTTCATAGGGGAAAACAACAGTAAATGGAAAAGTTAGATAACAAACCCATTATCGAACTTCGCAATGTTACCAAAAGCTACGGTAGCAAAACGATTCTGAAAAATTTGAATTTAACCATTAACGATGGTGAATTTTTAACAATTTTAGGTCCTTCAGGTTGTGGTAAGACAACTGCGTTACGTTTAATTGCGGGCTTTGAAGATTTAACAGAGGGTTCAATTATTCTTGATGGTCAAGATGTATCTAATATCCCTGCTGAACAACGCCCTGTGAATACCGTATTCCAAAGCTATGCGCTTTTCCCGCATATGACTATTTTTGAAAACGTGGCTTTTGGCTTGCGTATGCAAAAAGTGCCAAGTGCAGAAATTGAGCCGCGTGTCATGGAAGCGTTGCGTATGGTGCGCTTAGAAGACCGTGCGCAACAAAAACCTGCACAGCTTTCAGGTGGTCAACAACAACGTATTGCCATTGCGCGTGCGGTGGTAAACAAGCCAAAAGTATTGCTTTTAGATGAATCACTTTCGGCACTTGACTACAAATTGCGTAAAGAGATGCAAAATGAGTTGAAAGCCTTACAACGTCAATTAGGCATTACCTTTATTTTCGTGACTCACGACCAAGAAGAAGCCTTAACGATGTCAGATCGTATCATCGTTATGAATGCAGGGAAAATCGCACAAGATGGCACACCGCGTGAAATCTACGAAGAGCCGAAAAACTTATTTGTGGCACACTTCATTGGCGAAATTAACGTGTTCGATGCAACCGTGATTGAGCGTGTAGACGCAACTAACGTGAAAGCAAACATAGAAGGTCGTATCTGCAATATTAAAGTGGAAGAGTTAGACGTTCAGCCAAATCAAAAACTGAAAGTATTACTTCGCCCTGAAGATATTGTGATTGAAGAGTTAGACGAAGATGAAAGCTCAAAAGCGATCATCGGTCACATTATCGACCGTAACTATAAAGGTATGACGCTTGAGTCTAGCGTGAAACTCGATCACAACGGTATGAATGTGTTAGTAAGCGAATTCTTCAACGAAGATGATCCAAACATTGACCACGAAGTGGGTCAAAAAGTGGCATTAACGTGGCACGAAGGTTGGGAGGTTGTCCTAAACGATGACGAATAATAAATTCCAAAAAGGAACGGTGGCAACGATTTTCGGCTGGCTTTTACTTTTCGTATTAGTGCCGAATGTACTCGTGTTTGTCATTAGTTTCTTAACTGAAAACCGCCAAAGTCAATATTTCGTTGATTTTGCGTTTAGCTTGAGTGCATATCAAGTACTTTTTAACGACACCTACGCCACAGTACTTTGGAACTCCTTGTATATGGCGGGGATTGCCACTTTCTTCTGTTTGATTATTGGCTATCCTTTTGCATTTATTATTGCAAAATTGCCTGCGAGAGTGCGTCCAATTTTACTCTTTTTAGTGGTGTTGCCGTTCTGGACTAACTCGCTTATTCGTATTTACGGCATCAAGATTTTCTTAGGTGTGAAAGGTTTGCTAAATGAAGCATTATTGTGGTTAGGCATCATTAATGAACCATTGCGTTTATTAAACTCAGAGCTTGCGATTATCATCGGCTTAGTTTACATTTTGTTACCATTTATGATTTTACCGCTCTACTCTTCGATTGAAAAAATCGACAATCGTTTATTAGAAGCAGCAAAAGATTTAGGGGCAAATGCGTTCCAACGCTTTATTCGCGTCACTATTCCGCTTACGATGCCAGGTATTGTGTCAGGCTGTTTATTAGTACTTCTTCCAGCGATGGGGATGTTCTACGTTGCCGACTTACTTGGTGGCGGTAAAACACCATTGGTAGGTAACATTATTAAGAGCTTGTTCTTAAATACCAACCAATTTGCGTTGGGCTCTGCAGTAAGTATCGCATTAACCATTTTAATGGCATTAATGCTTTATGTTTACTATCGTGCGAATAAATTATTAAATAAAAAGGTGGAGCTTGAATAATGAAAAAGGCATTTAGAAATCTTTTTATGTTCGCGGTTTTTGCCTACCTTTATATTCCGATTATTATCTTGGTAGTAAACTCGTTTAATGCGGACAGATACGGCTTGCAATGGAAAGGCTTTAGCTGGAACTGGTATGAGCGTTTATTTAACAACGATACTCTTGTTCAAGCCACATTAAACTCGGTCACCATTGCATTTTTTGCGGCAACATTATCAACGATTTTAGGGGCATTAACCTCAATCGCCCTTTATCGTTATAAATTCCGCGGTAAACAAATGGTGGGCGGTTTGCTTTTTATTGTAATGATGTCGCCTGATATTGTTATGGCAGTATCAATGCTCGTACTCTTTATGATGTTAGGCATTCAGCTTGGCTTTATCTCATTATTGATTGCTCATATTACCTTCTGTTTACCTTATGTGGTTATTACCATCTCAGCACGACTAAGTGACTTTGATGGCAAAATGTTGGAAGCAGCGAAAGATTTAGGAGCAAGTGAAGTGACGATTTTACGCAAAATTATTCTTCCACTTGCGTTACCTTCCATCATCTCAGGTTGGTTATTAAGCTTCACTATCTCGCTTGATGATGTAGTGGTTTCCTCTTTCGTAACTAGCCCAAGTTACGAAGTGTTACCGCTTAAAATCTTCTCACTCGTGAAGACAGGCGTAACGCCAGAGGTAAATGCACTGGCAACCATTATGATTGTGTTCTCACTTTCACTCGTGGTTCTAAGCCAATTAGCATTACGCAAAAAACATTAATTTAAAACGTAAATAGCCCACAAAATGTGGGCTATTTTGTAGGGCGGACATCAGTCCGCCGAATTTTATATAGACATAGTGGACTGAAGTCCACCCTACGAGAACTAATCATGCTCATCCAACAATCTATTGAAAAGAAATTAACTGAAACGTTTAATCCTACTTTTTTACAAATCGAAAACGAAAGCCATATGCATAGTTCTGGACGTGGCTCAGAATCACACTTTAAAGTGACATTAGTAACAGACACATTTAACGGCAAACGTAGCGTAGCTCGGCATCAAGCGATCTATCTATGTCTTAACGCTGAATTAGAAGGCGGTGTTCACGCATTAGCATTACATACTTACACACCAGAAGAGTGGCAGGCGATTGGCGAACAAAGACCAGATTCCCCACGTTGTGCAGGTGTTGGTCTTTAAATCATAACAAGCGGTAAAATTCCGACTTTATTTTACAAACTAAAAATATCTTGATAAAAACGTCCAAAAACGCTAGAATTAGCTCGTCTTTTTTATTGATTCGGTGAGATGTCCGAGTGGTTGAAGGAGCACGCCTGGAAAGCGTGTATGTGGGAAACTGCATCGGGGGTTCGAATCCCCCTCTCACCGCCATTAAGTAAGAAAGTATGTTTTCATAGATATTTCCTTGGTTAAGTTAAAGTAGTTATACTTTATTTTTTACTTTATCCCTAAGCATTTTGCTTAGGGATTTTTTTCCTATATACCAATTATTTTGCTTTTATTGCTACCAAATCCACCGCTTGTTTTGTTAAAGCAGTTACTTTTGCCCAATCTTTTGCAACAATCGCATCATTCGGTAGCATCCAAGATCCGCCAACGGTAGCCACGCAATCTAATGCTAAATAATGAGCAAGATTCTTCTCAGAAATCCCTCCTGTTGGACAGAATCTCAATTGGGGCAATGCTGCCGAAATCGCTTTCAGTGCCGCTGCTCCACCATTGACTTCAGCTGGAAAAAATTTCAGATGATCGTAGCCTAACGCTAGTGCTTTCATCATGTCCGATGGTGTTGCCGTTCCAGGAATGAGGGCTATTTTACCTTTTGCCGCATGCATCAACAATTCTTCTGTAGCCCCAGGTGAGATAGCAAATTTAGCTCCAGCTTCGACTATCGCATCATACTGTTCAATATTAATAACTGTTCCCGCCCCAACGATAGCTTCGGGAAAAGCCTTGCTAATTCTCTTAATTGCTTCTAATGCCACATCAGTGCGAAGCGTAATCTCAAATACGCGAATCCCCCCTTCCAGCAAGGCTTGAGTCATTGGCTCTGCATCTTCAATCTGCTTAATAACCATCACAGGCACAACAGGTGAGGCATTAAAAATATCTTTTACAGATAATTTCCATTTCATATTTTCCTCCTAGCTACATTACCAATAGTTATTGCTATTTTGCCATAAATTAATCAATTGATTCTGCTTATTTTTTAGCTAAAACGATTCAGCAAAATATCTTTTCGCAACCGTTTGCAAAGCTGATTTTTCCCGATTATTATTAAATAATAAAGCTACCTAAAAAAGAGTAAATAAGAAGGATATTATGGCAAACCAATCTGATGTTGTTTTAATCGGTGCAGGTATTATGAGCGGCACGCTTGGCACGCTGATTAAAGAGATTCTACCAGAACAGAGTATCACCATTTTTGAAGCCCAAAATGCTGTGGCAACAGAAAGTTCAAATGAATGGCACAATGCGGGTACAGGGCACTCAGCCTTATGTGAGTTGAATTACACTGCAGGAAAAGCCGACGGATCGATTGATATCACAAAAGCCTTGAGTATCAACGAGAAATATCAACTTTCGCTTGAGATGTGGTCTTATTTAGTTGCAAAAGGTGATATTGAAAATCCTGCCCAATTTATTCGTAAGCTGCCACATATGAGCTTTGTGCAAGGCGAAAAAGATGTGAAGTTCTTACACAAACGTTTTGAAGCACTTACTCAGCATCCGTTGTTTGAAGGGATGCAATTTTCCGATGATCGTGAAACATTAGCGAAATGGATTCCGTTGATGATGCAAAATCGTCAAGGAAATGAACCGCTTGCAGCCACATTGATTGAGCATGGAACAGACGTGAACTTCGGCGAATTAACACGAAAACTGTTTAAAAATCTGCAAAAGCAGGGCTGTGAATTAAAACTGGGTTATCGAGTGCAAAATATTCAGAAAACTACTGAAGGCTGGACACTATCCGTGAAAGATTCAAGCGATCAAATTTTGCAACATTCTTGCAAATTCCTCTTTATCGGCTGTGGCGGTGGCACGTTGCCATTACTACAAAAAACAGGCATTAAAGAGGGAAAACATATTGGTGGCTTCCCTGTGAGCGGTATTTTTATGGTCTGCCGTAATCCTGGGATAGTGGAAAAACATCACGCTAAAGTTTATGGCAAAGCGAAAATTGGGGCTCCTCCAATGTCTGTGCCGCATTTAGATACTCGCTTTATCGAAGGAAAAAAATCGCTTTTATTCGGGCCATTTGCTGGTTTTACAATGAAGTATCTTAAACACGGTTCACCGCTTGATTTCCCGCTTTCATTCAAGCCTGATAATTTTGCAACCATGGTGATTGCAGGAATAAAAAATATTCCGCTTACAAATTATCTGATCAAGCAAGCTTTGCTCAACAAAGAGCAACGAATGGCAGAATTACGAGAATTTTATCCAGAAGCGAAAAGCGAAGATTGGGATGTAATTATCGCGGGACAACGCGTGCAGATTATCAAAGATTTAGCCAATGAGCGGGGGTCTCTCTGCTTTGGGACAGAAGTGATTACCTCCGAAGATAAAAGCGTAGCAGCATTACTTGGTGCATCTCCCGGTGCTTCTACTTCAGTTGATGCCATGTTGAGCGTATTTTCAAAATGTTTTGTGGAAAAACATCCCGAATTACAAGTGAAGTTGAAACAGATTGTACCTTCTTATGGCGAAAAACTTAGGGATAAACCAGAGCTGATTCACGAAATTCGCTCCAAAGCAGAGAAGTGGCTAGGAGTATAATGCAATAAACATAAACCGTTATTCGAATTAAGCCGAATAGCAGTTTTTTGTGCCATAATAACGACTTTATAACATTTAATAAATATGATAATGATAGCACTAAATATTAAGTTCGATTATGAGCAAATGCCAATGCACTTTACTCTCTCCGTGAAAAAGGGGGAAAAAATTGCCATTATTGGTGAAAGTGGAGCGGGGAAAAGTACGCTACTCAACTTGATTGCAGGCTTTGAATTGCCCACAAGCGGTGAAATTTGGTTGGATAATTGTAATCATACGCACACAGAAGTTTCCCATCGTCCTGTTTCTATGCTATTTCAAGATAACAATCTCTTTCCACACCTCACTGTCTCTCAAAATATTGGCCTGGCGTTAGTACCTCGTTTGTCATTAACTACTCAACAAAAATCGCAAATCATTAATATCTCAGAAAAAATGGGTATCACTGAATTATTAGATCGTCGAGCCGATCAGCTTTCTGGTGGACAGAAACAACGCGTCGCACTGGCTCGTACATTGTTACGTGATAAGCCGATTTTATTATTAGATGAACCTTTTTCAGCCCTTGATCCTAAACGCAGAGAAGAGCTCCAACAACTTGTAGCACAACTCTGCCAAGAACGTAAACTCACCTTGTTAATGGTAACCCATCAGATTGAAGAAAGCAGAGCTTTATTCGATCGCATTATTTGTATTGAAAATGGAAAAATAATCAGCAGTTAGATTCCATTCGGTTTTGCAAATGTCCAATAGAATCTAACCGCTTGAAATTACGCAATCCCTTTGTGTCTTAGCAGTGCATCAAGGGTTGGTTTACGTCCACGGAAACGTTCGAATAACACCATTGGCTCTTCGGAACCGCCGCGGGTTAAGATGCAATCTAAGAATTGTTGCCCTGTTTGGCGGTTGAAAATGCCTTCTTCTTCAAATTTTGAGAATACATCTGCAGACAACACTTCTGCCCATAAGTAGCTGTAATAGCCTGCCGCATAACCGCCTGCAAAAATATGGCTAAAGCTGTGCGGGGTACGCACCCATTCAGGCGTTTTTACAACAGCGACATCTTTTTTGACCGCTTGTAAGGTCTCTAATACCAAACCTTCATGCGGTTGGGCTAAGTGTAAGCGGAAGTCGAATAAACCGAATTCTAACTGACGAAGCACAAACATTGCTGCTTGGAAGTTTTTCGCTTTTAGTAACTGCGTGAGTTTCTCTTTCGGCAACGGTTCGCCCGTTTCATAATGCCCTGAAATAAACTGTAAGGCTTCTTCTTCCCAGCACCAATTTTCTAAGAATTGGCTTGGCAATTCCACCGCATCCCAAGGCACACCGTTGATGCCCGCCACATCGCCTACATCAATTTGGGTCAGCATATGGTGAATACCGTGTCCGAATTCATGGAAAAGCGTGGTCACTTCATCGTGGGTGAACAACGCAGGTTTGTCGCCGATTGGCTTGTTGAAGTTACAGGTTAAATACGCCACGGGCTTTTGTAATGAACCATCTGCCAAACGTTTTTGGTTGATGCAATCATCCATCCACGCCCCACCACGTTTATTTTCACGAGCGTATAAGTCTAAGTAGAACGAGCCACGCTCTTCGCCTTTTTCGTCATAAATTTGGAAGAAACGCACATCTTCGTGCCAAGTATCGATGCCAAATTTCTCTTCAATACGTAAGCCAAAAATGCGTTTCATAAGCTCAAATAAGCCTGAAAGTACGCGATCTTCTGGGAAATACGGACGAAGTTCTTCGTCGTTGATAGCATACAACGCTTGTTTTTGTTTCTCACTGTAGAAAGCAATATCCCAAGGTTCTAGGGTTTCCACACCGTAGTTTTCTCTAACAAATTTTTTCAATTCGCAAATTTCGTTTTTGCCTTGCTCTTTTGAACGTTTTGCAAGATCTTCCAAGAAATCGACCACTTGTTGCGGGTTTTCCGCCATTTTGGTCGCTAATGAAAGATGAGCATAGGTTTCAAAACCAAGCAATTGCGCCATTTCAAGACGAAGTTTTAATTTCTCCTCAATGTTCGCTGAGTTGTCCCATTTGCCTGCATTTGAACCTTGATCGGAAGCACGGGTGGCGTACTCTTTGTAGATCATTGCACGCAATTCGCGGTTTTCACAATAGACTAACACAGGGTAATAGCTTGGGAATTCAAGGGTGAAACGATAACCCTCTTTGCCTTTGCTTTGGGCAGACAATTTTGCCGCTTCTAATGCTGATTCTGGCAAACCTTTAAGCTGTGCCTCGTCTGTCACAACAATATCCCAACCCATTGTTGCATCTAACACGTTATTACTAAATTGTGAGCCGAGTTCTGATAAGCGTGCGGAAACTTCGCCGTAGCGTTTTTGTTTATCTACGGGTAATGAGATACCGGACAGCTCAAAGTCACGCAAGCTGTTTTCTACCGCTTTTTTCTGTGCCACAGAATAGGTCGCAAATTCTGGAGAGTTTTTGAGCTTCACATAGCCTTGATACAAACCTTGGTGTTGCCCTGCCCAAGTGCTGTAGTCAGATAACAACGGCAAGCAAGCTTGATAGGCTTCACGCAATTCAGGCGAGTTCTTCACGCCATTTAAATGCCCGATGGGTGACCACGCACGGTTAAATTTATCGCCCGCCATCACTTGTGGCAGATAGAAATTTTCCCAGGTTGGATTGTCGATTTGTGAAACGCGCTCAATAGTTTCACGGCACTCTTTAATCACAGCTTCTACCGCAGGTTGGATATGTTCAGGTTTAATTTGCGAGAATGGCGGCAAGTCTGTGTAGTTGAGTAATGGGTTTGACATGGTTATTCCTTATATTTAACTTCCCTCCCTCCGCGAACGGAGAGAGCAAACATTTTTTATTATTCAAAAACCACCATTTGATGATCTTTAAACCGTTGGTAAATTTCTGCCAATTTTTGACCGCTTGGGAGCACCAAATCTGGCGAAAGATCATACATCGGCACGATCACAAATTCGCGGTTTTGCATTTCAATATGTGGTACGGTTAAACGCTCATTTTGGATCAGTTCATCACTATATAAAATGAGATCTAAGTCTAGCGTGCGTTCGCCCCAGCGACGAAGTCGGACACGCCCTTGCGAATTCTCTATATGTTGTAGCTTGTCTAATAATTCAAGAGCGGTCAGATTTGTCTCAAATTTTGCGACCGCATTCACATAATCAGGCTGATCTTGCGGGCCAACAGGTTTTGAGCCGTAAAATGGGCTGACTTCAAAGTTAATTGCAAATGCTTGTAACGATTGCACCGCTTGTTTAAGTTGATTAAGCGGATCGTTCAAGTTCGAACCTAAAGCAACATAAACGGTTTTCATTAGGCATTTACCTCCGCTTTTTTATTCGCAGGTTTTTTACGACGAAATGTTTTGCGACGGCGTTTTTTCTTGGTCTCTTCGCTGGCAAAGTTCGGTAATTTTTTTACCGCTTGCAACATTTCAGCACGCTGTTTATCGTTGCTGAATTGGAACTCGTGCCACCAAGCAGAAAGCTCAACCAGATCGCCACCTTCGGTTTCGGCACGCATCACGAGTAAATCAAAACCCGCACGGAATTTTTGTACTTCCAAGGTTTGTAGGGCACGCTTAGCTGTGCGTTTAGTCATTTGGAATTGTAACGCCCAAATCTCTCGGATAATGCCCGTGTGACGACGATGCAATGCCACGGCTTTGCAGCTTTCGTCTAAAATTTCATTTGCCGCAAGCATCATTGAATCGTGCGTGTTTAATCCGCCTTCGTTTTTCAACTCATCAATTTTTTCACGCAATGGATACCAGAATAACGCCGCAAATAAAAATGCGGGGTTTACCGGCAATTTATCGCGAATGCGGTCATCGGTAGACATCAAGGCACGCTTGATCATTCGCTCCGCATTTGAGTCTTGATGCTCGGTGAAAAACGGCGTGAGCACAGGGAAAAGTTGCTCAAATAAATGATACTCACGCAACAATTCGTATGTTTTAAAACCCGCTCCCGATTGCAAGAGTTTCAATGACTCATCGAAGAGCCGTGCAGCTGGAATGTTGCCTAACAACGGTGCAAGGGTTTTGATTGGTGCTTCGGTCTCTTTGTCCAAGAACATATCCAATTTCGCCATAAAACGAACTGCACGTAACATTCGCACAGGATCTTCTTGATAACGTTGTGTTGGATCACCTAATAAACGCAATTTACCTGCACGCAGATCTTCAATCCCGTTGAAGAAATCGTAAATTAAATTGTGGCGAGGATCGTAATAGAACGCATTGACGGAGAAATCTCGACGCCCAGCATCTTCAAACAATGTGCCGTAAACGTTATCTCGCAACAGCATTCCTTCATCACTGACTTTAGAGATTTTATCGTTAGTGTGATTTTCATGACCCGCACGGAAAGTGGCAACTTCAAAAATTTCGCGGCCATACATAATATGTGCTAAGCGGAAACGGCGTCCCACTAAGCGACATTGACGCCCAAAAATTTTCTGCACCTCTTCAGGGCGAGCATTGGTTGAAATATCAAAATCTTTTGGTTTTTTACCGAGCAATAAATCTCGAACGCAACCGCCTACAATGTAGGCCTCATAGCCTGCACGGTGTAATTTTTCAACAATAGCTAACGCATTTTTCGGGAAATCTTTCGGACTAATGCCATATTGCCCTGCTTGGGTGGTATGTTTTTTATGCAAAATATGGGAGGGTACGCCATCTTGAGCTTTTTTACCTTTGGATGTCGCTCGTTCTGTTCGTTTTAGCTCAACAGCAGGACGCATTGGGCGATTATCAATTTTTTTCTCTGTATAAATAGCAATCTCTTCTGCCGATTTTTTTGCTTTTTTAGGACGAGAAAAAAATGATTTAATGTAATTAAAAATAATTCACCTCGTTTAAATTAGGCTAAAAGTAATAACGGAGAATGCGACCATTCTCCGTTGTTTATCTTATAAACCAAGTTGTTTTTCACGGATTTCAGCAAGGGTTTTACAGTCAATACATAAATCCGCAGTTGGGCGTGCTTCAAGGCGTTTTAAGCCGATTTCTACGCCACAGGTTTCACAATAACCGTAATCATCATCAGAAATCTTGTGTAAAGTTTGTTCAATTTTTTTCAATAATTTACGCTCACGATCACGGTTGCGTAATTCTAAACTGAACTCTTCTTCCTGAGTTGCGCGGTCTGCAGGGTCTGCGAAGTTAGTCACATCTTCCTGCATTTGGTTTTTCGTGCGAGCGGCTTCATCCATGATTTGAGAATGCCACGCTTTTAGAATTTTAGTGAAGTGCTCTTTTTGAGCATCATTCATATATTCTTCATTCTTTTTCAGTTCGTAAGGTTTTACCCCTGCGAGAGATAATAAACCTAAAGACGTGGTATTGCCCACTGCCATATTACACTCCTGTTAGTTAAGTTACCCCTAGTCCTACCTTAAAAGGAGCAAAAAAGGGGTAGAAAAAGTATAGGGATTTTTAAGGACGCTATAGATAACAGAAGTTAATACGTTTGGCAAATCTTTTTGCAAAAAAACAGCATTCCTTTCTGTTTTTATTAGTTCTCTCTACTTAAGGTAAAATTACCCTCTCCTACAAGGGGAGAGGGGAATGTGTATTACTTACTTACCGCTTTTTGCCAATTCGCCAACCACTGACGCACTAAATCCGCATTAGGCTGTAGTGTTTCCAATACTTTAATTTTTGGCAAAGATGTTAAAAGGGGATCAATCTCACCCGCCACAACAGGCTTCATGATATTCGATTTCGTAATAATTTTTTGCGATTCAGGCTCGTGTAAGAAACGTAAGAATTGCTGAGCAAGCGGTTTTTGTTGGCTGCTTTTTAAAATGGCAGCAAGCTCGACTTGCATCAAATGCCCTTCTTCAAAAATGGCTGCTACATTTTTATTATCATTCTCATACCATTGATGATAAAGCGGTGAAGTAGTATAACTCAACACCATATCCGCTTCGCCTTTTAAATAGGCACCATAAGTTTCAGACCAGCCTTTACCAACAGTTACCGTATGTTTTGCTAAGCTTTCCCACCATTTGCTCATCTCGCCTTCTGAAGCAAGTACTTGATTTGCCCACACAAGTAATCCACGCCCTACCGTGCTAGTGCGCGGGTCTTGGTAAATAATGCGTAAATCTTGACGCTCAAAAAGCTCTTTTAACGACTTCGGCGGATTTGTTAATTTCTCTTTATTATAAATGAATGCATATTCGCTGTAATCGTATGGGTAAAAAATGTGGCTTTGCCAAGTGATCGGTAATGCGGTATCTTGTAAGGTTAATTCATTTGCAGCAAACAACCCGCTTTTTTCTGCTTCGGCTTGAGTAAAATTGTCGATGCCAACCACAACATCAGCTTTGGTTTTTTTACCTTCTAAACGAACACGATTCAACATTGTTACACCATTATCAAATGGTAAAAAACGCAGATCGCAGTGACACACTTTTTCAAAATTGGCTTCTAATTGAGAAGCAGGTCCATATTTTGAAGCGAACGAATCATAAGTGTAAACATTGAGTACAGGTTTTTCTGTAGCAAAAGCAGAAGTAGCAACGGCTAAGCCAATGACAGATAAAGTCAAAGATACAGTTTTCATAATGTTTCCTTTGTTTAAATTTTAAATCAAAGGATTTAAGTCGATCACTCGTCTCAAATCCCTACGCTGAAATTATTCAGTTCAGGTTCTACGGATTGGCTTACACCTCTCAGCATAGATTGTTAATCCTTGCACTCCGATGAGAACAGAACGAATTCTATGCAAAAAAAAAGAGAAATTCAACCGCTTGCAACCGTTTGCTTTTTACTAACAACATCGCTATACTACGCACCTAGTTTTAAACGTAGAAACTAGAAATGAATCTTCATATATTAACTCCTTATACATTATTTTTTCAGCTACGCATCGTTCTTCGAGGCGTAGCTGTTTTTTTATTCATTTTTCCTTAATTTGATCAAATCGCTTTTTCACAAGCGATTTTTTTTCGCCCGAAATTTACATAAAGGATAGCAAACATGAGCCAATTAATTCGTACACTGAAAGGTCATATTCGTGATGAAATCATTAAAAAAGGAGGCTGGGTAAATGCACACGCTCACGCTGACCGAGCATTCACCATGACCCCAGAAAAAATTACCATCTACCAAAATGCTAATCTACAGCAAAAATGGGACTTAGTGGATGAAGTAAAACGTCAATCCAGCGTAGACGACTATTACCGCCGTTTCTCACAAGCGATTGAGCTGATGATTTCTCAAGGAGTAACCGCATTCGGTACTTTCGTAGATATTGATGGCGTATGTGAAGATCGTGCCATTATCGCAGCACACAAAGCACGCGAGGTGTACAAAAGCGATATTATTTTGAAATTCGCTAACCAAACGTTAAAAGGTGTCATTGAGCCAACCGCAAAAAAATGGTTTGATATTGGCTCAGAAATGGTGGATATGATTGGTGGTTTACCTTATCGTGATGAGTTGGATTATGGTAAAGGTTTAGAAGCGATGGATATTTTGATGGATAAAGCCAAATCACTCGGCAAAATGCTGCACGTGCACGTGGATCAATTCAACACACCAAAAGAGAAAGAGACCGAACAACTTTGCGATAAAGCGATTGAACACGGTATGGAAGGTCGTGTAGTGGCAATTCACGGGATTTCTATCGGTGCACATCCTAAAGAATACCGCAAAATGCTTTATCAAAAAATGCGTGATAGCCAAATGATGGTCATTGCTTGCCCAATGGCGTGGATTGATAGCGGTCGTAAAGAAGACTTACAACCGTTCCACAACGCTTTAACCCCAGCCGACGAGCTAATCCCGGAAGGCATTACCGTGGCAATTGGTACAGATAACATCTGTGACTATATGGTACCGCTCTGCGAGGGCGATATGTGGCAAGAACTCAGTCTCCTTTCTGCAGGCTGCCGCTTTACTAATCTTGAAGAAATGTCGAACATCGCCTCAATTAACGGACGTAAGGTGTTGGGCTTACTTTAAGATTTATTGGGGATTTTTAAGGAATTAAGACTAGTAAAATCTAAAAACTCTGGTAAAATCCCTTCCGTTTTCGACCGCTTGATAAGTGAATAGAATGTTAAAAGTTGTACGACATTTAATCAAATCAAGACCCAACTCTCTAAGTCTCGGAAAAAGTTGGGAAGTGGCTCTCGTAAGCCTTGTGCCACAAGGCTTCAAAATACCACTGCAGTCGGAAGACACAGCCCTGTTCCAAAGGGATTGAGACTCACGACGGAAGTTCGCGTTGCCGCGACGACGTTGGGTCGGAAGACACTGCCCTGTTCCAAAGGGATCATTAATCTAAGCCTCCTTCGGAGGTTTTCTTTTTTGTTGTTGCAAAATCTTAAAGAAATTTCACCGCTTGGTAGCCTTTATCTACCCATCTTTCGCCTATTCCGCTATAATTCCCACAATTTTCCCGCTATCTTCCCTTTATCGGGAGCTAATTTTCAAAAGGACATAATTATGATGCGTACAAACTATTGTGGCGAATTAAACCGTAGCCACGTTGGACAAAATGTAACTTTAAGTGGCTGGGTACACCGTGTGCGTAACCTTGGTCGTTTTATCTTTATGCAAATCCGCGACCGTGAAGGCGTGGTGCAAGTATTCTTCGATGAGAAAGATGAAGCGTTATTTAAAGTAGCATCCAGCCTGCGTGCAGAAGCCTGCGTGCAAATTCAAGGTGAAGTGATTGCTCGTGATGAGTCGCAAATCAACAAGGATATGGCAACGGGCGAAATCGAAGTGTTAGTGAAAAATGTGTTAGTTTATAACAATGCTGATGTGCTGCCACTCGACTTCAACCAGAACAACACTGAAGAGCAACGCTTAAAATATCGCTACTTAGATTTACGCCGTCCTGAAATGGCAGAAAAACTTAAAACTCGTGCGAAAATTACTAGCTTTGTACGTCGCTTTATGGATGAACACGGTTTCTTGGACATCGAAACGCCAATGCTCACCAAAGCGACTCCAGAAGGGGCTCGTGACTATTTAGTGCCAAGCCGTGTGCATAAAGGCAAATTCTATGCGTTGCCACAATCTCCACAACTTTTTAAACAGCTACTCATGATGTCGGGCTTCGACCGTTACTATCAAATCGTGAAATGTTTCCGCGATGAAGATTTGCGTGCCGACCGCCAACCTGAATTTACCCAAATTGATGTGGAAACCTCATTCTTAACTGCAGAAGAAGTGCGTGCCATTATGGAAGAAATGATCCACGGTTTATGGTTAGATCGCTTAAATGTGGATTTAGGTAAATTCCCAATGATGACGTGGCATGAAGCAATGAATCGCTTTGGTTCAGACAAGCCAGATTTACGTAACCCGTTAGAATTAGTTGATGTTGCAGATATTTTAAAAGACGTGGAATTCAAAGTATTCCACGAGCCAGCGAACTCACCAGATGGACGTGTAACAGTATTACGCGTGCCAAACGGTGCAACTTTAACCCGTAAACAAATTGATGAATACACTCAATTTGTCGGCATTTATGGTGCGAAAGGCTTAGCGTGGGCGAAAATTAACGATGTGAACGCAGGCTTAGAAGGTGTACAAAGCCCCGTGGCGAAATTCTTAAATGAAGAGGTAATCAAAGCATTAATTGCCCGCACCAACGCTCAAACGGGCGATATTTTATTCTTCGGTGCAGACAAATGGCAAGTGGTAACCGACTCAATGGGTGCATTACGCTTAAAAGTGGGTCGTGACTTAAACTTAACTGATTTAAGTGCGTGGAAACCATTATGGGTTATCGACTTCCCAATGTTTGAACGTGATGAAGAGGGTAATCTTTCAGCGATGCACCACCCATTCACTTCACCAAAAGGCTTAACCCCTGAAGAATTAGCAACAAACCCTGTGAATGCGGTAGCGAACGCTTACGATATGGTGATCAACGGCTACGAAGTGGGCGGTGGTTCTGTGCGAATTTTCGATCCGAAAATGCAACAAACCGTGTTCAATATTTTAGGCATTAACGAACAAGAACAACAAGAAAAATTTGGTTTCTTGCTCGATGCATTAAAATTTGGCACACCACCACACGCAGGCTTGGCATTCGGTTTAGACCGCTTGACAATGCTTATCACTGGTACAGAAAATATTCGTGATGTGATCGCCTTCCCGAAAACCACCGCAGCAGCGTGTTTAATGACAGAAGCCCCAAGCTATGCAAATCCGCAAGCGTTGGAAGAGTTAGCAATTGCGGTGAAAGCGGTGGAAAAAGCCGAGTAATTTACACATTGGAAATAAAAAATGCGATCAGACACGATCGCATTTTTATTATCCAATCATTGAGAATTTATCAAACAATTTATCTTCAGAATAGTTATTCTCAACTACTCTTTCTACCGTTGCTGTTTTCGGTCCATCCAAAAGCCAAGCTCGCATTAAGGCTATTTGATCTTCTGTGCCTTGAGCAATGACTTCCACACTGCCATCAATGCGGTTACGTACTGTGCCTTTTATGCCAAGTTTTCCCGCTTGTTGTAAGGTAAAAAAGCGAAAGCCTACGCCTTGCACACGCCCAAAAACAAAGAATTGTTTGGTAATCATTTTCCCCTCCTATTAGCCTTTTAAACGAAAACGCCCGCGGCTGTAACGAGTTTTCATTAGGGCTAAAATCTGCTCTTTTTCGCTACTTACTTTTTGGCTACTCTGCTTTGCGACGACTAAGGAGTGCTGAATCGAGTGTGCGTGAGTAATAGCAATCGCTAAAGCATCTGCCGCATCCGCTTGTGGTTTGGCAGAGAGCTGTAGCATTCGCATTACCATATCTTGCACTTGAATTTTATCGGCAGATCCAATGCCTACCACCGTCTGTTTCACCAAACGAGCCGCATATTCAAACACAGGAAGATCGTGATTAACCGCTGCGACAATTGCTGTGCCACGAGCTTGCCCAAGTTTAAGGGCAGAATCGGCATTTTTTGCCATAAAGACTTGTTCAATCGCGAACATTTCGGGTTGGAATTGGGTAATCACTTCGGTTACGCCTGCATAAATGCGTTTTAAACGTGTTGGGAGATCGTCTGCAGCAGTACGAATCACGCCGCTGCCGAGGTATTCTAAATGTCGCCCTGTTTGGCGAATCACGCCGTAGCCTGTGAGCCTTGAGCCTGGGTCTATGCCTAAAATAATTGCCATATCAAAAAATAAGCGGTGCAATTTGCAAAAAGATTTACGAATTACACCGCTTGAATCATAGTTAAATTACAAAATTAACGCCACGCTTTGAATTGGTTGATTAAACCATTCGTCGAGCTGTCGTGGCTAGTTACTTTTTCGTTGCTTTGAAGCTCTGGTAAGATGCGGTTTGCTAATTGTTTACCTAACTCAACTCCCCATTGGTCGAAACTGTAGATATTGAAAATCACACCTTGAACAAAGATTTTGTGTTCATACATCGCAATCAATGCACCTAATGTAAATGGGGTGATTTTTTGCACCAAAATTGAGTTAGTTGGTTTGTTGCCTGTAAATACTTTGAATGGCACGATTTCTGCAACTTCTTCCAATTTTTTGCCCGCTTGTAAGAACTCTTGTTCAACCACTTCTTTTGATTTACCAAACGCTAATGCTTCGGTTTGAGCGAAGAAGTTTGAAAGTAATTTTGCGTGGTGATCGCCTACGGCATTGTGTGTTTGAGCAGGTGCAATGAAATCACAAGGGATGATTTTGGTACCTTGGTGAATCAATTGATAGAATGCGTGCTGACCGTTTGTGCCAGGTTCGCCCCATACGATAGGACCTGTTTGGTAGTTTACTGCATTGCCATCACGACCTACAAATTTACCATTTGATTCCATATTGCCTTGTTGGAAATAGGCGGCAAAACGATGTAAATATTGGTCATAAGGTAATAATGCTTCAGTTTCTGCACCTAAGAAGTTGCTGTTCCAAATGCCCACTAATGCAAGAGTTGCAGGGATGTTTTGCTCGATTGGCGTGTTACGGAAATGTTTATCCATTTCGTGTGCACCCGCAAGCAATTGCTCAAAGTTTTCAAAGCCGATTGAAAGAGCGATAGATAAGCCGATAGCAGACCAAAGCGAGTAGCGACCGCCCACCCAATCCCAAAATTCGAACATATTGTTGGTATCAATACCAAATTTTTCCACTTCTTTTGCGTTAGTTGAAAGTGCTGCAAAGTGTTTTGCTACCGCAGATTCATCTTTTGCTGCAGCCAATAACCAATCACGTGCAGTGTGAGCGTTGGTCATTGTTTCTTGTGTAGTGAAAGTTTTTGAAGCAACTAGCACAAGCGTTGTTTCTGGATTCACTTTTTTCAAGGTTTCCGCAATGTGTGTGCCGTCCACGTTAGACACAAAGTGCATTGTGAGGTGGTTTTTATATGGACGAAGTGCTTCAGTAACCATATAAGGGCCTAAATCTGAACCGCCGATACCAATGTTGATCACATCGGTAATCGCTTTACCTGTATAGCCTTTCCACTCACCTGAAATCACACGCTCACAAAAATCTTTCATTTTTGCTAATACAGCGTTCACTTCAGGCATAACATCTTTACCATCCACTAAAACAGGAGCATTTGAACGGTTACGTAATGCAGTATGTAGTACCGCACGATTTTCTGTGCGGTTAATTTTTTGCCCTGTGAACATTGCTTCTATTGCTGATGCTAGACCGCATTCACTTGCTAATTGGCGTAATAAACCTAAGATTTTTTCATTGATGGCGTTTTTGGAGTAATCGACAAGGATTTGATCAGCAAAGTTTAAAGAGTATTGTTCAAAACGGTTTGGGTTTTCTGCGAAAAGCTGTGGAATGGTAAGATTATCTGCTTTATGTGCTTCTAATGCTTGCCAAGCGACTGTAGTTGTTGGGTTGATTTTTTGCATGGTGATTTCCTTTAATTTAATTATAAAATATTAGGGGTATTTTAATGAATTTTTAAGGAAATCAAAAGAAATAATCTGAGTTAAATCAAAGTTTAATAAAGAAGATATAAAGGATAAGAAAGTATGGCTGGGGTACTAGGATTCGAACCTAGGGATGCCGAGATCAAAACCCGGT
>NZ_CALIFA010000071.1:0-2891 GCF_938021905.1 Pseudohaemophilus parahaemolyticus
TTTCGGTGGAAATTTCATCAAAATCGTAAACTCAGGGTGCAAAAAACCGCCCCACGCCTTTTTAAGGTCTTGAGTGGGGTGAGGCGGTGGGAGTATTCAAGGATTACTTGATAACTGCTCGGTCAATGAGGCTGATGGCACGTGTCCAGTTTAGGCGTTCGGATTGTTGGAACGGTTCGACGAGGCGTGCGATGGTGTCTTTGGTTTCGAGGTAGTGTCGTTTGTATTCGTGATGGTGGCTGTAAGTCATTGCACTGAAACGTGAGCCGATTGCCTCAAGTGGTTTTTCGAGTTGACCGAGTAGGGTGTTCATTTGGCTGTGAGAGAACCATAACCAGACGAGCTGTTCGAGTTCGTACTCGGTAAATTCAAAGGTGTATTTCTTTTCAGGCTCTGGCAAGGCGAGCTGTTGCGGTTGTTGCAAGGCTTTTAATAATGTTCTTTCGCAACGGATGAAGTATTGGCGAATTTGTCTGCCTCGTTCGTTTCTTTCGACCATGCCGAGTTCTTTGCCCATGTCGAGGGTGATGTGATATTCCTTGCGTGGGCGTCCGTTGGTGCGTTCGGTGATGATGAAGTAGTCTTCATCTTGGATGAAACCATATTCGTTGATGCGGTTGTTAATCCAATCATTGTAGCGAGTTTGAATTTCTAGGAATGCGTGAAGTTCACGAGCGTTGCAAAGTTGAACAGGTTGATTTTGGATTAAACCGTTAAAAACAGGAATTAAGTTTGAGTTTGTCATTTTGTGATTCTCTAATCAAAGTTTTAGAAATCATCACGAACAAACGCCAATTTGTTGGTGATGAACTGTTCAAGATTGGCGTACCGTTGATTAGAGCAAAACGGCGATCTTTCGATCTCTCAAACAGTTCATCATTGGGCTTTTACTAAAATTTTAGTAAAAGGTAGATTTGCTGTTTTTGGGTATAAAAAAATACGCATTTGAGCGTGCTATCTATACCGCCCTAATCAATTCAGGAACGCCAATTCCTGACGTTCTGTTGAAAGTGGGGGGGACCTAAACGAGAGCGGTGAGGTTGTCAATAGCTAATTTCGGTTTTATTCATCTGGAGTATAGCGTTTTCCTTCATTCCAGTGTTCTTTTAACCATTTGCTGCTTTCAGTATGAGCATATCCAGAAAGTTTCCCTTCATCTACACGGAATACAAGAACAGTTCCTGTATGAATAAGTCGGAGTGATTCTCGAATTTCGGTAATGGAAAAAGTATCGCTAATAACAATCCAGACATTGTGAACCCAGTGCCAAAAGTTAGCATTTTTAGCTTGGAAAAAATGCGTAATTTTATCTTCAGCCTCAGCTTGAATGTCATCATCCACAATAATAATGTATTTTTTAGCCATCTAAATCCTCCAATACCGGGATGATTTCAGTGTTAGTGTTTTGATTTGGTGATTGTAATCCTTTTGTATTATCACCAATTTACCCTTGCTGCAATTCCATTTTTTTAATGGAAAAACGTTCGGATTGTAGGCGGTCGGGGTCGTTTTTCATAAAGAAATTGTAACATCTCATTGCGTATACAAGCAAACAAAGGATGAAAAACAAACCACAGTAAACGATATTAATTTGCTGTGTTGCCCAGTATAGTGTTACTGTTCCTGAAAAGACAACTGCTATCAACCATAATATGGGAGACATTGCGGTTGATTTTGCATTTACCCCCTCCACTCGTCCCATTTTTCCAAAAATGCGAGGCATAAATATTCCTTTTGTTATTCAAAAGATATAAAAAAAGCCTCTAAAAGAGGCTGTTGAAAGCGGGGGTATGATAATCCGATATGAGCGGTGTTGTCAAGGGTTAAGCAAATAAAAAGCCCCGAATTTTTCGGGGCGGGTTGAGTTATTTTTTGTTGGAATACAGGAAAGCACCGACAATACTTACTAACCCTGCACCCATCAATAGTGCTGCTGAGGTGGTATCACCTAAATAAGCGAGATAAGCGGATAATCCTGTAAAGAGCCCTACAACGCCAAAAGCCAATAATTGACCTCGTTTTTGAATGCATTGCTCTTCTTTACGCATTTCAATTTCAGCCATTTGTGTTTTATCTGCAATATCTAATGATTTTTCAGCCATTTTCATCAAGCGGTCACCACCGTTAGGGATAGCTTGATTATATAAGCCAATATCTTCAGCAGCAGGAAGCGGACCAGAATGTACTTTTTGCTGATGAACCATTACAGCTTGAATTTCTGGCGCTTCCAAGATAGTTGGATTTCGTTTTACTGCTTCGATAATGTCTTGATGTTTTATCGGCTTGAGTTTATTGCTCATTTTGAGTTCCCATTCTGCGAGCTTGTTTCAAGCTTTCGCCTACACGCTCCCAAGATGCACGAATCAATTTATTTGCCTCTGCCTGCCCGTTTGTCGCAACGGTTGGAGATACGGCAACAACAGGGGCGATGTTCAAAATTGAGCCAAAACCAATAAGAAGATTGGCAACACATTTATGCTTTGTCATTTTCATATTGATTACCTTTTGTTGAAAGATTTCTTTAAAACCTACGTTGCATTATAAAACTACAAGGCGTGATGTCAATGTAAATAATACTTTGGGTATTGGTTAAACCCGCTCCGCCTCAATCATCGCATCAATGGCGTTGTACCACACTTCTGTATCTATCAGCTTGTCGGCTAAGATGCCTAAACCTGATGATTTCAGCTTTTTAAGCACTTTATTTTCCATTTGCTCAATGCGGTCTTGCATTGCATATTCAGGCGGTAAGCCCAGGCTTGCGTAGTCTTGGTAACCGATCATTTTAATGTCCTCTTATTAACCATTTAAAACAGCACACTGCGTGCCAAACATCAAAAAAACACACGTCTTACGTATGCTGTTTTAAATGGTGGCTCTAGTGGGAGTTG
>NZ_CALIFA010000072.1:0-13192 GCF_938021905.1 Pseudohaemophilus parahaemolyticus
TTAATGTGTAATCCACTTGCGGTGGCACGGTATTATAGGATTTACGGATTAACATCCCATCGGCTTCCAATTCTTGTAAGGTTTGCGTCAGCATACGTTCGCTTACGCCGTCGATAGATCGGCGAAGTTCACTAAAACGCTTGGTGCCCGAATGTAAACTTACTAATACCAAGGTACCCCAACGGCTGGTTAAATGTTGCAAAATTTGGCGGGAAGGGCAAGCTGAAGCCAGAACATTCCCACCCTACATTTTTATATCTGTTTATTTGTTTTTCTTCAACTCTTTCAAAAAAGCTACAAAAATCGTTTTTTGCGGTGTAGTTAATTCCTGCCAATGTCTGTCCAATTCATCATTATTCCATTCCGCCACTTCCATACAATCGGCAAAAAAGTAACTAATTGGCGTTTTTAAGAAGGTTGCAATTGCCACCAAATGCGACATATTGATCTTGTTTGTGCCACGTTCGTAGCGAGAAAGTTGTGGTTGTGAAATATCCACATATTCAGACAATTTTTCTGCTGTGTAACCCAATTCTTTTCGTTTTTGTTGGATACGTTGTCCGACAGCTCGGTCTATATCACTTGCGATTGGTTGAACCATAAATCATCGTTGCCATTTTATTCATATATAGCATTATTTTTGATGATTTGTTACCTTGAATGAATATCTTGCTAAGCATATAATTTTTGTAAATATGCGTTTTATGCATATTTGTAATGAGGTTTATTATTATAAATGAATATAGAACAATTTTTAGAATGTTGAGGTTTTATCAATGAATAGAAAACAGTACATAAAATTTGCACTTATCTACTATCCACTTTCATTTGTGGCTGTTTTTACTTGGATTTTTCTAGTCGCTTTAGGAAACAAACATGGAATGGGCATATTAACAGACATAGGATTATCAATAGTCGCTATAAGTGTGTTAATCAGATATAAATATGGTAAGAAACGACTAGAGTATCTTGGTAAATCCAAATGGTGGTTGGTCTTTTCGCTATTTTCATTAACTGAGCCATTCTTTCATATCGCTATGTGCTTTATAAAAGATGAGCAAGCAGAAGTTTCAGCATTAGAAGATAAAACCCAATAATAGATGTGTTATATGTTTGAATATGAAATAGTGAGAGTAAGACAGCCATTCACTTATTCTTCGGAACATAATGAATATATTGCTTTTAAGCAAAAGCTATTAGATTACCTTAATGCAGGCTATGAGCTGGTTCATAGTGAAGATTTTGTTGAAGAAGTTGAAGGAATAGGCAATGAATTTTCTTTTAAGCTCTTTATTCTAAGAAGAAAGAAATAAGCATTTCTGACTAGTCTAGTCCTTGCCTTCGGCTTTTCCCCTTGCATTTTCGCAAAAAAGCGGTAAAATTCCACCGCTTATTTTCTGTAAAAATAGAGATAAGTTCGCACCCTCACCTCGAACGAGGGTTTATTTTTTACTATCAACAATTTAGAGGAAGGTTATGGTAACCATTCGTTTAACTCGTGGCGGAGCTAAAAAACGCCCATTCTATCAAATCGTGGTAGCGGACAGCCGTTCACCTCGTGACGGTCGTTTCATCGAGCGTATCGGTTTCTTCAACCCATTAGCAGCAGGTCAAGCTGAACGTTTACGTTTAGATGTGGCTAAAGTTGATGCTTGGGTTGCTAAAGGTGCTTCACTTTCAGATCGTGTAGAATCTTTAGTAAAAGAAGCACGCAAAGCAGCTTAATAAGCGGCTGAATTTTTTAAAAATTTTGCAAAAGTAGGTGAATAATATGAGCGAACAAAAAATTGAAGTTGTGGGGAAATTAGGTTCAACCTATGGTATCCGTGGCTGGTTACGTTTGTATTCATCTACCGAAGAGGCAGAAAGCATTTTCGATTATCAGCCATGGTTCTTAAAAATTAAGGGGCAATGGCAGCCAATCGAACTCGAAAGCTGGCGTTATCACAGCAATGATTTGATTGTGAAATTAAAAGGCACAGACGACCGTGAAGCCGCACAATTATTAACTAACGCTGAAATTGGTGTAGATTTAAGTGTGTTTCCAGAACTGGAAGAAGGCGATTATTACTGGCACGATTTAATCGGCTGTTCAGTAGTAAACCTTGAAGGCTACACTATGGGCGTGGTAACTGAGTTAATGGAAACAGGTTCAAATGATGTGCTAGTGGTTAAAGCAAATAGCAAAGATGCTTTCGGCAAACAAGAACGATTAATTCCGTTCTTATATGAACAAGTAGTTAAAAGAGTAGATCTCGCCACCAAAACAATTACGGTGGACTGGGACGCTGGTTTCTAACCTCAGGTATGCGGTGTGAGCTTTCGCTTTTAAGAGCAAGAACGTTGGGGGATAAATAATGTGGATTGGTATTATTTCACTGTTTCCCGAAATGTTTAAAGCAATCACTGATTTTGGGGTAACAGGTAGAGCAATTAAACAAAATCTTCTGCAGATTCAATGTTGGAATCCGCGCGATTTTACAACAGATAAACATAGAACCGTGGATGACCGCCCTTATGGTGGAGGCCCGGGAATGTTGATGATGGTGCAGCCGCTTCGTGATGCAATTCATGCAGCAAAAAAGGCAGCACAAGCAGAAGAGGGTGCAGAGGTTAAAGTGATTTACCTTTCGCCACAGGGTCGCAAACTCGATCAACAAGGTGTGCAAACGCTAGCTTCAAATCAAAAACTGATTTTAATCTGTGGCAGATATGAAGGTGTTGATGAGCGATTGATTCAATCGGAAGTTGATGAAGAATGGTCAATTGGCGACTATGTTTTAACAGGGGGCGAATTACCTGCAATGACATTAATTGATGCTGTTGCAAGATTCGTACCGGGTGTATTAGGTAAACAAGCTTCCGCTTTGGAAGATTCATTTGCTGAGGGCTTATTAGATTGCCCACATTATACTCGCCCTGAAGTGCTAGATGGCATACCTGTGCCTGAAGTGCTGATGTCTGGACACCATGAAGAAATCCGAAAATGGCGATTATCGCAATCTTTGGAAAGAACTTGGTTACGACGCCCTGAGCTATTGGATAGCCTAGCTCTGACTGACGAACAACAGAAGTTGTTGCGACAAATCAAGCAACGACACAAAATCAGTTAATTCTAGGATTTAGAAGGTTTTTAAAATGAGTAACATCATCAAACAACTTGAAACAGAACAATTAAAACAAAACGTACCTAGCTTCCGTCCAGGTGACACATTAGAAGTTAAGGTATGGGTAGTAGAAGGTAGTAAAAAACGTTTGCAAGCGTTCGAAGGCGTGGTTATTGCAATTCGTAACCGTGGCTTGCACTCTGCATTCACTCTACGTAAAATTTCAAACGGCGTAGGCGTTGAACGTGTATTCCAAACTCACTCACCTGCAATCGACAGCATTGCTGTTAAACGTAAAGGTGCGGTACGTAAAGCTAAACTTTACTACTTACGTGAGCGTTCAGGTAAATCTGCACGTATCAAAGAGCGTTTGGGTGCATAATTCACCGCTTAATGCGAAATTTAAAAACCTTGGGGAAACCCAAGGTTTTTTTGTGCTTATCCGAAAGGTATGTTTGATGCTATTTGTGCGATATTTGCATAGAAAAGCGGTGATATTTAGTTTGAATTTTGCAATACTCATGCTAAATATCACCGCTTAATTTTATTTGCTTAGAAATTTGTTATTTTTTAGCTGGTTTCTTTTTCAATTTTTTTGCAGCATCTTTCAATGGAGTTGTGTTAGCAACTTTTTTTGGAGCTACTTTGGTTTTTTTCTCAGAAGATTTTCCAGTCTTCGCGGCTACTTTTTTAGCTGTATTTTTTGGTTTTTCTTCTGCTTGAGAAAGATGCTCTGCTTTCCAAGCATCAAGTTTCGCCAGCAATACTTTACCCATTGGGCTAGGATCGCCAGTAAATAGCGTGTTTAAGCCATTGTTTTCAATGATATGGCGACGTAGTTCCAAACGTTCTTGGTGATTTTCAGCTAATCGAATTGCACGGTCTACATATTCATCTACAGTATTTGCAATTAACCATTCTGGTAAGCCTAAACGTTTAAATAACCCTTCATCAATATGCTCATGTACTTCTGGACCTGTTTTGCAGATACCAACTAAACCTAACGTTACCATATCAATAATACCGTTAGTATTCCCGAATGGGAATGGGTTTACCATCATATCGCAGTTATACAGAATATTGAGATATTCGTGGTATGGACTATGTGGGTGAGCCGTTGCACTATCACCTAAGTAGGTTTTAATAAAGCGTTCTACATACGGGTGTGTGATACCACTTGATTGACCTAACGCAAAGTGGAAATGTACTTTCACTTTTGCACGATCACGAATTGCTTTTAATGCCTCTAAGAAATATGGGTTTAACTTCATGGTAGTTGAAGCAATACCAATATTTACTACTTCAGGGTTTTCACGCAAGCGGTAATTCACACTTGTTGGAGCAAAAGAAGATGGCACGTAAGGTAATGCGTCTTTTGGTAAGCGTAATAGTGTTTCGCTAAAGCACTCTTCAGAACCTACATAGTCATCTTCTACGATCACATATTCAATGAAATCAGAATGTGTAGTACCGGGGTGCCCCAATGCTACCACTTGAATTGGAGCTAAACGTGTGTTGCTTGCAAAGATGGTAGTTAAATCCATACCAATACTTGGCATATAGAAAACGGATGCACCATTTTCTTCGCAAAGTCCTTTTAACATATTCAATTTATCGAAAATTGAATTGCCTTCAAGTAGTACGAATTCATCAAATACAGCACGTCCAGCTTCATCTACTGCTGGGCCACCTACACCAATAAGGTGGAAACGTTCACGTGCAGCAATCATCGATGTTGAGTGAGTACGATAAATGGAGTGTGCTGAATGGAAATGTTCTAGTAATACAACCATAACAGGTTTTCCATTACGTTCACCTAATTTTGTTACATCGCGATCTGTCCAACCGTGAGCAAGTAAATGGCGACGCATTACTTGGTTTAATGCTCGTTTTACATCGTGTTTATTGCCCGCAATATCATAGCTGCAGTGCATATACACATCATGAGATATACCGCTTGGTAAGTTATTTAGATTCTCAATAGTGGCTAATTTTTCTGGGAACCATTGCAAAATCGCTCCACGTTTTGAGAATGCAGCCTGTGTACCGATAAAGCGTGGAGACTGTAATGCAAAACATAGCGATGCACAAATTTCAGGAGACAAATTCCAAAGTGCATCCAAATTCAATGACACGTTAGATTCTGGTAAATAAAGAATACAGAATTTAATGAGTGCTGATTTATTCGTTTCTAAATGTATATCTAGAGGATCTTTAGCTGCAGGATTACGATTATAAGTTGTGAGAATATGATCTGCATTTACATAAGGAGATGATGCAAAAATCAATGAAATCCAACGTTGTAATGTGAAGAAACGTAATGCACCTGCTTCAGAAATGTCTAGTTGAGGATCTGTAAATAATTCGGTAATCGCAACAGCCATTCGAGTACAAAAGTGAATAGTTTTATCTTGTTCAAGTGTACTGAGTTGTTGAGGTTCGTTAATTTCAATTCCTTCGATACCGCCAAAATTGCTATCAATTTTACCTAAAATATCGAGGAGTTCTACACAAGCTGCTTCATAGTTTTTAGCAGCAACTTCTTGTTCAAAACGAATAACACTTGGTTGTTTTTGTTCGGACATGTTCTTTTCCTTTTATGATTAATAAGTTCCCCACAGATCGTATTCATCTGCGTGAGTAATGGTAACAGAGATAATCTGTCCTATTTTAACTTCTTGGTTTGAAAGATTATCAACATAAACGACACCATCAATTTCAGGAGCATCTGCCATTGAGCGGCCGATAATGCCTTCTTCGTCAATTTCATCGACAATCACCGCAAGGGTTTTGCCAATTTTTTGTTGTAATCGACCGCTTGAGATTTCTTGCTGTAACTGCATAAAGCGGTGGAAACGCTCTTCTTTCACTTCTTCTGGCACTTGGTCTGCCATATCGGTTGCAGGTGCACCTTCTACAGGGCTGAATTTAAAGCAACCAACGCGGTCGAGCTGTGCTTCTTTTAAGAAATCTAACAACATTTGGAAATCTTCTTCCGTTTCACCAGGGAAGCCGACGATAAAGGTTGAACGAAGCGTCAATTCTGGGCAGATTTCACGCCATTGTTTGATGCGTTCAAGCGTGCGTTCAATTGAGCCAGGGCGTTTCATCGCTTTTAAGATTTTCGGGCTGGCGTGTTGGAGTGGAATATCCAAATATGGCAGAATTTTTCCCTGTGCCATTAACGGGATTAAATTATCCACGTGAGGATAAGGATAAACATAGTGCAAACGCACCCAAACGCCTAATGAACCAAGTTGCTCACACAGGCTCATTAAATCATTTTTAATCGGCATCCCGTTCCAGAAAACGGTTTTTGTGCCCTCTTCTTTTTTCTTATCTAAGGCATAAGCTGAAGTATCTTGCGAAACGACTAAAATCTCTTTCACGCCTGCATCTACAAGGCGTTTTGCCTCGTCTAAAACTTGCACGATAGAACGGCTGTCTAAATCGCCACGCATTGAAGGGATAATGCAGAAGGTACAACGATGGTCGCAGCCTTCTGAGATTTTCAAATAAGCATAATGCTTCGGTGTGAGTTTCACCCCTTGTTTTGGCACTAAACTCACGTATGGGTTATATTCTGGTTTCGGTACATATTTGTGCACGTGTTTCATTACCGCTTCATAGCTGTGCGGGCCGGTGATTTCTAGCACTTTTGGATGTACTTCACGGATCTGATTCTCTTTTGCACCAAGGCAGCCTGTTACAATTACTTTACCATTGGCTTCTAATGCTTCACCAATACTTTCTAGTGATTCTTGCACGGCACTGTCAATAAAACCACAGGTGTTGACAATCACTAAATCCGCACCTTCATAGCTAGGAATAATATTATAACCGTCTGAACGAAGTTCAGTCAAAATACGCTCGGAATCCACTAAATTTTTTGGACAACCAAGACTAATAAAACCAATATTGGGACTTGAGTTCATCATAAATTAATAGGGTAATCAATTAAAAAAAGACCACTGTAAAAGCAGTGGTAATAAATTCGAGATATTATACAAAATATCAGACAAAAATTCGCCATTAAGCGGGTAATTTTGTATAAAGTTTTGTAAATTTTGTAAGAGAAAACGGCTAACTTAGGTTATTTAACATATCAAGTACCATTTCAGAGGATTTCTCTGCTGCAAGCGGGAGGAACTCATCAAATGAGAGATGCGATTCTTTATCGGCAACATCTGAAATGGCACGCACTACCACAAATGGCACATTCATTGCATGGCATACTTGAGCGATTGCTGCCGCTTCCATTTCAACTGCGGCAACTTGTGGGAAGTTCGCACGAATTTGAGCGATTTTATCTGCCCCATTGATAAAGGCATCGCCGCTACAAATTAAGCCAGAAACGGCATTTAAGCCTAATTTTTCCGCCTGTTTTTTAGCTACTTCTACTAATTGTTCATTTGGTAAAAATGCCGCTGGATTGGCGGGAAGTTGTCCCTTTTCATAGCCGAAAGCGGTAACATCCACATCGTGGTGACGCACTTCGGTTGAAATAATCACATCGCCCACGTTTAAGTTTGGATCTAACCCGCCAGCAGATCCCGTGTTAATAATCATATCGGGTTTGAATTGCTGAATGAGTAGTGTTGTGCCCATTGCAGCGGCTACTTTTCCAATGCCAGATTGCAATACTGCAACAGGGCGGTTGTTAATTTTACCTTCAAAAATTTTGCAGTTGGCTATTTCTGTTGTTTTTGGTTCAAGCATTAAACCGCATAAAATTTCTACTTCTTGAGGCATCGCACCAATAATTGCAATTTTATTTGCCATCGTTATCTCCTTGTTCTTGTTGTAGTTTTTCAACTAAAAAATCTAGTACCCCGAAGGTGTAATCATCGTTGTAAAGCGTGTTTTGCAACAAAATATATTTGCCGTTTAGCACTGCCATCGGCACATACTTTGGTGAACCATATTGTTTGAACAAATTCACATCAGCTTCAATCTGTTTTTTCACTAATTCAGAGTGGAAAAGCTGATGGAATCTCTTATCATCAATTCCGTTACGCTTAAGCCACGCTCGGATTTCCTCATTGCTTTTAAGCAGGCTTTTCTCTTCTTTCCGATCGAGGCTGTCAAATAGGTAAAGAGGGCTTAAATCCTCTTTGCCATACTCTTTAAAGGTTGCATTCATCGCACTGGTGAAATTTTCATCCTTGGCGAAGCTCGGTGAGGTTTGCAACACCAATTTATCTGCGTGATTTTTTACATAGAGATTAAGGGAATCCAACCCAATCAGGCAGTTTTTGCAGCCATATTGATAAAAGTATTGGATTAAAATTTTGCCCTTTGGCACATTGACTTTAATCGGTTTAATGTAGGAAAAGAAATCTTTACCATCTTTGAAAAGCGGTTGTTTTTCTTCGGTTTTTTGCGAAAACTCACTGCTGGCTTTCTTTTCTGATTCGTTTGCAAAGTTGGGTAAAGCAATCATCAAACCGAGCAAAGCGGTTAAATAATGTCGTAATTTCATCGTTATTTTTACTTATTTTGTGGCTTTATTTTCTCGCTGATTTTGGGCGGAAACTTTCGCACACATCAGCGTGGGTGTCGATATAAATCTCGCTGAGTAATTGCAAGCAATAAGGCACAGCGGAGAAAATGCCTTTTACTATTGTTTTGCCGTTTTCGTCTTTTACGCCTTCCAAGGTTTCTTGAATGGCTTTCGGCTGCCCTGGTAAATTAAGAATTAAACTTTCGCCACGAATCACGCCGACTTGGCGAGAGAGAATTGCGGTCGGCACAAATTGCAAACTGACCTGACGCATTTGCTCGCCAAAACCTGGCATTTCACGGTCGGCAATTGCAAGGGTGGCATCAGGCGTTACATCTCGTTTCGCAGGACCTGTGCCACCTGTGGTGAGTACCAAATGGCAGTGTTGGTTATCAACCAAATCCACTAAAGTTTGCTCAATAAGCTGTTGCTCATCAGGAATTAAACGCACCTCCACATCAAATTCATCTATAAGGGCTTTTTCCAACCAACTTTGTAAAGCAGGAATGCCTTGGTCTGCATAAACGCCTTGCGAGGCACGGTCGGAAACAGACACTAATCCGACTCTGAGTTTTTGTTTGTTTAGCATTTTATATTCTCTTTTTGTACTAATTTCTCCGTAAATGACTACTGCCAAATCTCCCCTCCCCCTCTTTGCTCAAGAGGAGTTTAAATCATACTAAAATCGGCTTTTAGTGTTCTACTTCAACATTAGTATTTAAAACTGTTGAGCATAATTTACTAATGAATAATCCTCTCTTTAGCAAAGAGGGGGAGGGGAGATTTGGCAGTCTTGTTTCCGAAGAAATTAGTTTATTTGGTTATCTTACTTTTGATTTTCTTTCACCGCTTCAGCTGCTTTTTGCTCTTGCATTTTCTGCATTTGCATTGCCATATCAATACTTTTTTCTACCGTTTTACGACGCGGATTATCTTCAGGAATCAGCTTCAACATCATTCCCCACGTCATCGCTGCCATTTTGTAATCTTCTTCTTCAAAAGCACTAAACGCTAGCATACTTAACGCATCGAGGTTGGTGTGGTCTTCACGTAATAATTCGGACAGCAACTCTTTGCCTTTTTCTTTATCCGATTTATCTTGCGAGAGCATCAGCAACTGGGCGTAGGTCGATTTGTATTGCATATTTTTCGGATCGAGCTGCACCGCTTTGCTATAGCTTTCATACGCCAACTGCCCGTCATCTTTTGCCATTCCCACTTGCCCGAGCATAAACCAGCCTTGAGCATTGTTTGGATTTTCCTGCAAATCGGTACGTAACGCCACGGCAAATTGGTTTAGCTCTGCTTCAGACAACGGGTTTGTGTCTTCGTTTTTAATACGATCGTAAAAATATTCCAGCTTTTTATGTGTCATATTGACCATATCTGACGCCTGCCACGAGCCGACTGAGACATAAGCCGCCGTGCTAATCGCTCCAACCGCAACAAGAATTGCAACAAACCAGCCTTTTTTGACCGCTTGTATGCTGGCTTGTTGCTCAGCTTCTTCGGGAATATCGTCTAACAAGCTCTGTTGTAACTCTTGTTTGGTCTGCTCTGCATCTTCGATCACTCCCTCGTTCGCCTCTTGCTCTACTTCTTTTAAACGTTGGAAGTAAAAATGCTTGTTGAGCGTGGAACGTTGCGTACCGTTCAATTGCTGTTTGCTTTTTAAAAGCGGGTAAAAACCGATGAAGCAAATCACCAGTGTGATTGCCAAAGTAATGAGCCAAAAGGTCATAGATTATTCCTTATCATTAAGAATTTTTGCCAAACGTGCTTTATCTTGTGCCGATTTTGCAAGATCTTGCGATTTTTCAACCGCTTGTGAGCCCTTTTTCTTTCGCATCAAAATCAAGCTAATACCCGATAAGATAAGTAGTATAGGCAATATCCACAAGAAAATAGTAGCAGGGGTAAGCGGTGGATCATAGGTGACAAAATTTCCGTAGCGTTCAACCATATAGTTTACCACTTCATCCTTATTTTTGCCCTGTTTGAGCAATTCCAATGTTTTCGCCCGCATATCGGTGGCGATAGTTGCATTAGAATCCGCAATGTTGTTGTTTTGACATTGCGGGCAACGCAGAGTTTGAATCAACGATTGATAATCTGCCTCCTGCTGCGGGCTATCGAATTGGTTGAATTCGATGGGGACAGCGGTGGCAACAGTTGCCGTGAAAATGAACAGAGAGAGAAGTTTTTTCATCTTGAGTTTTCTATTTATATCGTTATTGTGTTTTCGCATTATCATAAATGGGCTTCAACGTTTCATTCCACACGTTTTCATTCACATCCCCTGCGTGGCGGTAGAGAATAATCCCGTTGCCATCAATCACAAAGGTTTCTGGTGCACCATACACGCCTAAGTCTAAGCCTAGAGAGCCTTTAGGATCATACACTATCGCTTTAAATGGATTGCCGTAATTCATGAGGAATTTCATTGCTTTGGCACGTTCGTCTTTGTAGTCGATGCCGACAATTTCCACGCCTTGTTTCGCAAGTTCAGTGAGGTAAGCGTGTTCTGCGTAGCAGGTTGGACACCACGTTGCCCAAACAGTAAGAAGGCGAGGCGTACCTGTTTTAATGATTTTTTCATCTAGCATTTTGGTTTCATCTTGCACCGATTCTAGTTTGAATGTGGGCACAGGCTTGCCGATAAGTGCCGATTCGAGTTTTTTCGGGTCATCGCCGTTGCTATTGCGAAAGAGTTGAACCATTAAAGCGATGCAAAGCGTGATAAATATAACTAAAGGAAGAAAGAGTTTTTTGTTCATAATTATTTCTCTATTGCCTAGTGCTTTCGCCCTAGGTCACGTATAAATTAGCCTCTTTGGGGCTAGAGTTATTTTCTTAATTTCACCGTCTGGATTTCGTGGTTTTCACCTTTGGTGAGAATTAAATTCGCTCGCTCACGGCTTGGCAGAATGTTTTTCTTCAAGTTTAAGCCGTTGATTTCTTCCCAAATGGTGGAGGCGGTTTGGATTGCCTCTTCTTCCGATAATGCTGAGTAGTGATGGAAGTAGGAATTTGGGTCTGAAAATGCACTGCGGCGGAATTTCAGAAAACGGTAAATATACCACTGTTTTAATAAGGTTTCATCAGCATCGACATAAATAGAAAAATCTACGAAATCGGAGACAAAAGCATTGTGCGGGCTGGCGGGGTAATTCATTCCGCTTTGGAGCACGTTCAAGCCTTCTAAAATTACGATGTCGGGTTGTTCGACTACGTTAAATTGGTTGGGAATAATATCGTAAGTTAAATGCGAGTAAATAGGTGCTTTAACTGATGGTTTTCCCGATTTCAGATCAGAAACAAATTCGATTAAGCGGTAAATATCGTAAGATTCTGGGAAACCTTTGCGCTTGAGCAAGTTTTTCTCTTCTAAGGTTTTTAATGGATAAAGAAAGCCATCAGTAGTAATTAAATCTACTTTTCGTGGTTCAGGATAATTTGAAAGTAGAGCTTGTAAAATACGTGCTGAGGTGCTTTTGCCTACTGAAACACTCCCTGCGATACTAATAATGTAAGGTACTTTTGGCGGCTCAACATCTAAAAAGCGGTGTAAAACGGCTTGGCGTTTGAGATTTTCTTCGATGTAATAGTTAATTAAACGGGCAAGTGGTAGATAAATAGTGCGTACTTCTTCTAAAGAGAGATCTTCGTTAAAGCCGAGCAAGGGTTTGAGGTCTTGTTCGGTTAATTTTAACGGTACTGATTTGCGTAATTCCGCCCATTGACTACGATCAAATGTTAGAAAAGGGGTAATTTTGTTGGTTTTTTCAAGGCTCATTGCCAAAATCTCTATTTCTTAACCTAAATTTTGCTTTTTAAGCAAAAAGAATGATGCGAACTATACAATATAAACAGGATTTTTTGGGGATTTATTCTTATAAAAACAACAAAAAGTTACAAAAAATCAACATTTAGAATACAAAGTAAGCAAAGAAACGTTTTTTTTAATTTTTTAGAAAAAAACGCTTGCACAGTTTCAAAAAATCTCTATAATGCACCTCACTTGCTTACGACAACGCAACGCCGACTTAGCTCAGTAGGTAGAGCAACTGACTTGTAATCAGTAGGTCACCAGTTCGATTCCGGTAGTCGGCACCATCCTTTAGTAAACAAGTATTCATTTAGCGTGGAGGGGTTCCCGAGCGGCCAAAGGGGGCAGACTGTAAATCTGTTGGCTCAGCCTTCGAAGGTTCGAATCCTTCTCCCTCCACCATTTTCTAAATGAATTCTGATGGGACAGATGAATTTAGGACTGCGGGCATCGTATAATGGCTATTACCTTAGCCTTCCAAGCTAATGATGCGGGTTCGATTCCCGCTGCCCGCTCCAAACGCTGATATAGCTCAGTTGGTAGAGCGCACCCTTGGTAAGGGTGAGGTCGGCGGTTCAAATCCGCCTATCAGCACCAGCCTTCCAAATTCCTCTCTCCTTATTAAATAGTAATGATTTTATTGGTTAATGTGGTTTAATTTACCCATCGATAACCGTGTCTATTTAGAGGGACTCTTTAAATGTCTAAAGAAAAATTTGAACGTACAAAACCGCACGTAAACGTGGGTACAAT
>NZ_CALIFA010000073.1:0-27338 GCF_938021905.1 Pseudohaemophilus parahaemolyticus
CACGCAAGCGGATAAATTCATTAAACACACGCTGCAAATCTTTCAGCCAATCAGAACGGCTTTTCAGCTTCTCCTTCCGATCACGCATACGACGGCTTGCTTCCAAGCGGTTAGCTTTTTCAAGTTTTTTGCGTTTTTCTTCCGCTTTCCGCTTACCCATCGCCATTGCACACTTCACGGAGCAAACCTGCTGTGTGGAGCGGAATTTTGTATAGTATTCGCCACATTCTTTACATTTATGCTGTTTGGGTGGTTTATTTCTCACTTTCGTAACCTCTCAAAACATACATCATAATTCCAAGCATACCAAACACACTAGAGATAGCTAATGGAACTATGGTAAGCAAACCGACAAGCAAACCTAGCCAAACATTACTGATTACCTTACTTACCAAATCCCCAAATAAAAATAGAATGAAAGGTGTAAGCCCGACTATCGCAATGGCAAAAACCGTTAAAATATCTTTCATTATTATTTCTCCTGATTCTTGTTAATCACACTATCCAATTGCACTTCAATTGCCTTAATTGACTTATCAAACAACGCCTGAGCCTTCGGATTTGCTATAATCTCCTGCCCAGCGTAAACGCCCAACATTGCGTAATACGTCTTTTGACTTGGCGTGATTGCAGTTAAAACGGAAAAAGTTAAAATCAAGCCAACTATTTTTTTGTATTGTGCCTTTAGGTTAACCATAGCAGGATTACCGATTCTTTCCGCACTCCACGCTACCACAATAACAATCCAAATTAATAGCACACCAAGCAACCCACTAAGAGCAACTTCGAACATTAGCTTCAGCGTTACCACCACTTCACTAAACCAAACTAAAAACACTAACATCTTAAAACCCCATCAACTGACTAATTTTATTCTCCAACGCCCATTCGTCCTGATAGACATTACAGAGCGTTTCATTCCAAATCACACCAAATACGCCTTTGTAAATCTCGTTGAATTTCTCTTGCGGACAATTATCAAACGAAATCGACCACCGCTCTTTAAACGTACCACCATCAGCACTCGGCTTAATGTCGTAAAAGCCTGCTTGCTTCATTACGTGGTTTAAATATGCCTCAAGCGTTTTCATTCCCTCGTAATCAAGTTTTTCACGGCGGTGCTTGGTAATACGTTCCGCCAAACTATCCAGAAAATCCCGCAACCAGGTTCGGAGCGTGTCGGTGGGCATTATCTTACTCACCCCCTTATACACCTCATCGCAAATCCACACTTCCATTTCTGACATCACCTGAAATTTCGGTTGCCAATATTCAAAGCCCGTGTCTAGCAGAGCAAAGAACTTTTTGTGGTGCTGATAGTTGCGGTTATTACTCATCGGCATAATCTTTACTGCCCCACCAATTGGCAAGTTTTTCAACAAATTGCGGTCGTATTCCGTTTCCGCCACAATCGCCCCATTCGGGTATTTCACCGCAAGGATTTCAGTTTTGCGTTTAACTTTGCTTGCCATCTTGTCCTCAATGTAAAAATTCACAGCTAAAATAGTTCGCTTGCTTGCCATCAAATGGACAATTTGCTAAATGCCTTACCGCAAATTGCTTTCCGAAAATACCCTTTACAATTTTGGTACTTTTCTTCAAATTCGCCTTACAATCGATTGAAATTGACACCGTCAGATTAGAACCCAACCAGCTACAAACAAAAGTTTCATACTGCTTACCATTTCGGTAGGCATAAACCATAACCCCTTCTGATTTTGGGTGAATAACCACGCCCGCTTTCTGTAATAATTGCTTTACTAGCTCAATGTTGCTGTTATTACTCATAATTACCTACCTTCTTCACAAAATCCAAACTTACCGACCGTTGCACAAAATCTTCCATTGTTGGATCGAACACCACAATCATCTGTCCTTTACTGTTGCCTTTGATTTCCTTGCCCGTAACAGGGTTAATAAATGCTATGCGACCACCGACAAGATCAATCACCTCATTTGCTACACCGTGAACGCATTGCTGATACCACCACGTAGATTTGTCGTTGTTAAGTAACATCACCACTAAATGCCCTGCATCACGCAAGCGTTTTGCCTGCTGCAAAAATGGCGTAACATCGGAGTAAGGGGGATTGACGAAAATTTTCAGAATTTCTGTTGAACTTATATTGTTATGGGCGTACCAATACAACTCCTCTAAGAGTTCGTCTGCTAGAAAATCGTGGAAATTTGAATCTTCGCCAATCCATAAATCACAGAGTCTATTTTGCTCATTAGCACAGCCATCAAAATCAAAATAACTAAACCTTTTTGTTAGCCATCTGAAAAAATACTCTGGCGTTTGCCAAGTGTTTTTGTCAAATTGTTGATCGGTCATTTTGCATCCTTAGCGAAAATCACTTTTAGCAAAATTTCATTTTTGCGAAATTTCGCGTAAGCACGGCGAACACCTTTAGTTTGTCGGATATGATGTAACGCCTTATGCAATGGCTTCACTTCGCATTTGCCACGCGGGATTTTGTAAGTTATCGTTAAAATTGCACCACCTAATGCCATACGACTATCAAGGTCTAAATATTTTTTTACTGAATCAAATAGCATTTTGCTCTCCCTGTTCTCTTAATTCTCTCAATCTCGCTTCCACTAACGGATGTGCGGGAATATATTCTTTCGGCTTCTCAATCGCCTTTGCACGCTCTGGGATGTTTTCGCCCGCTTGTATGCGTTTTGCCATCTTGAGTAAAGCCTGTTCTGCTTGACTCCGCAACGTGCTTTCTTGCCACAAATAACGCCGTTCTCGACGATACAAATCGGTAATCAGCCAGTATTCCGCATCGTTTTTGAACGAGAACTTGTCGGCATCCTCAAATCCATAGGCGGCAAAGTGATTTAACCGCTTGAGCAACTGCTCCAAGGAAGGCAAGCCTAAACTTTCGTAGTTAACCGTTTTGCACCAATCATAAAACTGACCAAAACTCGGCAAATACGGGCTTTTGTCCATCTCAGCCACCGCCAAACCTTGCTCGATTTCCGTTGCCGTCAAGCGATGTTTGAGCAGCAATCGCAACCATTCACGGCGGGCGTTATCGTATTCGGCTTGCGTTTTGATATTCGCTCGCCAGCCCAAATGCGAACCCTTGAGCACGTTGAAAATTCGGTTTACTTCGCTCTCAGCTCGCTCAACAAATTCAGCGGGTAATTGTTTTTCGGCTTGTGGTTGCACCGCTAGAAGTGACATACATTCCCTCTGCCATCGTCAAACGTTAATCCTGACGACCAACCTGCTGTATCGTGAATTTCACTCGATTGAGCACGACAAGCGGTCGAATTTTGCAGATTATTTGCAAAACTCTGTCGCCACCCCAATGCCTGAGCTGTTGATTGCCACGCATAGTCCGCTTGGAACGATTTCCACGTTCCTTTCGCTAAAACAATCTCTACCGCCAGCGTAATTGGAATTTTCGCTAAGTTCGCTTGTGTCTGGAGCATTTTCATTGCTCGCTCGGTAATTGGGGCTTTCATCGCCTTTCGGTGTTTTGCAAAATCGACAGCCAAATCGCCCTCAATTCCGTATTGCTTGAGTAAATTTAAAACATCAGATTTTTTCGAGTGTGTGGTCGCTGGCGTTTTCGCCTGCGACACAACACATTTATCTATTGTTGTATTCTCTTGGGTATTCTTTTGGTTATTGGTGAGGGCAATTTGCCCTCCTCTGAGCGGTGCAATTTGCCCTGTTGTGTCGTGGCATTTTGCCCTGCTCGATGTGGTATTTTGCACGCTCGGCGGTGCAATTTTCCCTGTTGTATCAAGGGCATTTAAAGCCCCATAATTGATGGTGTACCACTTCGTTCTATCAAGCTTAAATTGATTGAGCTTGTCAGAAGAAATAACCAGGTTCATTTTCTCCAAATTGCGGAATATTCGCTTAACGGTGTCCAGCGACCAGAATGGAAAATGCTCCTGCTGCCAAACCTCATATTTGTCAAACACCCAGTAAAGTCCGTTTGCTTGGTTTTTTGAATATCGCAAACGCCAATGGAGTTGTTGTAATACCATTGCTTCATTTAAGCCGATGGCACAGGCTAATGACGGCAGCACTTGTATTGGTTGCTCATCAACCAATAATTTTGAACTAGACACGATTACCTCCTAGATTTGCCTCTTGTGGGGAGGTTGGGAATGATTTATAATGATTTTGAACTTTCATAGATTATCTCCTATGGTTGTTTAACACATCGCCCACACTGTTTGCCCAGTGTGGGCATTCTTTTATCTATCGTTGATATGTTGCAGACCTATTTCAGCTAACACGATCAACGCCTGTTGTCGTTTGCTTTCGGCATCTTTCTCTCTCACTACCAAACCTAACTCATCAAGAAATGCACAGAATTTATCCAAATGCTCCGATTTAAATCGGCAGAGTGTACTTGGTGGAATATCAATGGCATCCGCCACAGATTTATCGGTGCGCTCTGCCGATTTACTTCTGATCAAATCTGCAATTTGCATTGCACCTCTGGTTAATTCATTGCGTGCCATTGCGTTTTCCTTTTTGCATACTTAGCTCTAAGCAGGATTGGCAGATCTCTTCCACCGAGATAGCTCCATTGGTTGCTTGACTTAGTGGAATTACATCTTCAGCTCGAATGCTCCCGCCATTTAGCCAGTTAGAGATGGTCATTTGAGATACGCCAACTAACCTTGCTAGTGAGGTTTGGTTTCCGCATTTTTGAATTGCTTTTTTTACTGCTTTATTCATAAAAAATCATGGTTATTAATAATACATTCATATTAAAACAAAACATTTCTTTTTAAAAGATTTCTTTTTTGAAAGATTAAAAGAATGTTTTTAAAATTGAAACAAATTTGATAAGGGGAATATATGAGCTCAATTGGTAAGAGAGTACACATTACGATGATTGAGAAAGGAATTAGTCAAGAACAATTGGCTAATGAGATCGGTATAACGCAAATGGCAATTAGCAATTTAATAAATGATAAGGTGCAAAAACCAAGAAATTTATTAGATATAGCGAATGCTCTCGGAGTAGATCCTAATTGGTTACAAAATGGAACTGGGAGTTCAGTAACATTCGGAGAACGAGCGACTCTTAATAGTTCGCCAATTACTGCTACCACTAATCATTATTATGGACGCTCCGAAGATAGCGTTAGTAACAAACGGGAGGTGGATTCTAGCCAAAATGTGACTGTGGTTCGCAACCTTGTTCTTCCAAAAGAAGTGATTAATAACGATATTTCTCATTTATTTAATGAACTTAGTTTTTCAGCAGAGGGGTTGATGGTTTTAGTAAAACGCTTCGAAACAAGTGATATTGCAATGCTAACAATGTTTAACGATTCGATGTCGCCGACTATTGAAAAAGGCGAAGTGGTGTTAGTGAATACCGCTTGCCAAAAATATGCGGGCGAAGGTATCTATGTCTTTGTAATGAATAATGAGCTTTATGTTCGCCGCTTACGCCAAACGCCCGATGGTATATTGCAAGCCAACGCCAGTAACGAAATTGCAGGCACCAGTTTTGAAATTACACATAATAATTTGGTGCGAGTGCAAATTTTAGGTAAATGCCAGCGTGTTTTAACCCTTAATAGTCGAGATATTTAATTCTCAGGAGGAATTATGAGTGAATTTGCTAACAAAATTTTTGCCCATGCGCAGCATGTGCAACGTATGGGAGTGCATTGCACAACAGAAGAAACCACCAAGCAAGCATTGATTTTGCCGCTATTAGATATCTTAGGGTTTAATCCCTATGACCCTACGAAAGTAAAAGCAGAATATTCTGCTGATTTTGCAGGGGCGAAAAATGGAGAGCGAGTAGATTACGCTTTGTTTTGCCAAGATTTGCCTGTCATGCTTATTGAGGCAAAAGCCTATAATGAGAACCTAAGCAATCATGCTCCACAGCTTGCTCGCTATTTTAATGCTACACCAGAAGTTGAATTTGCTATCATTACCAATGGTCGGGAGTGGCGGTTCTTTACCGACTTGAAAAATAAGAATCTGATGGACGATAAGCCATTCCTACGCATTAACTTTGAAGAGCAAGATCAAAGTAAGATTGATAGCCTTGCTCGTTTTTGCCACGACAACTTCCAAGCTGACGCATTGAGAACATTAGCCGAAGAAAGTCTCTATTTATCGCAATTTACCAAAACCATTACTCAAGCCCTTCAAGAAGTACCTACCGAATTTGTACGCTATGTAGCAGCAAATTCCAATGTTGGACGACAATTAAGTCAGCGGTTTTTAGATAGTATTTCCCCCATTGTAAAACAAGCAATTGAACGAGCAATGTCCACGCTTGTTGTCTCTGGCTTAGCAACGCCATCAGATATGTCTGTACCAGCTACGATTGAGGAAGCCTCGCTTCAAGAAACACCTAATAATGGCGATATTATCGATCCTAATAATGCAAAAATTATTACAACCAAACAAGAACAGACCTTATTTGATTACGTTTGTCAAATCGTTGATGATCCTAATAAAATTAGCTATAAAGACAATGAAACCTATTTTTCAATTCTTTATCAAGGAAAAAGTAACCGCTGGCTATGCCGCCAATATGCAGAAAAATCAGGCTTCTCGCTCGTTGTTCCACTTGAGCTTACAGATAGCCACAAACAGGAGATTTTACGTGCTGGCTTAGAGCTAAAAGAATTAACCAATCGCACAATAATTACGATCAAGCATTCGGAAGACATATTCCGAATTAGTGGCATTATGCGTGATTGTTTTGCCTATTGCCAAGATGATGAAAATTTCAGAATGAAAAAATAGCCATTTATTCCTTTCTCTTGGCCCGCTTAATGCGGGCTTTTTTCTCCCCTCATAAATTAAATATTTAAAAATAAAACTTTTCTTTTTAAAAGATTTCTTTTAATATACTCCCATACCCACCTGAGCAGGCGAAAGCCGAAAGGGAAACCAAGCAGAGACGGTAGGGCGTTTTATGAGGAGCAATCAATGAATACTTTAAAAAAACTCGCCCCCTTCGTAATAGTTATCTTAATTCTTGGCATTGTTGGCAAAATGGACTTTGATGATCACGTTCAGATGGAACGCTATAAATGCGAACGTGTGAACGGCTCGTGGATTGTTGAATACAATGGCAACACCCAGTACTGCAAATAAGGAGTAGGTATGAGAAAACATATTCTTCCAGCACATTATTTTGAAAGCGATGTGGATTATTACGTCCAGTTTGAGGATGGCGATTACCGTGAAGTACTTGGTGATAATTATCCCGATGAGCAAGATTTAGATTTTGAAGATCGTGATTGCGACTATTGGATGTCTAATTGTTATGAAAGAGGTTAAAAATGCTAGAACTTAGCTTATCTACCGAAAGCCGTGTGCTTTCCACCAACATTCTTGATTTTAAAAAGCAGGCAGAGCAATTTTTGGCAAACCTGACGCAGAATTTTGAAACCGATGATGATTTTGTCGCAGCCAAAGAAGAGGTCAAAACACTCAAAGAAGCCGAAGAGAAAATTCGAGCCGCAATTAAAACCGCTGTCAGCGGTGAAGTAGTGGATCTAATTGAAACAGCTGAACAGATTGCAGAACGTTTTCGTGAAGAGCGGTTAAGCCGTGAAAAATTGGTTAAAACCAAAGAGGCAGAAATTAAAGCTGAGGTTGTAAAAGCAGGCTTTGAAGCCATCAGTAAAGTGCGTTACAGCTACGAGAGCGATATTTCTCTGGCAATCGAAAAGACTTATCCGAAAGCCAAACTGCAGGAACGATTACAAGAAGCTACCAAACGCCGTAGCACGCTGGCAACTTTGACTAAAGCAGTAAATGCGGAAGTGAACACGATTCTAGCAGAGCTGGCAACAGAAAGTGCCCGTTTGATGGAACGCAAAAAATGCCTGCCGAAAGAATATGATTATTTATTCAAAGATTGGCTACAGCTTATTGCAGGCTCGGAAGAGTTAGAACCTATCGTGCAAGCCCGCATTAAAGACGAGCAGCAACGTCAAGCTCAAGCAAGCAACGTGCAGGCAGAAGCGAAAGCGATTGCCAATGAACTGGATCAACAAGCGGTCGAAAAACCGCAAGAAATTGCAAACGAAGCCACAGAAAACGTAGCTCTGTCGGACTTTGTGATCACGATTCGCCTAAGTCAAGTAAGCCAACAACAAGCGGTCGATCTTGCCCGCAAATTGAAAGCGGAAATTGATGGTGTTGTTTCATTAAATAAAGCGAAATAGGAGTAAATATATGGCAACCGCACTACAAACTTTAACCTCAAAATTAGCTGACCGCTTTGATATGGGCGACGGCATAGGATTATCCGAAACATTAAAAGGTACGGCATTTGCAGGTGCCAATGTTAATGATACTCAGATGGTAGCGTTGCTGGTTATTGCTAATCAATACCAGCTTAATCCTTGGACAAAAGAGATTTACGCATTCCCTGGTGGAAATGGTGGTATTACGCCGATTGTAGGGGTAGATGGTTGGATTCGCATTATTAACCGTGAACCACAATACGACGGAATGGAGTTTAGTTTCTCTGATGATTACTCCGCTTGCACTTGCACCATTTACCGTAAAGACCGTAGCAAACCGATTGTAGTAACGGAATTTTTGCAAGAATGTTTAAAACAAAATAGCCCAGCGTGGAAGTCACACCCAAAACGAATGTTGCGACACAAAGCAATGATTCAATGTGCTCGTTTAGCATTTGGATTCACGGGAATTTATGACCAAGATGAAGCGGAACGCATTGCGGAAAATGACAGAGTGTCACCTAACATTATACCAAAACCCACTGTGATTGAAGGTAAAGCCGTTGAGTTGATTACCGCTGAACAGCTTGAGCAGATGAAAGGCTTAATTGATGAAACTCAATCCAACGTGCAGAAACTACTAGCTTTTGCTGGCAATGCACCAAGCCTTGAGCAAATCACGAAAGACAATGCGGAAAGCGTCATTAAAAAATTGATGAAAAAACGCAGTGAGCAGCAATCACAAGATGAGCATTTAGGTGAGGATATTCCACTATGATTGATGACTTAATGACCCTTGATTGCGAACAAGGCACAGAAGAATGGCTTACCGCACGGCTTGGTATTCCGACCGCAACAGGGATTAAAAATATTGTGACGCCAAGCGGACAGAAATCAACAGGCTGGACGAGTTACCTTGCTGAACTGGTTGCGGAAAGTATTGAAGGTAGAAGCGAAAGCATTAAAACCCTGGATATGCAACGTGGCAACGAATTAGAACCGCTTGCTCGTATGGCATATGAATTTGAAACGGGCAATGAGGTGGTTCAGGTCGGCGGTGTTTATCTGAATGCGGACAAAGAGTTAATGATAAGCCCCGATGGGCTTATCCCCGCCCTCAAAAAAGGGCTTGAAATCAAATGCCCCAAAATGAAAACGCACATTAAATACGTGCTCGAAGGTGGCGTGCCAAGTGAATACATTATTCAAGTGCAGATCGCACTTTGGGTAACAGGTTATGAAAGCTGGGATTTTGTTAGCTACTGCCCTGAATATCTCAAACAGCCACTTTACCTTTACACAGCAACCAGAGATCCAGTGTTAATGACGGCGTTTGATAAGCATATTCCCGATTTTATCCGCTCGCTTAAAGCCTATAAGGAGAATTAAAAATGACACAGAAAAAATACGAATTACTCAAAAACGATACCGTTACCGCACCAAACGGAAAAACACTCTACCGCATTAAATCCCTTATTAATTTTGGTGTAGTTGTAGCTGGCTCTCTCGGTGGCTATATCGAAAAAGAAGATAATCTAGCTCATAGTGGCAATGCTTGGGTGTCTGACAATGCTTGGGTGTCTGGCAATGCTCGGGTGTATGGTGATGCTCGGGTGTATGGCAATGCTTGGGTGTCTGACAATGCTTGGGTGTCTGGCAATGCTCGGGTGTTTGGTGATGACGATCTCGTTTTGTTTTCAAAAGTGGGAACAGAGCAAGGCACGCTTACGGTTTATAAATCCAAAGATGGCTCATTACTTGCCACTCGTGGTTGTTTTAGTGGAACAGTCGATGAGTTTTTAGCGAAATCTGCCGAAGTTCACAATGAACGAATCCAGCGAGAATACCAGTTACTCATTGAAGTCGCAAAATCTCGCCTTCTTGGAGAAAGCTATGTACCTACCTTTTAACCCCTTTTGCCTGCGTAAAGCACTTCACGACTACATCAGTAAATACGCCAAGCAGGCACGTGTGATCGTGCATATCAAAGGCAACCTTGCCAAATTACACCACGAAAATGACCGCTTGTTACGAGAAAATCATCAGCTTAAGCGAATGATAAAAGAGAAAGACGAGCAGATTACCCAAATGCACACTACACTCAAAAACAACATAGATCTTGCCCGCACGATTGAATTTAACAGTCTACCGCGGAAAATGAAAAGAGAAATTTTGAAAGGAAAAACAAGATGAGAAAGATTATCCAAGTTTCAAACTCAATATCCTTAGACGAAGGACGAAATATGTTTTATGGTGAAACCATCGCTCTTTGTAATGACGGCACATTGTGGATTATCAATAGCTTTGAAGATGGGTGGATTAAATTCCCTGATATTCCACAAGATAAGGAGAATGCAGATGAGTAACTGGATTAAATGTTCGGAGATATTGCCTAAAGAATTTGAGTCTGTACTTGTTTACGGTATAGAAGAATATAATGATCCAAAATCTCGATTTATTGCTTGGCGAGTAGGTAATCACAAAAGTAAGCAATTTTATAGCAATAATGGCGAGTGTGGAAAAGTTACCCACTGGCAACCACTCCCAGAACTATCAAAGGAAAAATAAAAATGCAATTTATCAAACAAATAGAAAAATTGGCAAAAGAACGTAATCTAATTAAAGACTCATCACCACAGGAACAAATGCTTAAGCTGATGGAAAAATTTGGCGAGCTTTGCGGTGGCGTTGCTGAAAATAAACCTGATGTAATTAAAGACAGCATCGGGGATTGTTTTGTAGTTACGGTTATTTTATGCAAGCAATTAAATTTAAAAGCAGAACTCTACAACTCGGTTGTGATTAGTGAATTTAAAGAAGGAAAATATAACGACAGTTCAGTCACAGAACAGTTACTCGAAGCAGTGCGTAATTTAGGCGGAATCGCAATACCAATAAATCAAGGTTGGAGTATTACTAAAGAATGGATCGAACTGTTCTGTATCAACTTAATGCTTATTTCACTGTTTGAAGGATTGAGTTTCAAGGACTGCGTGCAACACGCCTACGACCAAATCAAAGATCGAAAAGGCAAAATGATTGATGGTGTGTTCGTGAAAGAGGAAGATTTTTAATGCCCAAATACCGACTCACTCTTACCGAAAAACAAGCTCAAATCGTGCAAGACGCATGCGAGCTTTATGAACGCCTTCACGCTGGGCAATGGTTCGCCTTAGAGCCTTATTTAAAGCTCAAGCCCGACCACTATTTTTGGCAAGTTGAAAATTGCTTCCACTATTTTATCGAGCCTTATTTAGAGCTCGACAAAATGAACTTTGAACGCAACGCGGGCGATATTTACCACGTTATCCGCCACCGCTTGTCGTGGGATAAATACCCCGAAGGAGGCAAAACCGTAAATTTCCACGAGCCAATGAAATTCGGCGAAGAACCTTTGCCTGAAATTAAGCGGATTGAAGATTAACCCACGCCCTGACTTTTCAGGGCGTTACAAGGAAATAATATGAAATACTTACGAACAAAAGAAGTTGCACAACAGATGAGCATTGGAGTGTCCACACTATTTGATTGGACCAATCCCAAATCTTCACGGTTTAAAGCAGATTTCCCAAAGCCAATCAAAGTTGGACGCAGTACCTTCTATGTACAGAGCGAAATCAGCGATTATATGCAACAACGCCAACCGCAAGCAGAAACATAGTCTGCCCACATTTGCATCACAGGAATGCGCTCCTCAAAATAATCCGAGCGATTGTAGGTGCGTTCCAATCTATCCTTAATTTTATGACTTAGCACCGCTTCGGCGGTGTTTCGTTCTACATTCTGTTTTGCTAAGTAAGTTCTTACGATTGAGCGTAAACCGTGAGCGGTAAGAATATCTTTATAGCCATTTCGATTTAACACACGATTGACCGTTTCGCTGCTCATTGGATTTTTAGGGTTAGCGTAACTGTTAAAAATAAATGTTCGACCACCAATTTCCCTCATATTTTGTAAAATTTCCAAAGCCTGTCTAGAAAGTGGCACGCTATGTGGCATTTTCTTATTCATTCGCCCTTTCATTTTCTCTGCAGGAATATGCCAGGTCGCATTTTCCCAATCAATCTCACACCATTCAACACTGACCGCTTCTGCAGGTCTCACGCCAGTTAACAAACTCCAACCTAATAAATAATACGTTTTCGCTTGAATTTTACCTTCCTCTAACCATTGTTTCATATCCGCTACAAGACGAGGTAGTTCCTCTGGTGGAATAGTGGGATTGTTCTGAGCTTCTTCGATATGAAATGATTTTCTTGCTTTATGGCAGTTATGAATTTCGATCAAGCCTGAATTCTCGGCATAATCCATAATACTTACCACTGTGCGCAAGGTTTTCTCAATAACTGAGGAATGTCCGCGTTTCGCAACAGGTTGCAATACCTCCACGAGCAATCTAGAATTGATAGAAGATAACGGAGCATCTGCTAATTTAGGAAAAATATGGTTTTCTAGCCGCCGCCAATCTTCAAACATCGTGTTATCTTCTACCTGTTTGGCTTTAAAATTATCTCGCCAACGTTCCGCTACCTTGCCAAAGGTATTTAATTCTTCACTGAGTTTTTCTAGCTCAAGGCGTTTTAAATGCTCACGCGGATCGATATTCTGAGCCAATAACGCCTTAAATTCATCACGTTTAGCACGAGCCTCAACCAGCGATACTGCTGGATAAGTTCCAATACGAATATCTGTACGTTTACCTGAAAAAGGTTTACGATAGTCAAATCGCCAACGCTTAGAAGCAGGCGAAATTTCCAAGATTAAGCCACCGCCATCACGAAGCGGGCTATCTTCTGGGCGAGCGTTTTTCACTTCTGTTGCAGTTAAAGGTTTAATTATTTTTGCCATCTCCAAGCACCTCCAAAACACCTGCTATAAATTTTAGATTTCTTTAAATCTCTTTAGAGTTCTTTAGAGCGTGATTTTATCAAGAAACGTTGAATTTACTAGCTTTTTTAGTACTTTTTAGAGTTCTTTGAAGTTCTTTAGAAGAGTTGGTGGAGGCGAAGGCAAACTCAGAACCATTGAGAAAGAATATAGTGCAGCTAAACAAATCAATGATTATCTAGGTAACCGTGAAGAACAAAAAGCCCTAGAAAATGGTGCAAATGAAGTAAGTGCATTGTTAGCAAACCTTAAAACCAACCCAATGCAACTTCCGCATTTATTGGCAGAGCAAGTACCTCAAGTGTTGTTAGGTGTTGCAACAGGTAGTGTTGGATTAGGTGCAGTCAATGCTGCAGGTGGCGTAGGGCGTGCAAGAAACGATATTGAGCAAGCCTATGAAGACACTTACAAAAACAATCCACAACAGCTTTTACAACTGCCTGAAATTCAAGAGCGAATGGCAAAAGGGATGAGCTTTGCGGATGCGGTCAATGATGCCAAAACAGATGTAACCGACCACTGGAAAAGTCTTGCTGCCGCTGCCGTTATTGGTGCGAGTGAAGCCTTAACGCCAACAGGTAAATTAGGTCAAGGTGTAAATCGTGGTGTATTTAAAACGCTCGGTAAAGAGGCAGGGCAAGAGTTCCTACAAGAAGGTGCAGAGCAGCTTAATAGCAACCTTGCGGTCGGTCAGATTGATGGTAAAACTCAAGCGACGGATAACGTATTGCGTAATGCTACACTCGGTGCAATTGCAGGTTTAGGAATGGGTGTACCAGCAGCAACGGAAGCTTATATTAACGGACGCAATGCTCCACAAGCCGAAGAACCCGTAGTCAACCCTGAATCACCTACACAACCAGAGCAACCAACCACAACCCTAATCAACTCACAAGCCCTAGATGAAGCGTTAAAACCGTATCAAGACAGCGAAGAGTATGCCGAAATGCGTGCGGATTTAGAGCAAGATATTCAAGATGGCGTGATTGAAGAGCGTGCAAAAAGTAATTCGCAATATGGCAAGCTGGCACAGGCATATTTAAACGCAACGGGGCAAGTAACAGCAGAGCCACAAGCGGAAAGTAATACGCAAGAGCAAGCTGAAATTAATGATGGCACAGATCCTGAAATGGAACGTGTCCTTAATTTGCGTGAGCGAATGACGGCTTGGAGAAATGGTAAAAAGCTCGGCAAAATTGGTGACTTGTTGCCAGCAATGATGACCTTTAAAAACGAAGATGCCAAACGTGATTTTGTGGTGCAACAAGCTTTTGGCGAGGTTCAATCAATTGCGAAAAAACACGGCATTGACCCTACTGACGGCAATGCAATGCGTAAATGGTTAGATGACTATGTGGCAAAACGTAAGGAAGTTCAAACAAAAGCAAAACAAACCAGAGAAGAAAGTTATCGTGCGTATGATGATTTTCTATCGAATGAACCCTTAGCAGTAGAACCTGAACAAGCGGTCGAAAATCCGCAGAATGTTACAAATCTTCCTGATAATTTCATTACTCAAGCATCTAATGAAGCCTTTAAGAAATATGAAGGCGAATTAAATGCATTGGTGAGCGATGTTTATGAAGGGAAAATCACAGCAGAGGAATTTGAACAACGTAAAAATGCTTTCATTCACGCAGTGAGTAAAGAAGCTACGGAGAAACTTACGCAGCATCAAGATTTTGTGCCGTATATTAGAGAGAAAGTGCTGGCACACAATAAACTAACCCAAGCCGAAACAGAATTACAACAAACTGCAGAACCACAAAGAGTGGAAGAAAATGCGGAGTTACGCTTTAGCTTAAACGAAAGTAGCGATTCGCCTTTTGCGAAAGCGGTGGATACGGTTGCTCAAGGTGGAAATGTTAGTGGATATGTAAATGTTGGCACAACGCCTAGTGTATTGAAAATGTTAGGCTTACCTGATGTGAAGGTAAGTATTCACAGTTCAACATTTAAAAAAGTAATGGGAGGCAAACATCAAGTTACTCCTGAAACGTTAAAACAACTACCGCAACAAATTAATAATCCGATTGCAGTAATGCGTTCATCAACAGAACCAAATGGATATGTTGTCCTAACAGAATTGATTGAGCGTGAGAATGGCAAAGATAAACCTGTTATTGCTGCATTACATCTTAAACAAGATGCTAATGGTCTTGAGTTACTTAACATTGCAAGCGTGTATGGCAGAAGTAACGCTCAAATTCAGCGTGGTTTAAATAATGACTTACTGTATTGGAATAAAGCAAAAGGGACTAAATTTGTATCAACCTTTGGGCTTCAATTGCCCGCATATGTTGATAATAATTCGTCCCTTTCTGCTCGCAATGTTAAGACTGAAACGGATTTAAGTCAATATCAAAATCCACAATCTGAGCAAAGCATTGAGACTGAATCAGATGAACAACTTACACAAGAAAGCTATTCACGCTCGCCAATTAAATCGGTAGATGCCAACATCAAACGTGGTCGTGAAGCAATGAATAAAGCTATTGCGGAACGTAGAACCGTACACCGTGCGATGTTCAATCATAATTTAGATGGCTGGGTTGATTTTGAGTGGGGCGATGTAGGTACAGTTAAAGCTAACGGTAAAACTAAAGGGGGAATGGGCATTTCTCATATCTTAGAGGCGCGTATGCGTAAAGATGGTATGAGTTATGAGCAAGCTACTCAAATGCTTGTATCTGATGTGGTTGATGTGATTGCTCGCGGGCATACTGTTTTTGAAAAAACAGTTGGAAACAGTCAAAACATTAGAATGGAGCATAATGGTTATCAGGTTACACTCACAAAAAACAAAGGCAATAACGCTTGGATTGTTACTGCCTTTGAATTATTTGAAGGTGCGAATAGAAAGGGTTATGACAAGTCTATCCCTACTGATACCAACCCTACACTCTCCCGTGCTGGTACAGGGGCTTCAAATGCGGCTTCTGATTCAGAACAGTTCGCTAGAAATAATCGTAGCCAACTGAACGATACGCACGCTCACTCACAAAGAGGCAGGGGCGTGGTTGCAGAGAACGGTTTAAATTTAAACAATTCTCAACAGAATGTCAACGTAGAAGAATCTCACGCCCGTGAATTATTACGCCGTGCGTTAGGCGAACACGCAGATAAAATCGAATTCGTGCGTGATGAACAATTCGGAGAAAACGATGCACGTCGTGGGGCAGAGGGCTGGTATCACAACGGCAAACTGTACCTGAATCTTGATGGCATTACCGATGGCAAAATCCTTAGCAAAGACGAACGCCTTGTGTGGGTGGCGTGGCACGAACTTGGTCATCACGGGGTAGAGGTGCAACTTTCTCAAGCCTTGAGAAACCAGTTACACCAAGCACGCAAAAACGTGGTGGTAAACGGCATTGCCAAACGCATTTTTGCTGAACGTCAAGCTGAAGCAAAACGTGAGAACAATCCAAACCTTGCCATTTCGCAAGATGTGGCAACAGAAGAAGCAATTGTGGAACTCTTTGCGGCAATGGAGACGGGCAACTGGGCAGAAATCGAAAACCGCTACCGCGTGCATATTGTTCAAGAGTGGCGACAACCGCAAAGCGATTTAGTCAAACGCCTATCACACGTGGCGAATTTCTTTAAACGCTTAGTGGCAAGAATTACAGGCAGAAACCTTGACACCGTGTCTAACCAAGAGGTGCTAAACCTACTTGCAACGGTAAAACAAGGCATTGCAAAATCTGCAGAAAATACGACCGCTTCAGATGCTCGCTACAGCTTAAGCGAAGAATCTGATTCTGATTTTGCGAAAGCGGTTGATGAAGTCTTTAATTCTTCAGAAACACATTTTGACAATAACCGCTGGATTAAGCTAGGTACAACACCTGAAGCATTGATTCAATCGGGTATTAGTGAAGAACCAATGTATATCAACTTTGCGAAGATTGGCAAAATCAAAAATGATCACCCTGAAATGACGGCTGATTTATTAAAACAGATTCCAAAAGAATTGAATAATCCAGTTGCAGTATTTAAAAATACGAAGGGTAAGGCAAACTCTTATGTGGTTTTAACGGAATTATCAGTTAAAGGAAATGAAAGAGTCATTGCTGCATTACACGCAGATCAAGAAATGAATGGCTTAGTTTTTCATAAATTAGCAAGTGCTTATGGAAAAGACGGTACGCGAGCCTATTTGGAGAATATGATTGAAAAATCCGATGTGCGATTTGTAGATAAGCGAAAAGCAGGTCGTATCAACTCTAGGCTCCAATTGCTTGCAGATGATACGTTAGACCTGCTTTTCAATAAGGCTAGTATAGTGAAAGATGAAAGCAGTGTCAATGCAGATAAAGAAAAAGGTTCGCAATTAGCGAACGTACACTGGCTCCAATTACCACTTAAGCTACGTTCAGATGCGAACCTTTCTGCTAACGATATTAAAACCGAAACTGACCTAAGTCAATATCAATCTGAAAATTCTGAGGTTCGTTTCTCACGCAAAGCCCCAAAACAAGATACTCCATACCAACGTGATTTAATGGTAACGCACAACATCAGTGCGAAAGGCATTATGCACGCGAAGAAAATGGGTGGCTTGCCATTTGCATCGGTTGCGGTGGCAAAACAAAGCAATCCATTAACGGGTTTTGGTGAAGTCACTTTAATAGGCAATCGTGATTACATTGACCCAAAAGGGGCGAATAAAGCGAAAGTGTTTGGTGCGGACATTTACTCACCACGTCATAGCGGATTAGGCATTACTTATCGCATTAACGCAAAAGATGTGAATGCCTTAAATAAACAGTTTGAAGAAAGTGCGAAAGCGATTGGCGACAATAAATTTTCTTACGATTTTTCTTATCAAGGATTGGAAGATAAAGGTGTTGTAAATACGTTGGAAAACTCAACCGCTGTTAAATACCAGTTCTTAAAAGAAAATGGTGTTGCCGTTGAACCTGTTTATGATGCACCTGTTGAGGTTGCAAATAATCAAATGAATTACCCAAGTATTCAGCAAGCCAAAGCACAAGGTATTTCTCGTTCTGCTTTTGTGAACAATGATGAATTACTCACACGTTTTGTGGAAGATCATATTGCAGATTTATCTGAGCGTTTGGAAAAAGCCGAAAAAATGGGAAATTCATTAGTGCGTAATCACGCAAAACGTAATCTTTCTGTGGCACAAAAAATCTTAGAAAGTGGCATTGAAAGCATTCGTCATCATTATCGAATGAAGATTTTAGATTTGAAATATGATGAAGAAACTCAAGCTGCACCACGTTTGAACGCAGGGAAAACGGCGACAAAAATCAATGAACTTGTGGAAGAACGAGCCAGCGATTTTGCAGATTATGTTGATAACATTGCCAGCAGTATTGATGTGGAGGAACGTATTGATGACGGAGAAGCACGCGATGGTACGCGTAAAACCATTCCGCATAATCTTGAAAACGTAGTGAAAAAACTCAAGCAAAACATTCGTGGAGGGGAAAAATTTGGCATTGGGCAAGGCAATGTGAGAGCTAAAGTGACACCTCAATTTGATTCGATTGCAGATATTCAAGACAACAAACATCGTATTGTTTCTGCAGACGAATTTGAAACCGTGCGTAGTGAACTTGAAGCAGAAGCTCAAGCCCTTGGAAATGAATTTAATACATCGGACATTTATGATTTACTTTGGAATGCAGCAGAAGAGGGAATTCCGCAAGCCTTCCATTATGCCGATGTGAAAAACACCGCTCGTAATCGTAAATTGGTGCAGGATTATTTAGATAAATTGGAAGCAATGCCGACAGAATACTTTGAAGGCAAAGCCAAAGATGTCACCCAATTTAGCGATTTTTCTGGTGCAGTCATTCCAAACAACTTGCCAAAAAATGCCTATGATGTGTTGCAACAAGCAGGGTTAAAAATCTATGAGTACGATCCTGATGTAGAAACTTCTCGTGCGGAAATCATTAAGCAAGCCACCAATGAGCTTGATGAGCAAAGCGGTGGGAATATCCTGTTTTCACGCAAAGCACGCACTAACGACCTTGATGCTGATTTTGAAAACGCAACGCCAAAACGCACGGCAAATAGTTTCGAGGAAGCACGAGCAGCAGTGACTGAATTATTGGGCGAGCCTTTGGTTAACCGTGAATCAGGAATGATTGCGACAATTTCTAAGCGTTCGCTAGATAAATTGGTAAGTGGCAAGGCGGCAGATAAATCTAGCAGTCGTGAAGATCATTTAATTGCAGTGGCAAACATCGATCAGTTATTTGAAAATGCGATTGAAGGCTGGGCAGAACCTGCTAAATCTGAAGAAAATACTGCGTTAAAAAGCGTTCACAAAATGTTTGCACCAATTAACATTAACGGGGAAATGAAGCTTGCTAAGTTAACCGTTAAAGAGTTTAACGATAATTCAGGAAACCGTATCTATTCAGTGGAAACATTGGAGGTCGGAAATAAAAATAGCACTATGCCAGAATTGTCGGCTTCCGTTCAGTCTGAACGAACTCTCGACGGGCTTCATAGTGCTACGCTGAACAGTCTAATCCAACGCATTCAGGATTTCAATAGCCGTGATGAAAATTCCGATCCACTTTTCTCACGCAAACTTTCACGCAAAGCACGCACTAACGATCTTGATGTTGATTTTGAAAACGCAACGCCAAAACGCACGGCAAATAGCTTTGCTCAAGTGAAAGAGTTGGCAAAGGCGTTTTTGAATAAAACATTGCACAATGATGAAACAGGGATTGATGCAGTTATCTCAAGAGCAAATCTTGAAAAAATGTTGAGCGGTAAAGCACACTCGAAATCAACCAGTCTTCACGATCATTTATTGGCAGTCGCTAATGTGGATAGCTTATTTAAAAATGCGATTCACGGTTGGGCTGAACCCTATAATAAAAATGATTCTCCTGATGTTGTAGGTGTTCATAAAATGTTTGCACCACTTAACATTGATGGGAATGTGAAACTTGTTAAGCTCACTGTGAAAGAATTGAAACCTGAACAAGGCAATCGAGTTTATTCTGTGGAAACGATTGAGATTGGAAATGAAAAAGCCCCCGTGCCAGAAATGGCGGAATTAGGTTTTGATTCTAACTCACACCGGCTCCACGAGGGCAGTGGCGATTTGTCTTTAACTTGGAAGCCAGAACCTAGTGAAAATACTAAGAACACTTCCCAACAAATCGCTAATGTCCGTAGTTTAATCCAACGCATTCAGGATTTCAATAGCCGTGATGAAAATTCCGAACCGCTTTTCTCACGCAAACAAACCTCAATGGAAATTTTAACTGATGGCAAAGTGAAACACGAAACCTTTTGGGGAACGGTAAAAGCTGGGGAATTCAGCAAAATCTGGAATGAGGTGCAGCGAAAAACGGACTTTGCCTTAACCGATGAAACGCGCCCTGTGTTGGATTGGATCGGCGATTTAGACCTTGCTCAAGTGCAAGCGAATGAATTGAAGTCGGATTTTGAGTTAGCGGATGGTGTTCGTCATTCGTTAAACAGCCAGCTAATGCAACGTTTCTTAAAACCGTTGCATAAAAACATTGTGAACTTGGCGAAAAAACGCAAGAAAGATATTGAGTGGACGAAAAAAGCACTCGGTATTTGGGTATCTGCAAACTATTCGATTCAGAAAAACCAAGAACTATTGGCACGTGATGAGCAAGCAATGATTGAAGCAAAACAAGCCTTTGATGATGCAAAAGCCAACGGTACGAATGCGGAAATCGACAAAGCGGAACGTGCTTACATTCGTGCGGAACGCCAATATCGCTATCGCAAGCACGATGTCGAACTCAATAACTGGGAAGTCGATGAGAAAGGCAAGTTTATCGTCCCGCGTAAAGTGGGCGTGGCAGGTTTCTCCATTCCGCACGCCAAAGCCTTAATGGCAGAGGTGGAAAAACATTTCAGCCAAAAAGAGGTGCAAGAGGCAACTGAACCATTGCGTAAAGCGGTGAAATGGAACATTCACAAAAACCGTGAATTCAACCGTATTACGGAGGAGCAGTTCAAGGAATATATGCGTAACTTGGATTATGTGCCGCTCACAGGCGACCCTGATTCGTTATTGAAAGATGACGATGACTTTATTGGTGGAGCAAGCTCAAAAGGGGTAAACACTTCACGCGATAAAAATATGAAAGGACGTGTCAATTCCGAAGCCGAAGATGCGATTGATGCGGTATATCGAATGTTAGACAAAACGGTGGCAAATGCCGCGTGGCAGCCGTTTAAAAATGGCATTGATACCGTCTATGAGCAGAAACTGGCAGAAGCGAAAGCACAGGGTATGACGGAAGAGCAAGCGAAGGAACACGTTGCTGACACGGTGGGTATTCGTCGCCAAGTAATGCAAGGCACAACCCGCACCAACGATGAGGTGTTAATTCGTAAGTTTGGTAATGTTTACTATGAATACCGCTTGCCTGAAGATGTGATTAAAGCGATTAAGGGCGGACAGCGTAATGTCGATGAGTTTCAAATATGGCAGCATAAACTTTCCCCCATGCGTTATGTTCGTAAACTCACGGGGCTTAACGCACAAGGTGTAACGCAATTTAAATTGCCGTTTGCCCCGAAAAATATGATTCGTGATATTTGGGAAAAATCGGCTCTGATTACTACACGCGATATTTACGATGCCAACGGCAAGCCGTTAAGCCAAAAAGCGAAAAATCGAATTGGTAACCGCACTTTCTCTGCCCTTGCCAACCCTGCAGAGATGGCACGGGTATTGCGTGCGACCAGCCGTTTAGCAAAAGGCGATACGGAAAACTTAGACGTAAGCAACGAATATCAGCGTGATTTAAAAGAGTTGATTGAGTTAGGTGGGGTATCAAACTACAGCACTTACTTGGCACGCACCGATAAAGATTTGGTGGAAGAGATTAAAAAACTCGATAAGCCTCATCATCGAGCGGTTGAAGGTGCATTGCATTTGGTTGCAGTTTGGAATGGCACGTTTGATTATGCTTCTTCCCTTGCCGCTTATCGTGCTTTGAAAGAAGCAGGTGTCGATAAGAAACAAGCGGCTGATATTACACTCAATCTGACCAATTTCCGCAAGCAAGGTTGGGCAGCGAAACACTTTAAGCCGTTGTATATGTTCCTCAACCCAACGCTACAAGGTGGTAAGAACTTGGTGCAGATGATGAAAACTCGTCGTGGTCAAGTCTATCTTGCCAGCCGAACCGTAATGGCAATGGCAGTATGGTCGTTCCTGATGGCGTTAGATGATGAGGACGATGAGGCCGGTAAACGTATGTTGGCAAATGGCGATTTATCGCGTGAAATTTTAATCCCAACGGGAGAGAAAGATAAATATATCCGAATCCCTGTGGGCTACGGTGCACCGCAAATGGCGAATAACATTGCAACCAACCTCGTGCAGCTGATGAATAATCAAATCAGCGTGGGCGATGCGGTGGCAAATATCATCACGCATAATGTAAAAAGCGTGCTGCCGATTGCACCGTCGGAGATTCCAGCCTCGAAAGAACCATTAGCGAAACTCTTTGATACGCTCAGTCCAACGATGGTTAAAGCACAACTGCAATGGGTAATGAACCGTTCTGCGTTTGGTGGTATTCTTCGTCCAACAACCGTGCAGCGTGAGAAATTACTTTCACAACAATCTTTCCAAGATACTGCAGAATTCTGGAAAGAGACAGCAGAAATGATGTATGAACAATTCGGTGTAGATATGCACCCCGAATTCTACAAACACATTTTTGACTCGTATCGTGGAATGATGGGGTCGTTGGGCGATTATGTCAGTGCCAGCATTGAAAATCCGAACCGTGCCTTGCAGGGTAAATCGGAGGTCGTGCCAATCCTTAACGATTACTACGGGGTAAAAGGCGAAAACCGTATCGCAAGCTTATTCTATGAGTACAAAGGCGAAGCCGAGAAATTAGCGGCGGAGTACAAATACTACGAATCAAAGGGCAGACTTGCCGAGTGGAAAACGCCAGAGAAAATGCAGATCGTGAATTGGAACAACAAAGTCAATGATGAGATGAAGAAGGTTACGCAGGCCAGAAGCAATCTCAAAAAAGACGAAGAGAAGATGAGCGAAGAGATGAAAGCCTCTCGTCTGCAAAACATCAACACCATCAACGACCGCATTCAACGTGAAGCGGTTTACGCGTGGCGTAAGCGTGAAGGGTTGGCAACGGCAAATCCTCGATAACGGAATAAAGCCCGACTGGCGATGGTCGGGTTTTGTCAATCATTTGCTTGAAGTCTATGTGATATTCGGTAAAATGTGCCGATATTAAGGAGCAAGATATGGCAATAGCACTGACTAAAGCAAGTAGCATTCAAGATCGGATTGGTAATGCTCGTTTTATGAAGTCCATCAATGCTTTTTATCTGAAAGCATTACATAAAGATTTAGATGGTCTAGAACAAGTAGAACCCGATCTTGCTTATGCCCTAAGAGGGGTGTTACTTGCATATCAAAACGACCTTGACTCTATCTCATATTGGGAAAAAGCAATTGAGCTTAATCCAAGTGCGGAACATTATTACAATTTTGGGATGTCTTATCTCATATTAGGACAACCTCGTCACGCCTTAGAAATGTTTAGAAAAACACTTGAGTTGGGTGAAAATAATCTTGGATTATTGGAATTATTGAAAACACCATTTTCTAATTTTTATGCTTATAAAGAATGTGAAAAAATCGTTTATTTGTTAAATAAAATGAAGAAAACGGAAGAGTCTTTTCCAGAAAAAAATATATTGGTATCATTCTTCCAAAATAATACTGAGATAATGTTGAAGTTTGGGGAGGGCGTGTCAGAGATTATTTCTCGTTATATTCCTCATCGATTTATTTATCTCACTGAAGAAAGTCAGATTGAAGAACGACGCTATTCCCGATACATCGTGAAGTGCTTTGACGACTCAGACGTTCAAAACGTGGTGGATTGCAATCAGGCTTTAGCAGATTTCATTACTGATTTTGAAGAAGAACATCAACTCAATTTAGGTAATCTATTTATTTGTTGTGAGGCTTCAGAATGATTGTACCCGAAACTCTATTGGCAAGAGCTGAATATCTCGCACAGCAAGACACAGAAATAGAATGGCGAGATTGTATTAAACATTCTTATTATTATCTGTATCATTTAGTGAAAGCCTATATTGAGGAAAATTATGCTGATGGTAATGTTCAACGAGAAAATATGGGAGAGCATCAATATCTTATTGAACAATTACGTAGTATGGATTCTAAATTAGCAAAAACACTTGCGAGAGAAATGCAGATGCTAAAAGATAAACGGGTGTTGTGTTGTTATTTTCTGAATGATGATGTGAGCAAGATGCAAGCCCACCAACAGGTTGTCGCAGCAAAAAAAGCCAGTGAGCGATTAAGCAATTTATAAATAAAAACCGACCGCTTGTAGCGAAAGTTACAAGCGGTTTTTTATACCCAAAATTTGCAAGGAGGGCTATGGCAAATCAATTTAAGCCCGTGATTGAAAAGCTACGGGACGAATCAGATAAAGAGACTAACAAGGAGCTGCTTTATCAGGAATACAAAAAATACACGCCACAACAACTCACGCCCTTGCGTGATGAGTTTGTGAAAGAGTTGATACATCAGTTTTTGGAATACAAAGAGAAAACGGATTATCTTTATTTACATCATTTTAATGAGGTTTAACGATGTCAGAGGGAGTACTTGCGGCCGCAGGCACGATTGCGGCAGGGGCGGCTATTTTATATGGCACAGGTGCATTTGAGAAAGATGATGATGCTTGTAAAGGTGTTCAGGAAAATCTAAAAGCGGCCCTCGAAAAAGCACAATCAAGCAATAAATTAACCGATGCCAGTGCAGCGGCAAGAGCGGCGGCAATGGCAGAATATGCTTGTAAGTATTACAGTGCGGTGAAAGTTAATGCACGGAATAATATGATTATCGCCCTGATTCAACAAGCAGCCAGTTTCTACTTTGCAGATAAGCAGCACGATGTCGCCAAACAAGCACAGAATCGTTTTGATGAAATCTGGGGCAACCAAAAAGATAAGTCGGATAAGTTTTTCAATCATTGGTACGACAATTCTCGCCCAATTGAATTGCGAATGTTAAATGAAGCGTCAGAACGTGAAAAGCGTGGCTATCAGGTGGATTATGAAACCGCAAAAGATCGTGCTATTGCGACCGCAAGAAGCGAATTTTCCCGTGCCAGAGATAAAGTGCAGCGTGAGAGCCGTATTCATTGCGTGGGTGCAACACGCACCGCCTTACGCCAACTGCAAGTAGCAGAAGCAAAAGCGGTCGTTTTAGCCACGAATTCTGCAATTCGCTTTGAAGAAGAACGTAAACATCAACGTGAAAGTCAATACCGTGAGGAAATGTACAAATGGAATAGTATGTTTCAAGGGCGTATTGCAGACAGCCTTAATTCACTTCGCACCGCTCAACAAGCGGCAGCAGCGGCAAGTTCCATCAACCCGTATGAAGGCTGGTCGCAATCGGTGGCAGGTTTATCCAACATTGGCGGTCATCTTGGCACAATGAATATGGCAGGTTTCGGAGCATTAACTTCTGGAATGATACCAGCCTTTGCGAATAATTTGTGGACGTAATACAACAAAAAATAAGGAGCAACAATGCGACCAATACATATCAACAAAACTGTGGCAAAGACCACTTTTCAAATAGACAACTGCAGTAATGCAACACAAGCAGCCATTGAGATTACCCGCGTGGGTGGCAATCAAACGATTGTGTATCCAGCCCTAGAAATCACGGCGGATACGGTTACTTTTATGTGGGACGATGCACTATACAACTCACGATCAGGACGTTATCAAGGCATTATCCGCATTGAGGGTTGCAAACCTTTCTGCGTGCCATTACATCTTGGTTGTAAATGCAATATGGGCAGCAGTGAAAACGGCTATTTTACTTCTTCAGAATGTTTGGGGTGCTAAATGAAATATCAATTTTTAAACGGCTTTAGTACAAGCCTAACCGAAAAACTTAACGCAACCGACGGCTTACTGCCTATCACGGAAGCACGTGCCTTAGCAGAAAAGCTGGGGGAAAATCACACTTACTTGGTCATCAACGACGGCACAGGAGCAGAAATTGTCAAAGCCTATGCTTTTGGTACACAAGTCAAAATCGAACGAGCCAAAGACGGCACAACGGCAAAAACATTCCCAGCAGGCTCGTGCGTAAAATGGGAATTTACTCAATCGGGGTTTAATGATTTGGGGTGTCCAACGGCAGAAAATAGTGAGGATTGTGGGTGTAAAGGTTAAATAGAAAAGTGAATAAATATGAGTGGTTAAAAAATGAGAGGTAAATAAAGAAGAGGTTGAGCAATTTAATATGCTCAACCTTATATAGGTAAGTTAATCATATTGAATAGTATGTGGTAAAGTATGTGGTTAAATTTTACAGATTGAAAAAGTATTATAAATCAATTAGTTATCTGTTCTATTTGAATACGGTACACGCCTCCATTTTTTAAACTCATTAAGTATCATAAAAGTACAAACTATATAAGTCAATAATGATCTAACCCCCAAAAGTTAGACCTTTATTTAAAGGACTGCTTTCGATATTGTATCGGACTCAGTCCTTTTAATTTTAATTGGAGTCGTTCTTCATTATAGTACCGGACATAATCATTGATAACCTTTTCAAGACATACTTTGAGAAATCCTATTTTTCGCTAATAGGCGTTGATAGCTCGGCATTTGATAATGGATTCTTTGGTCTGAATGTAATATTAAATTCGCATTTCTCGGCAATTTTTCCACCGCTTGTAACAGCATCTCTTGTACTAACATGCCATTTGGGCAGCGACTTAATCCATAAGCAATCAGTTCATTATTAAAGCAATCTAAAATTGGGGAAAAATAGCTCTTTTCGTCTTTCACGCTAAATTCGGTAATATCGGTCAACCACTTCTCATTCGGTTTACTCGCACTAAAATCCCGTTGTAACAGGTTCGGTGCAATTTTGCCTTGTTCACCTTTATATGAACGATATTTACCCTGTTTCTTCGTGCGAACTTGTAAACCCATTTCTTGAATCAAGCGTTGTACGCTCTTATGGTTTAGCCCAACGAGCTTCGCACTGACTCGCCGATAGCCATAATTAGGCTCTGCCTGCTTAATATCACGAATTCGGGCTTTTAGTGTGCTATCTTTTGGGTTTAGGGTAGAGCCCATTTATACCGTTTTTCCGAAAGGCTTTCAACCATTGACTAATGGTTCCACTA
>NZ_CALIFA010000074.1:0-14628 GCF_938021905.1 Pseudohaemophilus parahaemolyticus
TTCAAAGGATTGAGCCCAGTACAATACCGAGCTCAATATTTAAGTTAACTAACCTATCCAACTTTTGGGGGGCAGATCATAGTGCTTTTCTAACTTTCCGCTGCGTGCAATGCCAAAATCTTACACAGCAACGAAAATAGTGCTGGGTAAAACTGATTTTGAAGGGGAATTTTTGCCAATTTTTCTGTCATCTTCGGCAGCCATGTTTGTAGCTGTTCACGGATAAATTGGCGTTGTTCAGCAAGCGTTTTCTGCTCAACAAGCTTAAGCAAAATTTCCAAATAGACGCAAAGATGATCGCTCGGTTCATTCACTTGGCGGTTGGTTTGCAAGCCAAATTCTGTTAAATAATCATCCATTTTTTGCAAGTTTGACGTCAGTTCCTTGCCTGCTAAATAAGCGGAAGCATAAGGCATTGCACTGATTGCACCTTCTAGCAAAAAGCATTCGGCAAAATCGGCAGCGAGCTCTAAATGGGCGTGTGGGTGGAGCTGCAAGCTGGCAAGTGCCATTTCAAGCTGTGTGATTTCAGCAGCAAAGCCCGCCTCTTTCAAAAAGGCAAAAAACGGGGTAAATTCGCCCGCTTGTAAGCTTTGCAACTGTGCATCGGTAAGTTCCCGCCCGAGTATATTGCTAAACCAGCGATAGATAAATTGGTACTCTTCTTTTTGGAACATTACGCTCGCTCCACGATTTTCGGGCCACTAAAGCCGTTCGGCTCAGGAGCTTCGTCTTGCCATTTTTCCACATTGACTAAGCAAGTACTGACACAGGTGGCTTGAGAGAGTTTAGATGCCCCAATGTCTAACGTTAAGGTATTTGGGCAGCCGTAGGTATCAATTGAGCCAACTTTCTCATCAAGCGGTGAGAACCACGCTCCTTCTTGCAAACGCACCACACCCGTTGGGAAGCTATCCGATAATACTGCCCCGACTAACACTTGCCCGCGTTCATTGTAAACACGCACTAAATCACCGTCTTGAATACCAAGTTTCGCCGCATCTTGCGGGTTCATATAGAACGGTTCACGCCCTTTTACGCTGTATGTATCACGTAAGTTTTTCGCTTCGCACAGCTGAGAATGCAAGCGTTTGTCGGGGTGAACTGATTGCATCCAGAACGGGTAGCGTTCTGAATTTGGTCCACCGTGTGAGCGTTCGGCTTTTTCGAACCACATTGGATGCCCTTTGCAATCAGTATAGCCATAGCTGGCGATTTTTTGGCTGTAAATTTCGATAAAGCCTGATGGCGTACCCAGTGCGTGTAATTCAGGATCTTCGCGGAAATCAGCGTGGCGCACCCAGGGTTTACCCTCTGGGAAAAGCACGTAGCCTGTTTTCCAAAACTCCTCAAACGGTGGCATTTCAAACTTGCCACGGTTGGCGTTGCGACAATCACGGTAGAGGCGTTCCACCCATTCCATTTCGTTCATTCCGCGGCAATATTCTTCCGCTTTGCCAAAGCGTTCGCATAAGCCTTTAAAGATCTCAAAATCAGAGCGGGCTTCATACATCGGCTCAACTAATTTGTGCATCGCTAATACCCCACGGTTGCTGTAAGAGCCATAGGCATCGATGTCGTTACGTTCAAATGGCGTGCAAGCAGGTAGCACGATGTCGGAAAAACGGCAAGTTGCCGTCCAGCTGTAATTAAGCGAAACCACAGTTTCCAATTTTTGGAAGGCTTGCTTCATTTTGTTCAATTGCGATTGGCGACTCCACTGGTTACAGCCTGAAAAAATCGCCATTTTGTATGGGGCGTAGGTGATTTTTTTGCCGTTGTAATCAATGGTTTCACCCGCGTGAAGTAATGCATCAGTGGTGCGAGCCACAGGGATGACTTCGCTATAACCTTGGTAATCTTTGTTGTTGTATTTCGGTGTTTGCCCTTCATCTAAATTCGATGGGAAGGAGCCTGGCATTGAAGCCCCAGAGCTTGAAACGCCCACTGAACTGTAATGGTGAGCATAACTCACACCGCCGCCAGCCAAGCCAATTTGTCCCAACATCGCAGCTAATACTGCCCCCATCCAATAAGGCTGTTCGCCGTGTTGTTGGCGTTGGATTGCCCAGCCAAAAATCAGTTGGGTGCGTTTTCCTGCCAACATCCGTGCAAATTCGCGGATTTTCTCGGCAGAAACGCCACAAATTGGTGCAGCCCACTCTGGCGTTTTAGCGATTTTATCTTCGGTTTCACCCAGCAAATAAGGCACGAATTTCTCAAAACCAAGGGTGTAAACATCGAGGAAGGCTTTGTCATATAAATTCTCAGCGTAAAGTGTATGGGCAATTGCCAACATAAACGGCATATCCGCTTGTGGGTTTACATAAAAATGGTCGCAGCCCAAATAATTTTGTGTTTTGCTTTTCACAGGATCAACACAAACCACCTTGATCGCTTTATTTTTCACTTTCTCTTTTAGCTGTTCAAAATAGGCGTATGCCTCGTGCGTTTCGCAGTTCCAGCCCACTTGTAGATTTTTAATTGGATCGTTCGCCCAGAAGATCAGGTTTTCGGTCTCTTTTAAAATGATCTCCCACGATGTGCCTTGCGAGTAAACTTCAGTTGAACCCAGCACATACGGCAGAATGGTTTGTCCAGCCCCTGTGGAATAATCGCCCACCGTACCAACACTATGCCCGTGCATCGCAATCGCTCGGATCATATGGTTTCCGCAGCTATGGAATTGCCCAGAAGAACGCCAGCCTACGTTAGCGGTGTGGAGTGCCCAAGGGCCGTAATTTTGCTGGATGCGTTCCAGTTCTTGATAGAAAAGATCGAGTGCTTCATCCCAACTGACGCGAACAAAGCGGTTGTCGCCCCGTTGCAAGCGGTCGCTTTTTTCACGATTTTTGAGCCAGTCTAATCGTACCATCGGATAACGCACGCGAGATTCGCCATACAAAATACCTTTGATGCCTTGGATCATTTCAGTCGGGTGTTTATCAAATTCAAAGGGTTTAATTTCAGCGAGTTTGCCATCGACCACTTTGGCGCGTACTGCACCCCATTGGCAGCCAGTCATTTTCCATTCATCAGGCGTTTTTGTTCCGTTTGCTTTTGCCTCACGCGGAACAAGGAATGAAGGCATCGCAAGGCTTGCCGTCATCAGCGACATTTTTTGTAAAAATTGGCGACGTGAAAATTCAAGAGAAGACATACAAATTCCTATTTTGACGCATCAGCGGCGTGTAATTGTAAATAACGAAGCACTTGTTTTTGTTGCGGTTTGTCCATATCGGTAAAGCCGACCATGCCATTAAAGACCGCTACCCACTCATTCGCATCGTGCATTTTCGGATCGCGCTGTTTGTGGCAAACGCTGCATTCAGTTTTGAAAGTGCTTTCTGCATTCGCCCAGAATGCGGTGAGATTTTGGCTAAGTTTCGATTTTTTTGCCCAAACTTTTGTTTTGACTTTCTGCCAAATTAAACCTGTGAGCGGATCTTCTTTGTTCTCCAATACCTCAAAATTAGTAGCGTTTTGCGTGAAGGTTTTATCAAACACTGCATCGGTAATATGTTTGGCAAATTGGTTATACCAAATCCGCCCAAACCCTTTGGTTTTTCGCCACATTTCCAGCTCAAGTTGATCAGCATTTTGCGTGGTTTGCACTAGTTTTACGGGCACGCCTGCTTCTAATTCGCCAATGGGTTTGGAAAGGGCTTCATCTGCATATAACGGCAGACTTTCTGGCGTGTAAGAATAAGGGGAAGCGGTTGAATTTGGGGAAAATATTGCAAATGACAAGCTCAAAATGAGCGAGGAAAATAGGGAAGAAAATCGCATTTTCATAGAGAAATCACTCGAAATAATAAAATATCGTCACAACTGAGTTGTTTGTGTATAGGGGCGTGTGCAACACATCCCTACGAAAGAAAATAGATGATATCAATTATCCACAACCTTCATCTATTTACTTTGATTTATATCACAAATGCGGGATTTTAATGTTTTGGTAAAAAATTTCACAGAATTAGCCGCTTGCGGTGTGTAAGTGATACTAAAACATCTCTCGTTTTTCTTCCTCAAACGAAAAATAATCGCCTTTACCGACAATAATATGATCAACAAACCGAATATCGACCAAATCGCATGCCAGTTCAATACGTTTGGTAAGATGGCGGTCGGCATCGCTTGGTGTACACTCGCCAGAAGGATGGTTATGAGCGATGATAATCGCTGCAGCATTACATTTTAGTGCCGCTTTTACGACTTCTCTCGGGTGTACGCTGGCTTGATTGATCGTGCCAAAAAACATTTTTTCGGTACGAATCAGGCGGTTTTGATTATCTAAAAAGATCACCATAAACACTTCACGCTCCCAATGCTCAAGCTCTGATTGGAAATACATAATTGCCATATAAGGCTCACTGATGGTTTCGCTAGCCTCCATTTGCTGTGAAAGATAGCGTTTAGTCATCTCTTTTGTTGCTTGCAGTTGAATATATTGTGTTTTGCCTAAGCCTTTGACTTTACAGAAATCTTCGACCGAAGCGGTTAATAATCCGCGTAAACTGCCAAAGGTTTTGAGTACATTTTCCGAAAGTTGCATTACGGGAATGCCGCGAATGCCTGTGCGTAAGAAAATTGCTAATAACTCTTGATCGTTCAATGCTTCTACGCCTTGTTGTAATAACTTTTCGCGTGGCATTAATATTTTTTCCATATTACCCTCTATTGATTAAATCTTTGAAAGAATAAAAAAGATAAGGCAAAGAGGCAAAAGGCAATTACCAAATTTTCGAGCAAGATCGCAAAACTTTTTAGTTGTGAGTATCTGCTTGTTTTTGTAGAATGCTGTACTTATTTTCACATCTTATTTCATTTTATGCTGAAAAATAAAAAAATTCTGGTCGGCATTACAGGTGGTATTGCTGCTTATAAAAGCATTGAGTTAATTCGCCATTTCAAAAATGCGAATGCAGACGTGCGTGTGGTGCTCACTCCTGCGGCAGAAGCCTTTGTAACGCCGTTAACCCTGCAAGCCATTTCAGGTAATGCGGTTTCTACTTCGCTCTTAGACCCACAAGCCGAACTCGCGATGGGGCATATTGAGTTGGCGAAATGGGCAGAGCTGATAGTGATTGCCCCAGCTTCAGCAGACTTTATTGCTCGCCTTCGTGTGGGAATGGGCAATGACTTACTTTCCACTCTTTGCCTTGCGACCGCTTCTCCAATTCTGCTTGCACCAGCGATGAACCAGCAAATGTTCAAACAAGCAGCAGTGCAAGAAAACTTAGCAGTATTGGCGGAACGTGGTGTGCAAATGATCGGGCCGAACAGCGGTTTTCAAGCGTGTGGTGATGTCGGTAAAGGGCGAATGTCTGAGCCGAGCGAAATTTTCCAAGCCGTGTGCGAACATTTTACAGGTGGACAAGATTTAGCCGCTCTAAACATCACCATTACTGCGGGTCCAACCCAGGAAGCGATTGATCCTGTGCGGTATATTAGCAACCATAGCTCGGGCAAAATGGGTTTTGCAATTGCTGACGCGTTTGCCAAACGTGGGGCGAAAGTGACGTTGATTGCAGGACCTGTGAGTTTAGCGACCCCCAAAAATGTGACTCGAATTGATGTACTTTCGGCCCAAGAAATGGCTGAGCAAGCAGTGAAACTTGCTCAACAATCTGCAATTTTTATTGGCTGTGCTGCGGTGGCAGATTATCGTGTGGCAGAAGTGGCAACCCAGAAAATCAAGAAAACGGCAGATAGTGATGAATTGATGCTAAAACTCGTGAAAAACCCTGATATTATTGCAAAAGTTGCGAACTTACAGGAATATCGCCCATTTGTGGTCGGTTTTGCGGCAGAAACACAAAATGTGGCGGAGTATGCTAAAAGTAAATTGCAACGTAAAAATTTAGATTTGATTTGTGCAAATGATGTTTCTGGTGGGCAAGTGTTTGGGCAAGAACAAAATGCTTTACAGCTTTTTTGGCAAAAAGGTGAGAAAATCTTACCGCTTACAGATAAGGGTAAATTAGCTAAAACGTTGGTTGAAGAGATTATCCAATTGTATAATGATAAAAAGGAAAAATAATGAAACAAATTGATTTAAAAATTTTAGATAAGCGTATTGGATCAGAATTTCCACTGCCAGCGTATGCTACTGAAGGTTCAGCAGGCTTAGATTTGCGTGCATTGATTGAGACACCAATGACGGTAGAAGCAGGTCAAACGGTACTTATTCCAACGGGAATTTCTATCTATATTGCGGATCCAAGTTTAGCTGCGGTAATTTTACCGCGTTCAGGCTTAGGGCATAAGAATGGCATTGTGTTAGGTAATTTAGTGGGTTTGATTGATAGTGATTACCAAGGCCCACTGATGGTGTCACTTTGGAATAGAAGTAATAAACCGTTCAAGATCGAAGTAGGTGATCGTATTGCACAGTTAGTATTTATGCCTGTGGTACAAGCGAGTTTCAACATCGTAGAAAATTTTGAACAAACAGAACGCGGTGAAGGCGGTTTTGGGCATTCAGGTAAACAATAATATAACCGTGCACTTTCATTCAAACGTTTTATTGGGAGAAAAAGTATGTCAACGCTACAAGTCAAAATACCGAAAAAAACTAAAGCAGAACGCCAACAACAGGTCTTGGAAACACTGATTAACGAGCTTAATTCTGAAGGTGGTATGCAACGTGTGACTACTGAGCGATTAGCCAAAGCAGTGGGGGTGTCGGAAGGTGCGTTATACCGCTATTTCCCAAGTAAAGCGAAAATGTTTGAAGCATTGATCGAAAAAATTGAACAAACATTGAATAGCTATGTGGCAGCAAGTAAGCGTCGAGAAAATGGCACAGAGGCGATCATTAAATCGATCATCTATTCAGTGATCGAATTTGCTCGCAAAAATCCTGGAGTTACTCGCATTCTTACAGGGCATGCTTTGATGTTTGAAGATGATACCTTAAAAGCTCGTATCGCCAAATTTTTCTATAGCCTTGAGATACAATTTTCCAATATTTTGCAGATGAGCAAATTGCATGGCGGTAGAGCGTTTGATGACGAGCGTGCGTTAGCTGCTTATTTAGTAAATTTCTGTGAAGGACAATTTTTACGCCTCGTTCGCTCAAATTTTAATTCCTCTCAATATCAATCTTTTGAAAAGCAATGGGCTATGCTCAAGCCGCTTTTTGAATAAGGAAAGACAATGATTATTCCTTGGCAAGAACTGGAAGAAGAGACACTTTATAATGTGCTTGATTCCTTTATTCTACGTGAAGGCACAGATTATGGTGCTCGTGAACTTTCATTAGATGAAAAACGAGAACGTTTATTAGCACAACTAAAAACAGATAAAGTGGTAATTGTGTGGTCGGAATTACACGAAAGTCTTGATATTAAAGATAAAAGATCTTTCTTAGGAAAATAATGATTAGGAGACAAACACCGTGCTACAATACTTTTTCCCTATAACCCAAAATAAGTAAAAAGGATTTTTTTATGCAAGACATGATGCTTAGCACGCCTCCAATTGAGGATTTAACGCCTGCTCCATCTATCAATGATCCTGTGGTGGAATGGTTCTTAACGCAATGCCACGTGCACCGCTACCCTGCAAAATATACATTGATCCATGCAGGCGAAAAGGCTGAATCGCTTTATTACATCGTAAGTGGTTCGGTGTCTGTTTTTGTTAAAGATGACGAGCATAAAGAAATGCTTTTAACCAACCTTGGACAGGGTGAGTTTTTGGGCGAAATTAGTCTTTTTGAAGAAAAACTGCAAACTCGCACCGCTTGGGTGAAGACCAAAGAAATCTGCGAAATTGCTGAGATTTCATACAAACGTTTCAAACAGATTGTACATATTAACCCTGAAATTTTGATGTATCTTTCTGCTCAAATGGCACGCCGTTTACGCCAAACTTCGAGCCAAGTGAGCAATCTTGCGTTCTTAGATGTAGCAGGAAGAATAGCACAAACGTTGATGAATTTAGCTCGCCAACCTGATGCGATGACCCATCCAGAAGGAATGCAGATCAAGATCACCCGCCAGGAAATCGGACAAATGGTCGGCTGTTCCCGAGAAACGGTTGGACGTATTCTAAAAATGCTTGAAGATGATGATCTGATTTCAGCTCACGGTAAAACGATTGTGGTGTTCCACAAGCAGTTACAGAAAGCAATGGGCGTATAAGATTTTCTGGTATTTATATAAAAATAACTTTGTGTACTGCTATATCGTATTGGATTTTACTGTTCAAGAAGAATTTAATAGAGATATGCTGAAAAATCCACTTCTACTTTCAATGTTTCTAATGGCTTGGCAGAGTGTTGTTCTGCTTCTGCCAATAAGTTCACACCATCGCTGAGCGTCCAAGCGGTTGGCATTGGCAAAGATTTTGCAAAAAATTCGACTAAATCGATCGCTTGTTCATTTAATAATTGGAAAATCAGCTGTTGGAAATTTTGTTCTCGTAAGCATTTTGGCACGGCTGAAATCATCAAGCGAGTTTGCGATTGCCAATGTTTCTCGCTAATTTGAAAGCCAAGATTTTCTAGCCTATCTTTCACTTTTTCCCAATGCTGTTGCTGTGTTTCGTCTAGCGTTAAGCTAAGCGGAATCAACAAAGTTTGTGGTTTGGCTTTTTTGAGCTGTTCGACAAATTTTAAGTGATACAATTGATTGAGCGAAACTAAATAGAAATTCTCGTTTTCTTTGAGCAATAATGCCTGATTTTTCACTACCGTAAGCACGCTTGAACGTGCTGAAACTGCCGTTTTTGCAACATATTCTGTTTTTTCGACCGCTTGTTCGGTAGCCCGTTTTTCAGGTGCTTCAGGCTTTGCAAAAATTGCAGCGGCTTGATGTGGTTGTGGCTCTGCAAGCGGTAAAAAATCGCTTCTAGTTTGCGAATCTGCATGGCTTTCCGTTTTGACTAACTCGTTATACCAACGCTGTGCTGATTTGCTTGAAATGCTTGAACGTGGCGTATATTGCGGAGAATGTGCACGATGTTGCGTAGAACTATCTGAAAATTGCACCGCTTGCGGAAGAAGTTCATTGTCTGCAATCGGAGGCACAAACATATTCGCACCGGCTGCCTGACGATTGCGGTCTTGTACGTATACGGGGAAACTTTCGTGCACTTTATCCACAGGTACCGAACTCGCTGTGATTAAATCTGCTTGTGGTTGCAATGCTTGTAGCACACCTTGCAAGATAAAATCGTGCACCAAACGTCCTTGGTGGAAACGTACCTCGTGTTTAGCAGGGTGTACATTGACATCCACGTGGGTTGGGTCTAAATCCAAAAACAGCACAAACGCAGGGTAATCGCCTTGTGCAATATGCTCTCCGTAGGCTTGGCGAATGGCGTGGTTAATGGTTTTATCCCGCATCATCCGCCCATTTACGTAGCTATAACAGAGATCGTTTTGCGGACGAGCCAGTTCAGGTGAGCCAATCCAACCGTGTAGATGTAAATCTCCGTGCTGCCAGTCCAAATAATTTGCGTGCTGAATAAACTGTTCGCCACAGATTGCTGCCACACGTTTCTGCTTTTGTTCAATCGAATTATCCACAGCTTTGCGATATTGGCGAACAATTTTGCCATTGTGCGAAAGGGTAAAACTCACGTGCGCTTTTGCAAGAGCAATGCGACGCACAACTTCATCAATATGCTGAAATTCAGTTTTGTCGGTGCGTAAAAACTTGCGGCGAGCTGGCGTGTTGAAAAAGAGATTGTTCACTTCAATGGTGGTGCCAACAGGGTGAGAAGCGGGCTGAATTTCCACCGCCATTTCACGCCCTTGTGCATAAGCCTGCCACGCCTCTGCTTGCCCTTCAGGACGAGAGGTTAAAAGCAGGCGCGAGACCGAACTGATACTTGCCAATGCCTCACCACGAAAGCCGAGACTTAAAATTGCTTCTAAGTCTTCCAATGAGCTGATTTTGCTGGTGGCGTGGCGCGCCAAAGCAAGTACCAAATCTTGCTTGGCAATGCCACAGCCGTTATCGCGGATTTTAATCAGCTGCGAACCACCTTTTTCAATCTCAATCTCAATCTGCGTTGCCCCCGCATCAAGGCTGTTTTCAACCAATTCTTTGACGACAGACGCAGGGCGTTCCACCACCTCCCCCGCCGCGATTTGGTTGGCAAGTTGAGGTGGGAGAATGTTGATGAGGTGTTTTGGCGTATCAAGTGTGTTCATAATTAATTGTTTCGTAGGGACGAGGTTTATCCCCGTCCAAAATGATTATTTTTAGCCAGATTTAATTTTGTGCTTATAGTTGCATTTTGCCAAATTTTAGCATAATTTGACCGCTAATGACGTTTTCAAAAAAAGGATAAATGATGACCAACGTTTCACAAATTGCTCAACAGGCGAAACAAGCAAGTGTGGCACTTGCTCTATTCGGTCAAACTGCCAAAAATCAGGCACTGCTCACCATTGCTGACAGTCTTGAAAGTCGTGTGGCAGAAATTTTACAAGCGAACGAAAAAGATATCGAATTTGCGAAAGCACAAGGCATTTCAGCTGCTATTATCGACCGCTTATTGCTCTCTGAAAGCCGCTTAAAAGCGATTGCCGATGATGTTCGCAATGTGGCAAGCCTTCCTGACCCTGTTGGGCAAGTAATTGATGGTGGCGTGTTAGCAAGCGGTTTGAAAATTGAACGCCAACGTGTGCCTTTGGGGGTGATTTTAACCATCTATGAAGCACGCCCGAATGTGACCATTGATGTGGCTTCACTTTGCTTAAAAACAGGCAATGCGGTCATTTTACGTGGTGGCAAAGAGACCAAATTTACTAATGCCGTGTTGGTCGAAGTGGTGCAAAATGCGTTGGAAAAAGCAGGCTTACCGAAATTAGCGGTGCAAGCGATTACCGATCCAGACCGAGCCTTGTTGCTTGAGTTGCTCAAACTCGATCGCTACATTGATATGGTTATCCCACGTGGTGGAGCGGGTTTGCATCAGTTCTGTAAAGAGAATTCGACTATTCCTGTGATTGTGGGTGGAATAGGTGTTTGCCATCTATTTGTAGAAAAAACAGCCGACCAAGAGAAAGCGTTAGATGTTATTGTGAATGCGAAAACGCAGCGTCCAAGCACCTGCAATACCTTGGAAACCTTATTAGTGGATCGTGCAATTGCTGCTGAATTTCTGCCAAAATTAGTTGCAAAAATGAAAGAGGTAGGCGTTACACTACACTGCGATGCTTTGCACAAAGCAGACGGAATTGAACCGCTTGATCAAGATAAATTACGCCAAGAATGGCTTTCGCTCGATTTAAGTGTGGTGGTGGTTGATGGCTTGGGTGCGGCTGTTGCCCATATTCGTGAATATGGCTCGCAACATTCAGAGAGTATTCTAACTAGTGATTATAAACTGGCCCGCCAATTTGTTACTCAAGTGGATGCAGCCGCAGTTTATATTAACGCTAGCACGCGTTTTACCGATGGTGCACAGTTTGGACTGGGAGCAGAAGTAGCAGTGAGTACACAAAAATTGCACGCCCGCGGGCCAATGGGATTAGAAGCACTCACCACTTACAAATGGGTGTGTGAGGGGGATTATTTAGTGAGGGGGTAGGTTTCTGACACGATAAGCGGTAGAATTCTGCCAGAGATTTACAAATAATTGGTTGATACAATAGCCTTTTTTAAGGATCCTATGAACTACTTACAAACCGCCAAAGAAACTCTTGACCTTTACACCCAAGAAATTGACCGCTTGAAGCAGCGATTATCAGATGAATTTAACCAAGCAGTTGAATTAATGCTCCACTGCGAAGGGCGTGTTGTCGTGGCAGGAATTGGAAAATCGGGCTTAGTGGGCAAAAAAATGGTGGCAACTTTTGCTTCCACGGGTACACCAAGCTTTTTCTTACATCCGACCGAAGCTTTCCACGGTGATTTGGGTATGCTCAAACCGATTGATGTGGTGATTTTAATCTCTAATAGTGGCGAAACCGATGATGTGAATAAACTCATTCCAAGCCTGAAAAGTTTCGGAAATAAGATCATTGCGATTACGGGTAACCCGCATTCAACGTTGGGTAAATATGCCGATGTAGTGTTAAATATTCACGTGGAGCGGGAAGCTTGCCCAAATAACCTTGCTCCGACCACGTCAACACTGGTTACCATGGCATTGGGCGATGTTTTAGCGATTGCTTTAATCAACGCTCGCGACTTCCGTGCTGAAGATTTTGCACGCTTCCACCCTGGTGGTAGTTTAGGGCGTAAATTGCTCTGCCGAGTGCGTGATGTGATGAATCCAAACGTGCCTGTGGCTGAACCAAGTGCGACTTTTAGTGAGTGCCTTTCTGTAATGAATGAAGGCAGAATGGGTGTGGCGGTGATTATGCAAGCGGGCGAATTATGTGGCATTATTACCGATGGTGATATTCGTCGTACACTCGCGAAATTCGGGGCAGAAAGCTTGAATAAAACTGCTGAGCAGATTATGAGTCGTAGTCCGAAAACCATTGCTGATAGCACTTTCTTGGGCAAAGCTGAAGAGATGATGAAAGCACTACATATTCACTCGCTGGTTGCGTTAGATGAGCATGGCAAAGTGAGTGGGTTGATGGAATTTTCGAATTAGTCGCAAGTATTTTTGAAATGTCTACAAGCTCCCTCAAGCGGTGACATTGACCTTATTTTTTGCAAAAGGATATGATATGACAGTAACTTACTCCGCCCCGGTTACCGTGCTTGGTGCAGGCTCTTACGGCACAGCATTAGCGATTGCACTTGCACGCAACGGACACAAAACTTACCTCTGGGGACATCAGCCTGAAGCAATGGCAAAATTGGCTGAAGAGAGAATGAACCAAACCTTTTTGCCTGATATTCCTTTCCCTGAGGCACTTGAAATTGAAAGCGATTTAGCACAAGCATTAAGTAAAGCACGTGATTTACTAATTGTTGTTCCAAGCCATGTATTTGCCGAAGTGCTACAAAATATCAAACCGTTTATTCGCCCTGAACATCGTATTATGTGGGCAACCAAAGGTTTAGAACGTAACACTGGTCGATTATTGCAAACGGTGGCTGAAGAGATTTTAGGTAAATCGCACTCACTAGCGGTCTTATCTGGCCCTACTTTTGCAAAAGAACTCGCAGCTGGTTTGCCTACCGCCATTGCCCTTGCTTCAAACGATCTGCAATTTGCGGATGAAATGCAGCAACGCATTCACTGTTCGAAAACCTTCCGTGTGTATATCAACAACGATATGATCGGCGTGCAATTAGGTGGGGCGATTAAAAATGTCATCGCAATTGGTGCGGGCGTTTCGGACGGAATGGGTTTCGGGGCAAATGCTCGTACCGCGTTGATTACCCGTGGTTTGGTTGAAATCAGCCGTTTAGGTGCTTCGCTTGGAGCTGATCCAAAAACCTTTATGGGAATGGCAGGCTTGGGCGATTTGGTGCTCACTTGTACCGATAACCAATCACGCAACCGTCGTTTCGGTTTAGCATTAGGACAAGGCAAAAAAGCAGACGATATTATTGAAGAAATCGGGCAAGTGGTGGAAGGTTTCTACAACACTAAAGAGGCTTATTTACTCGCTCAAAAACAAGGGGTGGAAATGCCCATCGTCGAGCAAATCTACCAAATGCTGTTTGAAGGAAAAAGTGCCGTGGATGTTGCTAAAGCTTTGTTAGGACGCGAGCGTAAAGGCGAGTAAAAAGGAAGAATATGATAAACGCACAACAACAAACCATCATCTGGCAAGAGATCCGTCAAGAAGCACAGGAATTAGTGGAAAGCGAACCCATGCTTGCCAGCTTTTTCCATGCGACTATTTTAAAACACCTTAATCTCGGCAGTTCGTTGAGCTATATTTTGGCGAACAAGTTAGAAAATCCTATTATGCCTGCGATTGCCCTAAAAGAAATTATTGAAGAGGCATATCGTGCGGATCCGCAAATAATTTTGAGTGCAGCCTGCGATATTGATGCGGTTCGTACCCGAGACCCTGCGGTAGATAAGTGGACAACGCCACTGCTCTACCTCAAAGGCTTCCACGCCTTACAAAGCTATCGCGTAACCCATTATTTGTGGAAGCAAGGTCGCAAAGCGTTAGCAGTTTATCTACAAAATGAGATTTCAGTCGCGTTTGATGTGGATATTCACCCTGCCGCACGTGTCGGCTGTGGCATTATGTTTGACCACGCAACAGGCATTGTTGTGGGCGAAACCGCGGTAATCGAAAATGATGTGTCGATTCTGCAAGGTGTGACTCTTGGCGGTACGGGAAAAGAACATGGTGATCGCCACCCGAAAATTCGCGAGGGCGTGATGATTGGTGCAGGTGCAAAAATTCTTGGCAATATCGAAATTGGGCAATACGCGAAAATTGGAGCAAATTCAGTGGTGCTTCAGCCTGTACCCGATCACGCCACTGCTGCGGGCGTGCCTGCTAAAATTATCAGTAAATCTTCCGATCAAAAACCTGCCTTTGATATGAACCAATATTTTGAGGATACCCAAGGAATGTTTGGAGATGGGATTTAGCATAATACGAATGGAAAAAGACCGCTTGTTGATCTGCCCCCCAAAGTTGGACAGTTAGTTAACTTAAATATTGAGCTCTGTATTGCACTGGGCTCAATCCTTTGAAACCAAGTTTAATTCGTTTTTGGTTGTAATACACTA
>NZ_CALIFA010000075.1:0-25017 GCF_938021905.1 Pseudohaemophilus parahaemolyticus
CTTCGGCTTTGCGAGCTTCTTCTGCTTTACGGGCTTCTTCTGCTTTACGTGCTTCTTCAGCTTTACGAGCTTCTTCGGCTTTCTTAGCATCAGTTACTTGCTGACGAGCTTGCTCATTTTGAGCGGTTGGTTGATTAGTGTTTGGTGTGTTTGAACTGCCGCCACTACTTCCACAACCTGTTAATACGGCTAAAAGTGCTGCTGCAAGGGTTACATTTCTTAGTTTCATAGAGACCTCGATAAATAAAAGTAGGAGAAAAAAACCAAAACTATTATAATTTGGTCTAAATTATGTACAATAAACCAACAATTACAGTAAGTTACCGAATTAAGGTAACTATTTACCTTGAGAGGGTAGAGTATGAGAATCAATGAGAAAATCCGTCAGTTACGCGAACAACACCAGTTATCGCAAGAAAATATGGCGGATAAATTAGGGATGTCGGTAACAGGTTATGGGAAAATTGAGCGAGGTGAAGTGCGTTCAAATCTATCTCGTTTAGAACAAATCTCTGAAGTATTTGATATGGATATTTGTGAGTTGCTCTCTGTGGGGGAAAATGAAAAGGTATATTTTAATAATACCGATAATGATTTTAGTAATTCGAATAATTTTTGTTTTGCTGTTGGGAATGGAAATACAGATCAAATAATCCAACAATTACAATTAATATTAAGCCATAAAGATGAATTATTAGCACAAAAAGATAAAATTATAAATGGGTTAGAAAGAGAAATCGAGTTACTCAGAAAATTACAAAAATAATATTCACAAGCGGTGAAATTTGTAAAAGAAATGGTAAATTTCACCGCTTTACTTATAAATATGTTAAAATAGACAGTGATATACTAAAACAATATACAGTAATTTAAATAGGAGCAATTTATGGCAACTTCTTCTTTTAGCAAGAATTTTGTGATTTCTGATCAAAAAGTCGTCAAAGATTTATTATATGCAATAGATAATCCAACGGAAATTCAATTAAGAAAAACAAATCCCTCTCAGGAAGAACAGAAGAAACAAGATGTTTTATGTGCAATAAAAAAACAATTAGCCTCAATGAACTAATCGAAAACTTAGGTATTGAAGAAACACAGCGATTTCTTACCTTTTTTCAATGTTCCCGAAATCCTGATGTTGAGAAATTTTTAGTACAAAAAGCAATTCGGTTTGAACAAGCATCGGCCGCTTCAACACATCTCATTCTCAATGAAAATGGGCAAATTCTTGCCTATTATGCTCTTTCGTTTAAAGAAATTCGGATTGAAGCAAGTAAAACACTTTGGAAAAAATTATCGGGTGGATTAGGTGCAGGCAATATCCTAAAAGTGTTTCTTATTGGTCAAATTGCTAAGAATGAAGCCATTTCAAATAATCCTATCAATTTATCAACCATACTTGATGATATTTATCAGCAAATTTATTTAGCAAAACGTTCTGTGGGTGGGCGTGTTATTGTTCTTGAATGTGAAGATCATCCAAATCTTATCTCTCATTATCAGAAACACGGCTTTCAACTACTTCAAACTGTAGAAGATGAAAACCAATTAAAAACAATGTTTATCGTGCCAGCCTTTAAATAATCACAAGCAGTGAAATTAGTAAAAGAAATTGCAAATTTCACCGCTTGTTTTTTATTTCATCAAATGTGCGATCAACATATAAGTCGCAATCACTAGCAAAATAGTCGAATTCGCGTGGCAAGCGTTGCAAATTTAAAAAACTTTGCAACGGTGGCTGTCCGAAACATCGGTTCGTACCTGTAGAAAACGACCCGAATTTACACAATTATCTCTGCCCTTCGTATCGCTATTTTTTTGAGAAAACGATGCCGTATATGCAAGAAATGGCGAGAAGCATACGTTAAAAAAGAATATGATAATCTCACTTTTGTAGAGGCTAATATGATTAGTCCCGACAAGAAATAATAAAAAGGATCTAAAAATGAACTTAGCTAATTCTCTTTACCTTATTCAACAAAACGAAATCCCAGTGCTTGAACTCGATCATCCCGTCGGAAAAGCCAGAATCGCTCTCCAAGGTGCACAATTGTTAAGTTGGCAACCTCGCCATGCAGAACACGATATTTTTTGGCTTAGCCCTATTGAGTCATTCAAACGAGGTGTCGCTATTCGTGGGGGTATACCAATTTGCTATCCTTGGTTTGGCACCGTAAAGCAGCCAGCCCACGGCACAGCCCGCTTACAACTTTGGACACTTAGCGATTACGATATCCAGGATAAACAAGTCATATTAAATTTCTCACTATTTGATGAGCATCAGATAATCCAAGCTCACATTCAAATGATATTCAGCGAAAAACTCCGACTTGAATTTACCCATTATGGGCAAGATCCTGCTCAAATTGCACTACATAGCTATTTCAATTTAAGTCAAATTGAGAATGTAGAAGTGCAAAATTTGCCGATGACCGCGTTCGATAAACTCACTGATCAACAAGTTAAATTGCCTACTACTCGTCAAATTCAACAAGGTGTGGATTGTATTTATCCTTATATTGGTAAAAACTCAATCATTTCCGACCGCTTGTGGGAGCGGAATATTGAGATCGACCACCAAAACGCCGACAGTATCGTACTTTGGAACCCGTGGGACACCCCACCAAGTGCAATGCAACCGAACGATTACCAACATATGATCTGTGTCGAAACCGCCCGCCTAAATCAGTTACTGGGTTTTAAACAACAATTGGCAGTGGAGATTTTAGTGAAAAAATAGCTAAATTAAAAAACCGCTTGTAGATTTTCCTACAAGCGGTTTCTGTTATAGATACTAACGCTTAAACATGCTACCGAGTGCACCTAGACCGCCTAAACCACCGCCCATCATCCCTTTCATACCACGCATCATTTTTGCCATTCCGCCTTTACGCATTTTTTTCATCATACGTTGCATTTCATCGAATTGCTTGAGAAGTTTATTCACGTCTTGCACTTGTGTGCCTGAACCTAATGCAATACGGCGACGACGTGAACCTTTGATGATATCTGGGTTTGCACGCTCTTTGAGCGTCATTGAGTTAATGATCGCTTCCATTTTGATGAACATTTTGTCATCCACTTGATTTTTTACGTGATCAGGCAAGTTTTTCGCCCCTGGTAATTTTTCAAGCATCGACATCATCCCGCCCATTTTTTTCATTTCGACAAGCTGATCGCGGAAATCATCAAGGGTAAATTCATCACCTTTTTTGAATTTTTGAGCAATTTTTTCTGCTTTTTCTTGGTCTACACTGCGTTGTAAATCTTCGATAAGTGACAGCACATCACCCATACCAAGAATACGAGAAGCCACGCGGTCTGGATGGAATGGCTCTAACGCATCGGTTTTCTCACCCACACCAAGGAATTTAATTGGTTTTCCTGTGATTTGACGGATAGACAATGCCGCACCACCACGAGCATCACCATCCACTTTAGTTAAAATGACACCTGTTAATGGCAAGGCTTCGTTGAACGCTTTAGCGGTGTTTGCAGCATCTTGACCTGTCATTGCGTCCACAGTGAAGAGTGTTTCAATTGGGTTGAGTGTAGCGTGAAGCTGTTTAATTTCATCCATCATCTCGCCGTCTACGTGCAAGCGACCAGCGGTATCGACAATCAACACATCAAAGAAGTTAAGTTTTGCGTATTTTAATGCCGCTTCTGCAATTTCAACAGGCTTTTGCGTGGTTTCGGTTGGGAAAAAATCTACTTTTAACGCTTCCGCCAAGGTTTGAAGCTGTTTGATCGCGGCTGGGCGGTAAACGTCGGCAGAAACCACAAGCACTTTTTTCTTTTCACGTTCTTTAAGGAATTTGGCTAATTTACCTACCGAAGTGGTTTTACCTGCACCTTGCAAACCTGCCATTAAGATGACCGCAGGCGGTTGGGTAGCAAGATTCAGTCCTTCATTTGCTTCGCCCATTGCTTGCTCAAGCTCAGCACGTACAATTTTGAGGAACTCTTGCCCTGGCGTTAAACTTTTATTGACCTCTTCGCCAATTGCACGCTCTTTAACTTTATTGATAAACTCACGCACAACAGGCAAGGCAACATCTGCTTCAAGCAATGCCATACGCACTTCGCGGAGAGTATCTTTAATGTTATCTTCGGTTAAACGCCCTTTGCCAGTGATGTTTTTGAGCGTTTTGGAAAGTCTATCAGACAGGTTTTCAAACATTTTTGTTCTCTTTTGTTTTTTGTTTGCAAATTAATCCCCCTCTTTAGAAAAGAGGAGTTAGGGAGATTTGATCACGATGTTAATTTCTCGTATGAGCTTCGTTTTATCTTCTGCCAAAATCTCCCCCTGCCCCTCTTTGCTAAAGAGGGGAGTTAATTCTTTGCAAAATATGAATTAAACGAAAAAATAGATTGAGGCATTATACAAAAAATCCCCTCACTTGGGGAATTTCACGTTAAATATAAATGGTAGGATACTAGAAAAGCGAAAGCCCTGATGATTTCTCATCAGGGCTTCTTAATATGGCTCCTCCTGCGGGACTCGAACCTGCGACATATGGATTAACAGTCCACCGTTCTACCGACTGAACTAAGGAGGAAATGGTGCCTCGAGGCGGAATCGAACCACCGACACGGGGATTTTCAATCCCCTGCTCTACCGACTGAGCTATCGAGGCATCTCGTCGTTTACGGGGTGCATTATGCAGTTTTTTTCAGACCCCGTCAAACGTTTTTTTTACAAAAAATTAAAAATTCCGTTTATTCGATCTTTTTTTGTGCTAATTGTATTTTTTAACATCAAATTAACGAACAGAACGATATTTTTCACGGGCTTTAGATACTTTCTTCAAGTAATTTCTCGCCTGTGCTGATGGGTGAGCCGTGGTTAAAATACGATAAACTGCATCTGGCGAAAGCTCGTTAATACGATCAATCGCCTCATATTTATCATAATCGAACACTTTTAATACCGCTCCAGCTCCACTATTATATGCAGAAATCATTGCATAATACATTGAAGTCGAATTGGTGATTCCATCCAAATATTCTTCATGCAAAATAGAGAGATACATTGTACCCGCATCAATATTTTGCTCTGGATTATATAAATAAGCACGATCTGGCTGGCCATTTAAGCCTTTACGAGCAAAAATATCACGTCCAGCTGTTTTAGGCACAATTTGCATCAAACCAATCGCATTCGCATAACTTACCGCGTATGGATTGAATGCTGACTCCACTTCCATAATACCTAAAATCAGGCTAGGTTCAATACCGTATCGTTTTGCCATCTTCCGCACTAATGGCAAATATTGGCGAGCACGAATTTCAATATGCCCTTCCACCATCTTGATTTGCACCACCGCGACATTACGTCCATTTTTCAAACGACGTGTCGTCGCATTTTGCACCAAATAATTGGCGAAATCATTAGCAATGACCGCATTCGTTACATAACGCCCATATTGGTCTTTCACCTGTCCCGCAAGGAACGGATTCGCACTAATCGGTGTATCGCCAGAAGCGAATAAGTCAATTCCTTTCGGATCTCCACCCATCAATAGTGTATGCACGATCGCATTTTTCAAGCGTGCTTGATCTGCCAACGTTTCAATCGTAATCACCCCGTCTTCAAACGAAATATGACTACGGGTGTAATATTGGTCAGTATATTTCACGTAATCTTTTTTTGTTGCGATCAACAACTCTTGGCTTCCCCAAATATCATCAATATTATGCGAGAACTGCCCCGTTAAAATATCCAAGCCATTGGTATCTTTAAAATCATAGTTATGATATTTGCTTCCGTGGCGTTTAGTGTGTTTTGTCGGGCTGCTGCCACACGAAATCAAAAACGGAATCAACGCCAACAGCGGCAAATATTTCGTATGTTTTTTCATCGCAACTGCCTTACTCAACTGGTTTATAACCGTCGATCACCACCTCTTTACCTTCAAACAAGAAGTTTACCATCTCGGTTTCAAGCAATTTACGATGCTCAGGATTCATCATACTCAATTTTTTTTCATTCACTAACATTGTCTGTTTTTTGATCCACTCGCTCCACGCTTGCTTGCTGATTGAATCAAAAATACGTTTACCTAACTCGCCAGGATAAAGTTGAAAATCTAATCCTTCTGCTTCTTGTTTTAAATATTCACAAAATACGGTGCGTGCCATAATCAATCCTTATTCTCTTGAGATAATTCATCTAAAATCCGCTTCACGGGCGTTGCTAAGCCTATTTCATTCGGTTGGGTCAGATCATACCAATAATTCGCCTTTGAAGATACAAAATAGCGGGAATTTCCCTCATTTTCTGCAACGCCAAGCGGTCGATTTTCTTCGTTCTTTTGCTCATCCAACTCTACCAAAATAGGGGTAATATCTAAGTGAAAATGGCTGAACGTGTGGCGAAACGCGTGTAAATGGCGGCTAATTTGCAAATTCTTATCAGAAATAAACCGCTTGAAACTTGCTTCATTCTCAAACTGTGGAAAAATATACAACCCGCCCCATAAACCTTTCGCTTCCCTCTGTTCCAACAAAATACGAGTGCCTTGCTTCAATACCAGAAAATAGGCTTGTCGTTCGGGTAAAATTTTCTTCGGTTTCTTAGCAGGAAATTTTTCCCACGCCTCTAACTGATTCGCTTGGCAATCCTCTGCCAACGGACAAAGTGAACATTTTGGCTTGGTTCGGGTGCAAATCATCGCCCCTAAATCCATCATTGCTTGATTAAAATCCGCTACTTGCTCGGTTGGCGTAATTTGTGCAGTTAAATGCCAAAGCTGATTTTCTACTGCCTTTTCACCGCTCCAGCCTTCAACTGCGAAATAACGCGATAACACCCGTTTCACATTGCCATCCAAAATCGGATAAGGTGCATTTAACACCGAAGAAAGCACTGCCCCCGCCGTACTTCTGCCTACGCCAGACAACGCCAATACATCGTCAAATTGGGTAGGAAATTCACCCCCGAATTGATCGCGAATCGTTTGTGCTGCCTTGTGTAAATTACGTGCCCGAGCGTAATAGCCCAACCCCGTCCAAAGATGCAATACCTCATCAATATGGGCATTCGCCAAGTCCATTACCGTCGGAAAACGCTCGACAAACCGCTCAAAATAAGGAATGACGGTTGCCACCTGCGTTTGTTGCAACATCACTTCCGACAGCCAAACCTTATAAAGTATCTTATTTTGCTGCCACGGCAGATGTTTACGTCCATACACCGCAAACCACGCCAACACCTTGCGGGCAAAAGGGGCGTTCGGGTTCGATTGAGCAGTAAAAGCGGAATTTGAGGAATTATTCATGAAAATAGGAGCTTGAAAAATGGAAAGGGAAAGATGATACTGCAAGCGGTTAAATTTCTCAAAAGGTTTACAAATGACAACACCGATTTTAGGCTTCCACCATGTTGCCATCATTGCCAGCGATTACGAAAAATCTAAGTATTTTTACACCACTATTTTAGGTGCGAAAATTATTAAAGAAACCTACCGAGCCGAACGTCAAAGCTATAAGCTCGATTTGAAATTTACCGATGGCTCGCAGATTGAACTATTCAGCTTCCTCAATCCGCCCGCTCGTCCTACCACGCCTGAAGCCTGTGGCTTACGGCACTTGGCATTTCGGGTAAAAAACGTAGAACACGCGGTTGCATTCTTGGCAAGTTTTGCAATTGAATGCGAACCTATTCGCGTGGACGAACTCACGGGCAAACGCTTTACGTTTTTCAGAGATCCTGATGGATTGCCGTTGGAGTTTTATGAGGTGGGATAAACCTTAAAAGCAGTTATAAATGCTTTTAGCATAATATTATTTTTGCTAAATATATACAGGAAAAATAAATCGCTATTGTCGCTACTGCTGCAAATAATCTAGCTACCTTAGAACTGTATTTTATTTTTCTTCTCTATTAGAAAAGAAAATAAAACTGCAACACATAGTGATAAGATAGGTATTGGCGAGCCTAATCTTAACTGGATATCTAAATTGAAAAAATATAAAGCCAAAATAATAAATAAACAGCAGATTATCTGATAAACTTCACGCTTGTCTTTATCTTTTGTTATTTTTCTAAAAATAGCCAAGTCTAATAATTTAATGAATATAACAAAAGCGATAACCATTACAATGATGTAAATTGATTCCTTCATTATTATTTCCTCTTCAAAACAGCTTGATTGATAATAACCATTCTCATTTAACTCAGTCAATAGATTTGAGAATAAGAACTCAAATATTTTATGAAATCCGACCATCTAGCCTTGAAAAGCGGTCAATCCTCCCCAATCTAGTGGGCAGTTTTTTACCAAAAATAAAGGATCAACAATGACGACGATTGTATGTGTTCGTAAAGATGGCAAAGTGGCGATCGGTGGTGATGGTCAGGCAACATTAGGCAACTGTGTAGAAAAAGGCACAGTACGTAAAGTACGCCGTTTATACAAAGATAAAGTCGTCACAGGCTTTGCAGGTTCAACAGCTGATGCATTTATTTTGCGTGATTTGTTTGAGAAAAAATTAGAACTGCACCAAGGGCATTTAGTGAAATCTGCCGTTGAATTGGCAAAAGAGTGGCGCACTGAACGTTCACTTCGCAAATTAGAAGCGATGATGATTGTGGCAAATGAAAGTGAATTTTTACTCGTGTCAGGCTCTGGTGATGTGATTGAGCCAGAATTTGATGTATTAGCTATCGGTTCTGGCGGTAACTATGCCAAATCGGCAGCATTAGCCTTATTAAGAACAAAAAACAATCTGACTGCGAAAGAAATTGTGGCAGAAGCACTGAAAATTGCGGGAGATATTGATATTTACTCAAATCACAATCACGTTATCGAAGAAGTGTAAAAAAAGTCCCCTCTTTAGAAAAGAGGGGTTAGGGGAGATTTGAAACGATCTTCCCTTTACAAATATTAGCGAAAAAATCACCGCTTATAACAAATCTTCCCCTGCCCTTCATAAGTAAAGAGGGAAGTTTTTCAAGGAATAAATTATGTCAATGACTCCTCGTGAAATCGTCTCAGAATTAGACGCACATATTATCGGACAAACAGAAGCTAAACGTGCGGTGGCAATCGCATTACGTAACCGCTGGCGCCGTATGCAGTTACCAGAAGAGCTACGCCAAGAAGTAACACCAAAAAACATTTTAATGATCGGGCCAACTGGCGTGGGGAAAACTGAAATTGCTCGCCGTTTAGCAAAATTAGCCAATGCACCATTTATCAAAGTCGAAGCCACAAAATTTACTGAAGTGGGTTACGTGGGTAAAGAAGTGGAGTCAATTATTAAAGACTTAACTGATGTTGCAGTCAAATTAGTGAAATCGCAAGCGGTAGAGAAAAACCGTATGCGCGCACAAGATGCGGCAGAAGATCGCATTTTAGATGTATTGTTACCACCAGCAAAAGATCAGTGGGGTAACGTACAAGAATCTGATAACACTTCAACTCGCCAAATTTTCCGTAAAAAATTACGTGAAGGTCAGCTTGATGACAAAGAGATCGAAATTGATGTAGCAGCACAAGTGAGTGTGGAAATTATGACGCCACCGGGCATGGAAGATATGACTTCTCAGCTGCAATCTCTATTTGAAGGGATGTCGCCAAACAAAACAAAAAAACGCAAAATGAAAATCAAAGATGCGTTAAAAGTGATGTTAGATGAAGAAGCCGCTAAATTAGTCAACCCTGAAGAGTTGAAACAACAAGCGATAGAAGCGGTTGAACAACATGGCATCGTATTTATTGATGAGATCGATAAAATCTGTAAAAAAGGTGAGCATTCAGGTGGCGATGTCTCTCGTGAAGGGGTTCAGCGTGATTTACTGCCAATTATCGAAGGCTCAACGGTAAACACCAAGCATGGCATGGTGAAAACCGATCATATTCTCTTTATCTGTTCAGGCGCATTCCAAGTGGCTCGCCCATCAGATTTATTGCCAGAATTACAAGGTCGTTTACCAATTCGTGTAGAACTCAAATCGCTTACCAAAGATGACTTTGAGCGCATTTTAACTGAGCCAAATGCTTCACTGACTCTCCAATATCGCGAGCTAATGAAAACCGAAGGGGTAGAAGTGGAATTTACCCAAGATGGTATTAGCAAAATTGCTGAGTCCGCTTTCCGCGTGAATGAAAAAACCGAAAATATCGGCGCCCGCCGTTTACACACGGTACTAGAACGCTTAATGGACGGTATTTCATTTGATGCAAATGAACGCAGTGGCGAAAAAATTGTGATTGATGAAAATTATGTTTCAACTGCATTAAATGATGTGGTGGAAAATGAGGATTTGAGTCGGTTTATTCTTTAATTCTACAAGGAACAAATAGTATGAATACTCATATTAAAAAATTTAGTGAAGTAAAAACACACCCTAGTCGAGCATTACAAGCGTGGCAGATTCTAGTTTCCTCTGCTATGAATAGACAAACACAGACATATAAATCGTTATCGACTCATATGTTTGGAAATACTGCTTCAGGTATTCTTGGACCAATATTAGGATATATTGCACATTACTGTAATCAGAATAATCTTCCTCCATTAACCGTTATTGTTGTAAATTCAAAAACAGGACTACCAGGCGATGAAATTCCGGTTTCAGAAGATCTAAATGCGCTTAGAGAAAAAGTCTATGATTTTGATTGGTTTGATATTTATCCACCAGCAGAAGAAGATTTAAAACAGGCAAACGATAACGCTAAATACTCGTAAGCAACATGAACTGCACCCCAAAACCTGGACACCTAATTTGAGGTGCAGTTCAAAGAGCGGTCAATTTTGGCAACGTTTTATTTCGCCCTTGTAATAATTCTTTTACTTTCGCACAAAAATCATCGCTATTCTCCATTTCACTCGGTAAACCTAAGGCTTCCGCAATATTGTCATATCGCCAATTATTCTCACGAAAAACTTCTGAAAATCCTCGATATTCTAATAAAAGTTGCAACATTAATTTTTCGGTATATGGGGAAACTGATGGTGGGTTAAGTTTGAATTTAGACATAATCATTACTCCAATAAAAAATGCTCAAATCTAATGGGTTTGAGCATAGTTTAAAAAAGATAGCGACAATTCTTGTCGTTTAGATTAAATGTCTATTTTTCTAATGAACTAATCGCATCAATATTCTTGGAAATCACATCTAATAATGGCTCCCATAACTCAAAAAGTGTATCAGCTAAGTCACCAGTAGGAATTTTTCTTAGAATATCTGCATTCCAATTTAATAGCGATCCATCCAAGTACTTCCACTTAATCCATGAATTATGTTTTTCAAAACTCTCTTTTAGTTCTAATTCACTAAAAATTTGATTTAGAAAACTGTTGAGTTCAGGAGATTTATCTTTATTGCAATAAACTCCATAATATCCATTTCCAAAATTAGCAGAACTAAACTCAACACCAACACCTAGAGAAACTCCTTCTGGAGCAAAGAAAATTCCAAACTCATTATATAATATTCCTTTACCAGAAGTATTACATTTCCAACCATAATCTTTTAATTTTTGATAAGAGTCACAACGTGATTCCAATTGTTCAATCAATTCATTGACTAGACTTTCATATAACTGGTCTTTTAAATTAATCACACTCAATGCAGAATATAATGCACTATTGTTGCCCTTTTGCATTAAATGATTAACTAAATCACTATTGATTTCTTTATTACCCATAAGTTCCTCACTTAAAAACTTTTTGAAATATTGACAAAATTGATTAATCACTGGAGATATAATTAATGTATTATCTAACCAATTAACTAAATCATCAGCAGACAATACTATTGCTTTCTTATCGCTGATTAAATTATCCCACTCATCTTTAGAAATCGAAGTTTCGGTAGGATTATTTCGGAATACTGGAAGATAAATAAGGCAATATTCATCTATATTCTTTCTTTCCAAATCCGCTCGATAGTCTTTTAATTGCTCTATTTGATCAGAGGCAAATCTTAACTTATTCTCAATCGAGATTATCCAACGAGGTTTATTATTCAAAAAACCTTCAATAAAAATATCATGACGACGATTTTTATTTGTTTTTTTCTCTACATTAACCTGGATACTATCGTATGCTAAGAAATTATTTTTCCCAATGTATTTCAGAAAACTATTTAAAAACAAATCTCCCTGACCATGCGTTTCTGTTGGATCTAACAAAAATGCAAGAATTTTTGATAAACCAATTTCATTTGTATACATAAAACGAAACGGATTAAATCGATTAGAATCATACAATTCTGTCTTTTCTCGTTGTAATCTAAAATTTTCTATCACTTGATTGATAGAATTTAAAGAATCAACAATTTTATTGATATTATTTGCCATATAGGCTCCTTAGGTTAATTAAAACGCACACATTATAACTGACAAATCATCATAAAACCCTTGTTTCGCAATTAATTTACGACACACCGTCAATCGAGATTTATCATTATCATATTGTTTCCAAATTTTTTCTCTTACTTCAGCAGAAAGTCCATCTGTTAATCCATCAGAGCAAAGTAATAAACTTTCCCCTTGTTGAATTTCAATTTCTTGATAAAAGATTTTATCTTGAAATTCGGAATAATCCGCAACTAAACACGAAGAAACGCCGCCATAAATCGTGGCAAAATCTTCCTCTTTTTTATCGGGAAAATCAGCCAATAATTCAGAATAATATCAATAGAATGTAAATATTTATTTTGAATTGCTTCATCTCCAATAAAAATAACCAGGTCTTCTTCGTTAAAAACCGGTACTGAACGATTCCATTTTGAACTTTCTGTTACAGGTAAAAGCCAAGGAATATAAAAATAAGCATCGCCAATCATTCTTTTAGGCATTGCCCACATATCTTGCAAAGATAAATTATGTTGGCTTTTTCTTTGTTCTAAATAAAATTCAATTACTGGATGCATACATTTCTCGTTAATTCATCAGTTATACAGTATAGCGATATGAAACTTGCTATTTATGTGAAAAGTGCGGTTGTTTTTCTATGATTTTTTAATTTTCTCCAATAACTCGGCGACCACTTTCGGTACGCCCTCACCCGCTTTTTCTTTGATTGCAATCACTTTCTTACGGACAAATCCTGTATTTGGATTAGGATCGATCAAATAGATAAGTGAACCATATGGAGCAAGATTTACCAATCCATTAGCGGGATAAACCTGTAATGACGTGCCAATAACAATCACAATATCTGCCTTTTTCACTAACTTTTCTGCTTTAGGAAACATGGATACATTTTCCCCAAAAAAGACTATATGTGGACGCATTGGATGACCGTGATTATCCTTATCCTCTAATAGTTGATCACCCAAACATGGAACAATGTAATCGGTATTAAAACTACTGCGAGCTTTATTCAATTCACCATGTAAATGGAGTACATTAGTACTTCCCGCTCGCTCATGTAAATCATCCACGTTTTGAGTGATTATATGAACTTCATAAAACGCTTCCAATTCAACCAAAGCCAGGTGTGCTGCATTAGGCTCTGCAGCTTGAGCATTACGACGTCGTTCATTATAAAACTCTAATACTTTTGCACGGTTTTTCTTTAAGGCTTCTGGCGTACAAACTTCTTCTACTTTATGCCCTGCCCACAAGCCATCTTCCGCTCTAAAAGTAGGAATACCACTTTCGGCACTTATGCCAGCACCGGTTAATACTACGCAAATTGGTTTCTTTTCCAAAGTCATTTTTCAGGCTCCTTTTGTCCTAAAATTTCATCAACCTGTCTATCTCTCGCCATCATGCCAAAAATATTCCCTGCTTTATAAAGCGGTTGATAAGTATAGCTTTCAATATGCAAGAATGGCTTATCTGAAAGTTGTTGGAAATATTGTTTTAGCTGTGATTTTGAGCGTAGTGACACTTCATATTCAGCTTGAATATGAGTACACATTGCTTCAATACGTATTTTAAATTCATCACTGAAATAAGGGCTGATAATTAAATAGACCGTTTTCTGTTCGGTTGCTGTTTCATCCACATAAACACATGTCAAATTAAACACTTGCCATTTATAACGATCTGCAAAAGCACCAATGACTCGGCTTTGCTCCTCACTTTCAACTTGCACTAGGGCGGCTGACTTTTTCAAACAATCTTGCAAAATATCACTTGATGTAAAAGGCCCACAGCCTAAGTAAGATAAAACGCAATTCCAATTAGCAAATTGTTCTGTACCAAAATGAACATGTTCACCTTGAAATTTGCCAGCACCATTTTTAGTGCGATCATCAATTAAATAATCGCCTTGGTTGAGATTTTTATGATGGGATAAAATCAATCGTTTGTATAAGGCTGAACCTTTTTCTTCACCGAAATAATGTTGAATCCATTTTACTTTATCACTCCACGCCGATGGATTATGCCAAGGGGCGGTAGAAAGTGCGTAAATATGGTATTTTTTCATCAATTTATGCACAGCAGAAATCGCATTCGGCATTGGCTCCATTAAGCTAAAAATGCCCTCAACTTCATCATATCGCCCCTCATACTCTTGCTTGGTTTTCTCATCTAATTTTGCAATACCAGACGGAAAATCAACCATCACATTATCCATATCAATATAAACAATTTTCTTCATTTTAATGCCCTCTCTGTTGATGGCTTAATGATAAAAGATGAAGCGACAATTCATGTCGTTAGGTATTTTTTGTCTAAATAAGTGCGGTCAATTTCTTGATAATCTTTACCAATTCAGTTGTGCTCCTGGCAGCCGGAGTGCCGATTTGACCGCTTGTATTTTTAGCTTTTCGGCTTACTCACCATTATTTCAATCACTTGGCGATCTGTATATTGCATACTTCGGCTGGCAATCGCACAGAGGTTGTTGATCGAGCGATCGATTTGGTGTTCAACAATCCCTTCATTACCTGTGACTTGTGTGTTATCTAATGCCATTAAAATTGATTTATAACTAGAAGTTACGCTGGTAGAAACCTTCATTGCACAACTGTTTGCCGCACCGTCGCAGATGATGCCGCTGATATCGCCAATCATACTGCTAATAGCCATACTAATCGCATCGAAACTCTCGGTCAGCAACCATGCCACGCCTGCACAACTGCCCATCGCCGCAGTAGTTACCGCACACAATGCGGAGAGTTTAGGGAGTTTACTGTGAATATAAATCGCCATTAAGTGCGAAAGGAATAAGGCTCGAATGAGCTGTTCTTCGCTGGCATGGATATGACGAGCAACCACTACCACTGGCATCGTGGCGGTAATGCCTTGGTTGCCAGAACCTGAATTACTCATCGCGGGTAAATTTGCCCCGCCCATTCTAGCATCGCTGGCGGCGGTGGTTTCAATCACAATGCGGTTAAGTAAATCATCGCTGATTAAGCCTCTCCCAATTTGCTTTTGCAAGGTTCGCCCAATATGCAAGCCGTAATCGACTCGCAAGCCTTCTTGTGAAAGGGCGGAGTTCAGCTCGGCAGCACGTTGAATAAAGCGAATTTTGTCTAACACCACGCTCATCGAAAAATCGAACATATCTTTGGCAGTCAGTTCTGAAAAGACACAGGGCGCATTGCCACTATCCACCAAACAAGGTACAGAGAAAAGCACCTCGCCATTTTTTTCAATGTAAATCACGTTGGTATGATGGGCGGCAATGCGAACAGTTACACTCTCATCTCCCGCAAACAGGGTCGCTTCCGAATACAAAATATGCTCGGTATCGAAAATCGCTACGTTCACCAAATGTTGGCTCATCATCTGTTTGGCTTGTACCACTTGCTCGGCGGAAATGTTTTTCAACACCTCTAAGCCTGCTTCGTGATCGCCCCCAATCGCCCCAATTGCCGCAGCCATTGGCAGACCAACCGTCCCTGTATTCGGCACAGTTACGCCCATTCCATTTTTCATTAAATTGGGCGAAACTTTTGCTTCAATATGTTCGGGCATTTTGCCTAAATAATAACGGGCGGTTGCCGAAGCCAACGCCAAAGAGATCGGCTCCGTACAACCCAAAGCAGGCACAACTTCTTCTTGTACAACGCGTAAAATATTTTGTTCGGTGGTGGAATCAAAGGTTCTCATCGTTTTCTCTTGCTTATAAAACACACAACTAAAAAAATTAAAATGAACTTCATTTTGCTAAACGGGTCTTATTGTACAGTTTTTTTCATTATGATTAACCCTCATTTCCCCATTTAAGGACAAAAAATGAAACCATTAAAAGCACTATTAGCCCTTGCCGTTGCAATGACTGCAACCTCTTCTTTTGCTGAAACAGCAAACCCACTAGCCACCTTTAAACAAGAGGCAAAAACAGCGATTAACAACGAACTTTCTTCAGCGAAAAAAGCGGTTACCCAAACTGAAACTTCAGCCGCAACCGATATGAACAAAATGAAAAATGCGGTTGTAGAAAAAGCGAAATCGGAAGTAAAAGCGGTCAAAAACGATGCAAAAACAGCACGTGAAACGTTAAATTCAGTAAAAACGGAAGCAACAGAAAAAGTAGATGCTGCTAAATCTGCAGCGAAAAATACCGTAGCAAAAGCAGAAAAAGCAGCAAAAATTAATATCAACAAAGCAGATGCCGCAACGTTACAAAAATTAAGCGGTATTGGTGAAGCAAAAGCCAAAGCGATTGTTGAATATCGTAACAAAGTGGGCAAAATCAAAAATGCTGCGGAATTAAGCAAAATCTCAGGCATTGGCGATACAACCATTGAGAAAATCAGCCCATATTTAACATTCTAACCTTATTCCAAATACGATAAAGACCTCACAAGCGGTACATTTTTTGCAAAGCTTTACAAAATTTATACCGCTTTTTTCATAGGTTGATTATCTAGTAAGCATTACTGCCAACGCTTTTGCCCCTTTGAAATCAACTTTACCAGATCCCAATAGAGGGATTTCATCCACCAAGAACACTTGGCTTGGCAACATAATCGGTGGAATATTCAGCGATTTAATGCGAGCATTGATTTCTTCTAAACTTAGTGCCGATTTCACCAACAAGACAATGCTCTCGCCTTTTTTGTCATCTTCTACCGCCACCGCAACAAATTGATGTTCATCATTTAGCACTTGAGCGATATTTTCTTCAACCGAACCAAGGCTAATCATTTCGCCGCCAATTTTTGCGAAGCGGGAATAGCGGTCGACAATGGTCACAAAACCATTTTCATCAATATGCCCTTTATCGCCCGTTTTGTAATAACGCACACCATCCAGCTCAGCGATTACATCTGCCGTTTTTTCTGGATCGTTCAAATAACCTTTCATTACCTGACCGCCACCAATCAGAATTAAGCCATCATCGCCAACAGGCAACTCTTCCAATGTATTTGGGTCAACAATTTTTATGATTGTACCTGGTAATGGCATCCCCACAGAGCCCACTTTATTGAAGGTAAACTCTTTTAGCGTATCTGAGTCGAGAATATTCGGCATATTCACGCTTGCCACAGGGGTAGTTTCGGTAGCACCATACCCTTCGTAGATCTCTAAACCAAATTTTAAGCAGAACGCTTCTTTCACATCTGGTTTGAGTTTTTCCGCCCCTGCAATCACCATTCGCACGCTTTGTAACATCAACGGATGAAGTTTTTTGTTACGCGTATATAAGCGGAAGAACGTTGATGTACCAAACAGGATGCTGACGTTATATCTTGCACACATTTTACCCACTTCAGCCCCATCGGTCGGGTCAGCAACGCTTACCATTTTAATGCCTTCACAAAGTGGCAATAAGGTGGTAACGGTTAAACCGAAAGAGTGGAAAATTGGCAATGAATTTAAAATCACATCCTCTTTGTGGAAATTGAGCAATTCACTCACCTGTTTGATGTTAGTGAGCAAGTTTTTATGGCTAATTTCAATGCCTTTCGGGTCGCCTTCGCTGCCACTACTAAATAAGATTACCGCAGTATCATTTAAGCGAATTTCCGCAAAATGCATCAATTTAATCCACCAAGCTGGGGCGAATAATGCAGTAAGCATCGCTTTCACTTTTTCGCCTTTGGTAAATTGTTTTGCAATTTCGTCCGCTTGTAATAGCTTACCTGCCAACACTTCATCGAAACAAAAGCCTTTTGCGTTTAGTTTATTGAGGAATTTTTCGGCTGAAATCACGTATTCAATTTCTGCTTTGGCAAGGGCTTTTGCCATCACTTCAGGGCTTAGCGTATAGTTTAGATTCACAGGCACTTTGCCGATAATCATCAACGCCATATTCACAATCGCCCCAATCGCTGAGCTTGGTAACAACACGCCCACGTTTTTCGCATCGCCAAGTTGCGCTTTCAACGCCTTACTCATCAACAACACTGCGGTAATGAACTTCAAGTTATTGAGCTTCACTCCTTGGCTATCCACCACGCACTCTTTAAACAGGTTCGATTTTGCGTTATTAAGCCAGTGATGGGTTAGCGGTTTGCGTTTTTGCATCACTTTTTCCCATACAGAATAAGAGAGCTCCAACACTTTTTGTTTCATCGCGGTCGCATCAATAAAGCCGTGAATTGGTTTACCGAATGCCACCAAGATTTCACGTTTGCCTTGGCGTTTAGTTAAGTTTTTGTAGAAACTATTTGCACGCGAGAAGCTGCTACCCCATAAACCACGCAAATAAAATGGCACGGTGGTCACATTGTCCAAATCTTTTAACACGTGCTCAAAACCTTTTTTGAACTCGTTGATTTGACCGTTATAGCTAATATGACCTTCAGGGAACAACGCCACCACTTCGCCGTTTTGAAGATATTTACGAATAGTTTCAATCGACTCACGGCTTGAGCCTGCCCCAATTGGAATGACTTTAAAAATGCGTAAGAACCAAGTGAGATACCATTTGTTGTAAATCGGACGGAACATCACAAATTTAATCGCACGTGGGCTTGCGGCTTGTAACACGAGCCAGTCGATCCAGCTAATATGGTTTCCTAGCAACAACACGCCACCACTTTGCGGTAAGTTTTTCAACCCTTCCACGTGGAAACGGTAGTTTGTTTTCAACAATGGTAATAACAACAAGCGGGTGAATAAGTGCGGAAGTTGCCACATTGCATAAAAACTGCCTAGCAAGCAAACCACTGATACGGTTAAGAACAAACCTGTGGTTGAAACGCTAAACTCTACAAATAGAATGCTAAGCAACAAGAAGCCAACCATAAAGACATTTTGCACAAAGTTATTGCCCGCCATAATTTTGCCGCTGATTTTTTCAGGCACGAAATATTGGATGGTGGCATTTAACGGCACGATAAATAATCCGCCAAAGAAACCAAATCCAAAAGAGCAAAGCATTAACATTGCGTTGTTTTGCACAAGTGTTAAGCAGAAAAGCGAAACGAAAATCCCTAATGCGCCAACGGGTACAATCCCAAGCTCAATGTGTAATTTTGATGCTTTGCCCGCAAGGTATGAGCCCACGATTAAACCTAAGCCGCTTACCGCAAGAATGGCTTGGATGATGACCGCATTATCTGCGTTAAACAAGGCTTTATAGTGAGCAGGGAAAGCCACCACAATCACTTGCGATACACTCCAGAACAAACTTAACCCAATCACGCTTAACCAGATATTTTTATCTGCATGCAAGGTGCGGATGTTATCGCGTAAGTAACCCAGCGAGAGGTATTTCGACATTGCAAATTTTTCTTCATTTTCAACCGCTTGTTGGCCGAAAAAAGGAATTCTGAAGGCAAAGAATGCTTCTAATGCACTAAATGCGACCAAAGCAACACCAATCCACCACACACTTTTCAACACCGCATTCGGATCAGTTGAGGCAACATAATGGCTTTCAAATAAAATCGAGAATGCAAAAGAGCTAAATAGAATTGCCACAATCGTCAGCGCTTGAATAACACCATTCGCAAAGCCAATGTTTTCCGTACCGACAATGGATTTAATAATGCTGTATTTCGCTGGCGAATAAACTGCACTTTGTGCAGCAAGCACAAGGGTTAACGCAAAAGCGAGATAAAACTGCCCGATGAGATAACTCACTAAAATAGCCCCGCTAATACCAACGGCTACAAGGCTACTCCAACGAATCACTTTGGTTCGGCAGAATTTATCGTTAATAAAAGCAGACGGCGAGAAAAGGAAGATAAACGGCAATAAAATCATTGCGTTGATTAGTGCAGTTAACACCACCAAAGTGTTACCCTCAAAACTTTTGAGCAGCACATTTTGGATAGTGATTTTATGGGCAAGATCAACACTTGCATTTAAAAAGGCAATGGCTAAATAGGGCAAAAAGCCCGCGTGTTTTAAGAGTTTCATAATTGAATCTCCTGTTGATAAACCGCTAAGGTTTTCATATTAAGAAGGTAAGGTTTTACCACCAGCAATAAATCAAAAAGGTGTTTTAATTTTTCATCTTTTTGCTCACTTTCTTTAATGGCAGAAAGTGTGAGCGCCACTTCTTGCGGAGCTAATGTTTTTGCTGCTTGCAAGTAGCTATTTAACATCACACGTTCCGCTTCATTACAACGGCAAATAATCGCTAAAATTTCTCGCTCTTTGCCCGTAAAAATCCCATTGCGAGGGTTTAACAAGCCCTCTTCTACCATTTGGTTTAAATCCTGTTCAGAAATCCCAAACTCTTGGCAAAGCGATTCAGGCGAGAAGGTTTCGTTTTCTGCGCCCATAATAATGCCAATCAATGAAATCAAGCTCTCATAAGGGTTTTGCCAATCAAATTCAGAATGGGCAAACAAATCTTTGATTTGTGAAATAGAAGCATTAAAGTTAGTTTGCAGATATTTGATAAATGCCAACAATGACACACATCGTTCATCATAAAGATGAAAGTTCGGCTTATCTTTTACAGGTTCAGGCAACAACCCCTCTTTCACATAATACAGAATGGTGGATTTCGGCGTTTGGCTAAACTTCACCAAATCATTCATTTTGAGCATAAAAACTCCTTTCCATAAAATCGTATTGATTGAATTGGCTGCTATTTTAATCCTCTTAAAACAAAAGTAAAGAGTAACACTCTACGCTTTTAATAAATTTGCAAATTTCTTTTGAAATTAAACCGCTTTTTTCTTACTTTGCCTTGTATTTACCGAATTTATCCCCATAACCAACAAATACTCAATTTTCATTACATCCCAAAGGAACATAACATGGCATTAGATTTCAATTCAGTTTCATTTGACAGCATAGAAGCAAAAGGCGGCTACGGTATTGGTTTACAAATTGGTCAGCAACTTTTAGGTAGCGGAATGGATGTGGATGCGGAAGCGGTTGCGTGCGGTATCTACGATGTGTTAAACCAAAACCCACCAGCATTAGATTTAAACGAAGTGACACAAGCACTTCAAGTTAAGCCAACGTGCTGAAGAAGCTCAAATGGCAGCATTTAGAGCGTTAGATGAAGAGAACAAAGCGTTCTTAGAAGAGAACAAAAAAGCAGCGGGCGTGAAAACAACTGAAAGCGGTTTACAATACGAAGTATTAAGCGAAGGCACAGGCGAAAAACCAGCAGCAGACAGCACCGTTCGTGTTCACTACACAGGTTCTTTAATTGATGGTACAGTTTTCGACAGCTCAGTAAAACGCAACACACCAGCTGAATTCCCAGTAAACGGCGTGATCAAAGGTTGGACTGAAGCATTACAAATGATGCCTGTTGGTTCAAAATGGCGTTTAACCATCCCACACGAATTAGCTTACGGTGAACGCGGTGCGGGTGCGTCAATTCCTCCATTTGCAACCTTAGTATTTGAAGTAGAATTATTGGATATTCTTTAATTTCCATAACTCATAAAGAAAGGCGAACATCATGTTCGCCTTATTTTTTACTTTCTCGATCCCAAATAAATCGCCAACAGCGTTAAACCCGCCCCACACCATTGCCATACATCAATCGGCTTATCTAAATAGAAATAGTCGATTAACAACGCTGCCACGGGTTCGGAAAGGAGCAATAGCCCCATTAAGCCAAGGGAAAGAAGCGGAATCGCGTAGGCAATCATTCCCCACGCCATACATTGCATTACCACGCCGTACACCACAATCCAGCCCCAGTCGACAAGTGTCGGCGGGAAGAAGTTTACTTGATTAAACCATAACGAAGGCGGAAGCAAAGCAATCGCTCCGAACAGACTGACTAAAAACATCAGCGGAAAAATAGCAGTCGACTCGCTATTGTGTACTTAGCGAATCATCACCAATGAACCTGCCAGCATCGCACCCGAAGCCAAGCCGATGAGAATACCATACACGCCATCAAGGTTGTGAGCCAGTTCTGGGCTAGCAATCAACACAACACCAATCACCGCCAACACAAGGCTGAATAGCTGCATTTTGCTCTGTTTTTCCGCAAAGAAAAAGTAACCAATGCCCGCCAAAAAGAAAATTTGCAAGCTGTTCAGCAACGTAGAAATCCCTGGTCCAACCGCATAAATACTTTCGTGCCAAAAGGCGAGATCAAAGGCAAGAAAAATGCCCGATAATGCGGCAAACCACCACGTTTTCGCTTGCCTGGGTAACGCCTGTTTTTTCCACTTCATCAACGCCCAAAACACTACGGTGGCAATCAGCAATCGCCAAAAAGCAATCGCATAACCGCCCACGGGGACAAATTTCACAATAAGGCTGCCCAAACCAAATAAAATGCAGCCCACGACCAGAAGCGGGGCTGCATAATTTTGTACTTTCATTCAACATCTCTCTAAAAATAGCGATTATAGCACTTTTAACTGCTTACCCATTTTTTCAAACAACTGTTGAATGGTTTCCGCCCGATGCCCTAGCACACGCACCATCAAGCCGCATTCATTCAGCTGGGAGATGCCGATTAGCAAGGCTTTCTCATCAGCGAATTGTTGTTGCAAGGCTTGCACCTGCTGTTTTATTTCTGCATTGCTTTTCGCCAAATTCAGATAAGTGAGCGACCCTTGGTGGGAATAATCTTCCATCTGGCTCAAGGCAGTAAGGTTCATTTTTGATGGCAACCACTGAATACAATCGCTGACAAGCGGTCGTTTTTTGCCGTCATTTTGCAACGCGTAAATCTTCAAATGGGAAGAAAACTGACGAAAGGCAAAACGTTCGCCATTCAACACCCGACCAATCGCCACGATTTCACCGTAAATCAGCTCGCTCTGCTCATTCATCTCAATCAACGTTTTCTGCTTGAACGCGGAATCTTTATGCAGCACCAACGGGTGCGGCAAATAGAACAAACGGCTGTTTTCCGCAAGCGAAATATGGGTTGTCTGCATCGCACTCTCGCCTTCATTCATCGCCTGCACGCGAGTAAATGCCTGCGTATTGAGCGAAAGAGCGGTCAATTTTGCCAACGAAATGTCAATCTCTAACAGATCGCCCGCCAACACGCCAGGGGAAGATGACATCTGCATCGCATTCAAGCCATTCGCCCACGCATCATCATAACTTGGCAACGTTATCACTTTAAACGGTGGCGTCACAAAGTATTCATCAAGTTGGGTTTTACCACGTTGGGAAAGTTTGGTGGAAAGGGATAATTTGCTGTTCATTAAAATTTTTATACACGATTAAACAATTCCCTCCCTCCGTAAACGGAGGGAGCGAAAATATCCTATCTCACCAACGCCTCTGGCTCTTCCACATTCTTCAACAACGCATATTTTTCAATCCAACCAATCACGCCGTCGAGGTTTTCTTTTTTCATCAGGTTGGTAAAGATAAACGGCTGACCGTTGCGCATACGGCGGGCATCGCGTTCCATCACGCTTAAATCCGCGCCGACGAATGGCGCAAGGTCGGTTTTGTTGATCACAAGTAAGTCTGAACGAGTAATACCCGGCCCGCCTTTGCGTGGAATTTTTTCGCCTTGTGCCACGTCGATCACGAAAATGGTCACGTCCGCCAAATCAGGGCTGAAGGTCGCTGAAAGGTTATCGCCGCCCGATTCGATGAACACGATTTCCACATCAGGGAAACGCGCCACCATTTCATCCACTGCCTCCAAATTCATCGACGCATCTTCACGGATTGCCGTATGCGGACAACCGCCCGTTTCCACGCCCATAATTCGCTCTGGCGGAAGTAAACTATTTTTCGTTAAAAATTCCGCATCTTCTTGAGTGTAGATGTCGTTAGTAATCACTGCCACACTATATTTTGACGCGATTTCTCGAGTGAGTTTTTCGATTAACGCTGTTTTACCCGCCCCAACAGGGCCAGCCACGCCGATTTTGATATAGTTACGCATATTTGTTGTTCCTTTGTAAAATTATTTGAAAATCTGACCGTTCTTTTCCCTCCCTCCGTTTACGGAGGGAGGTGCCGAAGGCGGAGGGAGGGAATTCCGATTTATTTGAGTGTATTAAAATAATCACTTTGATATTGCCAAATAACCTCTAGCACCATATCCATATTTTTTAATACGTCCTCATTCCAAAATCGTATTACCTTAAATCCATTCATTTCAAGTGTTCTTGTTCGCTTCTCATCATAATGCTGCTGTTCAAAATGTTGAGAACCATCTAATTCAATAATGAGCTGAATTTCTATCGAAACAAAATCAACAATATATCCACTGATAATTTTCTGCCGTAGAAATTTTATGCCACAAAATCTTCTATTTCTTAAGTGATACCATAAATTCATTTCAGCATCTGTCATATTTAAACGAAGCAGACTTGAATAATGGCGCAATTTTTCCGTTTCTTTATATCGCATATTTCCTCCAAAAAGGAAACTTTATAGCGTATATGAAACAAAATGCTTGTTGTTTGTTGTGCTTTTTCGATGAAGATCACAAAAATAGTTTAGCTAGCTACATTTCTCTTGCAACTTCGTTGCAATCCATCCCTCAGTCGCTACGCGACAGCTCCCTCCGTAAACGGAGGGAGCGAAGAATGCTACGACATATAAAGCCGTGTATAAAGCTGCTCATGCTGCATTGCGCGAATATCATTCGCCAGCGTTGCCGCACCAAGCCATTCTTCGTCGGGTTCAAGGCTTAATTCCACCGCTTGCACGAGTGATCCTCGCAAGTCAAACAAAATATCTTGCCCATCCATTTGGCTGAGAGGAATTAGCTTCACGCCGTTAGTGATT
>NZ_CALIFA010000076.1:0-31151 GCF_938021905.1 Pseudohaemophilus parahaemolyticus
ATTTTTAATAAATAATTGATTTGAAAGATGTTTTTTATTTACATTTTATAGATATATATAAACAACCGTTCTAATCAATAAACCACATTAACAATAAGGATATTTAATAAAAATTAGTGCAAGAAACCAATTAAAAGGTAAAGTTGTTTCAATTGAAACAGGTTCTGTAAATGCCATCGTACATATTGATATTGGTGGTGGTAATGTGATTTCTTCAACTATTTCTATCTCTGCGGTAAAGGAACTCGACTTAGAAGTAGGTAAAGAAGCTTATGCTATCATTAAAGCAACATCTGTAATGGTTGGCGTAGAATAACCCTTTGCTTAATACTACAAAAAAACCTCGCAGCCTAAATGATTCGCGAGGTTTTCTTTTTGCTTAGATAAGCAATTAAATTGACATAGTAGATAAAATTGTTACTCAAAACTACCTAAAAATCGATACCTGAATACCATTATAAACAAGACCTTTTTATCGTTATGCTGGTATTTTATCACCAATGGATTTAAATACTCTAATGCTAAGAACCTAACCGTACTTGCGTAAAAACCTGCTTATCTCCCCACCTCACCATCGTGAGATGATTGCCCCATGCACACCCCGTATCTAAGGCATAAATATTTGGATGAGCACATTCTCCCATCAGGCTTGCCCAGTGTCCAAAAATGATTTCTTGTTCATTAAAGAGAGGGTTATCTAATTCAAACCACGCCTTTAATTCTATTGGTGCGTCTTTAATGGGTAATTTACAAGCAAAATCTAACCGCTTATCTAAGTAGCAGAAACGCATTCGAGTAAATGCATTAACGATATAACGCCAGCGATCTATTCCCTGCAAATTACTATCCCAATGGTCAGGATGATTCTCGTACATTTGAGCGATGTAATTAGCATAATTTTCGCTCTTTAACAAAGCTTCCGCTTCTCTTGCACACTGAGTTGCCGTAGATAAGTCCCATTCTGGGCTAATGCCTGCATGCACAAGTAGAAAGCCATACTTTGGGTGTTGCACCATAAGCGGTTGATTTCTGAGCCAGTTTTGCAATTCATCACGATCTGGTACCTTAAAAATCGGTTCAACTTTATCCGAAGGCTTAACCCGTTTTATGCCTAACAAGGTAGAAAGAAGATGCAAATCGTGGTTACCTAGCACAGTTTGTGCTTTTTCGCCTAAATTTTTTACGAAACGTAAACAAGCTAACGAATCATCACCACGAGCAACTAAATCACCCGTGAGCCAAATTTCATCTTGTTTTTCATCAAACTGGGCTTTTTCTAACAGCATTTGAAACTCTTTGAAACAGCCATGTAAGTCTCCTACGATATAAGTTGCCATATTATTCTTCCTTCTTCTCTTCTTTTGCTTGCTTCTGCTCTAACCGTCTTTTTTTGAAAAATGCACTCATTTTCTGGCTACATTTTTCTCGAAGTAATCCGCCTCGAATTTCAATCAAGTGGTTCATTTTGAAATCTTCAAACAGATGAAAACGTGATCCGATAGCACCTGTTTTGTAGTCATTTGCACCAAAGACTAATCGCCCGATACGGCTATGCAGAATCGCACCTGCACACATTGTGCATGGTTCTAGTGTAACATAAAGTGTACAATCAAGCAGACGGTAATTTTGTAAAGATTGCCCTGCTTCACGAATCGCTAACATTTCTGCGTGAGCAGTGGGATCATTAAGCAAAATAGATTGATTCCAGCCTTCGCCAATTTTATTACCCTCTTTATCAACTAACACCGCTCCAACGGGAATTTCGCCTATGGCTTCGGCTTGATCAGCAAGGTCCAAGGCATATTCTAACCAAAATTTGTCTTGTTCGGAATAATCTAGCGTACAGCTATTTTGAGTGGATTGAATGAACATAGTTAAAAATCTGTGTCATCTGGTTACAAAAACAGCCCCAATGGGGCTGTTTCAATGTGTATAGACTAAGGCTATAAATTAACGACGACCACGATCGTTAAAACGTTTCTCTTTAAAACCGCCTTTTTTGCGGTCGTTAAAACCACGATCACGACGTCGATCATTACGTTCACCACGGCCTCGTCCTTCAAACGGTTGGCTGTTTGCACCATCAACAGGACCTAACAGCGACATCTGCATTTGCTTGTTCAACACGCGTGCTTTTTGGGCAAAGTGTTGCACCAAGTGGTTTGGCATACCTTGCGGAAGCTCGATGGTTGAATAAGTATCGTGCAATTTAATGTGGCCAATGAAACGGCTACTAATATCCCCTTCGTTGGCAATTGCCCCCACGATATGACGCACTTCTACGCCATCTTCACGACCTAATTCGATACGATATAAATCCATCGCTACGCCTGTGCCTTCGCGTTGTTCGCGTCCGCTGCGGCGATCATCACGGCGATCACCACGTTCATTGCGGTCACGGCGACCACGTTCGCGGCTTGGTTTAACCACTGGATCCGGAGGAAGAATCAGTTTTTGTTTTTCTTGAAGTAACATCATCATTGCAGCAGCAAGTTCTTCGTGATCTTGATCTCCAGTAAATAAATCTTCTAATAATGCACGATATTTTTCTAAATCATGGTGCTCTAATTGTGCTTCAATACGTGCTTTGAATTTCTCACGGCGCTTTGCCATTAGAATTTCGTGGTTTGGAATCGCCACTTCATCTATTGGTTTCTTGATAAGATGCTCAATGTTGCGTAATAAACGGCGCTCACGCGGTTCAACGAATAATAATGCACGACCAGAGCGCCCTGCACGACCTGTACGACCAATACGGTGTACGTAAGATTCTGCATCAAGCGGAATATCGTAGTTTACCACAAGGCTGATGCGTTCAATGTCGATACCACGTGCAGCTACGTCTGTTGCCACTAAAATATCTAAACGACCTGATTTTAGTTTATCTAAAGTCTGCTCACGGGCTTGTTGGGTCATATCACCGTTTAACGCTGCAGTGCGATAGCCGTTGCGTTCGCAAAGTTCGGTAATATCAATCGTACCTGTTTTGGTACGAGTAAAGATGATCGCCGCATCAAATTCTTCCACTTCTAAGAAGCGTAATAACGCATCATTTTTACGGAAGCCATTTACTAACCAGTAGCTTTGAGTAATATCTGGTGCTGAACGCTGAGTCGCTTTGATTTTCACTTCTTGCGGATCGTTCATAAAGCGTTTGGTAATGCGGCGAATTGGCTCAGGCATTGTCGCAGAGAATAATGCCGTTTGGTGCTGCTCTGGTAATTCTGCCATCACCGTTTCAACATCATCAATAAAGCCCATACGCAACATTTCATCAGCTTCATCTAATACGATGAATTTAAGTTGTGAAAGGTTTAATGTACCGCGATTGATATGGTCAAGAATACGACCTGGTGTGCCCACCACTACTTGTGAGCCTTGTTTTAACGCACGAAGTTGAATGTCGTAACGTTGTCCCCCATAAACGGTCACAACACGAACACCTTGCATATTTTTAGTAAATTGCTCACACGCGTCTGCGACTTGAATCGCAAGTTCGCGAGTTGGTGCCATCACTAACATTTGTGGATGGCGAGCTTCAGGATCAATTTGTGCAAGAAGAGGAAGAGAGAACGCTGCCGTTTTACCACTCCCCGTTTGTGCCATACCGAGTACATCGCGACCATTTAATAAATGTGGAATACACTCTTGTTGGATCGGCGATGGGGTCACAAAACCCATATCGTTTACAGCATCAAGGATAGATTGTGGTAAGCCTAAATCGGCAAAAGTCATTGTTGTTTCAGTCATAAAATTCCAAATAAAAAGGAAATTCCTTCAATCAATTTGAAGAAACGAGTCAAAATAATATTGTTGAGCTTTAGGCAAGAAAAATAAATAGAAAGCAAACCGATGCTTTTTATAACTTGTCATTTGAGTATAGCGGTTAAATTTGCATAATTTTTTGCAAATTCGACCGCTTGCGTCCCTAATTATCCCCAACAACGGTGGGTGTTTGAACATTATTGATGCTTTCGTTATTACGAAGCTGTGAGAGTTCAAACAAGGCAAAACGATACTCAACAAAGTTAAACACTTGATTTGCTAAAGCAAGACGGAAGAGACTGATTGCCTCATCTTTTTGATTCAATTTGAGTTTTTGTTTTGCTAAATAAAAGTAAGTTTCGGTAAGCATTTCCGCATAAGCAGCCGTATTTGACTGAGCTTGTGCTTCCATTTTTTTCCGAAGTTGTTTCAATGAGATATTACCTAAGAAATAATCCACCACATTTTTGCCCCAAAACTCATCAGAGATTTTTTTAGCGCGAGCAATTAAATTATTTTTTGCCTCTTGCGGAGTCAATTCTAACTCATTGAAATAGAGCCATAAAACACGGTATGGATCAACGGGGTTTTCATTATAAAAATGCAATAAATCGCGCTGAGCTTCTGAATATCGACCGCTATAATAAAATGCTAAACCACGATTGAGGTAGGTATAGGCATAATCAGGGTCTAAATCTAATACCGCATTAAAGGCATCAACCGAGCTGTCATAATCATCTTCTAACAACAAATATAAGCCCATATAGTTATAGGCTGCTGTCATTTTTTGATTAAGCGAAATGGCTTGGTTAAAGTCGTAACGTGCAAGCGACCACAATCCTAAGCTATCGTAAATTACGCCACGCTCAAAATAGAGATCCGCACGGTCATCATCCGTTAATTTTGCTTCTTGCAACACTTGGGTTAAACGCACAATCATCACTTCTTGATCAAAGCGAAGTTGTGGATTTAACTCAGCTAATGCCAATTTATCTGTTGAAATCATTTCTGATGAACGGTTAGCACAACCTGCCAGAAATAAAATAATAAATAAACCGAGTGAAAAAAAACGAAAAATTTTAGTCTGTTGTAACATAAGTAATAAACAGCCTTAAAGTCACTACCCTAGAAAATCGGCCCTAGAAAATAGCTAAAAATGACCAACCCCTTGTTGCCAAGAGGTTGATCGATAAGCGGGTTATTCAGCTTGTTCTTCAACTGGCGTTGCAACTTCTGCTTCCACGTTGTTTACATCTTTCATTGTTAAACGAATGCGGTTTTGTCGGTCAATTTCAACCACTTTCACCATCACTTCTTGTCCTACTGAAAGGTAATCTGCAACACGTTCAACACGTTCATCTGTGATCTGTGAAATGTGAACCAGACCTTCTTTGCCGCCTAGAATCGAAACAAATGCACCGAAATCAACCACTCGAGTCACTTTACCCTTATAAATTGCATTCACTTCCACTTCTGCCACGATTTCTTCGATACGAGCCATAACAGTTTTCGCTGCATTGTTGTCCGTTGCTGCAATTTTTACTGTACCATCGTCGTCAATGTCGATTGATGTGCCAGTTTCTTCAGTTAATGCACGAATAGTTGCACCACCTTTACCAATCACATCTTTGATTTTCTTCGGATCAATTTTCATCGTGTGAATACGCGGTGCGTAGTCTGAAATATCCGCACGCGGAGCTGGAATTGCCTGTTCCATCACGTTTAAGATATGCATACGTGCACCTTTCGCTTGGTTCAAAGCAATTTGCATAATTTCAGGGGTAATACCTTCAATTTTGATGTCCATTTGAAGTGCAGTCACACCTTCACGTGTACCCGCCACTTTAAAGTCCATATCGCCTAAATGATCCTCATCACCTAAAATATCTGAAAGCACTACAAATTTCTCTTCTTCTTTTACCAAGCCCATTGCGATGCCTGCAACTGCTGCTTTAATTGGCACACCCGCATCCATTAACGCAAGAGAAGCACCACACACAGAAGCCATTGAAGAAGAACCGTTTGACTCAGTGATTTCAGATACCACACGCACAACATATGGGAATTCTTCTGCACTTGGCATTACCGCTAACACACCACGCTTAGCTAAACGACCGTGACCGATTTCACGACGTTTTGGAGAACCAATGCGACCTGTTTCACCCACTGAGTATGGAGGGAAGTTGTAGTGGAATAAGAAGCGGTCTGATTTCTCGCCCGTTAATTCATCAATGATTTGTGCATCACGTTCTGTACCCAAAGTCGCCACTGCTAATGCTTGAGTTTCGCCACGAGTAAAGATTGCTGAACCGTGAGTGCGTGGTAATACGCCTGTGCAGATATCTAATGCACGCACGGTATCAACGGTACGACCATCAATACGAGGTTCGCCTGCAATGATACGGCTACGTACGATTTGGCTTTCCAATGCAGTAATAATATCCATAATTGCACCTTCAGAAACGGTTTCATCTTCTGTGGTTAAAGTAGCAATTACTTCTGCTTTGATAGTGTCGATTTGTTCGTAACGTGCTTGCTTTTCAGTAATACGGTAAGCATCACCAATGCGTGATCCTGCTAACGTTTTTACTTTATGGATTAAATCTGTGTTTGGCTCTGGAGCAATCCAATCCCAACGAGGCTTGCCTGCTTCTTTCACGAATTCTTTGATGTTTTCGATAACAACTTGTTGTTGTTGATGACCGAATACCACCGCTGAAAGCATTTGTTCTTCGGTTAAAATATCGGCTTCAGATTCCACCATTAATACCGCTTTATCTGTACCTGCAACCACTAAATCCAAACGGCTTTGTTTTTGTTCTGAAGTGGTTGGGTTTAATACGAATTGATCATTGATGAAACCAACACGTGCTGCACCGATAGGGCCATTGAACGGTACACCAGAAAGTGAAAGTGCTGCTGAAGCACCGATCATCGCCACTAAGTCTGGGCTAATTTGAGGGTTAACAGAAACCACTGTTGCAATTACTTGAATTTCGTTGAAAAAACCTTCTGGGAAAAGAGGACGAACAGGACGGTCGATTAAACGAGCTACTAATGTTTCACCTTCAGATGGGCGACCTTCACGTTTGAAGAAACCGCCTGGGATACGACCTGCTGCGTAAGTACGCTCTTGGTAATCAACCGTTAAAGGGAAGAAATCTTGACCTTCTTTAACCTCTTTTTTTGCCACAACAGTCACAAAAACGGTTGTATCATCCATACTAGCCATTACTGCTGCAGTAGCTTGGCGTGCAATTGCACCTGTTTCTAAGGTCACTGTATGCTGACCATATTTAAATTGTCTAACAATTGGAGTCATAACTAAATCCTTGAATTTTAATTAAAATTTAGTTTTATTTCTTACAAATTGCGACTAGCAAAAACGATTTCGTTCATTTTTAAATAAACGCTAAACAAATCGCTTTTGATAGCCGCCTCTACAAATCAGAAATAAAACGTTACTATTATACAGTTTTTTTCATACAAAATCGCCTACTATTTTTGCCTTTTACAAAATTCCTCTAAATCTCATCATTTTGCAACAATGAATGAAAAACGATCGTTTTGATTTCAGGTGTGGACAAATATCCACAGATCATAGAAAATAAAACGTTTTTTGTAATCAACCTAAAAGTTATGAGCAATACCATTATCAATTACGAAGGCATTGAACAAATGCCAATTAAGCATTTTACCGAAGACGCTTACCTCAATTATTCAATGTATGTGATTATGGACAGAGCATTGCCGTTTATTGGCGATGGCTTAAAACCTGTACAACGTCGCATTATCTATGCTATGTCTGAGCTGGGCTTAAATGCCAATGCAAAATATGCCAAAGCAGCTCGCACAGTGGGTGATGTATTAGGTAAATTCCACCCACACGGTGACTCTGCTTGTTATGGTGCAATGGTAGGAATGGCACAAGATTTTACCTTCCGCTACCCGCTAATTGATGGTCAAGGAAACTGGGGTAGCTTAGAAGACGATGCCGCAGCGTATCGTTATACTGAAGCACGCTTAACAAAATTTTCGTCCGTTTTACTTTCTGAAATTGATCAAGGCACGGTAGATTTCAAACCGAATTTTGACGGTTCAAAAATCGAGCCTGTTACCTTCCCTTCTCGCTTGCCACATATTTTATTAAATGGCTCAACAGGGATTGCTGTTGGGATGGCAACCGACATTCCTCCTCACAATATTAATGAATTAGCAGATGCCTGTATGATGTTGTTGGATAATCCAAATGCAACATTAACAGATATTTTAAATGTAGTGCAAGGCCCTGACTACCCAACCCAAGCGGAAATTATCACACCAAAATCGGAGATGGCAAAAATCTACGAACAAGGACGTGGCTCCATCAAAGCCCGTGCAGTTTGGCAAAAAGAAGATGGCAAAATTGTAATTAACGCACTGCCATATCAAACCTCACCATCAAAAATCATTGAGCAAATTGCTGCTCAAATGAAGAACAAAAAACTGCCAATGGTAGATGATGTTCGCGATGAATCAAATCACGAGAACCCGATTCGGATCGTGATTATCCCTCGCTCAAATCGTATTGATTTTAATGCATTGATGGATCATCTATTTGCAACAACAGAGCTAGAAAAAAGCTTCCGTATCAATATGAATATGATTGGTTTAGATGGAAAACCTGCAGTGAAAAATCTGCACACTATTCTGACCGAATGGCTGAGTTTCCGCCGTGCAACGGTAACCCGTCGTCTAAATTACCGATTAGATAAAATTTTAGACCGCTTGCATATCATTGAGGGGTTAATCATTGCGTTTTTAAGCATTAACGAAGTAATTGAAATTATCCGCAATGAAGATGAGCCTAAAGCCGTGTTAATGGCTCGTTTTGGGTTAAGCGAAATTCAAGCCGATGCGATTTTAAACCTACGCTTACGTAACTTAGCTAAACTGGAAGAAACCACGCTTAAAGCAGAACAAAATGCACTAGAAAAAGAGCGAGATGAATTACAAGTTTTATTAGGTTCGGAACGCCGATTAAACACGCTTATTAAAAAAGAAATTCAGACTGATGCAAAAACATTCGCTTCACCACGGAGATCTATTTTTGTAGAGCGTACGGAAGCAAAAGCCATTTCAGAAGCAGATCTCACACCAACTGAAGATGTTACTGTCATTTTATCGGAAAAAGGCTGGGTGCGTTGTGCAAAAGGGCACGACATTGACGTGACAGGCTTAGCATACCGTGCAGGCGACCAATATCTGGCTCACGCAAGAGGTAGAAGCAATCAACCTGTAGTGTTCTTAGATAGCACGGGACGAGCTTATACGATTGACCCAACCTCACTGCCCTCTGCACGCTCACAAGGCGAGCCACTTACAAGTAAGATTACCTTGCCAGAAGGTGCAGAAATCCAGCAAGTCTTAATGGGACAACCTACCGAAAATGTCCTGATGGCATCCAACTCGGGCTATGGTTTCCTTTGTACTTTTGAAGATTTAATCTCTCGTAACAAGGCGGGTAAAGCGGTCATTTCTTTAACCGAAAATGCAAAAGCATTACCACCGCAACGAATCACAGAGGAAGAAAACCTTTCTCTGGTTGCCATCAGCAACGTTGGGCGAATGTTGGTTTTCCCATTAAGCGAATTACCAACACTCTCAAAAGGGAAAGGCAATAAAATCATTAATATTTCCGCCCAAGCGGCAAAATCAGGTGAGGAATATTTGGCTCATTTGTTGTTACTCAAACCAAATCAGTCCTTAGTGTTTGTTTCAGGCAAACGCAAAATCACCCTCAAACCTGCCGATATTGAGAAATATCGTGGGGAACGTGCAAGAAAAGGCACGCAAGTGAGAGGTTTAAGCGAACATTCAATCATTGAGATTGTTAATTAGCAAAATCCCACGTATGAGAGATCATTACGTGGGATTTCTTTATCTAATTTGCAAATTAGAAGCGAATTTCAACCGCTCCTGCAAAGTTTCGACCTGGTGCGTAGAAGCGTTCTAGCCCTTTACGCTGTGGGTCAACCGCATCAGTTGTACTAATATAATTGATACCACGTAAAGTATCCCAAGTATGATATTTACGATTCAATAAATTATATACACCTGCACGTAAAGTTACATTTTTATTGACTTTATAGAATCCATAAACATCAAATAAAGTCGCTGAACCATTCAAATAAGGGTATGTTTGAACACGTTTACGCCACAAAATTTGTGCATCTTTCGCTTTTTTAGCACCTAAATAAGTTGCTCTTACATTTAAGCCCCAGCGATCTTCAGGATCTTCATAACCAAAACCAACAATAACTTTTAATGGCTGAATAGACAGTAAACTGTTCTCGCTTCCTTTTAATCTAGCTTTAGAATAACCTAAATTAGCAAGGAACTTCCATCCTGCAGGAATAACTGAGAATACTTGATCTAAATTCATTTTGCTATTTAGTTCAATACCAGAAATACTTGCTCTATCAATATTTACCATTTGTTGACCTAGTTGGTATTCAAATGGCTGTGCTCCATAATAAGCAGAATATTCATCGTAATCTGTATTTGCGACTAGCTCTTCTGTTTCTTGTTCAATTAAGAAATCTTTATAACGACTATGGTAGATATTCATACCAAACAAGCCTAGTCGATGTTCAGCTTGGATATTAATTGATTGGTTAAGTGCTTGTTCTGCTTTTAAATTAGGATTTGGATACCAGTTACCCAATTTATTAGTGAAAGAGAAATACATTTCTGATGCTGTTGGCACTCGATATCCAGTAGAAACATTATAGCCTACTTTCCAAGTATCGTTTAACTGAGCATCTAGCCCTAATGAGCCACTTAAACTTTGGAATGTATTAGATGCTGGTGTTGCAGTACAAGCTTGGCAAGGTGCTTTTATATGTTGTGGCACGAGCTCTTCCCAGTCATATCTTACCCCTAGCTGACTAGAAAACATATCATTCCATGCAACTTTATCTTGTAATTGACTATAAAATGCTCTAGTTCTTACTGGATGCTGAATTGAACCATTTTCTTTTAACGTTTTACCACCTTGATAAAACTCTTTGTCATTTCGGTTATCAAAATCCTTCTGAGATATACCTGAACGAAGTGTAAAAATATGTGTACCCCATTTGGTTTCCCAAGCTGCAGAATCTAAACGAATGGAAGCTCGTTTTACTTTAGTTAACATATGAGTATCTTGAAGCTCATCTGCACGCTTAATATAGATAAGTCTTCCATTCGCATCTCTATTATAAGAACCTTTATAATTTTTAGAGCCAATATCTGTTTCTTGCCAATCGAGATCTGCACGTAAATAACTTAAATATTTACTATCTTCTGGGAAATACTCATACGCAAAATTGGCGGTATAGCGTGAATTGATATCATTAACTAAACGCCAGCTACTTTCAGTATAGTTATATGATTTTTCATCTACCTCATTGTTAAGTTTCTGACCATTAAAAGAAACACTGATTTTATGAGATGGCGTAATAAAATATCCTACTTTTGCTAAATAACTGTGATTTTTATGATGAGCTGGGTCAGGTATTCCTCTTGCACTTCCTGTAATATCTTCTCCACTACCACTACTTTTCATTTCGTGCCCATTACGGTGGGAATAAAGCAAGGCAATATCTACTTTTTCATTTCTATAACCCGTTCCAACAGTATAGGTCCATTCACGGTTTTTACTTGCGTAGCCATTTTTGAGTAACACACCCCAATTATTTTCTGGCAAGATAATATCATCTACACCTAGAGTACGATAGTTTACCGATCCACCTAACGCCCCACTTCCTGAATTAAAGGAGTCTGAACCTCGCATAATGTCGATCCCTTGCACTAATTCAGGATCAATTCCTAAACGCGAACTATTGAAGTTGCCATAACGGGCGTAAAGGGAGTTCTCTTCAGAATCAGGTAGATTTACACCATCTACACTAATACCAACGCGATTTCCCTCAACACCTCTCATAGCAAAGCCTTTCTTACGACGACCATTATCGCTAATACCTACATCTGTTGTATAACGCACTAAATCATAACTGTCCGCAATCAATTCCTCCTGAATTGCTTTACGTGTTTTCTTGATTTGATTCGATTTGATTTGAGTGCCATCAACGCGAATGGTATCTAAAGTAGTTTCTTCTTGGGCATAGCTGTTTAATGCCATCGCAACACAAACAGCCCCCAAGGATAGGGTAAATTTACGGGACATATTTTCACCTAAAATGTAAACGAGATATGAATTCAGTTTACGAAAATTTAATAAACTTTACAAGAGTATTGAAAATCATTTTTATTTGGTTTAATCTAATTGAAACTTTATTCCACTCTAATCACATAAAATAGGTCACTCTTATGAATAAATTCAAACTTACCTTACTTGCTGTATCCTGTGCAGCCTTTTTAACTGCTTGCTCATCAAGCTCTAAAGGAGGTGCAGATAATTCTGATCAAATTCGTAAAACAGAATCCACATTAACGCAAAAAATTGCGGATCTTACTCAGCAAGTAAAAACAGCTCAACAACAAGCTCAAAATAATCAATCAAATTACAATACAGCTAAGTCTGAAGTAGATAAAGCCCAAGCTACTGTAATTCAGCTCACTGCTGAAGTTGCCAAACTTACTAAAGAATTAGCTGAATTAAATCAAAAACAAGCTGAACTAGCAGCTGAACAAACTAATTCCCAACTAGCTAACGCAAAACAAAACCTTGAAAATCAAGACGCGTTAAAAAAACTAGAAGAAAAAGCACAAAAAGCAGCTGAAGATCTGGCTAACGCAAAGCAAAATTTAGAGAAAGCTCAAAAAGATGCTGAAGTAGCAAACAAATCTGTTGAAGAACTCAATGCAAAAGTAGCTGAACAAGCGAAAAAACGCCAAGAAGCCGAAGAATATGCTAAACAGCTAGAAAATCTTCGTGCAGATGAAAAATCAAGAATTCCACTTAGCGATAAAGTATTCGGCGGAATTTCTGGTGTGATGAGTGATGCTGTATCTGGTGGTGTCATTAACTTAAAAGATGGTAAAGCAACTGTTGAGCGTACCCAAGCTCGAGATATTCGTGATCTTACAATTGTTGATAGCAATGGTGTTAAAGATCAATTACTTTCTTTAGCTGATTCAGAATATAATGACTATATCGGGCAGGTTGAATATAGTTCAAATATTGCTAACACAGGTGATTTCAAATCAACTACTTTTGGTATCTATGCAACTGATCCATACAACCCAACTGAAAAAATGATTTATGCACAAGGTAAACCAACCGATGTAACTCAAATTCCTACTTCAGGTACAATTCAATACACAGGCGGAGCTGCTTATGTGAAAGATGGCGTTTCATATGCAAGAACATCAAAAATGAATGCGACAGCTGATTTCGATAAAAAAATAATTGATATTACAATTAACGAAAAAGTAAATACTTATTACAACACGGTTCAAGTACCTGAAATGAAATTCGGCGGCAAAATCACAGGCAATAGTTTTGCGGGCGAAGTAAATGGAATCAAAACCCAAGGTGGTTTCTTCGGTGAAAATGCGAAAGAATTATCAGGTATTTACACCAATGATGCAGACAAATCACGTGGTGTATTTGGTGCAATCAAACAAGAAGCAGCTCAATAAGCGGTAGGATTTTATTAAAAAATGACAAATCTTACAGAAAAGATCACCGCTTATATTGCGGAAAATCCACAGGCGATCACACTGGATATGGCAATCCATTTTGGGCTGCCTGAAGGTAAAATTTTAGTGGCACTGCCAGAACAATTTGTGCGTGTGTTTGAGGCAAATCGTGCCGAAGAGATTTTTGCCCAAATTGCTCAATGGGGCACGTTTACCACCATTATTGAAAAATGCGGTTCGATCTTTGAAATTAAAGATCGTTTCCCAGAAGGTATTGTAGGGCGTGGCTACTACAATCTGAATATGAAAGGCGACCAAGGTGCGTTGCACGGGCATTTAAAATTAGATGGCATTGCTCAAATTGCCTTTGTTAGCCTGCCTTTCCGTGGTAAAGAGAGCTACAACATCGCCTTTATTGCTCATAATGGCGAGACCATTTTTAAAGTGTATTTAGGGCGTGATGAGCAACGCCAACTTTTCCCTGAACAAGTGGAAAAATTCAATGCCTTTCAATAGGGATTTTTATTAAGGAGAAAACAATGACTGCTCGTCAAGAAGTACTACAGAACCGCTTAGGACCACAAATTCAAGAGTTGAAGGAACAATGCCGTACGATTATGTTGGCAACCTTAGATGAAGAAGGCAACCCAAACGTCAGTTATGCACCGTTTGTAATTCATAATGGCAAATATGTTGTGTTAATTTCAGAAATCGCCCGCCACGCCCGCAATCTACAAAAAGTACCGAAAGTATCGTTGATGTTGATTGAAGATGAGAACTTAAGCCGTCAAATTTTTGCCCGCAAGCGGTTAAGTTTTGATGCAACTTCGCAAGTGATTGATAAACTTTCAGAAGAAGGTCAGGCTTGTTTAGCAGAACTTAAAGCCCGCCACGGTGATTTAATTGATGAATTAGCACAAAATGCTGACTTTAAACTCTTCGGCTTCACACCAAGCCAAGGCCTATTCGTTAAAGGGTTCGGTCAAGCCTTCCAAGTGAGCCCATCTGATTTAGTGGATGTGGTGCATTTGGAGATTGGACATATTAAAGAAGAAAATTAGAACTTAATTTAGTAAGACAAAAGAGTTGCTAATGTTTATTTTTCAAATATTAGCAACTCTTTTTATTTAAATGGTTTTTAAATCTATCATCACTAAAACGCCAATAATTACCAACCTTTCACTACACCGCCGTTAAATAATTTTAACGCTTCTTGGAATACCTCTTCGGTTTGGAAGGCTTTTACGAAGGTTTGCAAACGTGGGTCGTCTTTATTGTCTTCACGACTAACCACTAAGTTTACATATGGAGAATCTTTTGATTCCACAATAATGCCGTCTTTTTCTGGGCTTAAACCTGCTTGACCTGCATAAGTGTTGTTGATAACCGCTAAATCTACATCATCTAATGAACGGGTTAATAACACGGTATCTACTTGTTTAATCTGAATGTTTTTCGGATTTTCGATAATATCATTCTCAGTAGAGAATAAATTTTTCGGATCTTTTAATTTAATTAAACCATGAGCTTGAAGTAATAATAACGCACGACCTGTATTACTCGGGTTGTTTGGAATTGCTACGATTGCACCGTCTTTTAGCTCACCTAAGTTTTTGATTTTTTTAGAATAAGCGGCAATTGGCCATAATAAAGTATTGCCGATCACAGCCATTTTATAGCCACGTTCTTTACTTTCTTGCTCTAAATAAGGCACTGTTTGGAATGCGTTAGCATCTAAATCTTTTTTATCTAATGCAGCATTTGGTTGAGTATATTCTGTAAATTGCACTAACTGTACATCTAAGCCATATTTTTCTTTAGCCACTTTCACGGCTACTTCAGTCATTTGTGCTTCAGGACCTGTCATCACGCCGACTTTTAATGGCTCTTGTGCCTCTGTTTTTTCTTCTTTACAAGCAGTTAATGCTAATGCAGAAACCAGTACTACACCTAATAATTTTGTTAATTTCATGTTAAATACTTATTTGAGGGAAAAAATTAGCGGTTAAATTTTGCAAAACATAAACAAAATTCAACCGCTTGAGTGATATTAATCTGTAAATTACCAGCCTTTTACTACACCATCTTTGAAGTGTTTTTGTGCTTCTTGGAACACTTCTTCAGTTTGGTATGCTTTCACAAAGTTTTTCACATTGTCGCTGTCTTTGTTATCTTTACGTGCCACGATGATGTTTACATATGGAGAATCTTTATCTTCCACAAATACGCCATCATTTGCACTTAAACCTACTTGACCTGCGTAAGTGTTGTTCACTACAGCTAAATCTACATCATCCAACGCTTTCGCTGCCACTGAAGTATCTACTTCTTGGATTTTTAAGTTTTTCGGATTTTCAACAATGTCAATCGCTGTTGAGAATAGGTTTGTGTTGTCTTTTAATTTGATTAAGCCTTGTTTTTCTAACAAGATTAACGCACGTGCAAGGTTACTTGGATCATTTGGTACGGCAACCACTGCACCATCTTGTAATTCGCTGACTGATTTAATTTTTTTAGAATAACCCGCTAATGGATACACGAAAGTGTTACCCACGATTTCAAGGTTATCTAAACCTTTAGATGCTGTGTCTTTGTCTAAATAAGGCTTGTGCTGGAATGCGTTTGCATCTAAATCACCTTTACTTACTGCAGTGTTTGGCAGTGCGTAGTCGTTAAATAAAACGAACTCCACATCTAAGCCATATTTTTCTTTGGCAATTTGAGCAGCTTTTTCTGCCACTGTGTGTTCAGGGCCCGACATTACGCCTACTTTGATTTTTTGAGTAGGTTGAGCTGCTGGAGCTTGAGCAGTTTCTGCTTTTTTCTCTTCGTTACAAGCGGTTAAAGCTAATGCTGAAACGAATGCAACACTTAATACTTTTTTAAAGTTCATAAATACCTCATAGAGATGTTGTGTTAAATAACAAATTGATCTTAGCGATGGTCATATTTCTTCGCCAAATGATCGCCTAGTTTTTGAGAAACCATCACAATGGCCACAATAATGACTGTTGCAATCCATTTCACATAAACCATATTACGGTGCTCGCCGTAGCTGATAGCGAGGTTTCCTAAACCACCGCCGCCAACAGCACCAGCCATTGCCGAATAACCAATTAACGCCACAAGGGTTAAAGTAATGCCGTTAATTAAAATCGGTAAAGATTCTGGCAAATAGAAACGGGTGACTACCTGCCAATTTGTTGCTCCCATTGATTTTGCTGCTTCGGTTAAACCTGCAGGAATTTCAAGCAAGGCATTTGCGGTTAAGCGTGCAAAGAATGGAATAGCTGACACACTTAATGGCACGATTGCTGCCGTTGTGCCTAATGTAGTTCCGACAATTAAACGGGTAAAAGGCAACAACACAATCAACAAAATAATAAACGGCACAGAACGACCAATATTGATGATTATATCTAAAATTTGGTAGGCACGTTGGTTCTCTAAAATCTCGCCTTTAGCTGTTAAGAACGCTAAAAAACCTATCGGCAAGCCAATTACTACAGAAAGCAATGTTGCAACAAAGCCCATATAAATGGTTTCTACCGTTGATGAAGCCACGAGTTGCCACATCTGCGGAGTAAGCTCATTGAGAAAATCATTCCACATAACCTAGCACCTCAACTTTTACGTTATTATCAATTAAATAGAATCTTGCTTCTGAAATCGCATCTTCTTCGCCGGTGACCTCCGCAATCACAAAGCCGAATTTTACCCCACCTGCATAATCAATTTGCGACATCAAAATACTAAAATCAATGCCGAAGCGTTTTGAAGCGTGCGAGAGCAATGGCGCATCAACCGAACGCCCTGTAAATTCAAACTTAATAATCGGTTTGTTTTTCTCTGCGGTTGGTTGAGCAGAAAGTTGTTCCATATACTCTTGCGGGAGCTCAATATGGAAGGTCGATTGAATAAATTTCTGAGCCAGTGCAGTTTTCGGATTAGAGAAAATTTCACTTACTGACTCCGTTTCAATCAGCTCACCTTTATCAATCACCGCCACACGATCACAAATACGTTTGACCACTTCCATTTCGTGGGTAATCAACAAGATAGTTAAGCCTAAACGTTTATTGATGTCTTTTAAAAGCTGTAAGATCGATTGCGTGGTTGCAGGATCTAGTGCACTAGTTGCTTCATCACAAAGCAAGACTTTTGGATTAGATGCCAACGCACGTGCAATCGCCACACGCTGTTTCTGACCGCCAGATAAATTGCTTGGGTAAACATCTTTACGTTCGGTTAAACCGACTAATTCAAGCAACTCATTCACTTTCTTCTCAAGCTGCTCTTTTGGCGTATTATTTAAACGCAATGGCAACGCCACGTTTTCAAATACGGTTTGCGAAGAAAGTAAATTAAAATGCTGGAAAATCATTGCAATGTTGCGACGAGCTAAAATCAGATCTTTATCCGACATTGCGGTTAAATCTTGCCCATCGACAATCACTTGCCCAATGGTTGGGCGTTCTAATAAATTCACGCAACGAATCAGTGTACTCTTCCCTGCGCCAGAAGCCCCAATTACACCGTAAATTGTGCCTTGCGGAACTTCAAGGCTTACATTGTCAAGGGCGGTAATTTTTTTGCCGTTCACCTCAAACTGCTTGCTGATATTTTTCAGCTCAATCATAAATCTATCCACACACTTGTTAAAATATTTCAGTTATTTTAGACGTCTAGAATGCTATGTCAATTCACCTTGCTTATTTTTTTATTCAAAAATGGAATAATTTAAGCTATTTTGATAAATTTATTCTTTGTCCCAATAAAATATATAAAAAATGCACCTACCGAAGCTGATGCCTAGATAAGTGCATTTCATTATTCAATCAACTCATTACGCTTAATTTGCAGAATGTTCTAATTTTTCGACCGCTTGTGTTGCATATTTTTCTTCATCAAATTCGCGTAAAGGTTTGTGTTCTTGACCTAAAAAGGTATAGATCACAGGCAATACGAATAAGGTGAAGAGTGTACCGATACTTAAACCTGCAACGATTACGATACCGATACTAAAGCGTGCAATCGCGCCCGCACCAGATGCTAAAAGTAGAGGGATTAAGCCCGCTACCATCGCTGCGGTAGTCATCATAATTGGACGTAAACGAATAGTTGCTGCGTGAACAATCGCTTCAAAACGAGATAAACCGTTGTTTAACTGCTCTTCTTTCGCGACTTCACACATTAAGATACCGTGTTTAGTAATCAAGCCGACCAATGTCACTAATCCTACCTGTGAGTAGATATTCAAAGTTGCTCCTGCAACTTTGCCGATACCTAAAATATTTAGCACCAATAACGCACCACTCACGGCTAACGGTACAGATACCAAGATTACCATTGGATCACGCCAAGATTCGAACTGAATCGCAAGTACAAGGTAGATGATAATTACCGCTAAGCCAAAGGTCATCACCATTGCGTTACCTTCTTGTACATATTGGCGTGCTTCTGATTTAAAATCGTATTGATAGCCTTGTGGAAGCGTACGGTCTAATTCCGCTTTCGCCCAGTTTACTGCGTCACCAATTGAACCTGACACAACACCGCCAATCGTTGCTGAGTTTAGCTGGCTCATGCGTGGTAATGAAGATGGTTCCGTGGTTAGCTCTAAGCTTACGATTGAGCTTAATGGTACAGCTTCACCGTTTGCAGCTGTTACGTAATATTTCGTTAAATCTTCTGGATTTAAACGATCTTTTCGAACCGCTTGTGATACGATCGGATACGCACGGGAATCAATATCGACACGGGTAATAATCGCTCCTGATAAGTAAGCACCAAGCGTGTTACTTACTTGCTGCATAGAGATCCCGTAAGCCCCCATTTTTTCACGGTCGAACTTCCATTTCATCGTTACTGTATCAAATTTCAAGTCTAAGTTTGCAAAGAAGAATTGACCTGAAGCTTGTGCTTTTTTCAAGAATTCGCCTGCAACATCGGCTAACTTGGTGTAGTTATCCGCTGTGGTAATCACTAATGAGAAGGGTAAACCACTTTCACCTGTGGAAATTTCAGGGAAGGCGATAGCATTGATGTCCATTGGAACAACATTTTTTGCAATCGCTGCCACATCTTTTGAAATTTCTGCTCGTTCACGAGTACGCTCACTCCAATCTTTTAGTGAGATGATAGAGAGTGCACTATTCGAGCCATTAAAGCCTGAAATCGTCATCATTGCAGAGACTTCTGGAATTTCAGCAACTTCTTTGTTGAATTTCTCTGTTGCCGCTTGGGTGTAATCTAAGTTGGTATTTGATGGACCACTACCAATACCCACGATAAAGCCTCGGTCTTCGGTTGGAGCAACTTCACTTGAAAGTGAGCCTAAAAGGGTTGGTAAGGTACCAAAAATCACTACCGCAAACACCACGATAGCCCAACGCACCGCCATAACTCCACGCAACATATTGGTGTAGCACGAGGTCATTTTATCCAACATACCGTTGATACACTTCGCAAAACGGCTTTCGTGTTCTTCGTTGTGTTCTTTTAACACACGGCTCGACATCATTGGCGAAAGCGTTAATGCTGCAATCCCTGAAATGAATACCGCACCCGCAAGGGTTAAGGCGAACTCTTTGAAAAGTGAACCTGTTACCCCTTCCATCAATGCCATCGGTGAATATACTGCACCAAGTGTGATGGTCATTGAGATAACGGGGATTGCAATTTCACGCGTACCGATAATCGCTGCATCAAATGGCGATTTACCCTCTTTCACGTGACGTTCTACGTTCTCAAGTACGACGATCGCATCGTCCACCACCAAGCCGATCGCAAGAATTAACGCCAATAAGGTTAAAAGATTGATCGAGAAGCCAAACATTTGTAGGAAGAACAATACCCCAATAAGCGAGATTGGAATGGTAATGATCGGCACAATCATCGCTCGCAGTGATCCTAAAAATAGGATAATAACCACTAATACAATCACCGTTGCTTCAATAATTGTTTTATAAACTTCATTGATAGAGCTATTAATGGCAATCGTTTTGTCGTATAAAATCTGACCGTTAATTGTTTCTGGTAAATTTTTCTGCATTTGTGCAAATACAGGATAAATATCTTTAGCCACAGTGATGGAGTTTGCTGTAGTTGCAGCAGAAACACCTAAAACAACCGCTTCTTTACCGTCTGCAACAGTACGAGAGGCATCTTGATATTTATCTAACTCAACCTTTGCAATGTCTTTTAACTTGATGGTTTTACCGTCTGATGTGGTTGAAATCGTTACGTTCTCAAGTTCAGAAACAGAAGGCGTACTTGATTCTACTTTGTTTTTGTAAACTGTGTAGTAACCGTTCGCATTACCTGCGGCAGTGTTCAAGTTGTTTGCCGTTAAAGCGGCTAACACTTGTGCACCAGAGAGGTTATTCCCCGCCATTTTGTCAGGATCTAACCAAATGCGTAAACCGAAGGTCGTTGCACCGAAAATATCAACACTTGATACCCCATTTACCGTAAAGAATTGTGGTTTAACCACACGGTTAATATAGTCGGTAATTTGGGCTGTATTTAACTCATCAGAGACAAATCGGATATACATCAACGCATCGTTCGAACCTGATGAAACGCTGATTGATGGATCATCAATCCCGCTCGGAAGATTAGAACGAATTGCACTCACTTTCGAAGAAATATCCGCCAACGCCAATTGTGGGTTGGTGTTCAATTTCATTTTGATCGTGGTAGTTGAAGTGCTTGGCCCACTTGAAGAAGTCACATAGTCGATGTTATCCGCCTGTGCAACCGCTTCTTCAATTTGGGAAGTTACGAGTGCCTGCATCAAACTTGCATCCGCACCTGAGTAGTTCACACTCACGGTTACAGTTGAGATGGTCATCTCAGGATATTCTCGCACCTGTAACTTATTGATGGATTGCAAGCCAAGAATCGTAATCAGCAAGCTAATACACACCGCAAGTACAGGACGTTTAATAAATAGATCGGTAAATTTCATTGATTACCTCAATTAAAGTTTACTACTTTTCGCAGGTACGGTTACACCAACAGCTTCTTGATCAGAAACAAGGATAAGCGAATGGTTATTTAAACGCTGGAAACCGCCCGTTACGATAACATCACCCGCTTTCACGCCTTTCGCTAATTGTGCGTAGATACCGTTACGGTCTTTGGTTCTTACTTCCACTTGTTTTGCACGATACATTTTATTTGCATCTAATTTCGGATTTTGCTCTGCCATTTTGCTTACAAGTGCTTTATCTTCATCTGAAAGTTGCTCAAGCACATAAACGGTTTCACCATACATCGTGTAAGTAACCGCAATTTGTGGCACCACGATTTGTGCTTTTTCAGTTGGCAATGCCACATTTAAACGCACAAACATACCTGAAAGCAATTTGTTACCACCTTCAGTAATTACCGCTTCAACGTTAATTAAACCCGTATTGCGATCAACTGCAGGATCGATTGCCACAATTTCTGCTGGGAAGGTTTGCCCCACTAACGCATCCACTTCTGCAGTCACTTTTTGACCCACAAAAATATGCTCAACATCTGTTTGAGGAAGCGTAAAACGCACTTTCATTGAACTTTGATCTTCAACACGCACGATTTCTGTACCGGTCGTGATGTATTGACCTACGTTCACATTCACGATACCTGAAAAACCGCTAAATGGAGCATAAATTTTACGGCGTGCAATTGAAGCTTTTAATGACTCAATATTTGCTACTAATTGATTATAGGTTGCTTGAGCACTGTCTAATTCTGCTTTTGAGGCACTGTTAGAAGCCACCAAGTTACGATAACGATCTAACGTAAGTTTTGCATTTGGCAATTGTGCTTGAGACGCTTTCAAGGTTGCCACTTCGACGGCATCATCAAGCTCCACCAATAAATCACCTTTATTGACATGCTGACCTGATTTTACGTTCACACTTTTCACCGTACCAGAAGACTCAGCACTTAACATCGCCCCTTGGTTCGGACGAACATAACCTACCGCTGAAAGATAAGGAGTCCATTCACGAGGTTGTACCTGCATTGCGGTGATTTCACTCACCGTTTCAGGCATATTCGCTGCAGCTTCCGCTTTCTTGCCTGCGATAAAACGTTGCATTCCTGCTACGCCTGCAAAAGCAACAAGCACAACCAATAGCGTTACTACAATAAGAAACTTTCTGCCACGAGAAGGCTTTTGGTTTTCTGTTGTCATGTTTTCTCCAATATATTTAAATAAAAAATAAACGATTTACACCGTAATTGCTTTCCAAGAACACAATAGCATTTTTTCTATTGTCTCCTTCGAATACTCTTTTTGCGTCAATTGCTGTAAATAAGCAATTTCCACCACAATACCAATGCCCAAAACGTGTAATAATTCCGCTGGCATTTGAGCGATTACGCCCTGCTCCTGCCCATCTCGCACAAATTTATTCCAGATAAAATCATCATCGTGAATCAGTCGCTCAATAATTTCATTGAATCCAAGCATAGCTTGGTATTGCGATAAATTCGTTGCGACCGTTGGGTTATCTCGCAAAAATGCCAACTTGTTTTCAAACATCTTGCGGTAACGATTAAACAGTGTGTCAGTTTCATCATAGCCATCTTGCACATAATGCGTAAAACGGTCACATAAATCATAAGCCAGCTTATTTAATAAATCGTCTTTGGTCTTAAAATACGAATAGAGCGTTCCTAAGGCTAGGTTCGCTCTGGTTGCAATTTTTCGCATAGAAAGGTTTTGAATGCCAATCTCTGCAATGAGTATTTCAGTCACGGAAAGAATTTGGCGAGCCATCTCATCTTTTGATGAGCTTTGCACTTCGTTTTTTTGTATTTCCGTTTTCTGCATTTCACTCTCCATTTTCCAAAATGAACAGTTGTTCATTCTATAGATTTCCACCTCTTTTTGCAAAGAAAAATCCATTTTCTACCGCTTATTTCTCTCTATTTTGCTAAAAATATGCTAGTATTTGCCCAATTATTTACTCAAGAAAAATCAACATGGCTGTAAAATCCAAATATCAAAACAATCAATTCGATACCTTATTACAAGACTTATTTATCGTATTAGAACAACACAAAGCACCTGCCGATTTATCGCTTATGGTGCTTGGCAATATGGTTACCAACATCATCCAAAACCGCGTGCAAGATGAACAACAGCGTGAACGCCTTGCTGAGGCTTTTGCCAATTCGTTAAAACTCTCTTTAAAAGCAAAATAACCTATGCTTAATCGCCTACGTCAATTATTTCCAACCAACACGTTACAATACCGAGAGCAAACCTCACAACGTATTACGTGGGGGCATTGGTTTGCACTTTTTAATATTGTCATAGCAATTTTAATTGCCTCTCGTTATGCTTTTAATGCCGACTGGCCGAATACGCTAGTCGGTAAACTCTACTTTTTCGTCAGCCTTTTCGGACATTTCAGCTTCGTTGTTTTTGCCTTTTATCTACTCTGCCTTTTCCCACTTAGTTTTTTAATCCGCAACGAGCGCGGTTTCCGTGGCTTTTCGGTCATTTTTGCTACTATTGGGCAAACGTTACTCTTGGTCGATACCGAAATCTTTAAGCAATTCTATCTGCATTTATCACCGCTTGTTTGGGACTTATTAGTGAATCCAGATAACGGCGAACTCTCACGCCAATGGCAATTGCTGTTCGTACCAATGCCTCTGATTTTACTTGCAGAAATGCTCTACTCCCGTTGGTGTTGGCAAAAATTGCGTAGTTTCAACCGCCAAACTTGGGGCAAATATGTTGCGATGTTTTTCTTGAGTTGCTTTATGGCAACCCATCTTATTTATGCGTGGGCAGATATGAGCATTAACCGCCCAATTACTTCGCAAAAGGCAAATTACCCGCTTTCCTACCCGATGACAGCACGTAGTTTCTTAGAAAAACACGGCTTAGTGGATATGGAAAAAATGGAGCAAACCATTGAGCAGACTGGACGTTTAGATACTTTCTACTTGGACTATCCAAAACAAATGCTTCAAATGACCAAAACGCCTGAAGTAAATGTGTTGTTGATTAACGTCTCAGGCTTAACCAATCATGCGATTGATGGCGAGCAGATGCCGTTTGTTCGCAAAATAGCGGGAAAATCCTACCGCTTTATGCACCACTATGCGAGTGGCGATACGCCAATGGCAAGCACGTTAGGCATTTTCTACGGACTAAGCGGGAGATACATTGATGCTGTGCTGAACGAAAAAACTAGCTCACCGCTTATGACAGCCTTTAAAAAATATGGCTATCAATTCGGCTTATTCTCTGCAAACAATTTTGCTGAACCGCTCTATCGTCGTGCGTTATTTGCAAATATGCCTTTAGCCAAAACGGAAGATAATGAACAAGCACTGAATGCCTGGCAAACGTGGCTGACAAAACAGGAAGCAAATAAGCCATTCTTTAGCTATTTACAGTTAAATATAACCTCTGAAAACCAGATTAATCAGCAAATTGAAACAATCTGGCAACAGCTTAAGAGCAAAGATCTAATGGGTAGAACCTTGGTGATACTGACTGCCGATTTAGCTAACGCAGAGAAAATGAAAAACAGTTTCTCAGCAGAACGATTAGAAGTGCCATTGATGTTCTATTGGCAAGGCGGAGGGCTATTATACAACCAGCTTTCTAGCCATTTAGACATTATGCCAACGCTCTTTAGCCAGTTCTTTGGTGTGCTTAATCATGCGAATGATTACACCCAAGGCATTGATTTATCTAAACCAAACAACCGCCTTTGGGTACTGGCTTCCAACCACCAATGGAATGTTGCCATTATGTCAGATGGCGAACAATTCCACTTAGATCGCCGTGGGCAAGTTGAAAACTTCAATACAGAGGGCGTGCAAATTAAAAGCGAAAAACCACCGCTTGCCCTGTTCTTACAGATGATTAAATTAAGTAATCAGTTTGTGAATAAATAAAAAATGCGTAGGGTATTAAATCCTACGCATTTTTCTTTTATCTAAAAGATTAATCTTGATGAATCCGACTTGACACCGCACTTTGTTGATTTTTATATTTTGCATCTTTTCGGGCATTATATGGTTTAGCCGCGTGTCCGCTTAACACCTCAAAACTTAACGCACCGATTGCCATATTAGGACGAAGTGCAAGCGGTAATTTTCCTGCATTGAAAAACTCAAGTACGATACGCCCTTCCCAACCTGGGTCAATGCGGTGAGCAGTAACGTGAACCATTAAGCCTAGGCGGGCAAGTGAAGAGCGGCCATCTAGCCAGCCAACGATATTCGAAGGCAATTTTACCGATTCAAGAGTAACTGATAATGCTAACTCACCTGGATGAAGGAAAAAGGCTTCATCATCACCGATAATAATTTCCTCACTCATTACACGCTCAAGTTGAGCGGTTACCGCTTCGCGAGGACCGCTTACATCAATATAAGGGGTTGAGTGTTCACGGAAAATACGGAATGAGTTGCCTAAGCGAACATCAACGGTCGCTCCAGAAATTTTATCATTCGCAGGTCGTGGCGTAATTTCAATCAAGCCTTCATCTAAATAACGCTCAATGTCAGTATCACACAGACGCATCTTATTTTTTCCCTAATAGTTGCTGAATTTGAGCTTTTAAAATATTGATTGCAATACGGTTTTTTCCACCTTTTGGCACGATAATATCCGCATATTGTTTGGACGGTTCAATAAATTGTAAGAACATTGGTCGAACCGTTTTGCGATATTGAGCGATTACGGATTCCATGGTTCTACCACGTTCTACCATATCACGTTGTAAACGGCGGATAAAACAGATATCTAGCGGTGCATCTACGAAAATAGACACATTGATTTCGTTACGAATCTCTTCATCGGTAAGTAATAAGATACCTTCAAGAATGATGATTTTTTTCGCATTAAAGCGAGTGGTGGTTGTTTTGCGGTTATGTTCCGCATAGTCATATTCAGGAATATCGATAGATTTGCCTTGTTTTAATAGGCGTAGATGTTCAACTAATAAGTGGTGGTCCATTGAGTTGGGATGATCGTAGTTCGTTTTAACGCGCTCATCCATAGTGAGATGACTTTGATCTTTATAGTACGCATCTTCAGAAATAATGCCGATATCATCTGAGCCGAGCTCTTCTTTTAATTCTTTATAAATGGTTGAAGCAATTAAACTTTTGCCAGAAGCCGAAGCCCCTGCGATGGCAATGACAATACACGCTTGGTTTTCAGTAATTACAGACATTTTCTTTTCTCTATATCAAAATAAAATTCGGGCAATTATACCCCAAACAGTAAAGCGAGGAAAGGTAAGAGAAAAAGGCAAATTTGTCAAAATAGGTAGCTTGTTTGGTGAAAATGTAAATTCAGAGTACAATACGTCCTATTTTCCTTACTAAATAGAGAATTATGCAAGAAAAAGATCTTTCAACATTTAAGACGTTTAAGCGTTTGTTCCCAACGATTAGCCAATATAAATGGGGCTTAATTGTCGGAGCTGTAGCATTGGTGCTCAATGCTTTGGTCGACTCAGGGCTGATTTATCTGCTTAAACCGTTACTGGATGAGGGCTTTGGTCACGCAGATCACGGCTTTTTAAAATTGATGGCGGTGTTAGTGGTGCTGTTCATCCTTGTGCGTGGTATCACAAACTATATTGCGAGTTATTGCTTGGCGTGGGTGTCAGGCAAAGTAGTGATGACTCTTCGCCGCAATATTTTCCAGCATTTGATGTATATGCCTGTGAGCTATTTTGACCAAAATCCTGTTGGTCGCTCACTTTCACGTGTCACTTATGATACGGAAATGGTGGCAAATTCGTCTTCACATGTGTTGGTTACGATTGTGCGTGAAGGCGTTTATTTGATCTCACTCTTTGTGGTGATGATCTATACTAGCTGGCAACTTTCAGTTGTACTTTTCGTGCTTGCACCAATTATTGGTACGTTAATTGCTATTGTTTCTCGCCGTTTCCGTCAATTAAGCCGTAATATTCAAAGCTCGATGGGTGATTTGACCGTAACAACAGAACAGATGCTCAAAGGGCACAAAGAAGTCATCTCTTTCGGTGGTCAGCAGGTCGAAAAAGAACGTTTTGAACGCGTAAGTAACGATATGCGTTTGAAAGGAATGAAAGTGATCTCTGCCGATGGGATTTCTGATGGTTTAGTGCAGCTTATTGCCTCTTTTGCTCTATCGGCGGTGCTCTATCTTTCGACGGTAAAAGGCTTGGATATTGAGGATTTAACTGCAGGTTCATTCACGGTGGTATTCTCTTCAATGATGGCAATGTTGCGTCCGCTGAAATCACTTACTAATGTCAATTCGCAGTTCCAACGCGGAATGGCTGCGTGTCAAACCTTATTTGGATTTTTAGATTTACCGACAGAAGAAGATAAAGGCAAGATTGAAATTAAGCGTGCTAAAGGCGATGTTGAGTTTAAAAATGTCTCTTTCACTTATGAAGGCAAAGAGAACCCAGCATTAAATCAGGTTTCATTTAGCATTCCTAAAGGTAAAACTGTAGCGTTAGTTGGACGTTCTGGCTCGGGTAAATCAACCATTGCCAACCTTTTAACTCGGTTTTATAACATTGATTCGGGAGAGATTTTGCTTGATGGGGTAAATGTTCAAGATTACACGCTAGCGAATTTACGTGAACAATGTTCAATTGTCTCGCAACAAGTTCATCTGTTTAATGACACGATTGCTAATAACATTGCCTATGCGGCAACAGATAAATTCTCGCGTGAAGAGATTATTCAAGCAGCAAAAGCAGCACATGCAATGGAATTTATCGAGAAATTAGATGATGGTTTAGATACTGTTATCGGTGAAAATGGGGCAAGTTTATCAGGCGGACAACGCCAGCGTTTAGCAATTGCTCGTGCTTTATTGCGTAATTCGCCTGTATTGGTGTTGGATGAAGCAACTTCGGCACTAGATACCGAGTCAGAGCGTGCAATTCAATCTGCCTTGGCAGAACTACAAAAAGACAAAACAGTGCTTGTGATTGCACACCGTTTATCAACAATTGAAAAAGCAGATGAAATTTTGGTAGTCGATCAAGGTAAGATTGTCGAACGTGGCCCGCATAGTGAACTGATGGCACTTGATGGTGCTTATAAACAGCTTCATAAATTACAATTTGGGGCGTAATTAAAGCATAATAGACATAAAGCGTTGCTAATATTTTCAAAATATTAGCAGCCCTTTTTATTTAAAAAAGCTTTATCAATATATCTTTGAAAGATGCTAACCGAACTATTTTATGACAAGTTGTGAATAACATGGTTTAGTTTGTTGCTAATTTACTCTATTTTTAACATGCAAGGAACAGGATTTATCCTCACCCAGAATAATATGAAGTAATCCCGCTATATTTTGAATTTTGGTTGTCAGCCTTGTTCATTACATAACGAGGATTTTTTATGTTCATTGCATAAGAATCCAAGCAATCAAATTTCCAATTTATTTTGTACAATAGGTTAAGAATTTGACTGCTTGGTTTATGCATGATGTTAAACGTTTCGCATTTTAGGGATTAATGACGGAAATGTCTCATTCCTGTTAATACCATCGCCATACCGTGTTCATCTGCTGCATCAATCACTTCCTGATCACGCATTGAACCACCTGGGTGGATTACGCAAGTAATGCCCACTTTCGCTGCTGCATCAATACCATCACGGAATGGGAAGAACGCATCTGATGCCATCACACAACCTGCTACTTGCAAACCTTCGTCTTCAGCTTTAATGCCTGCGATTTTCGCAGAGTAAACACGGCTCATTTGACCTGCACCAATACCGATGGTTTGTCCGTTTTTCGCATATACAATCGCATTCGATTTCACATATTTCGCAACCTTCCAGCAGAAGAGTAAGTCTTCAAGTTCTGCTTGAGTCGGTTGGCGTTTAGAAACCACTTTCAAATCTTCAATAGCAACAGAACCTTGATCTGCTTCTTGCACCAATAAACCACCATTTACACGTTTGAAATCTAAGCGTTTTTGCGGTTGACTAAATTCGCCACATTCTAATACACGTACGTTTTTCTTTTTCACTAGAGCTTCTTTTGCTTCTGCTGAAACGGTTGGTGCGATGATCACTTCCACGAATTGACGATCTGCAATGATTTGTGCTGTAATGCCATCTAACTCACGATTGAAGGCAATAATGCCTCCGAATGCAGATGTTGGATCGGTTTGATAAGCACGATCATAGGCTTCTAAAATGTTTTCACCTAATGCCACTCCGCACGGGTTCGCGTGTTTCACAATCACACAAGCGGGTTGCTCAAACTCTTTTACGCATTCAAGGGCGGCATCTGTGTCAGCAATGTTGTTGTAAGAAAGGGCTTTACCTTGTAATTGTTTCGCAGTAGAAACCGATGCCTCTTTCACTTCATTTTCCACATAGAATGCTGCATTTTGGTGAGCGTTTTCACCATAACGCATCGTTTGCTTACGTACAAAATTGAGGTTTAACGTACGCGGGAATTGACCGCAAACTTGAGTTAAATCTTCTTCCTCTGCCCCTTGATAAGGTGGTACTTTTTGACCGAAGTAGTTGGCAATCATACTGTCGTATTGCGCCGTGTGTTCAAAGGCTTTGATGGCAAGGTTAAAGCGAGTGGCTAAGGTTAGATTATTGTCGTTTTGATCCATCTCTGCCAAAATCGCATCAAAATCGCTATTATTCACCACAATCGCTACATCTTTATGGTTTTTCGCCGCAGAGCGTACCATTGTTGGACCTCCAATGTCGATATTTTCTACCGCATCTTCCAACGTACAATCAAGTTTTTCCACGGTTGCCGCAAATGGGTAAAGGTTCACTACCACCATATCAATGCGTTCAATGCCGTGTTGGTTCATCACTTCATCATCTGTACCACGGCGACCTAAAATCCCACCGTGTACTTTTGGGTGAAGGGTTTTTACTCGCCCGCCCATCATTTCTGGGAAACCAGTGTAGTCTGATACTTCAGTCACGGGCAAGCCTGCATCAGCAATTAATTTTGCCGTGCCGCCCGTTGAAAGCAATTTCACACCACGAGCTACGAGTCCTTGTGCAAATTCCACGATGCCTTTTTTATCAGACACACTTAATAACGCTTGTTGAATCGCCATTTTGAGTTCCCTTTAATATAGATTAAAATAAAAAAATCGGGCAAGATTATAAAGCAAACGTTTGCTTTTTTCATTAGCAAGCGGTGAATTTATGCAAATTTTTTACAAGATAAATTTTTAGGAGCAGGCTATGCCAATTATTCATAACGAAGAACAGGGCGAATTTAGTTATTTTGAAGGCGAAGTAAAAATGGGCAAATTACGCTATCATTATATTAAAGATGATGTGATAGATGTTTTCACTACAAAAGTGGATGAAGCCTTTCAGGGCAAGGGAATTGCGGGGGAACTCTATTCTGCAGTAATTGAATTCGCTAAACAAAATCAGCTTAAAATTAAGCCAAGTTGTAGTTATATTGATATTAAAATGCAACGAAATAATCCTGATTTAATTGCATAAATATTAGATAAGAAAGGGCACCTATAAGTGCCCTCAATTTTTATCTAAACTTTAGCATTAAAGTGCAGATTTTGCTTTTTCAACTAATGCAGAGAATGCTACTTTGTCGAATACAGCGATGTCAGCTAAGATCTTACGGTCAATTTCAACAGAAGCTTTTTTCAAGCCATTGATGAATTTGCTGTAAGATAAACCGTTTTGACGTGCCGCAGCGTTGATACGTGCAATCCATAATTGACGGAATTGACGTTTACGTTGACGAC
>NZ_CALIFA010000077.1:0-31222 GCF_938021905.1 Pseudohaemophilus parahaemolyticus
CTTCTTTAACGCCATACAAACCGGCAATGGAAGACCGAGAAGCCGTAGAACAAGTAGAAATTGCTATTAAGTATCAAGGCTATATTGAGCATCAGCAAGAAGAAATTAAAAAACAAAAACGCCACGAAAATACAGCTATCCCAGCTAACTTTGATTACAGCAAAGTGTCTGGTTTATCGAATGAAGTACGTGCGAAGTTAGAACAACATCGTCCAGTTTCAATTGGTCAAGCGAGCCGAATTTCAGGCATTACTCCTGCGGCAATTTCAATTATTCTGGTGAATTTGAAAAAACAAGGTATGTTGAAACGCGGCGAATAATGTTTAAAAATGAAAAGTGCGGTTAAAACTAACCGCACTTTTTTATGATTAAATTTAAAGAACCTTATTAATGGGCGAGAGCTTGTTTCACTGCTACATCCAATCCTGCTGTTGGACGACCAAGCAATTTCTCAAGGGTTTTGTCTTCTGAGAATAATGCACCGTTTGATGCATCTACATCCCATTGTGCAATTAAGCCTGCAAATCCTTCATCTAATCCTGCTTGTACAAGTGCTGCGGCATAATCTGCTGCAGGAATATCCACGTAAGGGATATCTTTACCTGTTTGTTTGCTGATTTCTGCTGCAAGGTCGGCTAATGTCCAGCTGGTTGATCCGGCAAGTTCGTAAGTTTGGTTTTCATGACATTCACTTAATGCGACGTTTACTGCTGCTTCAGCAAGTTCTGCACGAAGTACAGACGAAATTTTGCCGTTTTTTGCTGAACCGTAGAAAGCATTGTTTGCTAATGCTGCCGGAATTGAAGCTGTGTAGTTTTCGGTGTACCAACCATTGCGTAAAATAGTGTAAGTAATACCCGAAGCTTTTAATGCGGCTTCAGTTTCAACGTGCTCACCGGCAAGGGATTTTACGGTATTATCGTTTGTCGCGCCGAGTAAACTGGTATAGATAATATGTTTCACACCCGCTTTTTTCGCTGATTCAATTACGTTGTTGTGTTGTAATGCACGCTGACCGACTTCACTACTTGAAACAAGAATTAAAGTATCTACGCCTTGTAATGCTTCTACTTGACCTTCTGTTTTTGAATAATCAAATTTGCGGGCTTCTACACCTGAAATTTTTTCTGGAGAGCGTACAAGCGCGATGACGTTTGCTTGTTTTGCTTTTAATAAGTTTAATGCGATTGCGCCAAATTGACCTGTTGCACCAGTAATTGCGATAGTTTTAGTTGTCATGGTGTTTTCCTTCTCGTTAAGTTGAAATGATATTTGAACATTTGATTGTTCGCTTGATGTGGCGTATTATATTTCAATACTTACTTTTGAGAAGTACTTACATAAACGTAAGTTTTGTAATTTTTTAAAAATAATTTTCAAATTGTTGATTTTTAAGGAATTAAAAATGGAAAAAAATTTAAATCGTGGGAACGTACTGGCTTCAGCTTGCCCTTCTCGCCAAATTTTGCAACATTTAACCAGTCGTTGGGGCGCATTAGTGTTAGTGAGTTTACATTCTGGCACCAAGCGTTTTAGTGAACTTCGCCGTGCTATTGATGGCGTAAGCGAGCGTATGTTGACTAAAACCCTGCAGGAATTGGAGGCTGATGGTATGTTAATCCGTAAATCCTATAATACCGTGCCACCGCAAGTGGATTACACATTAACAGAATTTGGAGCAGAGGCTTCTAATAAGATGTTTGAGCTGGTGGATTGGTTGGAAACGAATTTAGGGAAAATTTTACGAAGTAAGACTGTCACAAAATAGTATACAAAAGAAATTAGAAAGGCTAAGTCATATCTCACACAAAACTTAGCCCTTACAAAAATTATCTTTTATAACTGTGCAAATGCCTTATCCGCTGCTTGCAATGTTGCTTCAATATCTGCATCAGAATGTGCAAGCGACATAAAGCCTGCTTCGAAGGCGGATGGTGCGAGGTAGATGCCTTGTTCAAGCATTAAGTGGAAGAAGCGGTTAAATTTTGCTGCGTCACATTTCATCACTTCTTGAAAGCTAGTTACTTCAGTTTGCTCGGTAAAGAATAAACCAAACATTCCACCCACATATTGCACCACAAATGGTACATTGTGTTTGGCTGCCAATGCTTTTAAGCCTTCTGCCAAGGTTTTAGTTTTCTCGGCTAATTTTTCTTCATTGCCTGCTTTGGAAAGCTCAGTTAAGCAAGCCAAACCCGCCGCCATTGCGATTGGGTTGCCTGAAAGTGTACCTGCTTGGTAAACAGGGCCTGTTGGGGCAATTGCTTCCATAATTTCACGTTTACCGCCAAAAGCACCTACTGGCATCCCGCCACCGATGATTTTACCGAGCGTGGTTAAATCTGGTTTTACATCGTAGTAAGACTGTGCACCGCCAAGTGAAACGCGGAAGCCTGTCATCACTTCGTCGATAATAAATACCGTGCCATATTGGTCGCACAATTCACGCAAGCCCTGTAAGAAACCCGCTTTTGGCGGAACACAGTTCATATTGCCTGCGACAGGTTCAACGATCAAACAAGCGATTTCAGTTGGGTATTGCTCGAATGCTTGTTTTACCGAATCTAAATCGTTGTACGTGCAAGTAATGGTATGTTTTGCAAAATCCGCTGGCACGCCAGGGCCGCTTGGCTGACCAAGGGTTAATGCACCTGAGCCAGCCTTCACTAATAAGCTATCTGAATGCCCGTGATAACAACCTTCGAATTTGATGATTTTATCGCGACCTGTGTAGCCACGAGCCAAGCGAATTGCCGACATTGTTGCTTCTGTGCCTGAGCTTACCATTCGTACTAATTCAATTGAAGGTACTAATTTGCACACTAATTCGGCAAGCGTGATTTCGCTTTCGGTCGGTGCTCCAAAACTCAAGCCGTTCGGTACGGCTTTTAATACTGCATCAATAATTGCAGGGTGGTTGTGCCCTAATACCATCGGCCCCCAAGAGCCTACGTAATCGATATAACGTTTGCCGTCGCTATCGGTAATATACGCCCCTTCCGCTTTTTCAATAAAAACAGGCGTGCCGCCCACACCTTTGAACGCACGAACGGGCGAATTTACCCCACCTGGAATGACTTTCTGTGCTTTTTCAAAGAGTTGTTCTGATTTTGACATAATAAATTCCTCGTAATAAATTCGGGGCTATTTTACTGAAAAATAAGCAGAGCGGGAATAATTAATAAGCGGTTATTTTTCAGCGTAATTTTGCAAAAAATTTTCAAGATCTTCGCCTTTGTGCTATTCTTCGCATAATTTCATCATTCTATTTTAGGAAAAAATATGATGTGGCTAACCTTTATAGCCGTAGTGATCGTTTCTTTTGCGTCACTCATTTTTATGCGTCCTGTGGCTGAGAAAATTGGCTTGGTGGACAAACCCAATTTCCGTAAACGCCATCAAGGGTTGATTCCGCTTATCGGCGGTATTGCACTTTTTTTAGGCAATTTAACCTTTTACGCTTTCCAATATGACACTATGCCGTTGCCTGGGCTTTATCTGCTTTCGGTCACGATTTTATTGTTCATCGGTGTATTAGATGACCGCTTTGACATCAGCCCTGCATTGCGTGCAGGCATTCAAGCCGTGCTTGCGGGTGCAATGATTTACAGTGGCTTAGAGCTCGAAAGTTTAGGGCAAATTATCGCTCCATTTAGTATCAAGCTGGGTTTTTTCAGTTTGCTTTTTACCGTGTTTATCACCATTGGCGTAATCAATGCATTCAATATGGTGGATGGCATCGATGGCTTACTCGCGGGGCTTTCCAGCGTAAGTTTTGCAGGCATTGGAGTGTTGATGTGGATTAACGGTGAACACGCTATCGCCTTTTGGTGCTTGGCAATTATCCTCACGCTTATTCCCTATGCAATGTTCAATTTAAGCGTATTCGGGGCAAAATGGAAAGTCTTTATGGGAGATTCAGGCAGCACGCTGATTGGCTTTACCATCATCTGGATGTTGCTATTAAGCACCCAAGGACAAGGGCACGCCATCAGTCCAATCACAGGTTTATGGCTAATTGCCGTACCGTTAATTGATATGGTTGCTGTCATTTTCCGCCGCTTGAAAAAAGGGAAAAGTCCGTTCAGACCTGACCGCTTGCACTTGCACCACTTGTTGATGCGTGCAGGTTTAACCTCCCGCCAAGCTCTTGCTGTGATCACCTTTTGGGCTGCCGTTTGTGCGACCATTGGCGTACTGGGCGAAGTGAATTATTGGGATCAATCTTCAATGGTCATTGCCTTTATCGCCCTGTTCTTCCTTTACGCTTACAGTATCGTGCGTGCGTGGAAAATCACCCGCTTTGTACGTAGATTGAAGCGGAGAATGAGAAAAGGAGCAAATAAACATCTTTAGAAATTCGTAGTGTACAAAGGCAATTCTTGTACACTCGGATTTATTCAATTCCTCGTGTGTACCCTTATAATTCACACGCGAGGATTAAGTCACAATAATTACCTCTCCTTTATGCTATACTTGCAAAGATTTAGCAAAATTTAACCGCTAGTAAGGATTAGCATGACAACGGAAACCCCGAATTTAACCACATTCGAAGAGCTTGATCTCTCCCCTCAATTGCTCAAAGCCTTAAATGAAAAAGGCTACAAACGCCCCACTTCTGTGCAAGCACAAACTATTCCGCACGCCTTAGATGGGCAAGATTTATTAGGTTCAGCACCAACAGGCACAGGCAAAACTGCCGCCTTTTTACTGCCAGCCATTCAGCATTTATTAGATTACCCACGCCGCAAACCTGGTGCACCACGTATTTTGATATTAACACCAACCCGTGAATTAGCAATGCAAGTGGCAGAACAAGCAGAAGCATTGGCGAAATTTACAAAACTCAGTATTGCCACTATTACGGGCGGTGTGGCATACCAAAATCACGGTGAAATTTTCAACAGCAATCAAGACATTGTGGTGGCAACGCCTGGTCGTTTAATGCAATACATCAAAGAAGAAAATTTTGACTGTCGTGCGGTAGAAATTCTGATTTTTGATGAAGCCGATCGAATGTTGCAAATGGGATTCGGGCAAGATGCAGAAAAAATTGCGGCAGAAACCCGTTGGCGTAAACATACTTGGTTATTCTCAGCAACGCTTGAGGGTGAATTATTGACCGATTTTGCGGAGCGTTTATTAAACGATCCTGTACAAATCGAAGCCGAACCAAGCCGCCGCGAACGTAAGAAAATCCAGCAATGGTACTACCATTCCGATAATGTTGAGCACAAAACTAAACAGCTTGCTCGCTTGATTAGCGAATTATCAATGGACAAAGCGATTGTGTTTGTTCGCCGCCGTGAAGATGTGCGTGAGCTGAGCGAAACCTTGCGTAAACGTGGTATTCGCTCCACTTATTTAGAGGGCGAAATGGCACAAACCCAACGTAATCAGGCGATTTCTCGCTTAAAGGAGGGCATTGTGAATGTATTGGTTTCAACCGACGTTGCCGCTCGCGGTATTGATATTGATAATGTCGATTTTGTGATTAACTTTGACTTACCTTACAGTGCGGATACTTATCTACATCGCATCGGTCGTACCGCACGTGCAGGTAAAAAAGGTTCAGCTATATCCTTGGTGGAAGCCCACGATTATAAACTGCTTGGTAAAATCAAACGCTACACTGAAGAGCCATTAAAACCACGCGTGATTGAAGGTTTAGAACCGCGAACCAAAGCTCCGAAAGATGGCGAAGCCAACACCACCACGAAAAAAGAGAAAGCTCGCATCAAAAAACGCAAAGAGGCGAAAAAAGAAGCCGCAAAAACGAAGGTAAAAGTGCGTCATAAAGATACCAAAAATATTGGCAAACGCAGAAAGCCGAGTGGTGATAAAGCATTAGAAAACAACGCGTAAGCGGTAAAATTCTCCCTATAAATTGCAAATAAGGAAACAATATGAACTGGTTTATTCAAGCACTCAAAAAAACATTTACCTATCGCGGGCGAGCACGTCGGGCGGAATTTGGTTGGTTTAACTTGATTTCATTTTTAATCAGCTTAGCTCTTATTATTGTTCCTGCAGTAGTATTCGATTTAGGTGGAAATCTTTTAGCGGCAACCTACCAATCTGAAGCAATCAACATAATTACCAATGCAGGCACTTTGATTTTTGAACTTGCTTATTCTCTTTTTAGCTTGGTAACAACGCTCGCCCATTTTAGCCTTTCGGCTCGTCGCCTGCACGATTTAGGCTTCTCGGGCTGGTGGCAACTTGCGGTTTATTTAGGTTTGCCAATTATAGTATTTTTATCTTTTATCATTATGGATATCAATGAAGCAAATCCGAGCATCATTCCAGGTCTTGTGGTGCCTCTCGTATTATTGATGTACGCTATCTATCTCGGTGTTTTGTTATTTATGGATGGACAACGTTTTACCAACAAATATGGCAAAGATCCAAAAGCAGAGCCCCAAACAGAGCCCGTTGAACAAACATCCATTAGTGTATTAGTAGATAAACCATAATTTCAAGCGGTGAAATTTGTAAAAGATTTTGTAGATCTCACCGCTTGCTTTTTACCTTGAGAAATCTACCCAAATTGCCTACAATATCGCCTTTTATTTAACAGCCAATAGAAGCCAAAATTATGTCGCAAATTAAATTGATTGTTGGACTTGCCAACCCAGGTGCAAAATACGAAGGCACACGCCACAATGCAGGTGAATGGCTTGTGAATGAACTTACCAGAATGTATAACACTTCGCTCAAAGAAGAAGCGAAATACTTTGGCAAAGTAGCAAAAATCAATACTGCACAGGGCGAAGTTCGTTTGCTTGTACCCACTACTTTTATGAATTTAAGTGGAAAAGCCGTGGGTGCATTAGCGAATTTTTATCGCATTAAACCTGAAGAAATCTTGGTTGCTCACGATGAGTTAGATCTTCCCCCTGGGGTAACGAAAATCAAACAAGGCGGCGGACACGGCGGACATAACGGTTTGAAAGATATTATTGCAAGCCTTGGTAACAACAATAATTTCTACCGCGTGCGTATTGGCATTGGGCATCCAGGTCATAAAGATGTAGTTGCAAGTTATGTATTAGGTAAACCAGCTCCGCAAGACCAAGAGAAAATTGATGCCGCAGTCGATGAAGCCAGTCGCTGTGTAGAAGTGCTGTTTAAAGAAGGTATTGTGAAGGCGACTAATCGATTGAATGGGTTTAGGGCGTAACTAATTTATTATTTTATTCGTAATTTGCCCCCCTCTTTAGAAAAGAGGGGATGAGAGAGATTTGATAACCATATTGAATTTCTCACGAGGTTGAAATTACTTCTGCCAAATCTCCCCTACCCCTCTTTGTTAAAGAGGGGAAATCTAAGAGGGAAGTATACTTATAAGGAACAAAAAATGGGATTTAAATGTGGTATCGTGGGTTTACCAAACGTTGGTAAATCAACTCTTTTTAATGCATTAACCAAAGCAGGTATTGAAGCGGCGAACTATCCGTTCTGTACCATTGAACCAAACACAGGTGTGGTACCAATGCCTGATCCACGTTTAGATGCATTAGCAGAAATCGTCAAGCCTGAGCGCGTATTACCAACTACGATGGAGTTTGTAGATATTGCAGGTTTAGTGGCAGGTGCAAGCAAAGGCGAAGGCTTGGGTAACAAATTCTTAGCTAACATTCGCGAAACGGATGCGATTGGTCACGTTGTGCGTTGTTTTGAGAACGATGACATCGTGCACGTTGCAGGCAAAATTGACCCACTTGATGACATTGAAACTATCAACACTGAATTAGCATTAGCGGATTTAGATAGCTGCGAGCGTGCGATCCAACGTTTACAAAAACGTGCAAAAGGTGGTGATAAAGAAGCGAAATTCGAGCTTTCTGTAATGGAAAAAATCTTACCTGTGCTTGAAAATGCAGGAATGATCCGCTCAGTCAATTTAGACAAAGACGAATTGTTGGCAATCAAAGGCTACAATTTCTTAACCTTAAAACCAACGATGTACATCGCCAACGTAAACGAAGATGGTTTTGAAAATAATCCATACTTAGACAAAGTGCGTGAATTTGCGGCAAAAGAAGGTTCGGTGGTTGTGCCTGTGTGTGCAGCGATTGAAGCGGAAATTGCAGAATTAGACGACGATGAAAAAACCGAATTCCTGCAAGACTTAGGCATTGAAGAACCTGGTTTGAACCGTGTAATCCGTGCAGGCTATGCGTTGTTAAATCTGCAAACTTACTTCACCGCAGGCGTGAAAGAAGTACGTGCATGGACGGTTTCTGTTGGAGCAACAGCACCCAAAGCGGCTGCCGTTATCCACACCGATTTCGAAAAAGGCTTCATTCGTGCAGAAGTGATTGCTTATGATGATTTCATTCAATTCAAAGGCGAAAACGGTGCGAAAGAAGCGGGTAAATGGCGTTTAGAAGGGAAAGATTACATCGTGCAAGATGGCGATGTGATGCACTTCCGCTTTAACGTGTAATAACAAAAAATCTACGAAAAACAGCCGCTTGTATTACTTATTTTATAATCATACAGCGGCTGTTTTACATCATATTGGCGTAAGGGAGGAATTTACCCCCAATAAATTTTATAAAATGTGGGCGGGAATAAACTCCCCCCTACGTTCATTAAACGATGTTAGAATACTAAACACAAACTATGAAACTAAATTATCTATTAGGCAAACCTCAACAAGCGGGCAGATTAAAAGCCGAATTTGCAGATTTTATTGTGCGAGAAGAGCTAGGCTATCCACTTGCAGACGAAGGCGAATTTGTCGCAGTAAAAGTGCGTAAAACTAATGCCAATACCCTTTTTGTAGGCGAGCAGTTGGCAAAATTCGTAGGCATTTCCGCGAAAAATATGAGTTATGCGGGCTTGAAAGATCGCCACGCAGTGACCGAGCAATGGTTCTGTTTACACTTAGCGGGTAAAGAAACGCCCGATTTTTCTGCCTTTGAATGTGAAGGCGTAGAGATTTTAGAAGTGACTCGTCATAACCGTAAAATCCGCACAGGTGCATTGGAAGGCAACTATTTCGAGCTTTTACTACGCGATGTAGAAGAAACCGATGAACTCAAACAACGCTTGAATCAATTGCAAGCAGTCGGTTTTCCTAATTATTTTACCGAACAACGTTTTGGGCGTGATGGGCATAATTTAACCCAAGCAAAACGCTGGGCAAGCGGTGAAATTTCAGTAAAAGATCGTAAAAAACGCAGTTTTTACCTTTCCGCGGCTCGTTCAGAGGTGTTTAATTTAGTGGTTTCACAGCGCATTGCCGATCATCAAATGCAAACGGTGTTATTAGGCGATTATCTGCAACTAGCTGGCTCAAACAGCTTTTTTGAAGTAAAAGCAGAAGATTTAGTGCAATCACAACAACGTTTAGATGAAAATGATGTCTTACTTACCGCACCATTGATTGGCGAAAATTCGCTCGAACAGAAGGGTAATGAGAGTGAAAAAGCGATCGTAGCACAGCATGAAAACTTAATCAGTTTGATGAAAAAAGAGCGAATAAATGCCGCTCGTCGTGCGATATTGTGTAAACCGCAAGATCTCCATTGGCAGTTTGAACCTGAAGGATTACGCCTAACATTCTTTTTAAATTCAGGCAGTTACGCAACGGGATTGGTGCGTGAATTAATCATATTAAACGAAGAAGAATAAGGAAATGATGAATATTTTAATGAGCAACGATGATGGTTTTCACGCAGAAGGCATTCAAACTCTCGCACGAATGTTGCGTGAAGCGGGTCATCGTGTCACCATTATTGCCCCAGATCGCAACCGTTCAGCAGCCTCTAACTGTTTAACACTGACAGAGCCGTTGCGTGTGCAAAAATTTGACGAATTTAACTATGCAGTGACTTCAGGTACGCCCGCGGATTGTGTGCATTTAGCCTTAAATGGATTGTTACCCAACGATTTTGACTTGGTCATTTCGGGCATAAATCACGGGGCAAATTTAGGAGATGATATTATCTATTCAGGCACTGTGGCAGCTGCGTTAGAGGGGCGTCATCTGCCTCTGCCTTGCTTGGCGGTTTCACTTGTGGGTAAAAAAGGCAATGATAAACATTATGGGCATCTGTTTGGTTCGAACCACTTTGAAACCGCTGCTCGAGTGGTGTTAGCACTTTTACCCAAACTCAAACCAGAAATAATTACGCACCGTGAAATTTTAAATATCAACGTGCCCGATCTACCGTATGAAGCACTAAAAGGCACGATGATTACCCGCCAAGGCAAGCGTTCACAAGCAGCAGAAATTGTGAAAACCGAAGATCCACGAGGTGGCACAATTTACTGGCTTGGCGCGAACGGCACAGCTATTGATGAGAGCGAAGGCACAGATTTTTATGCGATCAACCAAGATTGTGTATCAATTACTCCGCTACAAGTGGATATGACAGCACACCATTCACTCACTGATTTACAACAAATTCTCTAAAGAGAAGATAAAGTTTATGCAATTATTTGGTACAATCTACGACAAAACGATGGTCTGGTCGAAGCACACGTACGCAGCGTATTGGCTCAGTTTTGTGAGCTTTATTGAAGCGATTTTCTTCCCGATTCCGCCCGATGTGATGTTGATTCCAATGTCGATGGCAAAACCGCACAATGCGTTTAAATATGCACTTTATACAACCATTTCCTCAATACTCGGGGGCGTAATTGGTTATTTTATCGGACTTTATGCATTCGAATGGGTGCAATCGTTAATCGCAAACTGGGGAATGCAAGCCAGCTTTGACCAAGCAAAAGCGTGGTTTGAAGTTTGGGGTGTGGCAGTGGTTTTCCTTGCAGGTTTCTCGCCCATTCCATATAAAGTCTTTACCATTTGTGCAGGTGTAATGCAAATGGCATTCTTCCCATTTGTGATTACTGCGGCTATTTCGCGTTTTGCCCGTTTTATTTTGGTGGCAAAACTCTCTGCATGGGGTGGCGAAAAATATGCAGATAAAATCCGCCGTTCGATCGAATTAATTGGCTGGGGTACAATTGCCTTAGCTGTAGTAGCTTATACAATTTATCAATTTACTAAATAAACTGAAATATAAAGGGCGGGGATAAAGCCTGCCCCTACGAGCAGATTCAATTCCTACATCAGAAAATTTTTTAAATAAAAGAACAGGATACCGATATGAAAAAATCATTTCTTCTATTACCACTTGTGGTGACTTTTGCATTAACAGCTTGTACTTCAAACAACTCTGCGGAAGTTACCGAAAGCTCATCAGACACCCTGCCAAACGGTGGTACTTGGCAACCAGCAGATATTCAACCTACTTCAATGCCAAGCGGAATGAACCAACCGATTTCACAACCGAGCTACACACCTGCACCTATAACGGCAAAACCTACAGTAACCGCACCAAGCTCCAACCACACTAGCTATAACAACAACGCAAACTACGGTTCTTCAGACAGTATCGGCAACTGCCAAGTAATTCGCAATGAAGCGGGCACACCGATTTATGCTCAAATGACCAAAGGTTGTTACACAGATAGCACTATTACCGTTGGTCCACAAGATACGCTCTATTTTGTTTCTTTCCTTGCAGGCAAAACCCCAGCTGAGATTGCCGCATTAAACAACATTAGCACGACGACAAAACTAAAAGTGGGTCAAACACTACGAGTGCGTTAATAGGATTTCATGATGAAAAAAGTAATGTTATTTGCACTTTCTTGTGCATTTTTAACCGCTTGTAGTGCGGAAAAAGTGACTGACCCGAATGAATTATCGCCAGGCTTAATGCAACCTGTGGAGGGTTCGGGGGCAACGAACGGCAGCTTTAGTTGGGGTGATTTTCAAACAGCTCCTATGCCTGATTCAATGAAAGCAACAACAAAATAAACATAAATAAAAACGAAGAAAAAGGATTGATCATGAAAAAACATTTTCTGATTTTGCCGCTTACTGCAAGCATTCTAGCCGCTTGTTCAGCTAACTCGCCTGCACCTGTAGTAAATGCTTCAGGTAGTAGCGAACTCTCACCAGGGATAATGCAACCTGTGGAGGGCACAGGAGCAAGCAATAATATGGGATGGCAAACGGCAGATATTCAACCTGTGAATATGCCAAGCACAATGAGCACCCCAACGGTTTCGACACCAAGCTATCAAGCGGTGCAAAATCCTGTTATTACAGCACAGCCTGAGCAGCCAAAAACAACCACAAAAGTAGTAAAAAAAACTAAAACGGTTGAGAAAAAAGTCGATCAAAACTTTGAGATCCCTCGCGATGCAAACAATGCCCCCATTTACAGCCAGATTCAAAAAGGCTTTTATGACGGCTCAACTTATACCGTTCGCAAAGGCGATACCATGTTCTTAATTGCTTACGTAATCGGTAAAGATGTGAAAGAGATCGCCGCTCTTAACAATATGAGCGAGCCATATCAATTGACGGTTGGGCAAAAGCTCAAAACAGGTAAATCAGGTACAGAAACTATTACTGTTGAAGAAACCGTGACCGTGCCAGTTCAACCAAAAGTGACCTACCAACAAGGGGAGAATGGCACAGTTTATTCCTCTGAAGGTGAAATTACAGGACCTGTAAAAGCGGGTGTAGGCTCTGCAAATACAGCTGTAAAACCGACTATTCAAGCTTCTGCAGGAAATGTTACTAGCTCTGCTCCTACTGTTGTAGCAACAACAGCAACAGTTGAACAACAAGCTCAGCCGCAAGTTAAAGCAACTAACGCAAGCACACAAAGCACGATGGCAGCAGCACCAGCATCATCAATCAGATGGGTTTCACCAACTGCAGGGCGTATTGTTCAAGGCTTCTCAAACTCTGAAGGTGGTAATAAAGGGATCGATATTGCAGGGCAAAAAGGGCAGGATGTTCGCTCAGCAGCGGATGGTAAAGTCGTTTATGCAGGTAACGCATTGGAAGGTTACGGCAACTTAATCATCATTAAACATAGTGATGACTTTTTAAGTGCTTATGCTCACAACGACCGTATTTTGGTAGATGAGCAAGATAATGTAAAAGCGGGTCAGAAAATCGCAACAATGGGTAGTACGGGCACAAGCTCAAACAGACTCCACTTTGAAATTCGTTACAAAGGAAAATCTATCGACCCAATGCGTTATTTGCCAAGGCAGTAACAAAAAATCTTATAAAGATGACCGCTTATCCAAGCGGTCAATTTTTTAAAGGTAATAAATTAATAATGCATCTATGTGAAAAATCTCACCGCTTGTCGATAACTAGTTGCCTAAACGCTCACGGTTATATGAGCTATCTAATACACGACTCCACCATTTTTTATTGTTTAAATACCATTCCACCGTTTTGCGAATACCTGACTCAAAGGTTTCTTGTGGTTTCCAGCCTAATTCACGACCAATTTTAGCGGCATCAATCGCATAACGCACATCGTGACCTGGGCGATCCTTCACATAGGTGATTAAATCTTCATATTTTGCCACGCCTGCAGGTTTGTTTGGCACTAATTCTTCTAATAAAGCACAGATGGTACGAACTACATCAATGTTGGCTTTTTCATTGTGTCCACCGATGTTATAGGTTTCACCTACTTCACCTTCTGTGATCACTTTATATAACGCACGTGCGTGATCTTCAACGAATAGCCAATCGCGAATTTGTTGACCGTTACCATATACAGGAAGCGGTTTACCATCTAACGCATTTAAGATCATTAGTGGGATCAATTTTTCTGGGAAGTGGAATGGACCATAGTTGTTTGAACAGTTGGTCACAATCGTTGGCAAGCCATAAGTACGCAACCACGCACGAACTAAATGATCGCTTGAGGCTTTTGAAGCAGAATAAGGGCTGCTTGGTGCGTAAGGTTTTTTTTCAGTAAAAAGATCATCTGTCCCTTCTAAATCGCCATACACTTCATCGGTTGAAATGTGGTGGAAACGGAATGCTGCTTTTTTCTCATCACTTAAGCCATTCCAATAGACACGAGCTGTTTCTAATAAGGTATAAGTACCGACTATATTAGTCTCAATAAACGCTGCAGATCCATCAATAGAACGGTCAACGTGGCTTTCCGCTGCTAAGTGCATGACTGCATCAGGCTGGTATTGTTCAAAGACACGAGCAAGTGCTTTTGCATCACAAATATCCACTTGTTCAAAGACATAGCGTGGGTTATTTTCCACGGATTCGAGAGATTCTAAATTCCCTGCATAGGTTAATTTATCTACGTTAACTACGCTGTCTTGAGTGTTTTCAATAATATGGCGAACTACCGCAGAACCAATAAAGCCTGCACCTCCTGTGATTACGATTTTTTGCATATTAATAGAGGATCAGTTTGAAACAGAGGTAAGAGCAAATGATATTGATAGAATAAAAACAATCAACTAAAACATTATAATGAAAAGAAAAAATGGTATTTAATTTAATCATGAGAGGGGATTATCCCCTCCATAGATTTAGATTCTAGACTTAACTAAGTACCATATTTTAAGGAAATATCCTTCTCAGATATGGTATTTTCTTAATTAAGAACACAATAGAAAAACATGCAAAATATGTAAGAAAAGCACCAAAGAATCTCCAATAAACATTATCTGCCTCTATACCTAAAATAGGTAATTCTACCTTATACATCATAAACACATGTATTAGATATATACCAAAGCTACAAGAAGAAAGTGCTTTTACTATACATATAATTTTTCCATTTTCTACATAAACAGAAATTTCTTTAATAAGAATAAAAATAGAAACTGCTAAGAACACAGAATGAAATTGCGTATAACCAAATAATATTCTATCTAAATTATTATTTATATTCGAATAATAAACTGTACCACAATATCTTATAATGGCACCTAAGATGCCTAATATATAAAAAGTAATTCTAACTCGTTTAGATAAATGTATTTCAGATAGCAAGAAGCCAATTAAGAGAAACATGATATATCCATTCATAGGAAAGGATATATCCCAATTATATTGAATCCCTATAATTTGAAATAACACAGGAAGACAAGAGTGCGTGATAAAAATAGCAATGATTATATAGAGTAAAATACTCTTATTATCTTTCAAGTACGAAAGAACAGGAATTAACGTATATAAAGCAAAGAGAGGTATAAAGAACCAATATGCCCAACCTTCTGGAATCCTTGTTGTAAAAATAGCACTAATCCATTCTTTCACACTACTTATATCAAATTGTCCTAAAAGATAAAAATAAGTAGACAATAATAAGCTAAAAAACACGAAAGGAAAGAATGTTTTAGCAACTCTCTTTCTGAAGAATTCACCTGTACTATATTTTTCTCTATATCTTATTAGTGTTGCCCCCGTAAGCATAAAGAAAACAGGAACTGCCCAATAAAAAAAGACCTCAAACGCTAAAGCTTGTTTCCATGCAGATGTATGAATATCATAATTATGCACAATGCCATTATGATGTAACATTAACACAGCAAAACAAGCTAGTATATTAAGCATGTCTAGATATAATATTCTTGTTTGTTTGTCGTTCATATTAACCTAATAACTTAAAAAAGTTTAATTATTTTCTTACCTACTTCAATGAATGGCTTCTCTATAAATGTATAGCTAATATGAGAAACCACTAAACAAATTATTAAATAAAATAGCAATTTACTAATTCCAGCTTACTCCATATCTCCGGTGTAATTCGCTTAAATATAAATAATAAATCGCCTAAATCATTCTGAGCATAAATATTATTTATCATCCATTTCATATGAAAAAGTACAACGAATAAAGATGCAATACCTCTTAAATATTGAATAGAATTTAGCATGCTCCATCTCTCTTAATAACCGTTTGGAAAGTCTTAATCAAAATAATAATATCATTCCATAAAGACCAATTCTTCATATACCAAACATCCATTTCTACACGTTCATTAAAGTCTACGCCACTACGTCCACTTACTTGCCATAATCCAGTAATACCTGGTTTTACAGCTAATACAAGCGGTGCTTTTCTACCAATATCTTGCTTTTCAATTACCATATAAGGACGAGGACCAATTAAGCTCATCTCACCTCTAAGCACATTTAATAATTGAGGTAATTCATCAAGAGAAGTTTTTCTTAAAAAAGCGCCAACCTTGGTAATGCGAGGATCATTCATATATTTATGGTAAATATCATAATAGGCTTTTTCATCTGGGTGTTTTTCTAACCATTCCATCATAAAAGATTGATCTGAATACATTGATCTAAACTTATAGCAAAAGAATTCTTTTCCATTAATACCTAAACGACGTTGTTTAAAGAAAACATCACCTTTAGGATCTTCCTTCCTTAACCAGATAGCAATAATAAGAAGAACAGGAGTCCACAAAAATGAAGAACCTATAACTAAAACATAGTCAATTGCCGACTTAATAAATTTATTTGTTTTACTTAGAAGATTATTCTCTAGAGTAAAGACATTTGTTCTTGAGCTAAAAACATTATAAATATATGATTGAGAAAAATCATAGCCACTTAGCACAGGAGTAAAAATAATTTCTCTACTATTCTTAATATTTTCCTCAATGATTTTATTTAATTTATCTTTACTTAGATTCACACTATCAATAAAAAGGGTATTATGATTAGAATCTGATGATTTAACATAACCCAAATAGTAGTCTTCAAATAATGTAGATTTAAAATTTTCGTTATCTGTAATGACTTTAGCTGTTTTTTTCCAGATCCCAATCTTATATAATAGTTTTTTAGTAATCAATTTGGTACTTGGAATAGTAATGGTTGTTAATAAGAAAATAAGAATTAATGTACTACGGGAGTAATATTCTGCATTTTGATCTAATACTAATCCCGCAAGTAAAATAGCGAATGATAAGAAACTAGACCGAATAACGAGTTTAGTTTCATGCCAAAAATCAAATCGCTTAGTGTAAATACCAAAATAGCCTAAAATAAAAATGAGGGTTATATAGGCACTTCCAAACGAGAGATAAGAATAATCAATAACAGGTACATCAAAAAAGATATTGAATATCTTACGTAATGAAACTGCTAAGGCTATTGCAATAAATATAGCTAAAATATCAAATAATATTAAAGCTATTATTGATAAGAATCTGTTCAAAGTAAAACCCTCATAATTAGTTTATTTTAAATGCTGCTCCACGCATTCTAATGCTTCAGCAATAATATTATGCATATCAAAATATTTATACTGAGCTAATCGACCGCCAAAAATCACATTTGGTGTGTTATCGGCTAATGCTTTATATTGTGCATATAATTCATTATTACGTTGATCATTGATAGGATAATAAGGCTCATCACCTTCTTGATACTCTTTTGAATGTTCACGAGTAATTACTGTTTTAGGCTGAGAACCATATTCAAAATGTTTATGTTCAATAATACGAGTATAAGGTACTTCTGCTTCAGTATAGTTAACTACTGCATTACCTTGATAATTTGGCATATCTAACACTTCATTATCAAAACGTAAACTGCGATATTCTAATTTACCAAATTGATAACCAAAATATTCATCAATCATACCAGTAAAGACGATTTTATCTGCAAGACCTTCATAATATTCACGTTCTGCAAAGAAATCGACATTAAGCTTAACTTCAATCCCCTCAAGCATTCTTTCAAAAATACCCGTATAACCACTGATTGGAATGCCTTGATAGGTATCATAGAAATAGTTATTGTCATAAGTATAACGAACGGGTAGACGTTTAATAATAAAAGCAGGAAGTTCGGTACATTTACGACCCCATTGTTTTTCTGTATAGCCTTTAATTAACTTTTCATAAATATCACGCCCAACTAAAGAAATTGCTTGTTCTTCAAGGTTTTGAGGTTCTGTAATATTTTCTTTTGCAATCTGTTCTTTAATTTTCGCTTCAGCTTCTTGTGGTGTAATCACACCCCACATTTTATTGAAGGTTAGCATATTAAATGGCAAGCTATATAATTCATCTTTATAGCGAGCGACAGGAGAATTAGTAAAACGGTTAAATTCAGCAAATTGTTGGATATAGTTCCATACCGTTTTATTACTTGTATGGAAAATATGTGCACCGTATTTATGAACGTTAATCCCTTCCACATTTTGGGTATAACAGTTTCCACCAATATGATCACGTTTTTCAATGACTAAACATTTTTTTCCACGCTTAGTCGCTTCATGAGCAAAAATTGAGCCGAATAATCCAGCACCAACAATCAGATAGTCATATGACATTTTTGTTCTCCAATGTAGTTATCTTCTATAAACAATAAATTTTATGTATATCGTATGATAGACATACATAATAAATTTTTCTTTTAATAGAAGTAGAATAATGAAATAAGCTAGAAAAAAAACCGAGCTTGAGCATAAAAAGATAATTAAAGTAGAAGTATTTCCAACAACATCTTTCACAAATAAAGCACTGGCTATTGCAACTAGTAAAGCGATAATAATCTTATACAACTGTAACCCAGCAAACAGGATTTTAATATATTGACGTAAAATAATCACCTGTACAAAGAGTACGGATAGTTCTGCAGCAATAACAGATAACGCCGTTCCTACAGCTGCTAATTTAGGTACTAAAATAACATTTGCGATAACATCTACCGTAGCTGCACATAAAACAGAGAAAAGCAATTGTTTATCCTTTTTAAGCGGTAAAAGTATCTGAATACCTAAAATATTTGTAATCGCACTCAGTATTAACGCCCAAACAACAATTTGTAACGGAATAATAGACGCCACATAATTCTCGCCAGCAAGAATTAAAATAGTTTCTTTAGCAAATAAAGTAAAAAAGATAACAACAGATGCAGAAATAACAACAATAAAATTTGTAGATTTTGCCAAAGCCTCATGGAATTCTGTTTCCATATTATTCTCAACGTAATAGGATAATCTAGGCAACAATACAACACCTAATGAAGTTATTAAAGTAAACAAAATCCCTTTTACTCTTACCGCTGCATTATAATACCCCACCTGTTCTGGTGAACTAAGCAAACCTAGTAACCCTTCATCTAAACTTGTATAGATTGCAATAGCCAATGAAGTTAAAAATAATACAAACATTGGCTTTAAGTGCTTCTTAAATTCATACTCTGAATACAGTTTATAATTTATTAGTTTTCTAGAGTTAATTAAATTAAGAATACCTGAACCGACAATAGCAAAAATAGAGATAAAAGCAAAAATAATATAATCACTTTTCTCTTTAACAAAGAGAAAGACTAAAAATAATGATGCAATTTTAAAAACAATTGTTCTTACTGTAATGTATTGATACTTTTCTAATCCTTTATAAAGCCATTCTACTCCAACAATCGCAAAAAGAATAAACAATGAAGTTACCCAAAATAACTCTTTTTCCATAGCAAATTTAGGAACCACTAATATTGCAATAGCTAATGCGACATAAACAATAGTCATTGAGATAATATTAATAAATAATAATTCATGCATTGTTTTAGATAAACGTTCTTTATCATCTCTTACTTGTGCAATAGCCCTTATTCCGTAAGTCGCTACACCAAAAGAAGCAAAAATAGTAAAGTAACTCACAATAGAGAGAGCAAAAGCTACTTTTCCTGTTCCTTCGGGTAATAAAACTCTTGATATATAAGGAAAGGTAATTAAAGGAAAAAGAAAATTAGATACTGTGAGTATAAAATTCATTATAAAATTAAATTTTATACTTTTAATATTCTTACTCATAAAATACAATCAACTGACTTTTCTTAAAAAGAGAACCTTACATATTAAAGAAAATATTACTATTTTGATAAATCCAATGTCTAATACAGTAGAATAAAATCTATTTGAGAATGCAAGCATTATTAAATCATTGAACAAATACGTATAAAAAAATAATAACGAACTAAAAGAAGATATTTTTATACTTTTTATCATTTGATACGTAAATACATAGTATAATGCAATTATAGCTATAAGTGGAATGAAACCTATGTAATCAAAATCATAAATAAAAGAATAAAATGTTGTGTACACATTACCAATCTCAATTCCATTATTACTAAAAGTAAACTGATCAATTGTATCGAAAATTAATGAATCATCTCCTAATTGTTTAGCAATATAACCATATAATGTCCTGAAAGTTTGCTCTCCGAAAATTAGAGATTGGGATAGATCTGGTTTTACGGCTAAATAATTATCTAAGTTAACTAAAGGTGCTCCAACATAAATAAATAAATAATGGAGTAAGCCTAGATCATTCTCTCTTCCCATTAGATTCAGCAGAATAACAAATCCGACACCAGAGAAAATAATAATAATAATACTTTTAATTAAAAATTTGATATTACCTTTGCGAACTCCATTTTTTTTATTATATAAAATGTAAAACAGAATCATCATCATTGTAATGATTCTAAATATAGGACTACGACTTCCATTTAGAATAATATTAAGACAAAGTAATAAGATAATTATTAAATGTAGCTTATTTATTTTCTTTGTAGCCACGAAATTATGTACGAAGACATAAACAATGAGATATCCAAATCCTTGAGTAATAGGATTACCAATCCTATATAATAAAGGAATTGGAACATCTAGTTCTCTAAAAATATCCGTCCAGAATTTAGTCATGACATCATAAAGGGATATCATTTCCCCTAGATTACCTGCATATCCTTGATAAGCAATAGATATATCTCTAATATATTTAACAAAAGCTAATTGAGTCAATATAGAAAAGATAATAAAGAAAATGGTAATAGTATTATTTATCTTTAGTTCTGTTAAGATTTGTTTCTGACTTATAATTTTATATAGACTTTGAGCTATCAATGTGAAAAAAGTAAGTATTAAGCAAGAACTAACTACAACAAATAAAGTTTCCTCATGAAACTCTATTTGATATGCAGATTCAGCAATTGCACACATTACAGAAAAGACAAAAAACGGAATTGTAAATAACACCGCTGGATGCATATAGTCAAATTTTACTATTAAGAAATTCAACACTAATATAATAAATAGCGAGATTACTAATAGGTATAAAAACATGAGGTAACCTTAAATTAAACTTTCAGATATTCTTATTGAATTTTTTGTATGCTCACCATGACGGAGTAATGTTGAAATATTAGCAACATTTTTTATCATCTCTTGGTAATTTTTTTCAGAAATCTGCTCTAATTTACCTTTCAACTCACTTAAAGACGAAACACAAATGCCTAGATTATGCTTTCTTACAAAATCTGCTTCTGCTGCCTTATCCCAAATTACAACAGGAATTCCTGAAGCTAAATAAAGTGAGAGTTTATGAGGATTGTTGTATTGTAAATATTCACCAAAGTCACCACTACAGGTATCTATACTATTTCCATCCCATACTAAACCAAACCCTGAATTTAGTTGGTTTGGAATATCTGATGCGGGGAATGAACCATGATATTGAATATCTTTATATTGTTCTAATGAATGGGAAAAATTAGGTCCATATAAATGAATAGTAATACCTAACTTACCAAGTTGGGCAATATAAGCTGATTTATTAACATCGAGATTTCCCGCAATTGAAATTGCCCACTCAAATGTAACATTCTTACTTGTGGCTTCTTTATCCATTAAATAATCAAAAATTTTAAGGCTAACTAGTTTATTTTCTGGAATTCCTTTTTTTATAAAGAATGCTTTCATCGTATCATTATGTACAATAATTGAATCAGCAACAGATAACATAAAATTAAACTCATTCTTATAATAGTTATTATATAAACTCTTTCTCAGCTCTTCTACATCGTGAACTAAAGAAATGAATTTTACTTTTTTATCTCTTTTAAGCTTACTAAGAACCCAATTACGAATAAGCTGTTTATGGTGATAAGGGGTTTGGATAAGCACTAATGAATTAGGCGTAATAGAAAAATAGATCTTAAGCCAATCAATAAAAAAAAGTGCTTGTCTTCTAATTTTTCCCCATAAGGAGTCTATGCTTGTTGCTGTTCTAATTACTTCAGCTTCATAACCTAATTTTTTCGCTACATCAAATACGTCTTGTACAGCTTTACTACCTGCGTGGTTATGTTCAGTACTTAACTCAACAATTTGATATTTTTTCATTTGATTATTAACCTTATATTATCTAGCCTTTTAACTTTGTAAATAAAATGGGTAGTTTTGATTTTACTAATTTGACAAAATTACCCAATAATACAAGTAAAGAACTCATTTTATATTTCAATAAGAAATATATTGGTTTCTGTTTCTTGCCCACAAGGTAAGCATTATTTACCATTAATTTAAACTGTTCTTGATTATAAACAGAACCAATAATCCAATCTTTTTGTGCTTTTAATGTTAAATTTGCATTAGGTGAAGTATTTCGTTCAATCGCAGAGAGCGTGTAGCGAATAAATCGGTTTACTACCAATTCTATTGCATTTTGATTAAGTTCCTCTCTTACTTGTAAAAGTTTAATAAACGAAGAAAGCGTTTTCATATGAATTGAAAAGTAATCAGGGACAAATTTAGCCGTTAAACTGCCATTATTCCGCTTCATATAAAAATATAAAGGCTCATTAAGGATATAAAAATTAGAAATCACACTAAATACCTTGATGTTAAATTCAAAATCTTCTTTTAAAGCCTGATGCTCATTTTTAATATGATATTTATCAATAATTTCTTTTTTATAAAATTTATTATTTGTATAACCAAATAAGAAAGTTTCTTCTAAATTTACTAATACAGGATTGAAATTTGTTGTAATGAATCCTTCAAATTCACTTACAATATTTTTTGTATACGATAGATTGCTATCAATTTCATATCTTTCTTGCATCCCTATACTAATCACATCTGGATTAAACTCGGGTATGACACTACCTACTTTAGGTAGTAATTTAGAATCAAATAAATCATCTGGATCAGGGAACCAAATATAATCTCCTGTTGCTTCTTCAATACCTCTATTTCTGCTGTTGGCCGCACCAATATTTTTTTCGTTTAAAATAACTTTTACTCTTGGATCATCTAATGTAAGTAGTTTATTTCTTGTATCATCTATTGAACAGTCTTCAACAAAAATTATCTCAACATCTTTATAAGTTTGTGATATTAAGAGTTGATAAAGTTCATCTAAATACTGAGAAATATTATAGCAAGCAAAAATAAGACTGATTTTCATCGTACTAACCTAATAAAATTCTCTGAATAGAGCGAGAAACACTAATAATATTATATCCGTTCTTATTTAAAGCAATGGTATCACTTACTCGTTTATTATTTTTATTATTTAGAATAGACATAATTCTACTACTCCAACGAGTTACATTATCAATAGGTAAGAATTCTGTTGAAGAAATTAATTTTGCCTCTTTTGACACATTATCTGACAATAATGTTGGTAAGCCAGCCGCCTGAGCTTCAACTGCAACAATAGGTAATCCTTCAAATAAAGAGGGTAATATAAGCACATCTGATGCAATCATAAGTTGATTTACATTATCACGAATACCCATAAAAGATATATTTATAATTTTTCTATCAGAAATATATTTTTCAATATCTTTTTTTAGTTCTCCATCACCAACATATGCCATCATAACATTCGGCATATCTCTATTTAATGCCTGCATAATTTCTAAAGCAAAAAAAGGATTTTTTTGGTGATTCATTCTTGCAACATATAAAATGACTGAGGCTTTATTCCATCCTAAATTCTTTTTAATATGGTTGTGTTTTTCCTTAGAATAAGAATATTTATCAAGATCAATCCCATTCTTAATAACTTGGTATTTTTCATTCTCTCCATACATAAAGATACCTGCTTTTTCAGAGCAAGCCAATTTTATATCACTTAGTTTATTTAGCAACCATCTTAATGAATAGTGTAATCTTTTTTTAGTGGTATCTGCATTATGTGAATGAGCTACAATTTTCTTTCCCAATAAGAATGCAGGAAGCATATTTAATACGTATCCTGCATTCATGATATTAAAATAAACGGTATCGTAATTCCCTTTCTTAATTACTCTATACATTTCCCATAGGCTACGAAATAAACCTTCATTTTTAGGTGGAATATAGTGAATTTTACAGCCATTCTTAAGATAAAAATCACTAAAGGTCATGCTTGGGAAGTCACAAACAAAATCAAATTGAATTTTTTCTTTATCCAAATGTTGATAGATATTATGAATATAGGCTTCCATACCACCTAAATTATCAGTCATGCCATATACAAGAATACGTTTCATTATTTTTCCAGTAATTAAAAACTTGCTTCGTACTTTTTACCAAGAAATTTTGCTTGCAAAAAAGCTAAGATCTTTTTACCCCAATTAATTTTCTCACCATATACAAAAGGGAGTTCTTTTATCTTAATTGGTGTTTTCTTATTATATTGCATCAGCCAAACATTAAAGAGTAACTCACTTACACGCCCATAGAAACGAGCATGGAATGCAGAATATTTATCTGCTGGTAAATGTTTCTCTAATTCAAATAAGATCGGGAATAACCAGCTACAATAGCTATTTGTTAATTCTTTAGACATAATGAACATATTAAACATATACCCACTACGTTGTTTCATTACTTTATCAAAACTCTCTAAATATTCACCGCACTCTTCGCTAATAATCTCACGTGTGACATCTAAATGCTCTGCATGTAAGGTATTAGCATAGTGAGAATAAAGCGTTTCAATATAATAATTACGTTTACTTGGCACAATAACATCATAATCAGCTAACAAATCAGAAGCTTCCTTATGAGTTAGATATAGATCTTCAAGCGGTTGATTTTTTCTCTCAAAACGCCCTTTTGTAGTAAAAAACCTTCTATAGTGAATAAGCCCAAGATAATCATTAGGTAAGTTTTTCCATGCCCAATAAAGTCCGGTCAGCTCACAAAAGTAAGGATTTTTGATAGAGATATTTTCTCCTTCGTTATCACCTTGATAACCAATATCTGCCTTTCCTTCTTTACCAACATGAACAGGTAAATACATATCATTTGAAGGGATAAAATACTCTTTATGAGTAGCTATAATTATTTTTATATCTTTCATTTTTTTAATTCTTATTTGAAATAATTGCTTTACCTAAAATAACAGTGCTACCAATTAAAAGTCCTAAACCAAATCCAATCGCTAATAATAAAAAGCGTTTTGGCCAATCATGTTTAACAGGATAATCCGGCGAACTTAAATAATAATACGCTTTTACATTTTCAACCGAATCTAATTGAGGGGCTAATTTAGTTAGCTTACTCAACTGTCTCTCCGTACTATAATAATTTGTTGGGTAAACAACGGGGTTATTTTTAGCAATATCTAATTGAGCTTGCAGGTATTTTTCACCAAGCATAAATAAATATGTACCGTCTGCTAATTTAGAATCAGAGATATTTAAACGAGCATCTCCTAACATATATTCTGGCACAGAAATATTATTATTATTTCCTCTTGAAAAATCTCTAATTCCTGCTTTTTTTGCAATATCTAACGCATTTGTTAAATTTTCAACCTGAACCTTTTTTGCTTCAGTTAGATTCTCTTCAATTTGTTCTTTAGTAAATTTCAGTGCATCTAAACGAAGGTTAAATCCTAGTTTAAACTCTTGGTTTATTTGGTTAAGGATATATTTGTTCACAAAACTCACATACTCAGTTAATACAGATTGCGTATCTTTTGGCGTTTCTGCTGAGAAGGTGAGTTTTAAACCAATTTTATCTAATTCGGTTAAGTCTTTTTTCTTAGGATCAACTTCGTGAACAATAAGATATTTAGAAACTGTTTCTTCAATATATTTTCTTTTTTGTTCTTCCGTCATTTCTTTGGTGTAATTTTTTACCCATTCAGATTGCTCTAAGAACTGACGTTTTAAATCATTAGAAAGTAAGAAATGTTTGAATTGTCCGTAAAGAGAATCAGATAATTTCCCAGCTGAAAAATCACCATCACCAATAATACGAGCATATTCTGCACGAGCTGGTAATAATGTGCTTAAATCCGTCGAACGCGGTGCAACTACAACTGCCGTTGATGTCCATTGTTCTTTTGCAGTAAACGCATAAATGCCTGCAATCAGTGTGCACACAAACGCAGAAAGCACGATCCACACTTTTTTCTTCCACAACACGCGGAAAAGTTCAATTAAATCAATCTCGTCATTTCTTTGAGAAGAAACCTCAGCCATAAACCCACCTTAAAACAAAAAAAACAACTTATAAAGTTTTCTTATTATAGCTAACTTTCCATACTTTATGGAAAAGTTTACTAAAATTTACACTTTTTTATGATCTTGCTCAAACCCTCAGATTGGGGGATAATGCACCACTATTTGTTTTTGTTATAAGGCTAATATGAGCGATATCCAAATTCCTCTCATCTTTACAGATGCTGCAGCAAAAAAGGTGAAGAGTTTAATTGAAGGGGAAGATAATCCCAATCTCCGTTTACGTGTGTATATCACAGGTGGGGGCTGCAGCGGATTCCAATATGGTTTTACCTTTGATGATCAAGTTAATGATGGAGATTTAACCATTGAAAACCAAAATGTCGGTTTAGTGGTGGATCCAATGAGTTTACAATATTTGATCGGTGGTACAGTCGATTACACCGAAGGGCTAGATGGTTCACGTTTTGTAGTGCAGAATCCGAATGCAAGTTCAACCTGTGGCTGTGGTTCTTCGTTTAGCATTTAAATTTGCATTTTATTGGTAAAAATTGACCGCTTGAGTGGGGTAACTTCAGATAATTCGAGATTTATCCCAGAATATGATAAAAATGCCTCTCTTTATCCAATAAAGAGAGGCATTTTTTACAACCATCCTTTCCGTTTAAAATACAAATATGGAGAAGCTGCAGCAACAATCATCAAGCAAATCGCCATTGGATAACCATATTTGAAATGAAGCTCTGGCATAAACTCAAAGTTCATTCCGTAAGTAGATGCCACCAGTGTTGCAGGGAGGAACATCACAGAAACTACCGAGAAGAATTTCATAATACGGTTCTGTTCAATATTGATGAAACCCATTGCCGCCTGCATTAAGAAGTTCACTTTTTGGAACAACGATTCATTGTGCGGTTGGAGTGATTCAATATCTCGCATAATATCACGTGCTTGTTCGAGCTGGTTGTTTGGCAAGCGTGTTTTACGCAACAAAAAGCTCAACGCACGTTGCGTATCCATCAAGCACAAACGCACTTTTGAACTCACATCTTCCAATTCAGTAAGATCTGAAAGAGCTTCATTTAAGCTATCACCTTCTTGTTTGCCATCCAAAATCACGTGGCTCATATTTTCTAAATCAGCGTAAACCGTTTCGATAACATCCGCCAGCTGTTCGATTTTGGTTTCGAACAGGTCAAGCAGCAATTCATAAGCATTGCTATCAAGCAATTTCATTCGGCGCGAACGCATACGATATAAGCGGAATGCAGGCAAATCGCGTTCGCGAAGCGTGAACAAACGCCCATCGCGAATGGTAAATGCGACTGTTGAAATATCAGCGTAATCGTCGTCATCTAAGCAGTAAAAGAAGGAGTGAAGGTGTAAACCGTCTTCATCTTCGAAAAAGCGAGCAGAAGCTTCTAAGTCTTCTAACTCGTGCTCTTCCGCAAGGGTTTGGTCTAAGCCGAGTTTTAATACGCTACGTTCATCATCGCTTGGGTCGATTAAGTCAATCCAAATCGCATCGTTTAATTGGTCGCGAGAGGTTTCGTCAAGTCCGACGAGACGCGCGTGGTCTAATGCAAAAGCACGAATCATTTTTCATTTCTCCGAGTTAGGAGGTGATGAACAAAATGAACAAGGGGAAAGATACTAGACGAAAGTTACCGACCGTGTCGGCAACCTGAGGTTGGACAAGGCAGGTAATCAAGAAAAATCTGCAAAGTATCGACTATGACTGTCCAAAATGTAATCCTCAAGTAAAAATAGCAGTGCGAATACTACCTATCTTGTACGAAATAGTCAAGTTTTATGGCGTTTTATTCAACAAAATTTGAGGAGCGTCATACTTCACGTTTATTCATTTTGGGGTAGATTTCTTTTTTGTGATTTCAGCGTATAATGAGCACTCACCATTTCAACACTTTATTAACAAAAGAGGATTTTAATATGGGTGGAATTAGCATTTGGCAATTACTGATCGTGGTCGCAATCATTGTGTTACTTTTCGGTACGAAAAAATTACGCACCTTAGGTCAAGACTTAGGCGAATCAGTAAAAGGCTTCAAAAAAGCGATGGCAGAGGAAAAACCTCAAGATGCTGCGTTCGATAAAGTCGAAGCAAAATCAAGCAACACTGAACAACAAAAAACAACCGAAAAAGAGCAGGCATAACCCGTGTTTGATATTGGTTTTTCAGAGTTAGTACTCGTTTTAATTGTGGGCTTAGTGGTGCTAGGTCCGCAGCGTTTGCCCATTGCAATCCGCACCGTCATGGGGTGGGTTCGTACCATTCGTGGTCTGGCGGCAAACGTGCAAAACGAACTGGCTCAAGAACTTAAGCTACAAGAACTCAAAGAGAGCATTAAAAAAGCAGAGGAATTAAATTTAAGTTCGCTTTCACCAGAATTAAGCAAAACCGTTGAAGAACTTAAACAATCTGCTCAACAAATGCAGCAAGACTTGAATACCACCAAAGGTGAAATCACTAAATTAACCGATGAACAAGTGGCGGAAATTCAAGCCAAAATTGAAGCCGAGAGCAAGCCTAAAGAGGCAGAACAAGCGGTCGAAAATGATCAACAGAATGCAAAAGAGCAAAACGCTGAAGAAAATTCACCGCTTGTAAGCGAAGAAAAAACGGTGACAACCGCAGAAGACGCAGAACAGGCAGAATTAGACGAAGCCCTGCTTGCTGAAAAACTCTCGATTTATTATCCGCCAGATGATGACGATGTTGCACCACAAGCAACTGAGCATGTAGCGAACAAGGAGAAAGGAAATGCAACAAGCTGATCAATCTCAACCGCTTATCGCTCACCTTATTGAACTTCGCAACCGTTTATTACGTAGCGTTATTTTCGTATTAGTTGTTTTCTGTGCGTTAGTGTATTGGGCAAATGACATCTATACCCTGTTGGCAACACCGCTCACGAGCAATTTGCCAGCAGGGGCAACGATGATCGCCACCAACGTGGCAACGCCATTTTTTACCCCGATTAAACTAACGATTGTCACCGCGATTTTTCTTTCTGTGCCTTATATTTTGTATCAAATTTGGGCATTCGTCGCCCCGGCATTATATAAGCACGAAAAACGCCTGATCTACCCGCTGTTAGTTTCAAGCACCTTGCTGTTCTACTGTGGCGTGGCGTTTGCTTACTATGTTGTGTTCCCAATCGTGTTCGGTTTCTTAACCAGCACCACGCCTGAAGGAGTGCAAATGGCAACCGACATCAGTAGCTACTTAGACTTCGTGCTCACGATTTTCTTGGCATTTGGTATCTGTTTTGAAGTCCCTGTGGCGATTATTTTGCTCTGCTGGGCAGGCATTACCACCCCAGAAGACTTGCGTGAAAAACGCCCATATATCATCGTGGCAGCTTTCATCATCGGGATGTTACTTACTCCACCCGATATTTTCTCACAAACACTCTTGGCTGTGCCAATGTGCTTGTTGTTTGAAGTTGGCGTGATTTGTGCCAGATTCTACAAACCACGAGAAGAAGAAACCACGAGCGAAGAAAACGCTTAATCTTAGCCCGCGAAAGCGGGTTAATTTTTACGACAAACTATCTCTTCACTCCCTGCACTTGCGGAGGGAGGAAAAAATCAGAAAAGGACAAAAAATGACCCAATACCTCAACACCGCATTCCCGCAACGCCGTATGCGTCGCTTACGTAAACACGATTTCAGCCGTCGTTTAGTGGCAGAAAGCCAACTTACCGCCAACGATTTAATCTACCCTGTTTTCGTCATTGAAGGTGAAAATCATCGTGAAGCTGTGCCCTCAATGCCAGGCGTAGAACGTTTAACCCTCGACCAACTTTTAATTGAAGCGGGCTTACTCGTGAAATATGGCGTGCCGATGATCGCACTTTTCCCTGTGGTAGGCGAAGCGAAAAAATCATTAATGGCTGAAGAAGCTTACAATCCTGAAGGCTTGGCACAACGTGCGGTGCGTGCATTAAAAGCAGCATATCCAGAATTAGGCGTGATGACTGATGTGGCACTCGATCCATTTACCACTCACGGGCAAGACGGCATTATCGATGAAGAAGGCTATGTGTTAAACGACATCACCACCGAAATCCTCGTTAAGCAAGCCCTTTCACACGCTGAAGCGGGTGCTGATGTGGTTGCACCAAGCGATATGATGGACGGCCGCATCGGTGCTATTCGTGAAGCGTTGGAGGCGAACGGCTTTATCAACACCCAAATTATGGCGTATTCCGCAAAATATGCCTCAAACTACTACGGACCGTTCCGCGATGCTGTAGGGTCAGCGGGCAACCTCAAAGGCGGTAATAAATTTACTTACCAAGTTGATCCAGCGAATGCCAACGAAGGCTTGCACGAAGTGGCAATGGACATTCAAGAAGGAGCAGATACGGTGATGGTAAAACCAGGGATGCCTTATTTGGATATGGTGTGGCGTGTGAAAGAAACTTTCGGCGTACCAACTTTTGCGTACCAAGTTTCAGGCGAATACGCAATGCATATGGCAGCAATTCAAAACGGCTGGTTAAAAGAACGCGAATGCATTATGGAAGGCTTACTCTGCTTTAAACGTGCTGGAGCAGACGGGATTTTGACCTACTTTGCTAAACAGGTAGCAGAGTGGTTATATCGCGATAATCATAAATAAAAACAGAGGGCAAATGCCCTCTTTTTTATCTCGCCGCCATTTGGAATAACACCACTTCTGCTTGACAGCTAAATTCAATCCACATCTGCATTAAAAATCCATCTGCAAGCAGTGTGATTTCTGATTTAATTTGGCAAGGTTCAGTTTCCACCGATTTTGCTTTCTGGATGAAATATTCGACCGCTTGTTGGGCTTGTGCTTCGCTATCATAAACAGCCTCAAAAGCAATGGCGATCGGCGTTGTCTAGCATTGAATCGCCTTTTAATTTACACATATTGCGGGCTTCGTCTGCTTTTTATTGGAGCGTTTTTGACATTTTAAATTCCTCAATCAATAAAAACAAATGCCATTACGGTACGCTTAAATAAACAATAATGTAGATAGGCAAATTTTAGGTATAAAAAAAAGCACCTCAAGGTGCTATCATTTATTTTCTATTGTAAGAAATGGAGCGGGAAACGAGGCTCGA
>NZ_CALIFA010000078.1:0-31204 GCF_938021905.1 Pseudohaemophilus parahaemolyticus
GGTAATCCGTAAACATTGTTTTAATAAATTGTTAAAAAAGGGTTGATTTAAATTTAATAAAAGTTTGCTATTTCTTGTAAAGTTGAGATACATCAAAAAAAGGTGTTCAACCTCCCCCAAATAGGTAAGTTTTTGATTTTCAGATTGGTGGAACAGGTCTATAATTCCATACAAATCTTATCATGCCTTCAATTTTAGTTTATTCAGAAAAATTATTGAATAAGCATCAATGTAAACACAAAAGGATTGCCTATGTTTTCTCCTGCTGAAATGGCGAAAATTACCGAAGATGGTGCAGTTTATAAAGCAACTAAACATCAACTCTATTCTTTTATCTCTGCAATTTTAGCTGGTGGTTTTATCGGTCTTGCTTTCGTTTTTTATACTACAACGCAAACAGGCACAGGAGATGTTGCGTGGGGATTCTCTAAATTAGTGGGTGGTATGGTCTTCTCTCTTGGGGTGATTATGTGCGTGATTTTTGGCGCAGAACTTTTCACTTCATCTACATTAACCGCAGTCGCAAAAGCAACGCACCGTATTACTTGGTTTCAAATGTTTAGAAACTGGTTTATCGTTTATGGTGGAAACTTTATCGGTGGTTTAAGTGTTGTGATTTTAATTTGGCTTTCAGGTCAAATGATGGTAGCAAATGGTCAATGGGGCTTGACCATTTTAAAAACGGCACAACATAAAATTCATCACTCTTGGATAGAAGCTTTTACCCTCGGTATTTTGTGCAACATTATGGTGTGTATTGCTGTTTGGATGGCAAATGCAGGGAAATCATTAACCGATAAAGCCTTTATTATGATTTTACCTATTGCGTTATTTGTTTCATCTGGCTTTGAACACTGTGTAGCAAATATGTTTATGATTCCGATGGGAATGGTCATTGCCCATACTTCAGATGCCTCTTTCTGGACAGCGATTGGCGTTGATCCAATGCAATATGCAGACTTAGATTTATATCATTTTGTGGTAAAGAACTTAATTCCCGTTACTTTAGGTAATATCGTAGGTGGCGTGTTCTTTATCGGCTTAGTGCAGTGGTTCTTATATATTCGTAAGCACTAAAAATAACCTATTTATAAATCTGGCGAGAAGTTGAACTGAGATGTAATCGGTCAAATTTCGCCGAGATTTTACAAACTACGATGTTTCGGCATCACAAATTTTATTTAAAACAAATAGAGGATTTAAAATGACTCAATTAACTGAAACTCAACAAAAAGCATGGGAAGGTTTTACTGCTGGTGACTGGCAAACCGAAGTAAACGTGCGTGATTTTATCCAAAAAAACTATACTCCATATGAAGGCGATGAGTCTTTCTTAGCGGGAGCAACTGCTGCAACCACTAAATTATGGGAAGAAGTGATGGAAAAAATCAAAGTTGAGAATAAAACGCACGAACCGTATGATATCGACTGCGATATTCCTTCTACGATTACTTCTCACAAACCTGGTTATATTGACCAAGCATTAGAAAAAATCGTTGGTCTTCAAACAGATGCTCCATTAAAACGTGCCATCATTCCATTCGGTGGTATCAAAATGGTTAAAGGTTCTTGCGATGTTTATCGTCGTACTTTAAATCCTGAAGTAGAAAAAATCTTTACTGAATACCGCAAAACTCACAACCAGGGTGTATTCGATGTTTATACGCCAGACATCTTACGTTGCCGTAAATCAGGTGTCATCACAGGTTTACCAGATGCGTATGGTCGTGGTCGTATCATCGGTGACTACCGTCGTTTAGCGATCTATGGTGCAGATTTCTTAATGAAAGACAAACAACGTCAATTTGCATCATTACAACCACGCTTAGAAGCGGGTGAAGATATTCAAGCAACAATCCAATTACGTGAAGAAATTGCAGAACAACACCGTGCTTTAGGTCAAATCAAACAAATGGCTGCTTCATACGGTTTCGACGTTTCACGTCCTGCAGAAACAGCACAAGAAGCGGTTCAATGGACTTACTTCGCTTACTTAGCTGCGGTTAAATCTCAAAACGGTGCGGCAATGTCATTCGGTCGCGTCTCTTCATTCTTAGATATCTATATCGAACGTGACTTAAAAGCAGGCAAAATCACAGAAGAAGAAGCCCAAGAGTTAATTGACCACTTAGTCATGAAATTACGTATGGTGCGTTTCTTACGTACGCCTGAATACGATCAATTATTCTCAGGTGACCCAATGTGGGCAACTGAAACTTTAGCAGGTATGGGCTTAGATGGTCGTACATTAGTAACCAAAAACAGCTTCCGTATCTTAAATACCCTTTACACAATGGGACCATCTCCAGAACCAAACTTAACTATCCTTTGGTCTGAACAATTACCTGAAGGCTTCAAACGTTATTGTGCAAAAGTTTCAATTGATACTTCATCAGTTCAATATGAAAATGATGACTTAATGCGTCCAGACTTCAACAATGATGACTACGCAATCGCTTGTTGTGTATCACCAATGGTTGTCGGTAAACAAATGCAGTTCTTCGGTGCTCGTGCGAACTTAGCGAAAACAATGCTATACGCAATCAACGGTGGTATTGATGAAAAATCTGGTGCACAAGTAGGCCCTAAAACTCAACCAATTACATCTGAATACCTAGACTTTGAGGATGTAATGAGCCGTATGGATCACTTTATGGATTGGTTAGCAACACAATATGTGACTGCATTAAACATCATCCACTTTATGCACGATAAATACAGCTACGAAGCAGCATTAATGGCATTCCACGATCGTGATGTATATCGTACAATGGCATGTGGTATCGCAGGCCTTTCTGTTGCTGCTGACTCATTATCTGCAATTAAATATGCGAAAGTGAAACCAATTCGTGGCGACATTAAAGATAAAGATGGTAATGTTGTCGCTTCAAATGTGGCATTAGATTTCGAAATTGAAGGCGAATATCCACAATTCGGTAACAATGACAACCGTGTGGACGATATTGCGTGTGACTTAGTTGAACGTTTTATGAAAAAAATTCAAACACACAAAACATACCGCAACGCAGTACCTACTCAATCTGTTCTTACTATCACATCTAACGTGGTATATGGTAAAAAAACAGGTAATACCCCAGATGGTCGTCGTGCAGGTGCACCATTCGGACCAGGTGCAAACCCAATGCACGGTCGTGACCAAAAAGGTGCGGTAGCGTCTTTAACTTCTGTGGCTAAACTTCCATTTGCGTATGCGAAAGATGGTATCTCATATACCTTCTCAATCGTACCAAACGCATTAGGTAAAGATTACGAATCACAAAAACGTAACCTTGCGGGCTTAATGGATGGTTACTTCCACCACGAGGCAGAAGTGGAAGGTGGTCAACACTTGAACGTAAACGTATTAAACCGTGAAACCTTATTAGATGCGGTTGAGCATCCTGAAAAATACCCACAATTAACAATCCGTGTTTCAGGCTACGCAGTACGTTTCAACTCATTAACTAAAGAACAACAGCAAGACGTAATTACTCGTACATTCACAGAATGCATGTAATTAACACTTAGTGTTCTAAAGTAAAATAAAAGCGGTCAGGTTCTGCAAAATGATTGTATAATCTGACCGCTTGTTTCATTTAATGTCTTGAAATAAATGAGCTAGTACAGATTCTTTATTTCAATATATTATCGAATTTCAGCATTGTATTAGGAGAGAATTATGTCAGTTATGGCACGTTATCATTCTTATGAATCTTGTGGAACAGTTGATGGTCCTGGTATCCGTTTCATTTTGTTTTTACAAGGTTGTTTAATGCGTTGTAAATACTGTCATAACCGCGACACTTGGGATTTAGATGGTGGTAAAGAAATCAGTGTTGAAGACCTAATGAAAGAAGTAGTGACTTATAAGCATTTTATGAAAGCGACAGGCGGTGGTGTTACCGCATCTGGCGGCGAAGCAGTGTTACAAATGGAATTTGTACGTGATTGGTTCCGAGCCTGTAAAGCCGAAGGCATTGATACCTGCTTAGACACCAATGGCTTTGTACGGCACTATAGTCCTGTTGTTGATGAAATGTTAGAAGTTACTGACTTGGTAATGTTAGATTTAAAACAACTAAACGATGAAATTCATCAAGATCTCGTCGGTGTGTCAAACAAACGCACTCTTGATTTCGCTCGTTACTTACAAAAACTTAACAAACGTACCTGGATTCGCTATGTGGTTGTACCAGGCTATACCGATGACGATGATTCTGCTCACCGTTTAGGGCAGTTCATTCAAGGTATGGAAAATATTGAGAAAGTGGAACTCTTACCTTACCACCGTTTAGGCGCACATAAGTGGGAAACTTTGGGTTATAAATATGAATTAGAAGGCGTATTACCACCACCGAAAGAGGTACTAGAGCGTATCAAAGGTATCATTGAAAGCTATGGACATACGGTAAAATATTAGAAAAGCAGACTGTATCGGAAGAGGTGGTCTTTTTGTTCTATATGACAATTGGGAGATAAGATATTTACATAATCTGTCCTTATTTTGCAAAGCCCAATATAAAATCAACCGCTTGTAGAATATTCTACAAGCGGTTGATTTTTCTATGAAATGGAAAAATTAATCTTCGCCCCAAACTTCTTTTGCGATCTCTTCAACGTGGCGGACTTTTGCCCATTGCTGAGCCTCAGTCATTACGTTACCTTCTTCGGTTGATGCAAAACCACATTGTGGGCTTAAGCAAAGTTGTTCAAGTGGCACATATTTTGCTGCTTCTTGAATACGTGCTTTGATCGCTTCTTTATCTTCCAGTTCTGGGAATTTTGAGCTGATTAAACCTAACACTACGCGTCCTTTGTTATTCGCAAAATGTTTTAACGGCTCGAAACCACCTGAACGTTCATCATCATACTCTAAGAAATAGCCATCGTAGCTGGTTTGACCAAATAAACCATCTGCGACAGGATCATAGGCACCCGTTAATAAGTAAGAAGATTTGTAGTTACCACGACAAACGTGAGTAGTAATGATCATATCTGCTGGTTTATCTGCAAGAATCGCCTGCACGTTCGCAACCGCTTGTGCTTTGTCTGCTTCAAAAGTAGGTTGTGCGTGGTTGTTGCAGAGAGAGCCCCAGTACACATCATCGATTTGTAAATAACGGCAACCCGCTTCATAGAAGGCTTTGATTGCTTCTTTATAAGCTTGTTGTACATCTTTGGCAAACTCTTCACGGGTTGTATACACACCGTGATCCCATTGCACAGGGTACATTAATTGATTCGGGCTTGGGATGGTAAATTTTGCAACCGCACGACCATCAACAATCGCATTGAATTTTTTGAAATGCTCAATAAATGGGTGGTTTGGATTCCAAGAAACTTTACCACAGCAACGGGTGTTGTAAGGGCGAACTTCGACACCTTTGAATGCGTAAGCTTTTTCTGGCACATAACCTTCGATACCATTTAAGTTTTCTAAGAAATCGATGTGCCACCAAGAACGGTGATATTCACCGTCGGTGACCACTTGAATACCCGCTTCAAGTTGAGCATCTACTAATTTACGCACTTCTTGCTCTACAATTGCGTCGCGCTCTTCAAGTGAAATTTTGCCTGCTTTGTAATCAGCATGAGCTTGTTTCCAAGCATCAGAACGTAAATAGGAGCCAACAGTATCAGCGTGTAATGGGAGTTTTTTAGTCATTTTTATTCCTTATCGTAATTTTATTAAGGCATTCAATAATTTAAGTGAATTAGCATTGAGATACAAGAAAAACGAATTTAATATTTATGAAATTTATCAACGGTCAAGATGAAAATTTTTCATTATATTCCATACTGCTTACGGTATGCTTTCATCGTAGGCAAAAATGGGGCGTATTCTGTCGATTTCTCAATAAATTGTACCAGATCATCAAAATCTACGATTGAGAAGACTTGGCAACCATAATCGCGTTCTACTTCTTGAATAGCTGAAAGCTCGCCTTTGCCTTTTTCTTTACGGTTTAATGCAATTAAAACCCCTGCTAATTCGGCTTGGTTTGCTTGGATAATTTCCATTGATTCACGAATGGCTGTACCAGCAGTAATCACATCATCCACCAACAAAATTTTACCTTTAAGTGGAGAGCCAATTAAGTTGCCACCTTCACCGTGATCTTTCGTTTCTTTGCGGTTAAAACAGCAAGGTTTATCTACATCAAATTGCTTAGCTAACGCAACAGCAACCGTTGTTGCAATAGGAATCCCTTTATAAGCTGGGCCGAATAACACATCGTAATCTAATTTTGATGATTGAATAGCTTGAGCATAAAACTCGCCTAATTTAGCTAAATCTCGACCTGTGTTGAATAAACCTGCATTAAAAAAGTAAGGACTTTTTCTGCCTGATTTTAAGGTAAATTCGCCAAATTTAAGCACCTGGCGACTGAGTGCGAATTCAATAAAGTCGTATTTGTATTGTTCCATTATAAATTCCTCGTATATAAGCGCTTGTTTTTACTGAAAATTTTACAAAAAAATCCCCATCTCGGCTAAAACCAAGACGGGGAAAGATTATTCTGGCGTGATCCAATCAACAGTCCAAGAGCCTGTACCTTCTGGCACAAGCACTTCGGTTAAATAAGGTAAAATTTTCTTCATCTGGCTTTCTAACTGCCAAGGTGGATTAATCACAATCATCCCACTTGCGGTCATTCCACGTTGGTCTGAATCTGGGCGAACAGCAAGCTCGATTTGTAAAATCTTGCGAATGCCCGTTTCTTGCAAGCCACGTACGATACGTTTTGTGTGTTGGCGAAGCACCACAGGATACCAAATCGCATACACGCCTGTCGCAAAGCGTTTGTAGCCTTCTTCAATAGCTTTTACCACTAACTCATAATCTTCTTTTAGCTCATAAGGCGGATCAATGAGTACAAAGCCACGGCGTTCTTTCGGTGGTAATGCTGATTTTAATTGTTGGAAACCATTTTCACGTTTGGTCTGCACATTCTCTGTTTTGGCAAACTCTTGGCGTAATAATGGAAAATCATTTGGATGAAGCTCGGTTAAAATCGCACGATCTTGCGGGCGAAGTTGGTTGACTGCTAGCAATGGCGACCCTGCATAATATTTTAATTTACCGCTACGATTGATTTTTTTTAACTCATCAATATAAAATGCAACTTCTTCAGGCAAATCCTCCCGTTCCCAAAGGCGAGCTACCCCTTCTAAATATTCGCCCGTTTTTTCTGATTCTGCACTAAATAGACTATAACGCCCTGTACCAGAGTGAGTGTCTAAATATAAAAAGCCTTTCTCTTTTTGTTTGAGCGACTGTAAAATAAGAAGTTGTACAATGTGTTTAAGCACATCTGCGTGGTTTCCTGCGTGGAAACTATGACGATAGCTAAGCATTTCTCTCTCGATTTGATTGATTTTAAACGGCAAGATTCTACCACAAAACGCTATGGATTTAACCTTAAAAAATGGCAGCTTGATTCGCCAAAAACAAGTTCCTTCGCCTCATTTTAACCCTCGCCCTAATATCAATGATATTTCGCTCTTGGTCATTCATTACATCAGCTTACCGCCTGAGCAATTTGGCGAGCATTTCATTGATGATTTTTTTCAAGGGAAACTTGATCCCAATCTGCATCCTTATTTCCAAGAAATCAAGGATTTACGCGTCTCTGCTCATTGCTTAATTAACCGACAAGGCGAAATTACCCAATATGTGAATTTTAATGATATGGCGTGGCACGCAGGATTATCAAATTTTGAAGGGCGAGAAAAGTGCAACGAATTTTCAATTGGCATTGAACTTGAAGGCTCAAATAATCAGCCTTTTACCCAAGCACAATATGAAAGCCTTGTTGCATTAACCCAAGCAATTCAGACCGCTTACCCCGCCATTACCGATGAGCGAATTACAGGGCATCAGCATATTTCCCCAGGACGAAAACAAGATCCTGGTCGATATTTTGCGTGGGATTATTACAAACAATTACTTAGAAAAAATAGAAACAAATAAGGAATCATATTAATGACAAAAACCATTTTAGCCTTCGATTTTGGCACTTATAGCATCGGTTGTGCCGTAGGGCAAAGCATTACAGGCACAGCACAAGGCTTACCATCCTTTAAAGCCCAAGATGGCATTCCGAATTGGAATATGATTGGCAAAGTGATCCAAGAGTGGAAACCCGATCTGCTTGTGGTTGGCTTACCACTGAATATGGACGGCACAGAACAACCGCTTACACAGCGAGCAAAAAAATTCGCGAATCGCCTAAATGGGCGTTTTAACTTACCTGTGGAATTGCAAGATGAACGCTTAACCACAGTTGAAGCAAAATCAGAGATTTTCGCTCGCGGTGGTTATAAAGCACTGAAAAAAGATAAAGTGGATTCGATTTCGGCTTGTTTGATTTTAGAGAGTTGGTTTGAGAATCAATAACAGTATTTATATATGTATCAGGGTATTAAAAATTTAGGTAAACATGGCATTCAACAAAGTATGCCAAGGAAGGGAATTATTTAGATAACAGTGCGATAGAAACTTTGAACGATTAAAAACCGAATGTTGTTATGACAAACGATTTGAGACGTTTAAACAATTGGAGAAAACATCCACAAGTACATTCATTATTACAACCATGGTGTATTCATGGGAAACTAAAAGGACTGAGCCCTGTGAATGGCAGAACTCAGTCCTTAAACTAAATAAGTCTAACTTTTTAGGGTCAGATCATTTCACTGTTAGCCTTTAATTTATTTAATAATTAAAATTAAGCGTGGCAAGTTTGGCACGCTGCTTGAAACATCCACACTAATTTTTCTTGTTCTTTGATGTAGTCACTCATTTGAGAATTTGTACCTTCATCACCTGCTTCACCTGCAAGTTCAAGAATTTCGCGTTGTTGTTCAAGTAACACTTTTAAACCTGCTAATGTGCCAGATAAGCAGTCTTGAGCACTGCTTATAGCAATATCTTCTTGAATGCGTGAAACTTTTAAGTATTGGCTATAGGCATTATTTGGTGTGTAGCCTAAAGTTAAAATACGTTCTGCTAACTCATCTACTTTGGTAATTAAATCAGTATAAATCTCTTCAAATTTTGCGTGTAATTCAAAAAAGTTCACGCCTTTGATATTCCAGTGATAACCACGCACGTTAGTATAGAACACTTGATAGCTTGCCAATAAATCATTTAATTTTGAAGCCAATTCTGCTGATGCAACTTTATCTAAACCGATTGATGTTTTTGACATAATTTGTTCCCTCTTTATGTATGTAATATTAAAAAATAAATCAAAGAGCCTGTGCTCTTTGTGTTGATAAGTATATATCTTTCACTTGATAGATACAAATTACTTCATTCAATAAAATATATAGACATTATCTATTCATTAATGAATTGTTAAAGTTTATGCCTATCAATATTAGTTAATAAATGTGATCAGGTTCACAAATTTCAAGATTGATTGATCGTAAAGAAGTGAACTTCTCGTAATAAAAATAAATTTATGCTTTAATAACAAGCGGTTAGATTTTTAATCTTTTTTGCATTGGGAGAGAGTTATGCAAGATGCCATTTCGCAAACTTTATCGGAAAATAGACCGCTTAATCAAGCACTGCTTCATATTTTTAGTCGTCAAAATTGGGCGGGGTTCCTTTCTCATCAACAAGTTCAGCAAGTATGCCAACAATTGAAACTAGAACCCTTAGCCCTAGCGATGCAACTTTTACCTGTTGCTGCTTGTTATAGCCATACTGACATTTCACATTTTAAAGTGGGTGCAATTGCGATTGGTGAGCACGGCGATTTTTATTTTGGTGCGAACCAAGAATTTGCCCATACCGCCATTCAGCAAACCATTCATGCGGAGCAAAGCGCAATTAGCCATGCCTGGCTAAGAAGCGAAAAACGAATTAGTGATATGGTAGTAAACTATACGCCATGTGGACACTGCCGCCAATTTATGAATGAATTGCATCAAGCTGAAAACATTGCGATCCATTTGCCACATAGCCAACATAATCCACTGCATAGTTATTTACCTGATGCTTTTGGTCCGAAAAATTTAGACATTCATACATTATTACTTAATCAAGAAGATCATCAACTTGATGAAAATCATCCTGATAAGCCGGTTCAAGAGGCTATCCATGCAGCCAATCAGGCTCATTGCCCTTATTCAAATAGCCCGCACGGCATTGCAATTTTATTTAAAAATGGGAAGATAATAACAGGGCGTTATGCAGAAAATGCAGCATTTAATCCGAGCCTTCCGGCCCTACAAACTGCTCTGAATTATGCCTATCTTAATAATTTAGATTTAGCTGAAATTGAACGAATTGTATTGGCTGAGAAACCAACGAAACTTAGTTATAGAGAGATGACGGAACAATTATTGAACACGATTGTAGAAGTAAAAATGGAATATTTTATGATTAAATAATGAGCATTATGCAGCAGTTACTACCATTGTTAAAAATAACTTTGTGTAACTGCTACATAATAACCTATTTCTTATTCATTTACTCAATCCCCACAATCTTGTGCGTTTGCAAACTCAGATGCCATTTGGGTTTATTTATGCGCTGATTAAGCTGCCCTAACTGGGTAATTGTTTCGAGTAAATTCATTTTGCCATCAATTTCGCACGGCGAGAGATAATAATGCTCTGCTTGAATTTGTTGCTCAATCTGCTCGCAAAATGCTAACACATCCTCATCCGCCACAATACGAACCTCATGAGCAAAAGGAATACAACGGCGTTGATATTTCTCTTGATACAACCGTTTCGGGCTAGTTGCAATATAATCAATCTGTTTCGGTACTTCTTTCAAGCCATTAGTTTCAATCGCTAAAAAATAGCCCTCTAGTTTGAATGCATCCAATAACACACCTAGATGAGGTTGAATAGTTGGCTCTCCACCTGTGATGATAATATTCCTTGCTGAATAGGATTTCACTTTGGCTAAAATCTGCTCCAATGTCCAACTTTCAAACGTCATATAATCGGTATCGCACCACGGACAAGTAAGGTTACATTTTCCAAAACGGACAAAAATGCTTGGCATTCCCGTGTTAAATCCCTCGCCCTGCAAGCTCTCAAAAATTTCGACAATCGGGTAGCGGATGGTGCTAAAAATGGTATTTCGCATTTTATTCGCCATTTTTTACCGCTTGATATGTGGTGCTTGTGCATATTCACAGTAAGAGGTTGGTGTTTCCCATAGACGAATAAGCGTGACTGGCAACCCCTCTTTTCTGAGCTTATCAAACATATATTTTGCCATCTCTTCCGCTGTGGATCGGCTTGGAATGCCATAGACTTTTGAATCTAGATCGATTAACAAATTCGCTACTTTACTCTCTTTTGGGCTGTTAAGATCGTAAATAAACGCGTGATCCATCGGGTCTAAAATATGTGTTTTTACGATAGCTTTCAGATCAGCATAATCCATCACCATCCCACGTTTTGCCCCTTCTGCGACTAACTCGCCTACCACTTCAACTTGCAATTTGTATGTGTGCCCATGCAGATTTTTACATTTGCCATCATGCCCATCAAGCATATGAGCCATATCAAAACTAAATTCTTTCGCAATTTTAAACATCTTTTTTATCTCTTTCTGCAAGGTATTCATTCAAGCCTTTTTCACGCAACACACAGCTTGGGCAAGTGTGGCAGCCGCCTTCCACGCCTAAATAGCAGGTGTGCGTATGTTCAAGAATATAGTCAAACACGCCCAAATCATCTGCTAATTTCCACGTCTCTTTTTTGGTGAGATACATCAACGGCGTACGGATGTTGAAGTTATAATCCATCGCCAAGTTCATCGTTACATTCATTGATTTTACGAATACATCACGACAATCAGGATAACCGCTGAAATCGGTTTCACACACACCTGTGTAAATGGTCGAAATGCCCTGCCCTTTGGAATAAATCCCCGCATAAAGTAAGAATAAAGCGTTACGTCCATCCACAAAGGTATTAGGCTTATCGCCCTCTTGCTGAATCTCTGCACCTTCTTGCATCAAGGCATTGGTGGTAATCGCTTTGATCACCGATGTGTCAATTAAGGTCTGTTTTACGCCAACATCTTTGGCAATCCATTCGGCTTTTTCAAGCTCAATCGCATGGCGTTGCCCATATTGGAAGGTCACCACTTCAACATTTTCCTTGCCAAATTCTTTAATCGCTTGGAAAAGACAAGTAGTGGAATCTTGCCCTCCTGAGAAAATCACGAGGGCTTTTTTAGGTTGTTTAGATAGGTTCATTGTATATCCTTAGTTTTTTTATGTGGGAGGTTCTCGAACCACAAGAAAAAGTAAGCGGTAAAATTTTGACAATTTTTGCAAAATCTTACCGCTTGTAAGAGGCTATTATAACGGAAAAATCAGCTACCAACAAATATAACAATAATGCCACGGCGACCCCCAATATGGGCGTTCAAAGCGGTAATATTGTTGCATCTCGTCTACTTCTGCTTGTGCTTTATAACTATCCCACGCCATTTTATGGCAGGCTTGGAAAATCGGATTTTGGATTTTTTCCGCATAGGCTTTATCCAATTTTTCCTTTTCTTCAGCTGTTTGGCTAACTGGCGGATTAAGTTTTTGCTCCATCAGTGAAGCGGTTTCTGCATCACACTGTTTTGCTAATTCAATTGAAAGCAGCTGTTGAGCTTTAATTTTCTCTGCTTCTCTTTGTGCTTTTTGTGCTGGTGTTAAGGCACAGCCTGTCAATGCAAGACTAACTAAAATGGTGATGAGATGTGAGTATTTCATAGCACTTCCTTAAAGGTAAATTAAATCTCGTTTAAATCTCTTTTAAATATCTTCATCGTCCAATTCATCTGCCATAGCACTTAACGCATCGCAGGTAAGTTGAGCAAGAGCTTTGTAGAAACCATCATCTTTTGTTTCCACTAAACCTAAAAATTTATTCATACAAGGCAGAAGATATTTTTCAAACAATATTTGCTGAGCTTGGGTAGAATCCAGATGGTCTTCAATCCAAGAGGCAGTAAGCAATAACAATGCAACATGATCGGCTTGCTCTAATGTAAGCATTCCACGTTCATTTCTAAAGACAATAAAATCTTCAACAGAAACTTTATAAGCAGAAATAGCGGTCGGAATTGCCCCATTTTCTGCAAAAAGTGCTTGATAGCTTGGGGCTAATTCGGTAGGGTTAGCCTGTTTTTCTAACAAGGTTAGCGAAAGTTCGCTTTGGCTGTCGGTGTTTAATACCCATTGCTGGCGAAGTCCACCTTGAGCAAGCCACGCAAAGGTTCCTGCTAAAATAGGATCGTTTGGTTGGCGATAAAAAAGATTACCGAATAGACGACATAAAAGTGAAAAATCATTAATGTGAGTATTGCTCATAATATAAACCAAAAATATTGAGTGAATAGCACTATTTTACACTCTACACAACTTTTATAGAACAAAAATAGACAAGAAGAGGAAATGCGATGAAATATATTGGGGCTCATGTGAGTGCATCAGGTGGTGTTGAGCAAGCTGTGTTGCGTGCGGTAGACATTGGTGCAAATGCTTTTGCGCTGTTTACCAAAAATCAGCGCCAATGGAAAGCACCTCCATTAAAAGCGGAAACCATTAAGAAATTTAAACGTTTTTGCCAAGTGCATCATTTTACTGCGGATCAAATTCTACCACACGACAGCTATTTGATTAACTTAGGTAGCCCTGAGATGGAAGGCTTAGAAAAATCGCGAGCGGCTTTTATTGATGAAATGGAACGAGCCAATCAGCTTGGTTTGAAATTGCTTAATTTCCATCCTGATTCTCACTTAAATAAAATTTCTGAGCAAGACTGTTTAGCAAGAATTGCGGAGTCCATCAATATTGCCGTGAGTAAAGTGCCAAATGTAATCGCAGTTATTGAAAATACGGCAGGGCAGGGCTCAAATTTAGGCTATCGCTTCGAACATCTGGCAGAGATTATTGAACAAGTAGAGGATAAAAGTCGTGTGGGCGTCTGTTTAGATACTTGCCATACTTTTTCAGCGGGTTACGATATTAGCTCACTTGAGCAATGCGAAAAAACTTTTGCCGAATTTGAACAAGTGGTTGGCTTTAAATATTTACGCGGAATGCACCTCAATGGGTCAAAAACACTATTAGGCAGCCGAAAAGACCGTCACGATACGTTACGTGAAGGCACAATTGGCACAGCATTTTGCGAATTTATTATGAAAGATGATCGCTTTGATGGCATTCCAATGATTTTAGAGACAATAAATCCCGATATTTGGGCAGAAGAGATAAAATTTTTACGGACATTGGCGAACAAATAAGTTATACTCCCCTAACTTGTTTTCGCAATAATTTTTTATTGCATATTGATCAATATTTTTAATAGGAATAAACACGCTTTTGTTGTTCTGGCGAGACAAAATTATGAATAAGAAATACCCTTTTTTAACCAAACTAAAACTCTCATTATTTGTTCTATTCACAGGCTTTACGCTTCAAGTAAATGCGAGTTTAAGTAGTACTTCAACCCACCAAGTTAAAGCACGTATTGTGGCTAAAGTGGCAACAGCAGAGCAAATTCAGCAAAATGCGAAGCAAAAATCTGCAAAAGTAAAAGCGAATCAAAGTGAAACCACAAACTCAGGGAAAAGTGGCTCACAAAAAGTGAATCAAGTTTATCGCCAATGGGTGGGAACACGTTACCGTTTAGGTGGTACAAGTACAGCGGGAATTGATTGTTCAGCTTTTGTACAGAAAACAATGAGTGGTGCTTTTAACGTTCATCTTCCTCGCTCAACAGCGGAGCAACGCTATTCAGGTCATTCCATTTCTAAATCAGATTTACAACCAGGAGATTTAGTCTTTTTCCGAAAGAATAATCACGTAGGTGTGTATATCGGTGGCGGAAAATTTGTTCACGCCAGTACAAGCCAAGGGGTTACAACTAGCTCTCTTTCAGAAAGTTACTGGACAAGAACTTATACACAATCACGCCGAGTGCTTTAATACGATTTTGTTTAGGCCGTTATCAATGATAGCGGCTTTGTTTTATCTGATTTCTAGGATTTTATGCTAGAATAATCCCCAATTTTTGTAAACCGTTCAGCAAAATTAACCGCTTGGAGAAACTTTATCAATGCTTCGTTTTTGGTACACTTTATTGAGCTATTGCATTCAGCCACTAATTTTGCTTTTTATGTGGAAGAAAAGCTTAAAACAGCCCAATTATCGCAAACGTTTGAGTGAACGTTATGGGATTTATCCTCATTTCACGAAGCCTACACCAAACGGGGTTATTGTGCACGCTGCCTCTGTGGGCGAGGTTATTGCTGCAACACCATTAATTAAAGCGATTCAAGTGCGCTATCCTAAATTGCCAATTACGATTACAACCGTTACACCAACAGGTTCAGCACGAGTAAAAGACGCATTTGGCGAAAGTGTGTCACACTTTTATTTGCCTTACGATCTACCTGATGCAATCAACCGCTTTATTGATTTTGTGCAACCTAAATTGATGATTGTGATTGAAACCGAACTCTGGCCGAATCTGATTGCACGTTTTCATCAACGAAACATTCCCTTTATTGTTGCGAATGCTCGCCTTTCTCCCCGCTCAGCTAAACGTTACGGTTGGATTAAACGTGCATTAAAAGGTACGTGGCAACGCACCAATATGATTTTAGCTCAAGATAAAGTCAGCGAACAACGCTACTTGGATTTAGGTTATCCGCACGAAAAATTAGTAAACACGGGGAATTTAAAATTTGACCTTGAGATTACCGAACATATCAGAAAAAAAGTATTTGAGACAGTAGAGGCATTAAATATTAGTAAGCGTTTGGTGTGGATTGCAGGGAGTACGCACGAGGGAGAAGAAAAAATGATTTTAAACGCCCATCAAGAGCTGATCAAAAAATATCCAGATTTACTTTTGATTTTAGTACCGCGCCATCCTGAACGTTTTAATCAAGTAGAAGAGCTCATCCAAAAATCGGGCTTATCTTATCGAAAACGCTCTCAATTTGAACCGCTTGAACAGACAACACAAGTGCTTCTAGGTGATACGATGGGCGAGATGATGGTGCTTTATGGATTGGCAGAAATTGCATTTGTTGGCGGAAGTTTAGTCAAACACGGCGGGCACAACCCGCTTGAACCGATTGCGTTTGAACTTCCTGTTATTTCTGGTGTACATACTTATAATTTCCCAGAAATTTTTGCCAAACTACGTTCTGTGCACGGTGTCGTTGAAGTAGAAAGTTCAGAAGAAGCACTGGCACAAACGGTTGCATTTTTACTTGAAAATACGAGTGCACGAGAAAGAATTGCTCGTTATGGCTTTGAGGTATTAAAAGAAAATCAAGGTGCGTTAGCTCGCCACTTGCATTTATTAGCCCCTTATTTAGAAAAATAAAGATGAAGAATATTGTAATTTATGCGGGAACCTTCGACCCCATTACCAATGGGCATTTAGATATTATCCAGCGTACTGCTAGTTTGTTTGATAAAATCATTGTGGCAATTGCCAAGAACCCAAGCAAACAACCGATGTTTTCACTCGAAGAGCGTACAGCACTAGTTGAACAAAGTTGCCAAGCACTAGACAATGTACAAGCGGTCAGTTTTTCAGGCTTGCTTGCAGATTTTGCAAAACAGTACAAAGCAACTGCATTAGTGCGCGGCATTCGTGGTAGTGATGATTTGGAATACGAAATTCAGCTTGCTCAATTAAATGATAAATTAGCCCACGGCTTAGAAACGATTTTCCTACCACCTTCAGTAGAATGGCGTTACCTTTCTTCCACCATGGTGAGAGAAATTCATAAACATCAAGGTAATATTGAGCCTTTTGTGCCCGCGTGCGTGATAGAATTATTAAAAAATAGAACAGAAAAGGAATAAAAATGAGCCAAGATAAACAAAATTTAATCTGGATCGACCTTGAAATGACAGGCTTAGATCCTGAAAAAGAACGCATTATTGAAATTGCGACGATTGTGACTGATAAAGATCTAAATATCTTAGCAGAAGGTCCTGTTCTTGCTGTAAAACAATCTGATGAACTACTGGGTAAAATGAGCGATTGGTGCGTAAAAACGCATACCGAAAATGGCTTAATTAAGCGAGTGAAAGCAAGTAAACTGACGGAGCGTGCTGCTGAGTTACAAACTATAGATTTTCTTAAAAAATGGGTACCAAAAGGTGTTTCACCAATCTGTGGCAACAGCATTGCACAAGATAAACGCTTTTTATACAAATATATGCCAGATTTGGCGGATTACTTCCATTACCGCCATTTAGATGTGAGCACCCTAAAAGAGCTGGCTCGCCGTTGGAAGCCTGAAATTTTAGAACTGTTCAAAAAACAAAATACTCATTTGGCTTTAGATGATATTAAAGAATCAATTAACGAGCTGAAGTTTTATCGTGAGTATTTTATTAAACTTGATTAAATTTCCTTTGAATTGATATATTTTTCCTCACTTGCGATACTTTTTGAAAATTTTGCTTGTGAAGCACTGAGAAATTTGTATAATGTTGCTATTCAATTCTGAATGACCTCAAATGCGGGAATAGCTCAGTTGGTAGAGCACGACCTTGCCAAGGTCGGGGTCGCGAGTTCGAGCCTCGTTTCCCGCTCCATTTTTTCTTCAAATTTCTTCATATCAATTTACTTTTCATTTTTATTTTAAATAAGTTATTTTTGTTATGACAGAACCTAATGCTTTTTATCTTCCTCACGAAGAAGCTTTATTACAATTCGGGCAACAATTCGCGTCTGCAATTCAAGATTACTTAACGCAAACCCCAAGTGAAGGTGCGGTGATTTATTTGAATGGCGATTTAGGTGCAGGGAAAACCACGCTTACTCGTAGCATTGTTCGCCAGTTTGGGCATCAAGGTAACGTGAAAAGCCCGACTTATACCTTAGTGGAAGAGTATCAACTTTCCCCCATTTCTGTGTATCACTTTGATTTATATCGCTTGGCTGCCCCTGAAGAGCTTGAGTTTATGGGTATTCGAGACTATTTCCGCCCGCAAACCTTGTGTTTATTGGAATGGGCATCCAAAGGCGAAGGAATGATTCCAGAGGCAGATATTCTTGTGCAAATTGATTATGCGGAAGAGGGCAGAAATCTGCGTTTATATCCAAAATCAGAGAAAGGCATCCAAATCACCTCATTTTTGCACAAAATCACAGAAATTTAACCGCTTGTAATTTGTAATATTTGTAAAATAAAGGAATGATATGAATAAGTTTATCCGTTGCTTAACAATCGCATTATTCGGTCTGTTAAGTGTAAATAGTTATGCAAAAACTGTTGTAGCCATTGATGCAGGGCACGGCGGGAAAGACCCTGGTGCCATTGGTAAAAAGCTCGGCATTAAAGAAAAAGATGTTACTCTTGCCATCGCTAAAGAATTAAAAGCCTTGCTTGATGCTGACCCGAATTTTAAAGCAGTGATGACACGTAAAACGGATACTTTTGTACAATTACCTGAGCGAACAGAAATTGCCCGTAAAAATCGTGCGAACTATCTGGTTTCAATTCACGCCGACTCATCTCCTCGCTCGGATGATATGAAAGGTGCTTCCGTTTGGGTGCTTTCTAACCGTCGAGCTAACGATGAAATGGGTTTATGGTTAGAAGAAAGTGAAAAAAAATCAGAGCTTTTGGGCGGTGCAGGACGGATTTTGGCACACAATAACGAACGTTATTTGAACCAAACTGTGCTTGATTTGCAATTTTCGCACGCACAACGCACGGGCTATGCATTAGGTTCAAATATGATTGGACGAATGGCAAGAATTACCTCATTAGCAAAATCGCAACCACAACACGCAAGTTTAAGCGTGCTTCGTTCGCCAGATATTACTTCTGTCTTAGTCGAAACGGGCTTTTTATCTAACGCTGTTGAAGAACAAAAGCTCTCAACAGCGACTTATCGCAAACAGATTGCAAAAGCAATTTATGATGGATTAGTTTCTTACCGTAAGCAAAATGGTCAGTCTTCTGATAATAAAACCATTGCTGAAAAAGAGCCTAAAGCAAAAGTATCTAAAGAAGAGAAAAAAGTAGACAATAAAATAGATGCTAAGCAAGCGGTCAAAAATAACGAAAAATCAGCAAAAAGTACTGAAGCTAAAACCTCTAATCCTAAAGGAAAAGAAAAAACAAACGAGAGCAAAAAAGAAGATTCATCACGTAAAATCCAAAAATCAAATAATGGTTATCACGTCGTTCAACAAGATGAAACGCTCTATTCAATTGCTCGAACTTACAACACAACACCAGAAAAGCTTAGCAAACTGAACGACATTAAAAATAATAAGATTGTCGTGGGGAAAAAATTAAAGGTGGAATAATACTCTAATGGCTAATTCAAAATGAGTTAGCCATTTTTATCATTGAAATATTTATTTCTACGCTCTTTATTTTCAGGTATCATTCCCCCTAATTTTTGCCTATTTTCTAGGCTATTTATTCAACAAGGAATTTCGATGTCAACACATCTTACCGAACAACGCTTTAGCGATTTCCCGATTCACGAAAAAGTGCTTTCTGCACTTGATAGTAAAGGCTTTGAATTTTGCACACCGATTCAAGCTCAAACATTACCCATTACGTTAAATGGCAATGATATTGCAGGTCAAGCCCAAACAGGCACGGGCAAAACGATGGCGTTTCTCATTGCAACCTTTCATCATCTACTCACACATGATCTACAAACGCAGAAAAACCAGCCTCGAGCAATGATTCTAGCCCCGACTAGAGAACTTGCAGTGCAGATTACTTCCGATGCTGAACTGTTAGTTAAACAAACTCGCTTGAAACTCGCACTTGCTTATGGTGGCGATGGCTATGAAAAACAGGTACAAGAGATAGAAAAAGGCGTTGATATTTTAGTTGGCACAACAGGGCGTGTGATTGATTATGTGAAACAAGGCATTATCAATCTCAATTGCGTACAAGTGATTGTGTTAGACGAAGCGGATCGAATGTTCGATCTCGGTTTTATTAAAGATATTCGCTATTTAATGCGTAAATGTCCGAAGCCAACCGAACGCCTTACGATGCTTTTCTCAGCAACGCTTTCGCCACGTGTGCGTGAGTTAGCTTATGAAGATATGAATGAGACAAAATATGTTGAAATTGAACCGCTTCAACGTACAGGGCATCGAATCAAAGAAGAGCTATTCTATCCATCTAACGAAGACAAAATGGCATTATTACTCACGCTCTTAGAGGAAGAGTGGCCCGAACGTTGTATGGTTTTCTCTAATACTAAACACGGCTGCGAAGAAATTTGGCGATATTTACAAGCTGACGGGCACCGCGTTGGCTTACTTACAGGCGATATTCCGCAGAAGAAACGATTGAACTTGCTAGGTAGCTTTACCAAAGGCGAATTAGATATTTTAGTAGCAACTGATGTCGCGGCTCGAGGTTTACATATTCCTGAAGTCACGCACGTGTTCAATTACGATCTACCCGATGATCGTGAAGATTACGTGCACCGAATCGGACGAACAGGGCGAGCAGGACAATATGGACATTCCATCAGTTTCGCGTGCGAACGCTATGCGGTGAACCTACCTGCGATTGAGGAATATATCGGACACACAATTCCTGTCAGTCAATATGACACAAATGCTTTATTACCTTTACCTAAAGTGAGTCGCCCTCGCTTTAACAAACATTCTTCATCCTCAACACGCTAATATGAAAAAATTACTTATTTCAGTCTGTACTGCACTTTTTTTAACTGCTTGCACGGCAGAAACAGAAGAAATGTGGACGGATTTCACTGAAGGCTTCCGACACAATCCTGAACGTAAGCCTACGAGAGTAGCCCAAGGTTACTCTGGCGAATCCCAAGCCAGTTTTAATAAAGGAAATACGATAAGCGGTAATGTCAGACATCATAAACAGATTGTTAAAACAAAAACAACTATGATCGGACATCAACGTATTGATACGACTCAATGCAATGATTTAGATGACTGGTATTTAGACGGCTTCCGTGTAGGAAAATCATTTCGTAGTCAGAAAACAGAGATGTTCCAAAAACGTATCCAATATTGCCAAGGAAAATTGCCAAATGCTCATCGAACTTACTGGGAAAATGGCTACCAAATTGGCGTAAAATCTTAAAAGGAGAAAGAGCACATTATGACACTTGCAATCGCACAAACCCATTCAGGGAAAACTATTTCACTGGTTGCCAAAATGGCAAACCGCCACGGTTTAATTGCTGGTGCAACAGGTACAGGGAAAACCGTTACATTACGTAAATTAGCTGAAGCATTCAGTGATGAAGGCGTTCCTGTTTTCCTCGCCGATGTAAAAGGCGACCTTTCGGGGATCTCACAAGCGGGCAGTTTTTCAGGCAAAATTGCAGAACGCATCGAACAATTCCAGCTAGGTAACGAAAACTATTTAAGTGGCTACCCAGTATCTTATTGGGACGTCTTCGGCGAAACAGGTATTCCACTTCGTACGACAATTTCAGAAATGGGTCCGATGCTACTTGCTCGTTTGCTTAACTTAAACGATACCCAAGAAGGCTTATTAAACCTCGTATTCCGCGTGGCAGATGACCAAGGTTTATTGTTGATTGACCTAAAAGATTTGCGTGCAATGCTCAAATATGTTGCCGAAAACGCCAAAACATTCCAAGTGGAATATGGTAACGTTTCAACTGCAAGCGTTGGAGCAATTCAACGTGCTTTACTTGCTCTAGAAAATGAAGGGGCTGAAAAACTCTTTGGTGAACCTGCATTAAATCTTGAAGATTGGCTGCAAACCCGCGATGATAAAGGCGTGATTAATATCTTAAACTCAGAGAAATTGATTAATTCGCCACGTCTATATAGTGCGTTCTTACTTTGGTTTATGGCAGAACTCTTCGAAATTCTGCCAGAAGTAGGCGATCCAGAAAAACCTAAGTTTGTCCTTTTCTTTGACGAAGCTCATTTATTGTTTGATGGTGCACAGAAAATTTTAGTAGATAAAATTGAGCAAGTTGTGCGTTTAATCCGTTCAAAAGGGGTTGGCGTTTATTTTGTCACCCAAAATCCACTTGATTTACCTGATTCAGTATTAGGTCAGCTAGGTAATCGCGTACAGCACGCTTTGCGAGCCTTTACTCCTCGGGATCAAAAAGCCGTGAGATCAGCAGCGGAAACCTTCCGAGCGAATAAAGATATAGATGTAGTCAAGGCAATTACCTCGCTAGTTGTAGGCGAGGCTTTGATTTCAGTCTTAGATGAAAAAGGAATGCCAACGCCAGTGGAAATTGCATTAGTTTATCCACCCAAAAGTCAGCTCACACCATTAACTGAAACCGAGCGTAGCCGTTTAATGAAACAGGATGATCTTTACAGCCATTATAGTGCTTATGTCGATAATGAATCTGCTTTTGAAGTATTAAATGCTCAATCACAAGCGGGGCAAAGTCAAGGACAAACTGCAAATACTGAAGAAGAAGGATTTTTAGGGGGAATGCTAGCCTCAATCTTTGGTTCGAAAAAGAAAAAAGACCAATCGCTTGCTGAACAAATAGTCAGCCAAGTGGCTCAACAAGTTGGGAGAAATCTACGCAATCAAGTTACCAAGCAAATTATGCGTGGCTTGCTTGGAGCGATTATAAAAAAATAGGTATATAAAAAAGGGGCTTCATATAGCCCCCAGTCTGGTATTAAATTTAACCGATTTTAGGAGAGAATACCCCCCTTCACCTACGGACAAGAACGATTTTATCTACTATGTATCTTTCCTATCACCTACTCCAATCGACTCAAATACTGTTGCCCACCTAATGCAGAAACTTGTCGAATAATCCACACTTGGCGTTTTTTCATAATAACTCCTGGGCGATCTACTCGGTAAATATTGGGATTAGGTAGCGAGGCAGCCAATAAGGCAGCTTCATTTAAAGTCAGATTTTTTGCTGATTTCTTGAAAAAAGTTTGGGCAGCCGCTTCCACACCAAAAATACCATAACCAAATTCAGCAATGTTTAAATAAACTTCTAAAATCCGCTCTTTCCCCCAAAGCTGTTCAATGGCAAAGGTTAGTGGTAATTCAATGCCTTTACGAATCCAACTTTGCCCGTGCCAAAGAAACATATTTTTGACCGTTTGTTGGGAAATCGTCGAACCTCCCCGCACTTTTTTGGATTTCGCATTGTTTTGCAACGCAATTTGAATGGCATTTAAATCAATCCCAAAATGGCTTTCGAATTTTTGATCTTCAGAAGCAATGACCGCCATTTGCATTTGCCAAGAAATTTTATCCAAACTTACCCATTTTTTCTTAATTTCGTAAGGTTTTCTGTCTAATAAATGGTTAATTTTTTGTTGTACCATATAAGACGAATAAGGTACGGGTACAGTGCTAAATAATAAAATAACAGCCAATAATCCCACTAAAAGCGGTGCCCCAACTCGGCTTGAGCCAAACCACGCCCACCCTAATTTACTTGTCACTTCTTTTGGTATGTAAAAACTCAATACCAAATTAAAGAGCTTTTTGGCAATTTTAAATAAACCCGATGAACGACGCTTTCGGCTTTTCCTACGCTTTACCATTGAGTTTCTCGTTCGTCCAAGTTAAAAACTCAGTATCAAGCGTTTTTAGCATATTCGAACCACGAGTTATAGTTGCTGCACTGGTATTCAATTTTTGCTGAATTTCACGTTGAGACAAATCATTACTCAGTAAATGCCTCACAATTTGGGTGCGTAAGCCTAAAGAACCGCGTTCATCTGGCGTTAAGAAAAGTGAAAAGAATTGCTCTAATTTGTCTTCTTTAACCGCTTGCTCAAGCAGTTCAACAAACTGTTGCCATTCTTTTAGATCACGCTGTAAATAAATCGTTTTCATTATCTTTTTAAATTTAGTTTGTAAGCAAGCGGTTAAATTTTATGAAATAACCGCTTGTTAAGTTAATTATTTCTTACGTTGATCATCCACTTCAGCACCTTTCGGTACACTGAACTTGAATAAATCGTTAGATAAATTTGATGACGCAATATTACGCAATAAATAGAGATTGCTTTGTCCATCACGCTCAATCGTGCTGAATCCTTTCATTACCCCATTTTCATCAATTCGCACATCAAACTGCTTAATACTGCTTTTTTTCGCTTTTGGTTTTAATACGAAAGTATCGGCATTTTGGATCACATCATATTGATCCCAATGGCTTTTATTATTGCTGGTTAAAAGCACAAATGGCGTATTATTCACCGCATCTTCAACGGTGTTTACCGTCACTTGTGAAACAAATGGATCATAGAACCATAAATTTTTGCCATCAGAGATAATCTGATTTTCTTGCGGTTGTTGGGTATCCATTCTAAACAAATTCGGGCGTTTTACCATAAACTTGCCTTTACCTGATTGAATTTGTTTACCCTTGCTTGAACGCACGGTTTGATCGAAATCCGCACTATATTGTGTTACTTTTTCTAAGCGACTTTGCAATTCTGCTACCGCTTTTTCATCTGCCCAAGCGATTGAAATCATCGAAAAAATTGCTAAACCAAATAATGATTTTTTTACAAATTGAGTCATTGTGTTTCCTTAAAATAGAGGGAAGAATTTGCTATTTGGACAGCCAATTCTTTGAAAGTTTCCCCATTATACAACATTGTACTATTAAACTAGTCAAAGGCATAAACTAGTGAGCTTCATCCCAGTTATCGCCCACGCCCACATCTGCAATCAATGGTACGTGCAATTTTATCGCTTTTTCCATTTCCGCCTTAATCAACTGGCTGTAATGTTCGACCATTTCCGCTTTCACTTCAAATACCAATTCATCGTGTACTTGCATAATCATTTTGATGTTCTCATCACCAAAAATCATTTTATCAATACCGATCATCGCAACTTTGATAATATCTGCTGCCGTTCCTTGCATTGGTGCGTTGATTGCCACACGCTCTGCCGCTTTGCGACGCATTCCGTTACTTGATTTAATCTCTGGCAAATATAAGCGTCTACCTAAAAGTGTTTCCACATAGCCCTGCTCTGCAGCTTTCGCTTTAATATCGGTCATAAATTGCAATACGTTTGGATAGCGATTGAAATAAGCATCCATATAGGTTCTAGCTTCTTGGCGAGAAATGCCGAGCTGGTTCGATAAACCAAATTCCGACATGCCATAAATCAAGCCGAAGTTAATCGCTTTCGCATTGCGACGTTGTTCGTTAGTCACTTCTTCAAGAGACACACCGAAAATCTCCGCGGCGGTTGAGCGGTGAATATCTTTCCCCTCAGCAAAAGCTTTTTGCATACCTGCATCATTTGCCAAATGTGCCATAATACGCAACTCAATTTGCGAGTAGTCCGCAGCCACAATTTTGTAGCCTTCACGAGCAATAAAGGCTTGGCGAATCCGTCTGCCCTCTTCGTTTCGAATTGGAATATTCTGTAAATTTGGATCGCTTGAAGAAAGCCGCCCTGTTGCGGTTACAGCCTGATGATAAGAGGTATGCACTCGTCCTGTTTTTGGGTTAATCATCTGCGGTAATTTATCAGTATAAGTCGATTTCAACTTGCTTAATCCACGATGTTCTATCAACAATTTTGGCACGATATGCCCTTCTTGAGCCAATTCCTCCAACACTTCCTCGTTAGTTGAAGGAGCACCTTTAGGCGTTTTTTTCTTCACAGGCAAACCGAGTTTTTCAAACAAAATTTCTTGTAGCTGTTTCGTAGAAGCCAAGTTAAACTCCTGCCCCGCAGCTTGATGCACTTCTGCTTCCACTTCCGTCAAACGCTGTTCAATCTCTTGGGATTGTGCCAACAATTTTTGCGGATCAATCAATACACCATTGCGTTCAATATGCGAAAGCACACGCACCAGCGGCATTTCAATCTCGTTAAACAGTTTCAACAAAGTCGGCGTTTTTTCAAGCTCTGGGAATAAGGTTTGATGCAATTTCATCGTTACATCTGCATCTTCTGCCGCATATTCAGAGGCAACATCTAACGCAATTTTATCGAAGGTCAGCTGATTTTTACCCTTGCCCGCAATCTCTTCAAACGCAATAGTTTTATGTCCTAAATAACGTTCTGCCAAGTCGTCCATATTATGACGCCCTGTGCTGTTTTGGGTGTAAGATTCCAGCATTGTATCAAACGCCACACCTTGTACTTCAATGCCGTGATTAGCAAATACCGTTAAATCATATTTAATGTTCTGCCCGATTTTTTTGATCTGCTCATCTTCTAAAATCGGCTTTAATTGTGCTAAACAAGCGGTTAAATCAAGCTGATTTTTTACTAATTCATAGCCCACCATTGTGGTGTTTTTCGCAAACAAATCGCCCTGCCCCGCTTGTTCGCTCACTTCTTCTTTGTGAGTTAATGGAATATAGCACGCTTCACCAGAAGCTAGTCCAAATGAAATCCCTACAAGCTCTGCCGACATCACATCCAGCGTATTCGTTTCAGTATCGACAGCAACCAATTTTTCCGCTTGGATTTTCTTTATCCATTTTGTAAGTTGTGTTTCTGTCGTTACCGTTTCATATTTCGAACGGTCAATTTCTACTTTTGCAATATTTTCTGTTTTTTCGGCCGCTTGCGTGACTTCATAATTGGTTGGAATACGTTCTTTGGTGCTAGTCGTCACAGGATTTGTACCGTTCATCACCTCATTGAGCCATTTTTTAAACTCATATTTACCGAAAAGCTCCACCAATTTATCGCGATCTTGCGGTGAAGTGGTAAGTTGATCGTGAGTAACGTCCAACTCAACATCAGTTTTAATCGTTGCCAATAAATAAGAAAGATCCGCCATCTCTTTTTCAGCTAACAATTTTGGTGCGAAGGTTTTTGCCCCACGGAAACTTAATTCCGCCACTTTATCTAAATTTTCATAGATAGTTTTAATCGAGCCAATACCCTGCAACAAAGCAAGTGCGGTTTTCTCTCCCACACCTTTCACACCAGGGATGTTATCCGACGAATCGCCTTGCAATGCAAGCCAATCGATTACCAATTCAGGCGGAATACCGTATTTCTCAATCACGCCTTCGCGGTCAAGTAAGGTATTATTCATCGTGTTGATCAGCATAATATGATCGTTCACTAATTGTGCCATATCTTTATCGCCCGTGCTGATTAGAACGTGCTTGCCTTCTTTTGCAGCTTGCACTGCAAGCGTGCCGATCACATCATCGGCTTCCACGCCTTCAACCGAAATCAGCGGAATCCCCAATGCCTTAATAATGGCATGTAGCGGCTGAATTTGGGAACGTAGCTCATCTGGCATCGGCGGACGATGCGATTTATATTGTTCAAACAGCTCATCACGAAAAGTCTTACCCTTCGCATCAAATACCACCGCAATATGGCTTGGCTCAACTTGTGAAATCAAACTTTTTAACATATTTACCACACCATACATCGCCCCTGTCGGCTCGCCCTCTCGGTTAGTCAACGGTGGAAATGCGTGAAACGCACGATACAAATAAGAAGAACCATCCACTAACACCAGTGGATTTTGTGCAATAGTCGCCATTCAAAACTCTCTTGATAAATGCTTAGATAAAATTGTGGGTATTATAACGAAAACAAGCGGTTAAATCTTCTAAGAGTTTTACAAAGAACAATTTTGCAAAAAGCTAGTAGAATTTAACCGCTTGTGAAGGAGATTAAACAATTACACTTTGATAAGCCGATAACTCACGATCAGCGTATTTAACGACATCGGCGATGACTAATTTTTTGATAATCTGAATCCATTTACTCATAAACTCATAATCAATAAGACCATTTTTTACAGGTAAATCAAACGTATCAAGTTGAATTTTCTTTTTAGATATTGAATCTCCCCAACTATAGCGAGGTTTTAAACTTTTATATAATGAAGAAATCATAAAAAACTGATTATCTTTTAATTTTCCTTGTTCATCTTTAGCATATAAAGCCAAATTATGGCTATCGTTAGAAAAATAATCACTTTCTTGATATGTGATCACTAGCGTTTTTCCACCAATCATTATTGAGTTACCTTTCTCTATTTGAGAAATATCATAATCAATATATGTTGAAATAGAATTATTACTTTCTCCAGCCGTAACATAAGGAATACCACCACTATTGGGAGTAATCCAAGAGCTTAAAATACTATGAGTGTTATTTACATTAAAAACATTTGTAATATTAAAAGACATCCATTCAATACTGTCAAATCTATCTATAAGGTGTAATTCTTCATCGGTCAATGTATAGTTTGATAGCCCTGTTACTTGCAAGTATCCTTGCAGTTCCTGCAACCGTTCCGCTTGCAGTTCACTAATAAAATGATGCATATAAGAAATATCTGGCTGTTCATTTCTTATAGGAAGAAAAATAACCAAGTTATTTAACGTGTTCATTGTAGGATAGCTTGAATAATTCTTATCAAAGATTTTTAACCCACTATTTATACAAGCAATCATATATTTATAGTGGCTTATAATCCAATCAAACTTTGGAGTTAATAAGAATAAATTTTGGCTACCATACCATTTGTGTTTTCTAAATTGAGCAATATTTTCACCAACTTGAATAACAGAAAATGTGTTACCATTATTAGGCTCAAATCCCAAATGTTTCACATAACCTTGAATACCATTGTTAATCGATGTTCTTCCAATAAACTCATAATCGTTACCGTTGCTATTGTTTGATAATTCTATATTACCCTTATCAAAGCTAACAGAAGTCTTTATAGTAAACCAATCTTTTAAAATTGTTCTTTTCCATTCTCCCCCACTTGCTAAAAATTCTTCTTCTAATTTCTGCAAGCGAGAGTTAATTACTTTCCCTGTTCACCTTCCTTTTTTAATAATTGTGACACTTCCCACGCTAAATAATCGGCAACGGTTTTCTTAAAATCAGCAAGGGTAGGTTTCGTATCAATTTTTTTGTGTTGAGTGAAATTCCAATCACAACCAAATTCATCACCAGAAATCGCAATTTTATCTTCAATATATTCATTTTCAGTAAAGTGATTTAATTCTCCTTTACCAAATTTCACTAAATCAACTAATTCCTGATAACGTTCTGTTGCATGATCAACATTACGTAAATTTGTACTGGCTTTCGCTTTTTTACGGCTTGAGCGTTTGTAACCATCATTTGTAAAATCGATAAATTTTACTAGTTGTTTTTCTTCATGTTTTTCGCCAACTTTAAACACATAAATTGCTGTTTGCACGCTAGACTTACCAATAAATATATCAGCTGGCATTTTTATACTTGCAATCAAAGAATGTTTTTGCAGAATACGTTGATTAATTTCTTTTGCTTTACCTGTTCCAGCAGAATCTTGAATAATAACCGCTGCATAACCTTTGTTCATCATATTCAAGGCTTTTTCAACAAAGATCATACCATTACCTTCTTTAGAATAAGGAGGGTTCAGAATAAAGGCATCTGCTGGAAATGCTTTATCTTCAAATCCTTTCCCTTCAAAGTCAGATAATGAGTTTTTATTTAATACATTTGAACTGCCATCTCCCATTAAGATCATATTTAAAATGGCTAACATATATACGCTAGATAAGATCTCAACACCTAATAATTGATGGGCTTTAATATGAGCTTCTTTTTGACGTAATTCATCTGGAGATGTAATGCTGTTTTTAGCATCAATTAGCATCTCATTCATTGCAGCAACAAGTAAACCTGCCGACCCCGTTGCGAAATCCCACACATAAGAATCTTTATTTACACGAGCTAATTTAGCTAAAAGTGTTGCAACATAAGACGGTGTCAAAACAACATCATTTAATTTATCTTGACTAAATCCAAGCCAAGAATACATTTCATTAAATAATTTTCCTGTAAAATCGGTAGTTAAGCCAATTTTGTAATAAATACCCAAATCATCAACAATTTTTATAAATACTCGTTTTAATTGACTTTCTCCATCAACAACTTTGTTGATATTCTCTGTCAAAACAGTATTTGATAATGTTCGAATAATTAAGTTTTTCTTTTCCTGAGGTAAATTTTTAGCTGATAAAAAAGCGTTTATTTTTCTGATTAGAATATCGCCATCTCTTTCCCCTTCTTCTGTTTTAGATTTTAAATCTTCTTTTTCAAGCGGAGAAACCTTACCTTGAACACCTAAAGTTGCCATAATAGATGCTGCAACTAAATAAACCCTATCATTTTCGCCTAATCCAGATTCATTCTGGTAAATATCATTATTTAGTTTTGTCAAACTGGCATCTATTTCATTTTCACGTTTAGCTTTTATTCTTTCTAATTCATTTTGAGATAAAGAAAGATTATTTACTTGTGTAATAAAATCTTCAAAATGCTCAGGAGCTAAGAATGAAAAATCTGAGAATTCTCCTATTTTTTGTCCAATACCTAAATTTGCTTTAGATACATAATACACACCAATTTCATAGCATAACTTATCTGTATGAGATTCTTTATAACCAGTCATACCAATCGCAATAATATCGGTATAGCTTGTATGATGTAATAATGCATTGGCATAATGCACGGCACCATTTACTGCATATCCATTGATATTTTTAAAAATAGGTTCATTCTTAGCTGAACGATTTTCAACATTTCCATCCGCGTCTAGTTTGGCTAATTTATCTTTATAACCTTTATATTCAATAAGAATAGGGTAATCTTTTTGAGTAATATTTGAACGCAATAATAATTTTGCATCGGGACGATTTCCGCCAACGCCTCCATTTTTACTGAAGTAAGCATCTAAAGCTTTATCAATTTCCGTATTTAATTGTTCTTGCTCTAATTTATAGTTGAGTTTATACGAGGCTAACCAGCCGTTTGCTAAATTAGCAATGTTCGGTTCAACCGATTGAATTTTTGATGGAGACTTAGCCATTTAAGCCTCCGCATTTATTTAATATAGAAGTGAAAGCGGTGAGATTTTTTGAAAAATTTACAATTTTTTGCTTGCAATTAACGTTAAGTTTGTGCAGTGCAGTGCAGTGGCATTTTTTCGTCCTTAATTTATGAATGTCAATCGAATTTTGAAATTATAAAGAAAAAACGGCTAAATTTCCTTGATTTTTCAACAAAATCAGAAAATTTAACCGCTTGTTTTTCTTTACTTAATTTAGCCTTTGGTTGCTTGTTTCATTTCTCTCACAAACAAACTTAGCTCTTCTAATAATTTCGGCTGATTATCTAAATTTCGCTCAATAATTTTTACTGTTGCCGAACCTGAAATTGCAC
>NZ_CALIFA010000079.1:0-47084 GCF_938021905.1 Pseudohaemophilus parahaemolyticus
CAAAAAAAGACACCTTTTAACATTATTTTACCTTCATTTGTGCTTTATATTTTCGATGGCTACGGCGAACAGCCTGAATACCGTCTAATATTAATAATAAAACGGAAATTAATAAGCAAGACATTAAAATATAAGCATTGGGATTTAATTTTTCACCAATTAAAAATGAGATGAGTAACATCACGCACGGTTCAACATAACCCAATAAGCCTAATAAATTAAAAGGTAAGATAGTGCTTGCCAACGTGTAAGAAATTAAAGCTGCCCCGCTGATAATGCCTAATAAGGCAATAAAAATATAAATATGTGGATTTTCTGCTTTTATCATAGGCATATCTATCTGCGTAATAAAATAGATTGCAATTGGAATTAAAAAAGCAATTTCGAGTACAAAACTATATAGATGGCTTAAGTCAAATTTTCGGCGTAAATAAAAATAAATCGGATAACCTGTGCAAACAAACACGCTTTCTAAAGAGAGTTTTCCCGCTAAAATAATATTACTCACCACACCAATAAAGGCAAAAATAATTGCCAGCCATTTATTTCTTGAAAGTGGTTCTTTATAAACGATTTTGCCAAAAGCGACCATAACAATTGGCATTAATAAATAGCCCATGGAAACTTCAATTGCTTTCCCGCTATTCGGTGCCCATAAAAATAGCCACATTTGCCCACCGACAATCGTCGAGGTGGTGAGAATTAATAGAAATAATTTTGGCTCACGTTTTAATCGTTGTAAAAATAAACTAAATTCATCCCATTTTTTAAATAACAATAAAGCCAAAAATAAGCAAGGAAGCGTTAACAGCATACGAATACCGAAGATGCTTTCTCCTGTAAGTGGTTTTAAGTGAATAGCTAAATAATATAAACAACCAAATAAAAAAGAGGCTGTTAAAGAAAAGAGGACGCCTTTTAACATAAAGAATGGATAAATGAGATATCCTCCCCCATTTACGGAAGGAGGAAGCAAAAGGATAAAAATTAATCTTGTGTATAAGTTTTTAAGAATTTCGCTAATCGTCCAAGTGCTTCTTCAAGCTGATGGACATAAGGCAAGGTTACTACACGGAAGTGATCTGGTTTATGCCAGTTAAAGCCAGAACCTTGCACCAGTAACACTTTTTCTGCTTGAAGCAAATCGTAGATAAATTTCGCATCGTCTTTAATGCCATACATCTCGGTGTCTATTTTCGGGAACATATACATCGCCCCTTTTGGCTTCACGCAGGTAATACCTGGAATCTGCACCAATAACTCCCATGCTTTGTTGCGTTGTTCGAGTAAACGTCCACCAGGGAGGATGAATTCATTGATGCTTTGATAGCCGCCCAGTGCGGTTTGGATCGCATGTTGCATTGGGGTGTTGGCACACAAACGCATAGAAGCCAACATATCCAAGCCCTCAATGAAGCCTTTCGCTTGGTTTTTGGGTCCGTTCAATACCATCCAGCCTTGGCGGAAACCTGCCACGCGATAAGCTTTAGATAAGCCGTTGTAAGTGACTGTCAATACATCAGGTGCAAGAGCTGCGATATGGTGATGAACCGCACCATCGTATAAGATTTTTTCGTAGATTTCATCAGCAAAAATAATCAATCCATGTTGGCGTGCCAGTTCAGCAATTTCTAACAAAATCGCACGGCTATACACCGCCCCTGTTGGGTTGTTTGGGTTGATGATCAAAATCCCTTTGGTGCGTGGGCTGATTTTTGCTTTGATATCTTCAATATCAGGGAACCACTCGTTCTCTTCGTCACAAAGGTAATGCACTGCCTTCCCACCCGCTAGCGTTGCCGCTGCCGTCCAAAGTGGATAATCAGGCATTGGAATGAGGATTTCATCACTTTCATTTAATAGTGCTTGCATCGACATCGTAATCAACTCAGACACACCATTGCCTATATAGACATCATTCACATCCATTCCGAGCATACCTTTTGATTGGTAATACTGCACAATCGCTTTACGTGCAGAATACAAGCCTTTAGAATCACAATAACCTTGTGCGGTTGGTAGGTTACGAATAACGTCTACTAAAATCTCATCAGGGGCTTCAAACCCAAATGGGGCAGGGTTGCCGATGTTGAGTTTGAGAATTTTATTGCCCTCTTCTTCTAAGCGAAGTGCCTCTTTGTGAATCGGACCGCGAATATCGTAGCGAACCTGTGCTAATTTATCTGATTTTGGAAAACGTTCCATAATGCTTCCTGTGTTGTGTTTAGATTTAAAACGGATTTTCAAACTTTACTCCGATTTTTAAGGAAAAAAAAGAGGATTTAAGCTAAAATAAACATCTTTTTTACAAATAGCGGTTTGATTTTCTTAAAATTTTGCGTATGTCAGTTTTTACTCAATTAGAACAACAACTTAGCGAGCAACTTTCACAGCTGCAATCAACTCAAGAATGGATTCAACTTACGGCAGAAGTCAATTTATCTGTAGAAGAATCTTTGTTATTAGGCTGGCTAAAATCGCAAAATCAGTATTTCCCACACTTTTTCTTTGAAAAGCGAGATGAAAATCAAACGATTGCTACTATTGGGGCAGTAAAAACTTTTTCTTCGTTAGAAGAGGCACAAGTCTTTGTACAATCTACCTCACTTTCGCTCGTCGGTGGCATTCAATTTGAAGGCATTTGCCAATTTGTCTTACCACGCTTGATGCTAGTAAAAAATTCGCAAAATTTGACCGCTTACCTGACATTAAACCTAAGCGAGCAAGCGGTTGATTTTACTGAATTTTTTACCGAGCTAAATTCAACTTCTCCTGTTAAAAACTATCAAATATCAGCACCTCAATCTTCCTGCACATTTGAACAATGGGAAATGAATATTGAACGAGCTATTACCCAAATTGGCACGGGCGATTTGCGTAAGGTCGTGTTAGCGAACGCCATTCAACTTACCTTTGAAAATCTCATTTCTGCTTATGATTTAGTTGAACAAAGCAGAGCAATTAACCTTGGTTGCTACCATTTTTTATGGGCAGAAAATGCACAGAATGCTTTTGTGGGCTCAACGCCTGAGCGTTTATATTATCGCAAGGGCAATCAACTTTTTACTGAAGCTTTGGCGGGAACAGTTGCCGTTTCTGATAACCCAATCGAAACCGAGCAAAACGCCCAATGGTTGTTAAAAGATGCCAAGAATATCTACGAAAATCAGCTTGTGGTGGAAGATATTGAGGAGCATTTGAATGCTTATGTGGAGGCATTTGAGGTACATCTACCTGAAATCAAACGTTTACATAATGTGCAACATTTAAGAAGACGGATTGAGGCAACCTTAAAAGCCGATGTGCTCGATCAAGATTGCTTACGACAGATTCACCCAACCGCAGCTGTTGCAGGCTTACCGCGAGCTAAGGCGAAACAATTTATTGCCCAAAATGAACCTTTTAAACGTGGTTGGTATGCGGGGACATTAGGTATTTTCAACCCGCAAGAAGCCGAATTTTGCGTTACCCTTCGTTCAGCCAAAATTGAACATAATCAGATCACTCTTTATGCAGGGGCGGGCATTGTTAAGGAATCAGAGCCTGTTTCTGAGTGGCAAGAAATTGAGAGAAAATCGCAAGCATTGTCTAAATTATTAGGTTAATCACGCCAACCCAATAAAAATCGCTAATAACAATGGTGCAGCAAGATTTACGATAAAACCAAAGCTAATTGCAAGCGGTACAACTTGCATTCCGCCCGATTTTTGAATAATCGGCAAAGTACAATCTAATGAGGTTGCGCCGCCTAATCCTACTGCTGTGGATGGGAAATTCCGCATAAAAAATGGGATCATAAAGAGACATAAAATTTCACGGGAAAGATCGTTGAAAAAGGCGATACTTCCATAAAAAGCCCCCCACGCATCATGCATCAAAACACTTGAGAGAGAATACCAACCAAAAGCAGAAGCGTAAGCAAGCCCTTTCATTACAGAGAAATCAAGCCACCAAGCCGCAATCACACCACCAATCAAACTACTCATCATAAAGATAATTGAGGCTTGGATGCCTCGTTTATTCAAAAAAACTTCTCGCAATGGAATGCCACTATTTCTGAGTTGAATGCCTACGCCGAAAATCATTACTACCAGCACAACAGAACTTGCGTGTGAAGGAAATACAAAGAAATCTTTGGTGAAAAAGCCAAATAGCCCCCCGAGAATAGTCACCCCAATCAATTTTAACGACATCATTAATTGTGCTAACCGAGAAGGCATTTCATCTTGTGCAACAACTTTGCGAGCCATTGGCTGCCATTTATCATAAATCACAAGGCTTAAGATGTTGCAGGTATGAATAGAAAGGCTAAATACCAATGCTGCTGAGCCAATTTGTGGGAGTTTTTCGACAATATTATCCAACTGCCCAAGCGAAACACCGATGACGAGCAAAATCAAATAGAGGCAAAGGCTCACAATGCGATTGACCCAATGCAAAATCATTGGGTGAGAAATGCGAGAAAAATAACCTAAAAAGAGAGGGGTGAGCACAATCGACAAGCCGTATAACATTATATTATGCCTTGAATAATGAATTTTTATGGAAATTTTACCAGTATTTAGATAAAATAAAACTGGTTTTATATCCATTTGTAAGCGGTGTATTTTGAAGGAAATTTTACAAATGATGGCAGAGCAAAAAACGAGAAAAATTATCCATATTGATATGGATTGCTTCTATGCTGCCGTTGAAATACGGGAAAATCCTTTGTTAAAAGGTAAGCCCGTTGCGGTGGGTGGCAAAGCAAATCAGCGAGGTGTGCTCACCACTTGTAATTACGAGGCGAGAAAATTTGGTTTACATAGTGCGATGGCAACGGCAACAGCATTGAAGCTCTGTCCAAATTTGATTTTGCTGCCTGTTAATATGCCGTTGTATAAATCGGTTTCTGCTCAAATTCATCAGATTTTTCGCCGTTACACACAAATTATCGAACCGCTTTCATTGGATGAAGCCTATTTGGATGTAACCAATTGTAAACAACATTCCGGCTCTGCAACTTGGATTGCGGAAAATATCCGCCAAGCAATTTGGAATGAATTGCACCTTACAGCTTCAGCCGGTGTTGCTCCGCTTAAATTTTTGGCAAAAATTGCTTCTGATCAGAATAAACCAAACGGTCAATTTGTGATTCCGCCTGAAGAGGTGCAAAATTTTGTTAAAAATCTACCGCTTAAAAAAATCCCTGGTGTGGGGAAAGTCACTCAAGAGAAGCTCGCACAAATGGGCTTGCTCACTTGCCAAGATGTTCAACAAAGCTCGCAAACGCTGATTTATCAAGAGTTTGGTAAATTTGGACAACGCTTGTGGGGTTTCTGCCACGGTATTGATATTCGTGAAGTAGAGATTGATCGCCCGCGTAAATCCCTCGCAGTTGAAAATACGCTTTTGCAAGATATCAACACACTCGCACAGGCAGAACTGATTATCGATGAACTTTATCACAAGCTGCTTTTCCGAATTCAACGTAATTGGGCAGATACACCTCTGCATGAATTTAAAAAACTGGGCATCAAACTAAAATTTGAAGACTTCAACCAAACAACGATTGAACGCACCACAGATGGGCTTGAATTTGAACGATTTAGAGAATTATTGCATCAAGTTTGGGCACGTAGAAATGAGCGTAATATTCGTTTAATTGGCTTAAATGTACATTTTCCAAGCAGAAAAATTACAAATCAGTTAAATTTATGGGAATAAATGTTGTCTGATAGCTTGAATTCTCAGACATTTCCCTCATTATAGGGAGAGTTTTTTTACCTTTATTTGGAGTTTAATCAATGGCAAAACGTGTCATTCTCTTTTTATTAACCAACCTTGCGATTACCTTTGTATTAGGGATTGTGTTAAACATTATTTTTAAAGTAACTGGCATTCAAAGCCAGAGTACCGCAGGCATTTTGGTGTTATCGCTTGTGTTTGGCTTTTCAGGTTCTTTAATCTCCCTGTTCTTATCAAAAACAATGGCATTACGTTCAGTAGGAGCGGAAGTAATTCAACAACCTCGTAACCAAGCAGAACAATGGCTGTTCAACACCGTTCAACGCCAATCTCAACAAGCAGGCATTCCAATGCCAGATATTGCGATTTACCACTCTGTTGACGTAAATGCATTTGCAACGGGGGCAACTAAAAATAACTCGCTTGTCGCAGTAAGTACTGGCTTGTTGGACAATATGACCGAAGATGAAGCAGAAGCAGTTGTTGCTCACGAAATTGCCCACATTACGAACGGTGATATGGTAACAATGACTTTATTGCAAGGTGTGTTAAACACTTTTGTGATTTTCCTTTCTCGTATGATTTCAACTGCGGTGGCAAGCACCAAAGATGAAAATGGTAATTCAAGCACAAACACGATAGTGTTCTGGATTGCAGATATTGTTTTACAAATGGTATTTGGTGTGATTGCAACCATGATTGCAATGTGGTTCTCTCGCTACCGTGAATACCGTGCGGATGCGGGCTCCGCTAAATTAGTTGGCAAAGAAAAAATGATTATGGCATTACAACGTTTACAACGTGTTCATGAACCTCAAGAAATGGAAGGTTCATTAGCAGCATTTATGATTAACGGTGTGCGTTCAAAAGAATTGTTTATGAGTCACCCTCCACTTGAAAAACGTATTGAGGCGTTGAGAAATTTATAAACTAAAAGGGCAGTTCTACATAATATCGAATTGCCTTTAACATGCTGAAATAAATATCGAAAATACGCCGTCATAATAGATAAAACAGTTGCTAATGTTTATTTTTCAAAATATTAGCAACTATTTTTATTTAAAAAATCCTTTATAAACATAACCTTATGTCTTTTAGTTCATTCGTTGTGATTATTTAATTGGTGCTTAAAATGCTTAAATAATCCCTTAAGTCTATTTATCATCCTTTCAATTTTTATTTCGGTATGATTTTCGAAGATAAAATTCATTTTTTGGACTCTCTACCAATGTTTTTGCAATTATTTTTAACTCTTTACCCACTTGTGATTGATGTTTTTTCCTTAACTTTCTCATCACGATGGCTACCATATAAAACTGGCACACCTACACTGGTGCATTAAAAAGATTTTTTATTAGACCTTGCCTGCCTTCACAGGTAATTGATTGAATTATATAATCTTTTCCTCGTAATCAATCCAAAGTAAGCGTGTAGTAAATATCTTTTTTCGTCCGTATAAAATGATAGCTAACAACCTTATCTGTATTCGAATCCATCAGGACTAAAACACATTAATAGCGATGGAAAAAAAGTTATATCCATGATGCTCAGATATCTATTTTTAAGTAGTTTTAAATGCGATTTAGGGGCTTTATCAATATATCGTTGGATTGTACTGACAAACATTGATATTTTATTGAAAGTTGCTGGTAGGTTTGTTTTCCAGAAGTGTAATCAGACTAAATGTTAATATGAGCTAATTTATTCTTTAGGATAAAGGCTTTATTATATTGATGGCAAAAGTAATGCTGAACATTATTTTTTACCCTGTTTCTTTATTCTTGTACTTTGGCAAAATGGACATTTTAGGTTTATGTTTCAAAAAAAGGGCTTAGGGCCTTGTAATATAAGGCTTTAAGCCACTTTTTACCAACACTTTGATCTATTATACCTTTTAGAGATTATTGAATCGCTTTCGTTCTCGTTGTTTTCTTCACCTTCACAGCTTTGCTTGGTACAATTTCAATGCCTAGCGGTGGATTTTCAAGGGCGATTGCCAATACTTCGTCAATGGTTTCCACAGAGTGAATCGAAAGTGCTGTTTTCGCATTAGCTGGAATCTCTTCCAAGTCTTTCTCGTTTTCTTTTGGAATGATGACAGTGGTAATGCCACCACGATGTGCTGCTAAAAGTTTCTCTTTTAAGCCGCCGATTGGTAACACTTTACCACGCAAGCTGATTTCACCTGTCATCGCCACTTCTTTACGCACAGGGTTACCTGTGAGGCTAGAAATCAAGGCGGTACACATTGCAATACCTGCACTTGGACCATCTTTTGGCGTTGCTCCATCTGGAACGTGGACGTGAATATCGCGTTTCTCGTGGAAGTCGTCAGCAATACCGAGTTTATCGGCACGTGCACGCACGACCATCATCGCCGCTTGGATAGATTCTTTCATCACATCGCCTAAAGAGCCTGTGTAAGAGAATTTACCTTTACCTGGTACAGAAGCGGTTTCAATGGTAAGTAAATCCCCTCCGACTTCTGTCCACGCCAAACCTGTTACCTCACCTACGCGGTTTTGATTATCCATTTTGCCGTAGTCAAAACGTTTCACACCTAGATAATCGGTAATGTTATCTTCATTGACAGTAATAGATTTTAATTTTTTATCCAACACTAACGCTTTTACTGCTTTACGGCAAATTTTGGCAATTTCACGCTCAAGGTTACGCACACCCGCTTCACGGGTATAGTAGCGAATAATACTTATAATCGCCCCATCTTCGATAACCAATTCACCTTTTTTCAAGCCGTTATTTTCTTGCTGTTTTGCAATTAAATGCTCACGAGCAATGTGTAATTTTTCATCTTCGGTATAACCTGAAAGACGAATTACTTCCATACGGTCAAGCAACGCTGGTGGAATATTCATTGAGTTTGAGGTTGCCACAAACATTACATCAGACAAATCGTAATCCACTTCTAAATAGTGGTCGTTAAACGCTTTGTTTTGCTCTGGATCTAACACTTCTAATAATGCCGAAGCAGGATCGCCACGCATATCTTGTGCCATTTTGTCTATTTCATCAAGCAAGAAGAGCGGATTTTTCACACCTACTTTTGCCATTTTCATCATCAACGAGCCTGGCATTGAACCGATGTAAGTACGACGATGCCCGCGAATTTCTGCTTCATCTCGTACACCACCTAACGCCATACGCACATATTTACGCCCTGTGGCATTCGCAATCGATTGACCGAGTGAGGTTTTCCCTACCCCTGGTGGACCGACCAAGCAAAGAATTGGACCTTTAAGCTTGTTCAAACGGCTTTGTACCGCAAGGTATTCCACAATGCGTTCTTTCACACGCTCTAAGCCGTAGTGATCTTTATCTAAAATCTCTTGTGCTTTGGCTAAGTCTTTTTTCACGGCTGATTTTTTGTGCCACGGCATTTGTAAAATCCAGTCAATATAACCACGGATCACCGCTGCTTCAGAAGAACTTTGTGGCATCACTTTGAGCTTTTTGAATTCTGCTTCTGTTTTTTCTAACACATCCACAGGTAATTTCGCTTCATTGATTTTTGCTTTCAGTTTATCTAATTCGCTCTGCTCAACATCTTCATTATTGCCGAGCTCTTTTTGGATCGCTTTGATTTGCTCATTTAGATAGTAATCGCGCTGATTTTTTTCCATCTGCTCTTTCACGCGTGCACGAATGCGGCTATCCATCTGCATTGAATCAAGCTCAGTTGCCATTGCAATCAACAAAGTTTCGAAACGTTTGAGTAAGCTAGCCTCTTCTAAAAGCTCTTGTTTTTTCGCAACAGGCGTTAAAAGATTGGCTGAAATCGTATCCACTAAGCGTTCTTGATCGCTGATTTTCTGCAATTTAACTAAAATCTCAGTGGGAATTTTTTTATTATTTTTAACGTAATTTTCGAACTCAGCAAAGGTAGTTTTTGTAAGTGCAGCTAGCTCTTCAGATTCGGCATTATCCGTTGTTTCAATCACGCTTAGTTCTGCCCAAAAACCAGATTCATCATCGTGAGCCTTCTCAATTTTGGTTCGAGTCTGACCTTCCACCAACACTTTCACCGTACCATCTGGTAGATTTAGCATTTGGATAATATTAGCAGTTACACCGATGTCATACATATCATCTAATGTCGGATTTTCATTTTGCGGATCTTTTTGGGTAACAAGAAACAGTTGCTTGTTTGCATCCATCGCAGCACGTAGTGCAAGCACCGACTTTTCACGTCCAACGAATAATGGCATTACCATATTCGGGAACACCACTACATCACGCAGTGGCAAAAGTGGCAATGCAATAGTTTTCTTTTTTCTTGGTGCCATAAATTTGCTCTCTTCTTTGGTTTTAAATAATTTTCCCATTATGGGGGGTAAAAATGGAAAAACAAGTAATTTTATTACTTTTAATAAGAGTTAAATAAAAATTCCCACTAAATAGCAAGGGAATAAGTAAAAGTGAGTATCAATGAATTATCCAGCTCTTCTTGCCTCAATCACATCATCAAGAAGCGTAATGCGAGCCAAGATTTTATTCAGCATTGCCACATTGTTCATCTGAATTTCCATATTGATAATTGCAAGGCTACGTTTGGCATCAATACGGCTAGCAACGCTTAATACATTGACTTTCTCGTTTGCCATAATTGCACTCACATCACGCAGTAAACCGTTACGGTCGTTGGCAATAATACGAATGGTAAGACTTAAGCCTTCGCCAGCATAACTTCCCCATTGGGCTTCTACCACACGAGTTGGATTAAGGCTTTGTAATTCAAACAGCTGTTCACAATCAGCTTTGTGAATTGAAATACCGCGACCTTGAGTGATGTAGCCTACAATCGGATCGCCTGGAATTGGTTGGCAGCAGCGTGCAATGGAGTGCATCAAGTTGCCCACGCCTTCAATAATTACTTGACCATTTTGGGCTTTTTGATGCGAGTTTTTATTAAGCTGTTTCAATACCGCTTCATCTTCTTGCTCGGCGGTAGGTTTAATTAAACGGCTTTGTAAATAGTGGCTGAGCTGGTTGAGTTTAATATCGCCACCACCAATGCCCGCATACAGATCGTCCATCTGTTTGAGGTTGTAACGTGGCAATGCATAAGTTTCGATTTGCTTGTGCGTTAAGCCTAGTTTGATCATTTCTGCTTCAAGAGCTTCACGCCCAATCGGGATATTTTTCTCACGATCAAGTTTTTTGAACCACGCAATAATTTTGGAACGTGCTTTTGAGGTGTTCACAAAGCCTGTGTTTGGATTAAGCCAGTCACGACTTGGATTCGGTTGTTTTTGGGTAATAATTTCAACCTGATCTCCCATTTTGAGATTGTAGGTAAATGGCACAATCTTGCCCGCTACTTTCGCCCCAATGCAGCGGTGACCAATTTCACTATGAATTGCATAAGCAAAATCAAGAGGTGTCGCATCTTTTGGCAAATCAATCACTTCGCCACGTGGAGTAAAGACATAGACGCGATCATCAAACACCTGTGAGCGCATTTCATCAAGCACATCTCCAGAATCCGCAATATCATTTTGCCACGCTAAGAGTTTACGCAGCCAAACGATTTTCTCTTCATAGCCTGAACGCCCCGCAGTTGCCCCTTCTTTATATTTCCAGTGAGCGGCAACGCCAAGTTCGGCATCATCGTGCATTTTTTGCGTGCGAATTTGCACTTCAATAGGTTTATCGCTTTTGCCGATCACTACGGTATGAATAGATTGATAGCCGTTAGGTTTAGGCTGAGCGATATAGTCATCAAAGTGCTCTGGTAGATGTTTATATTGGGTATGAATAATACTCAGTGCAGTATAGCAATCTTCTAATTTTGGCACGATGACGCGTACAGCACGAATATCAAATAATTGATCGAAACGCAGATTTTTTTTCTGCATTTTTTTCCAAATGCTGTAAATATGTTTTGGACGACCATAAACCTGCACTTCGTCTAATTCTTCTTTTAGTGAAGCGGTTAAATCCGCCACAAAATTTGCAATATATTTTTCACGATCGACACGGCGTTCACCAAGATCGAATTTCGCAATTTGGCGGTAACATTGCGGGTGCAGCGCACGGAAGCAGTAATCTTCAAGCTCCCATTTCAATTGCCCAATGCCCAAACGATTAGCAAGAGGTGCATACACGTGTGAGCACTCTTTTGCCGCAAGTACAATATCTTCTTCGCTATAACGATTTTTAGTTCTGAGATAAGTAATGCGTTCGGCAAGCTTGATGACCACACAGCGGAAATCATCCACCATTGCCAACAGCATACGGCGAATATTATCAATTTGCAGATCGGAAGCAGAATTAGATGAGAGTTGGCGGATGTTTTCCATCTCCAACACGCCTTTTACCAAGTTTTTCACTTGGTTGCTGAAATCTTCTTTGACTTGCACAAGGTCAATAATATTGCCTTTAACAAGAGGGAAAAGCATTGCGGCAACAAGGCTATCATCATCCATATTCAAGCCATAGAGAATTTCTGCCATTTCAATGCCATCCCACATCAATTCATATTGAGTGGGGTCTAGCTTTTCTTGCGAATATCGCCACGCATTCTGCAATTTATCAAAGGTAACAGGAGACATATGCAACGACTCACTCCAACCAGCGAGTTCAAATGTTGCAGGGTTAAGTTCGTGAGAGTGTCGAATAGCTACCATAAAACCTCCATTGTAATGCAGAGTATAAACGTATTAGGTTGCACTCCATTATAGCCTAAAATAGGGTGAAAAAAAGCCTAGAATTTCCATTCTAGGCTCTCAATTCAAATTGGCTTATAGATAGAATTTCTCTACAAAGTTTAATTTGTCATCAAGTTTTAACACTAATGGCTGCCCCGTTGGGATTTCGAAATCCATAATTTCAGCATCAGAAATACCGATAATGTGTTTTGCTAATGCACGTAATGAGTTACCGTGAGCCGTTACAAGAACACGTTTACCAGATAATAATGCTGGTGCGATTTGGTCTTCCCAGAATGGCAAAACACGTTCCAATGTGATTTTTAAGTTTTCTGCGTTTGGAATCACATCTTTTGGTAAGTGTGCATAACGGCGGTCATTGTGTGCAGAATTTGGATCTTGCGGATCTAAGTCAGGAGGAGAGATGTCGTAAGAACGACGCCAGATGTGAACTTGCTCATCACCATATTGTTCCGCTGTTGCTTTTTTATCTAAGCCTTGTAATGCACCGTAGTGACGCTCGTTTAAACGCCAGTTTTTCACTTGAGGAATCCATAATTGGTTAGATTCTTCTAATACGATGTTACAAGTTTTGATTGCACGCGTTAATACAGAAGTGAATGCGATATCAAATTCGTAACCAGCGCCTAATAATTTTTTACCCGCTGCTTTTGCTTCTTCGATACCACGTTCTGTTAAATTAACATCACGCCAACCTGTAAATAAGTTTTTAGCATTCCACTCACTGAAACCGTGGCGAATAAATACTAATTCCATAGGAGCTCCTATTAAGTTGAGTTGATTATGAAAACGGGCTATTTATAGCAAAAAATCCTTGATTTTTAAAGGGTGAGCCACTTTCTTTTTGTAAAAGGGTATAAAAAGTCGTAGAAAAGCTGATTTTCCTCAAAAATTTCACTAAAATAGGCACTGTTTACATCTGCTCTCTTAAGGAATTTTTTGTGAAAATTCGCTATCTTTTCGTTCTTATATTTAGCTTATTTGGTTTAAATAGCCTAATTGCGATAAGCAACGCCAATCAACTTTCTGAAATCAATCAAAAAATTGAAAAACAGAAAAGTAAAATCAATGAAAGCCGCCAAAAACGTAATGCGTTGCAAGCCACACTTAAACAGCAAGAAGTGGAAATGGGGCAAGTCTTTACCAAGCTAAAAGATACTGAAAGTTCATTGGCGGATATTCGCGCTTCGATTAAACGTACAGAGCAAGAAATCAAACGGTTAGAACAGCAAGAAAAAGAGCAAAAAGAGCGATTAAAAGATCAGCTGGATTCTGCATACCGTTCGGGTATTCATCCCTCTGTGCTTGAGCGGTTGATGTCCGATTCTGCAAAAAATGCGGACAGAATGACCGCTTACTATGAGCATATCAATCAAGTTCGCATTGATTTAATTAATGATTTACGCCATACCCAAGAGGAACTAAAAGCGCGTCGCGATGAACTAAAAGGACAGCAGAAAGGACATCAAACACAGCTTTCGACCCAAAAGAAGCAAGAGCAAGACTTAAAAAAAGTGCAGCGGGAGCGTGAAAATACATTAAAGGCGATTGATAAAACGCTTGAAAAAGACCAAAGCCAATTAGAGGAATTGAAAGCAAACGCTGCTGCACTCCAAGAAAAATTAGTGGCAGCAACGCACCAAGCTGAAGAGCAAGAAAAACGCGATATTGCTCAGTTAGAAGCGAAGAAAAGCCGAGAAGAAAACCGCAAAGCAACTGAAAGTGAGAAACAGCAAGTACGAGCGGGCAGTGGTTTAGGTTCAAGCAAATATTCAATGCCAGTTTCTGGTAAAGTCGTGACTAAATTTGGTAATGGTTGGAATGGCATCGTGATTTCAGCCAGTGCAGGCACACCAATTCGGGCTATCGCAAGCGGGCGTGTTGTTACCACAGGCTGGTTACAAGGCTATGGCAATATGGTGGTTATCAGCCACGGTCGTGATGATTTATCTGTTTATGGTTACACGCAAAGCATTTTGGTAAAAGAAGGCGCACGCGTTTTAGCAGGTCAAACGATTGCAACCGTGGGGAACTCTGGCGGTCGAAGTAGCCCTGCGCTTTATTTCGGTATTACTCGAGCTGGTGTAGCGGTGAATCCGTTGAGATTGGTGAGATAGGTTTATCGCAGCCAGTATCACCCTAGGGCTTTTGCCCTAGGTTACGCATAAATCAGCCCCGATGGGGCTGGAATGATTACAATGATTGGTGTCCCATAGGGACACATTTATTACTAACCTAGGGCGTGTAGCCCTAGGTGATTTCCAAGGAAATAACGTGCATTTTAAACTTCGTTTTTTAACACTTTGTTGCCTGATGGCAATCTCTTCATTGAGCTATGCAGAAGAAATCGCAAAAGAGGAAGAAAATTCGACCGCTTCTGAGCCGTCGGAGAATAGCGAACAAGCTCAAGTTGATTTAGAGGTGAAAGGCATTGCAAGCAGAGATAAAGATGCTTGGGCAAACGTGCAGATTTTTTTATCGCAAATCGCTCCCGAATATGCCGATGGCTCGGAGCGCTACCAATATTTAGTCAAAAATGCAGTTGATAAAGGCTTGCGTGCCAAAGGTTTCTACAACACCAAATATCAGTTTGTACTAGAACCGCGTGAGGGCAAAAAGCCACTTTTAGTGTTGAATGTTGAGTTGGATAAAGAAACCGTCAAAATTGATGAAACGGATGTGCAAATTATTGGTGAGGCGAAAACCGATCCAGATTTTGAACAGCTGCTCACCACCGTGCCGAAAAAAGGGACGACTTTATATCATCGCGTTTATGATAATTTCAAAAGTAGCTTAGAAGGGCTTGCCTTCAAAAAAGGCTATTTTGATGGGCATTGGCTCTATCATCGTCTTGAGGTGTATCCAACCGAGCATTCCGCCGATTGGCGATTAGGTTACGACAGCGGTGAGCGTTATCGTTATGGAGAAATCCAATTTACCGACAACCAAATTCGTGAAGATTATTTGCGGAATATTCTTAAAATCCATACGGGCGAGCCATACAACGGAAATGATTTAACCACGCTGACTTCAGATTACACGTCTAGTAATTGGTTCTCTTCTGTGTTGGTTGAACCAAAGCTGAATGAAGCGCAGAAAACGGTGGATCTCAATGTGCTCTTTCAGCCACGTAAACGTAATGAGATGGAAGTCGGTTTAGGTTTTGCAACCTATGTGGGACCACGCTTGCAATTTAACTGGAAAAAGCCTTGGATTAACAGCCGTGGGCATAGTTTTGAATCCCGCACTTACATTTCTCGCCCTGAACAGACCGCAGAATTTGGTTATAACATTCCTGTGAGAGCGAATCCGATTCACTACTATTACCAAGTGTCTGGTGGGATTGAGCGTGAAGATCAACATGATACCAAATCAACCGCTGCAACTTTGGGCTTAATGCGATTTTGGACACGTGAGACAGGCTGGTCGTTTTCGACTGGCGTGAAAGTACGCTACGATTCCTTCACGCAAGCAAATATTTCTCATAAAACGTTGCTGATTTACCCAACGGCATCATTAAATCGCACCCGTTCAGATGGACGTCGTTTCCCATTGTGGGGCGATACGCAAAAATTAACGGTGAACTGGGGATCGAAAGATCTGACTTCAGATGTTAATTTTTATAGCTGGAAACTGTCTACCGCTTGGATTCGAACCTACTTTAAAAACCATCGTTTTGTATTGCGCGGCGAAGTGGGCAGTATTCACGCTAAAGAGTTTGAACGAATCCCGCCAGCATTACGCTATTTTGCGGGGGGCGATATGAGCGTGCGAGGCTTTGGCTACAAAGATATTTCACCACGCGATCCCAATAACGGAAAACGGCTCGGCGGCTCGCGTTTAGCCACAGGTTCGGTCGAATATCAATATCAAGTTTATCCAGATTGGTGGGCAGCCGCTTTTTATGATACGGGATTAGCGTCCGACAAATTCAACAGCAAAGATTTACACGCAGGGGCAGGCATTGGCGTGCGTTGGGTGTCACCTATTGGCTCCATCAAACTTGATGTCGCAACACCTGTAAAATCGCCAAGCAATGAAAAAGGCGTGCAAATTTATATCGGATTAGGTTCAGAACTTTAGTATGCAAGAACAAGAAATCACAGAAAAATTGAGCGAAACTGAAAAGCAATCTTCAGACATAAAACCAAAATGCAAAGTTAAATTTCTGCGTTGGGTGCTGTGCGGGATTCCGCTACTTTTGGTTGGCGGAATGGGCTATCTTGCCACTGGTTACGGGCAACGTTCGGTCATTCATTTGGCTGAACGCTTATTAGATGAGCTTTCCATTGAACAGGTTGAAGGTAGCTTACAAGAAGGGCTAACGCTGACCAACACCCAATACAACATGGCAGGCGTGGAGGTTTCTGCAGGCGTAGTACAGTTACATTTCGATTTTTCTTGCCTATGGAAATATGATGCTTGCCTTGAAAACTTGAGCTTAAAAGATACAATCGTTGCGATTGACACGAGCAAACTTCCGCCATCTCAACCTCAAGAAGAGAGCGAGCCTTTTACCGAACTTAATCTCCCGCTTGGGATTACTGCGAAAAAGATTGCGCTGGATAATATCAGCGTGAAAGTGGATGCGTTAGATATTCAACTTGATCATTTCCAGTCGGGCATTCAAGGTGAAGGGCGCTCTGTGACCCTTTTCCCCACCGAGTTAAATGGCTTGGCGATTTCGCTTGCCCCAATGAAAGCGGAGGATGCCGAGGCAAAACAAGCGGTTCAATCTGAAGAACAATCTGCAAAAGCGCCGATTGATTGGGCGGCTATTCAGCAAACGCTAAATTCGCCATTTTTAACCAAAAAACAACCGCTTGTTTTGCCGCTTGATTTCAATATTGAACAGCTGAATTTAGCCAATATCAATATCAGCCAAAAGCCATTAACCCCAGATGAGAAACCGAGCCAGATTTTTAATTTAGATCAGGCAACTTTAGCGGCAAAAGCGGATCACCAAACGGTTGAAATTAGCCGTTTAAATCTGAAAAGTCAGCAAGGCAATCTTTCCGCACAAGGGCAGCTGATGCTAAACGGGGATTACCCGCTTGATTTGCAATTGCACGCAGAAGGTTTGCAAAACTTCTCATCGGCAATTCCTGTGAATAATGCCGATATTGCACTTTCTGGTGATCTTTTCCAAAAAACGGCATTAAATGTAAAAACGATAGGGGCAATTCAAGCCGAATTAATAGGTGATATTGCGTTAACCACGGAGAAAAATCCGTTTAATCTTAGCCTAAAAAGCCCGTCGGCAAGCTATGCCATTACGCAAGATAAGAATGATCCGCTGAAATTAAATAATGTTGCGTTGAATTTACAAGGCGATATGAACCATTATCAGCTCACGCTTTCGGGCAATGCAAAAGGGATGAATATTCCTGCTTCTAGCGTGGATTTAAAAGGTAATGGCACGATTACCCATTTTGCAATTGATAGCCTAAATTTAACCGCTTTAGACGGCAAAGCTCAGCTTTCTGGCTTAGTGGATTGGCGTGATGGAATAGAATGGCAAAGCAAATTACAGCTCAATAATATCAACACAAAATCTCTCTCTCCAGATTGGGCTGCAGTGTTAAGTGGTGATCTTGAAAGTAAAGGTTATGCCGCTCGCGGGGAAGAGCACAATGAATGGGCGGTGGATGTGCCCAAAATAGACATCAAGGGGACACTTTCACAACGGACTTTACAGCTTCAAGGACAATTGAAGTCCGATCATCGAACCTTGCTGAACGTACCAAATGCGACCTTGATTTATGGTGAAAACCGCATCGCAATGCAAGGCGTATTGGGGGACAGTTCAAACTTTACCGCCAATCTAGACGCCCCGAATTTGCAAGGGTTAGTGCCACGTTTAAAAGCAGGCATCAAAGGTGATGTGACGCTTTCGGGTAAAGTGAGCGAGCCAAACTTAGATCTCGATCTAACAGCAAATAATGTAGCTTATGATGATCTTAATTTGCAACATTTAACAGCGAAAGGAAAAGTCACGACCGAGAAAACCATTCAAGGTGATGTTGCATTAACGCTGCAAAAATTTGCCTATGGCGAAATGAAAGTCGAAAAAGCGGATCTCAATGCGAAAGGTTCAGAAGCGCAACATAGCCTCACATTCAACGCAAAAGGCGACCCAATCTCGGCAAATTTGCAACTTTCTGGCAAATTTGACCGCTTGCAACAAGTGTGGAATGGGCAAATCAGCCAATTGGCAATTGAAAACCGAGAGCTCGGCAAATTTAGAACCAACCAAGCGGTAAATGTGAATTACAACAATCAGCAAATTAACGCCCAAGTGTCTCCTCATTGCTGGTTAAATTCGCACGCTGAACTCTGCTTCCCGCAAACTTTTAATGCGGGGCAAGAAGGGAAAATTCCGTTTGAGATCAAGCGATTAGATTTAGCGATGCTAAAAACCTATTTAGATAATAGCACGCAATTATCGGGCATTCTTTCGGCAAAAGGCGATGCAGCGTGGTTTAAAAACAGAGCACCGCAAGTAAATTTAGAGGTTAATTCACATCACTTAAAATTTACGCAAGCTTTATCGGAGGGCAAAACGTTCCCGATTACGGCAAGCCCACTTAAAATCAACGCTCGTTTGGCAGACAATAATTTAAATCTGAAAACAGACTTACGGATTGAAAATAACGGGCGATTAGCAACAGATTTAGTGATGAAAGACATTACTAAGTCACGAACATTATCTGGACAAATTGAAATTGATCAGCTTTCGCTTCGTTTAATCAAACCGTTATTAACGGGCGGAGAATCGGTTGATGGCAATATCAATGCAAAATTAACGATGGGCGGAAATGTGCTTGCACCACAATTACACGGGCAATTAGGTTTAAGCAATTTACGTGCGAAATCGGTTTCAATGCCGTTTGATATTACTGATGGGCGTTTAGCGATGCATTTCCATGGAGCGAGTTCTACCCTCTCGGGTGTGGTTCAAACGCCAGAGAGTGATCTGCATTTAGAGGGGGCTGCCGATTGGCGAAAATTAGACGCATGGCGAAGTACAATCAATGCCCGTGCGAATCGCTTTAAAGTGAGTATGCCAAATATTGGGACAGTGGAAGTAAGCCCGAATATTTCGGTTTCAGTCATGCCAAAAGAGCTTGAATTAGGCGGTAACATTGATATTCCGTGGGCAAGGATTGAGGTTGAAGAGTTGCCAGAAAGCGTGGTAAGCGTAAGTGATGACGAAGTGATTATGGATGGTTCTGTGAAGAAAAAAATCCCGCTGGCACAGCGTCAAATTCCACAAACTACGCCAAGCGGAATGGCGATTAAATCGAACATTAACATCCATATTGGCGATGATGTGAAACTCAATGCTTACGGCTTAAAAGCCAATGTAGATGGCACCATTGCGGTGCGCCAAGGCAAACAGGGTTTAGGGTTGTATGGTCAAGTAAATTTAACCGAAGGGCGATACGCATCATTTGGACAGGATTTAATTATCCGCAAAGGACAAATCAGCTTTGCGGGCTTGCCTTCTCAACCAAGTTTGAATATTGAAGCAATTCGCAATCCAGAAGCAATGGAAGATAGTTCAATTACCGCTGGTGTAAAAGTGGTTGGCTTGGCGGATAGCCCTGAAGTTAAAGTGTTCTCAGAGCCTGCGATGTCACAAAATAATGCGCTTTCTTATATCTTAACAGGGCGTTCGTTAGATAGTAGCGGTGATACCAGCTCGAGTAACTCAATGGCGGCAGCCTTGCTCGGTATGAGTTTGGCAAAAAGCAGCAAAACGGTCGGCAAAGTGGGCAGTGCTTTTGGCTTAAATGATTTAAGTGTAAGCACGGCAGGGATTGGCGATAATACGAAAGTGGAAGTGAGTGCGAGCCTCACGCCCAAATTTAGAGTGAAATATGGCGTAGGCATTTTTGCCCCTTTAACGGAGCTAACTTTACGCTATAATCTCGCCCCGAAATTGTATTTACAATGGGTTTCTAGCGTAAATCAAGCTGTCGATTTAATGTATCGTTTTGATTTTGATTAAAAATACGCCAAGCACTTACAGAGAAATAAATGAAAAAAGAACGACAAAAACTTCTACAAAAATGGCTACGTGAACAGCAGAAAACTGTGAAAAAATATCTGCTGCTCAATGTGCTCTTTGGCGCAATCAGCGCCTTGTTCATGATGGGACAGATGGTACTGATTGCCTTGATGTTACATAAAATCATTATTGAACATCAAACCGCAAGCCAATTTCTAGCTGAAATAGGATTATTATTCGGCTGCTTTACCGCCAGAGCGGTGTTGATTTGGTTGCGTGAGCGAATGGGCTTTAAAGCGGGGCAGACCTTGCGCTTGCATTTACGCCAGCAGATTATTCAAAAGCTGTTAGCGGTCGGACCTATGTCGCTCCAGCAAAAACCAACGGGCAGCTGGGCAAATTTGATGTTAGAGCAGGTCGAAAATCTGCATAATTTCTATGCTCGTTATCTGCCACAGCAGTTTTTATCGTTGATTGTGCCTATCTTAATCCTCTGCGTAGTCTTCCCAATTAACTGGGCGGCAGGTTTAATTTTATTTGCAACACTACCGCTGCTTCCGATTTTTATGGCATTGGCAGGAATTAAAGCGGTGGAAGCCAACCAACGCAATATTGGCGTACTCTCACGAATGAGTGGTCAATTTTTGGATAAACTTCGCGGATTAGAAACCATCCGTCTATTTGGGCAAGCAGAAAAGCAGACTGAGCAAATTTACCAAAGCACCGAAGAGTTCCGTTTAAGCACCATGGATGTGTTGAAAATGGCGTTTCTCTCTTCGGCTGTGCTTGAGTTTTTTACGGCAATTTCGATTGCAGTAATGGCGGTTTACTTTGGTTTTACCTTCTTAGGTGAGCTAGATTTTGGTGGTTATGGCGTTGCTGTAGGATTATTTACGGGCTTTTTCTGCTTGATGCTTGCACCAGAATTTTATCAGCCATTGCGTGAATTAGGCGTTTTCTACCATGATAAAGCTGCAGCGATTGCAGCAGCGGATAATATTGAAGCCTTTTTAAATGAAGAGGTGTTATCTTGCCAAACTTCGCAAAAAGATTTCAAAAATCAACCGCTTGTTATTCAAGCCAAAGATTGCGTGGTGCTTTCTCCACAAGGTAAACGCCTAACTCAACCACTCAATTTTGATATTTGCGAAAAACAGCATATCGCTTTAGTTGGGCAGAGTGGAGCAGGAAAAAGCTCATTGATGAATATGCTACTTGGTTTCTTGCCTTATGAAGGCTCAGTGACCATCAATGGCATTGAGCTACGTGAATTAAATTTAATCCAATGGCGAGAAAAGTTAGCTTGGGTAGGGCAAAACCCTCAGCTTATTCGTGGTTCATTAAAAGAAAATATTTTGCTTGGCAATTACGAAGTATCAGAACAAGCTCTTACACAAGCTCTTTTGCTTTCTAAAGCGGATGAGTTTGTTTACCGTTTAGGCTTGGAACATCAAGTGCAAGACAGCAATGCAGGCATTTCTGGAGGACAGGTTCAGCGTATTGCCATCGCTCGAGCGTTGCTAAGAAACTATGAACTATTGATGTTAGATGAGCCGACTGCCAGTTTAGATTTGCAATCTGAGCAACAAGTGCTACAAGCCTTGCACCATTTAAGCCAACAACACACAACACTGATGATCACTCATCGCATTGAAGATTTAGCGAGTTGCGATGAAATTTGGGTAATGAAAAGAGGACAGATTATCCAAAAAGGAAAATTTACAGAGATTAAATCTCAAGGAGATTTTGCGGAGTTATTAAGATAAGATGAAAAATAGAATAAATCTATAGTAAAACATATAAGAGCGGAGGTACGCTCCGCCCTTTATATTGCAATATAAAACTAATGACGCACAATCTCTTCTTCGTCAAAATCAAAATCTTCATCGTGCTCTTCAAAAAATTCGCCATCGTTGCCGTATTCATCGTCCTCACCATTCGGATCTTCAAAATACGTGCCCCAACCTTCATATTCTGCCCCTGCTTTTTCAATCAATGGGAGCAATTCTTTTTGCTGGGCGGTAATAAAATCCGCATTTAAGTTGATTTCACTCACAATATCACACACGAAGAAAACGTTGCCATCTTCTTCCACCTCTTCCGCTTCTGAAATTTCATAGCCAAGTTTGTAAGCATCCACCACCAATTTTTCGAGTTTATCAAAATTGTGGTGAGCCACGTGGTGTTCGATGATATAAAGGGCTTCAGGATCTGAGCCATCCGCTAATAAGTTCTTGATAATTTTATCGGTTTCTTGACGTAATTCGGTTAAGTTGTACATTTCAGTTCTCCTATTATGCTGCTGAAATTTCAAATGCTGGCGCAAACCAGCGGTCTAATTTGCTTGATAATTTGTCAATGCCGAGGCGTTTTAATGCGGAGTAAGCTTCTACTTGCACATCGCCTTGGAAAGGTAAAATCGCTTCACGCACCATTTTAACGGTTTTGCTACGTTCAGATTGACTGAGTTTATCAGCTTTGGTCAGCAACAATAACACTGGCAATTCTGCTGAAACCGCCCATTCGATCATCTGTTGGTCTAAATCTTTAAGCGGATGGCGGATGTCCATTAAAATCACGACACCACGCAAGCATTCACGTTTTTGTAAATATTCGCCCAATGCTTTTTGCCATTGAATTTTCATCTGCTCGGGCACAGCTGCATAGCCATAACCAGGCAAATCAACTAATTTACAGTTCGGTTCCACTTCAAAAAGGTTAATAAGTTGAGTTCGCCCTGGAGTTTTTGAGGTACGAGCCAAATTTTTTTGATTAGTTAATGCGTTAAGCGAGGTCGATTTCCCTGCGTTCGAACGCCCTGCAAAAGCAATTTCAATGCCACTATCTTCAGGTAAATAGCGAATATCTGGTGCAGAGGTTAAGAATTTGGTTTTGTGATAGTTTAATTTAATGTGTTCGGTCATACTTTCTGTTTCTAATATCAAAAGCTATTTTAATTTCAACGATAATCCTTGCTCACCATATTGGTTGCCTTGAGGAAAGCTGGCAAAAAAGCCCCATTCTAAAAAGACAATCGTGCCAATCAACATCGGCATCAACAAACCAAGCAACCACGCATTAGTTTCACCTGCAAGCGGGGCAATGAAGTAGCAAATCATTGGCACGGCTAAAATAAAGGCGTGTTTGCCAGAACGATTTCTGTCGTGTAAGCGTTTTACGGCAATGGAAAGAATACTATACAGGCTTCCCCCTAGCGGAAAAAGCATTATCGGGTTAAAAGCGGTTGAATAGGTGAAAAAATTTACCACGATAAATAAAAAAACAAAGTTGATGCCAATTCCTACCCAAAAGCCTTGCCGATTTAAACGTCCTTTAAAGCTAAACAAAAGTTGAAGTAAGCCCATTTTATTCCTAATGTTTATTATTCTTACTAAAAATGTAATCATTCACGGAGATGGTATTATAGCTTAATTGAGCATATTTCGGAAAATAGAAATATAAAATCAAGAAAGATTTTTCATACTCATAAAATCATTTTTTTGGTAAACTTAACGCACTTTTAGTATTTATTTTTGGAATAGATTATGTCGGAAAAGAAAAAAGGTTTTTGGTCTTGGTTGGGCTTCGGGAAAAAAGAAGAAATTACAGAACAAGTTTCGCAAGAGCAAACCATTGAAACAGATTCACAAAACATAGCAGAAAATGCACTGTTTGTAGAAGAAAAACACGAAATAGTAAGCGAATTTATTGAACAAAAATTAGATGAAGCAAAACACTTTGTTGAAGAAAAATTGGATGTTGCTGAGCATATTATTGAGGAGTTAGAAGAGAAAATCGAACAATCCTTCGAAGAAGAAAAAGAAGAGAGCGTAGCTATTATTGATACAGCTCATCACAATTCGAATGAGAATTTGCAAGCGGATGAAATTGCAGAAGACTTTGCCACAATGGCTGATTCTCTGCAAGCAAATGAAATCGTTGAGGAAGCTCAACTTGAAACAGAGGTTATTTCTGAATCAGAACAAGCAATCGAAATTTCTGAGGAAATTGCTGAAGAAGCGGAAAAAGTAAAAGAAGAAACCCAAGATGAATATCAAGAGAAACCTGCGAATAAAACAGGCTTTTTTAGTCGTTTAATTCAAGGGCTAATTAAAACCAAGCAGAATATTGGTTCAGGTTTCTTAAACTTTTTCCGCGGTAAAAAAATTGATGATGATCTGTTCGAAGAGTTGGAAGAGCAGCTTTTGATTGCGGATCTTGGTATGCCAACCACAACCAAAATCATCAATAACTTAACTCAACACGCAACCAAACAACAACTTAAAGATGCTGAATTACTTTATCAGCAATTAAAACTTGAGCTTGCCGATGTGCTAAAGCCAGTGGCTCAACCACTTGAAATTGATACAACTAAAAAACCATATGTGATTTTGATGGTTGGGGTGAATGGAGTAGGTAAAACAACTACAATCGGTAAATTAGCGAAAAAATTCCAAGATGAAGGTAAATCTGTGATGCTTGCTGCGGGTGATACATTCCGTGCTGCAGCGGTTGAACAGCTTCAAGTTTGGGGTGAACGTAACCATATTCCTGTGATTGCACAATCTAGTGGTTCTGATTCAGCTTCAGTGATTTTTGATGCGATGCAATCCGCTGCGGCAAGAAATATTGATGTATTGATTGCTGATACCGCAGGGCGTTTACAAAATAAAAATCACTTGATGGATGAGCTGAAAAAAATTGTACGTGTAATGAAAAAATATGATGAAACTGCTCCACACGAAATTATGCTCACCTTAGATGCAGGCACAGGTCAAAATGCGATTAGCCAAGCAAAACTCTTTAATGAAGCAGTGGGCTTGACAGGTATTACGCTTACTAAATTAGATGGCACAGCAAAAGGTGGCGTTATTTTTGCTATTGCGGATCAATTTAATATTCCAATTCGTTTTATTGGGGTGGGTGAGAAAATTGACGATTTGCGTCCGTTTAATTCAGAAGAGTTTATCGAAGCCCTGTTTAGTCACGAAGAAGAAAAGTAGTTGTATAATATAAGGCAAAACAATGATCAAATTTAGTAATGTCAATAAAGTCTATAAAGGAAATAAAGCGGCACTGCAAGGCATTAGCTTTCACATTCCAAAAGGCGGAATGGCGTATCTTACAGGGCATTCTGGTGCAGGGAAAAGTACGTTATTGAAACTAATTATGGGCATTGAACGTGCCAATGGCGGGAGTATTGAGTTTAATGGCTATGATATTACTCGCCTTGCCTCACACGAATTACCGTTTTTGCGTCGCAAAATTGGTATGGTGCACCAAGATTATCGCTTGCTAACAGATAGAAGCATTTTAGATAATGTGGCATTACCTTTAATTATTCAGGGAATGAACCAACAAATCGTCGAGCGCGAAGCAAGATTAGCGCTTGCTCGTGTGGGGTTAGCGGGTAAAGAAAACTACTTCCCGCATCATCTTTCTGGTGGGGAACAACAACGCGTAGACATTGCTCGTGCGATTGTGCATCGTCCAATTTTACTGCTTGCTGATGAACCAACGGGCAACTTAGATGAAAAACTTTCGTTTGAAATTTTCCGCCTGTTTGAAGAGTTTAATCAGCAAGGTACGACAGTGATTGTGGCAACTCACGACACTAATATCATTGCAAAACGCCCCAAACCTTGCCTTGTATTAGAACAAGGGCATCTACAAACGAATTAAACAAAAGGACTGAAAATGGCTTCTTTATTGAATACGCGATTAGGTGCACAAACTCGCTATATCTTGCGAGCAGTTTGGCAAGATTTAATGCAACGTAAGTTAGGCACGTTTTTAACCGTATTGGTGATTGCAGCATCGTTGACAATTCCAACCGTTAGCTATCTATTATGGAAAAATATCAACCACGCTTCGACAGAATTTTATCCTGAGCCTGAATTAACCATTTATCTCAACAAAAATCTGTCGGATAACGAAGCCAATATTGTCGTAGAAAAAATTCGTCAATTCGAAACCGATAAAATTGAACATCTGAATTTTATTTCACGCCAGCAGAGCTTAGAAGATTTCCAAACGTGGTCTGGTTTTGCCGAAGCCTTAGATATTATTGAGGATAATCCGCTTCCTGCTGTAGTGGTACTTAAACCGAAAAAAGCCTTTGCTAACAATGATGAAATGCTGGCACTTCGCAACGGTTTGCAAAATATCAAAGGCGTTCAAGAAGTGCGATTAGATAATGGTTGGCTAGAAAAATTAACCGCTTTAACTTGGCTTTTCGCGCGCATTGGCACACTTTGTACCTTATTGATGATGATTGCCGTCTTTTTAGTGATTGGCAATGTAGTTCGTACGGATGTGGCAAATAGCCGAGCTTCCATTGAAGTGCAGCAACTTTTAGGCGCAACCGATCACTTCATCGCCCGCCCATTTTTGTACAAAGGTATGATTTACGGTTTCCTAGGTAGCTTACTAGCAATCTTATTTAGCTCAGTTATTATTAGCTATTTAGTCGGTGTCGTAAAATATGTAACGGATATGTTCACCGTGAAATTTGAGCTAACTGGCTTAGATTTCAGTGAAATATTTTTCATTGTCGTGATGTGTATTTTTATTGGCTGGGTTGCGGCAAATATTGCCACGAATAAGCATATTATTACTTTAGGACAGAGATAATATATCTTGAATTATAAAAACAGGAGCATCGCTCCTGTTTTATTTTGTTTACTATGCCTAGTAAATAGATTACTTAAAAACAGCCCAAACAGGAGCATGATCAGAAGGTTTTTCCATCGCACGGATTTCTAAATCAATACCAGTTTCTACACAGTGTTCCGCTAATGGTTTTGATGCAAGCACTAAGTCAATACGTAAACCACGATTGTCATCAAAGCCTTTTGAGCGATAATCAAACCACGAGAATTTATCATCGGCTGCTGGATACATTGTTCGGAATGTATCTACTAATCCATAACCTTGTAAACGCTCTAACCATTCTCGCTCTTCTGGCAAGAAGGAACATTTTCCATCACGTAACCAACGTTTGCGATTTACTTCACCAATTCCAATGTCTAAATCTGTTGGGCTGATGTTCATATCGCCCATAATAACAATCGGATTTTCAGGTTTCAATTCGGTTTCTAGATAATTTTGCAAATCCGCATAGAAATTTTCTTTCGCTGGAAATTTAGTTTCATGCTTGCGATTTTCACCTTGTGGGAAATAGCCGTTTAACACAGTAAGCACGCCAAACTCAGTCTCAATATCAGCCATAATCATTCTTTTTTGTGCATCTTCGCTATCGGTTGGGAAACCTTTACGTACTATAAGCGGCTGTTTTTTGGTTAAAAGTGCCACACCGTAGTGTCCTTTTTGCCCATGGTGGAACACGTGGTAGCCTAAGTGATTGACTAACTCATAAGGGAAATCTTCGTCTGAAACTTTGATTTCTTGTAAGCCAATGACATCGGGTTGATGTTTTTCGATAATAGCTTCAAGTTGATGTGGTCTAGCACGTAAACCATTGATATTAAAAGAGATAAATTTCATAAATAGCCTTTTCGGAATATTTTTATATATTGAACGAAATAAAAGGGCGTGTGCAACACGCCCCAGTAAATGATTACATTATAATAATTACAACGTCATTGCCGCAATCCAACCAAACACTAACAACGGAATGTTAAAGTGTAAGAAAGTTGGTACAACTGAATCCCAAATATGGTCGTGTTTACCATCAGCATTTAAGCCTGATGTTGGACCAAGGGTAGAATCTGAAGCGGGTGAACCCGCATCGCCAAGTGCAGCAGCAACGCCAACGATAGACATCGTTGCAAGCGGTGAAAAACTGAAAGCCACACACAAAGGCACATAGATAGAGGTAATAATTGGCACGGTTGAGAATGATGAGCCAATACCCATAGTGATCAGCAAGCCAACAACTAGCATTAAGAATGCAGCGGTGCCTTTGCTATCAATTGAGCCACGTAAGCCTTCCACTAATTCAGCCACGCCACCCGTTGAGTTTACAACGCTTGCGTAACCAGATGCGGCAATCATTACAAAGCCAATCATCGCCATTAAACGTAAGCCATCTTGGAAAACATCGTTCGATTGTTTAAGTTTAAACACACCACCTAATGCGAAAATCACTAAACCGACTAAGCCGCCCATAATGGTTGAATTGGTCGCTAATTGCGTTGAACAGGTCGCGATAATCGCAATAACGCTTAACCAGATGTGGAATGGTTTTACGTGGGCGACACGTTCTGCAATGTCATCTGCATTTTTCTCTTGCACTTCCGCGTAAGTGCGAGGTTTGTGGTAAGAAACGAAGAATGCAAAGAGCAAGCCTAAAATCATACCAAGCACAGGGATAAACATCGCTTTGGTCATTTCCGCTGTGGTTGCCACTAAGCCAAATTGTGAACCCACATTATTAATGTTTTTAACCAAAATGCTTTCGATAAAGATTTGCCCGAAGCCTGCAGGAATTAACATATAAGTGGCAGTTAAACCGAAAGTTAAACCACAAGCCACTGCACGGCGGTCAATTTTCAGCTGGTTCATCACACCTAAAAGTGGCGGCACAACAATCGGAATGAACGCAATATGAATTGGGATCAAGTTTTGAGATGAGATCGCAAAGGCAGTTAATACCAATAAAATGATGTATTTAAACCAGAACACTGAGCGACCCGATGGACGTTTGCCAAAGTGTGAAATCACTTTGTAAGCCAATAAATCGGTTACACCAGAGCGAGATAACGCTACCGCAAATGCACCGAGTACCGCATAGTTCATCGCGGTTTCTGCTCCGCCGCCTAAACCACCAGTAAAGCTACCGATGGTCTTCTCTAATGCTTGGAAAAGCGTGGTATTATCGACACCATAATTGCCGATCTCCCCGCAGACCAAGGCCGCAATAATCAGTGAAACGACCACGTTAATTCGCATTAAACTTAATACGAGTAACGTAATGATCGAAATCACTACTTCGTTTGAAAACATAAGAAATCCTCTTAATTTGAGTTGTTTGCACTTTGCAAAATTTAATTAAAATTAAACCGCTTTAAATAGGATCAATCCTTCCTGTGCAAATTCGTGATCGTCTTCATCTAATCCTGCAACAACAGGAATTGCTGGTATTTCTTCCTTATCAAAAGCAAGGTCACCTTCTACGCCTTCAATCATTTGCCCGTGTTTAATATTTTTGAAATCAAACAAATTCGGGTCGCAAAGATGCGATGGGGTGACATTTTGTAAGGCACTGAACATCGTCTCAATTCGCCCAGGGTATTGGCGATCCCACGTTTGCAACATCTCTTTGATTACTTGGCGTTGCAGGTTTGGTTGCGAACCGCATAAGTTACACGGAATAATCGGGAATTGTTTCGCTTCCGCATATTTTTCGATGTCCTTTTCTTTGCAGTAAGCCAGCGGACGAATCACAATTTGCTTGCTATCATCGCTAATCAGCTTCGGTGGCATAGACTTTAATTTACCACCATAAAACATATTTAGGAAGAGGGTTTCGAGCATATCATCGCGATGATGCCCAAGTGCGATTTTGGTTGCCCCCAGTTCAGTGGCGGTACGATATAAAATCCCACGGCGTAAACGCGAGCAGAGTGAGCAAGTTGTTTTCCCCTCTGGAATTTTCTCTTTTACGATGCCGTAGGTATTTTCTTCCACAATTTTATATTCCACGCCAATGCTGGCTAAATATTCGGGCAAAATATGCTCTGGGAAACCAGGTTGTTTTTGGTCTAAATTCACCGCCACCACATCAAAATGGATTGGCGCGTTGAGTTTTAAATTAAGCAAAATATCTAAAAGCGTGTAGCTATCTTTCCCGCCCGAAAGGCAGACCATCACTTTATCGCCCTCTTCAATCATATTGAAATCGGCAATCGCATTGCCCACATTGCGACGTAAACGCTTTTGCAGTTTGTTAAGATTGTAGGCTTGTTTTTTTTCTTTGTCGGTTTGTGTTGTCATAAAATGAGTTTATAAAGTAATAAAAAAATGGCATTCAAATATAGAAACTATATAGAGTAAAAGAAATCCGAAATAATGAATGGGCGGGGATAAACCCCGCATCTCCAATATGAAAGCCAGTCTAGCTTCCGTTATTGCTTACGCATATTTTGCTTTGCTGCCGTGGCAATGTTTGTATTTTTTGCCTGAACCGCAAGGGCATGGATCGTTGCGACTAATATGTAAGTTCGCTAATTGCTCTTCAGTCAGGTTGTCCATATCTACTGCTTGTTCAGCCTCTGTTGCTTCTTGTGCTTGTTGAGCAGCTTGTTGCTCTGCAGCAACCTCTTCTTGACTACGCACTTGAATACGGCTTAATACACTGATGACGTTGGTTTTAAGCAGATCCAACATTTCAGTAAACATAGCAAACGACTCTTTTTTGTACTCGTTTTTCGGATCTTTCTGACCATAGCTGCGTAAGTGAATCCCCTTGCGGAGGTAATCCATCGCTGAAAGATGTTCTTTCCAAAGTTCATCAAGAGTTTGCAATACGATACCTTTTTCAAAGTTACGCATCACTTCTTCGCCCACAATCGTTTCTTTTGCTTTGTACTCTTCTTTCGCAATGTTCAGAATACGTTCACGTAAGGTTTCTTCGTGTAGATCTGGCTCATCTTCTAACCAATGTTGAATTGGTAATTTCATACCGAATTGGCGATCCAAACGCACTTCTAAGCCTTCAATATCCCACATTTCTTCGATAGATTGTGGAGGAACATACTGGCTAATGATTTGGTTAAACACATCATCACGGATGGTTTCAATCATTGGAGAAACGTTGTCCGTTTCAAGTAAGTAATTACGTTGTTCGTAGATTACTTTACGTTGCTCATTTGCCACATCATCGTATTGAAGCAAGTTTTTACGACCATCAAAGTTATGTGCTTCCACTTTCGCTTGTGCTGAAGCAATCACTTTAGTCAGTAATTTCGATTCCATCGCTTCGCCTTCCTCAGTAAAGGCTTTACGCATCATATTGAGCTTACCTTCGTTGAGGTAAATACGCATTAAAGGATCGTCCAATGATAAGTAGAAACGTGATGAACCTGGGTCACCTTGACGACCTGAACGACCACGCAACTGGTTGTCGATACGGCGTGATTCGTGGCGTTCTGTACCGATAATATGTAAACCACCCGCTGCCATTACGGTTTCATAGCGTTCTTTCCACGCCGCTTTGATTGCTTCGATTTGTTCTTCAGTTGGATTTTCCAGTTTTGCAACTTCCGCTTTCCAGTTACCGCCTAAAACGATATCCGTACCACGCCCCGCCATATTGGTTGCGATAGTTACCGCACCTGGCAAGCCCGCATCAGCGATAATTTCCGCTTCTTGTGCGTGGAATTTCGCATTCAATACGTTGTGTGCAATACCCGCTTTGTTAAGTAAGTCAGAAAGCACTTCTGATTTTTCAACCGATGCCGTACCCACCAATACAGGCTGATTACGTGCAATACAATCTTTAATATCCTTAATGACTGCTGCGAATTTTTCAGGTTCGCTCTTGAACATTAAGTCTGTATGGTCTTTACGCAAGATTGGTTTATTGGTTGGAATCACCACTGTGTTTAAGCCATAAATTTGTTGGAATTCAAAGGCTTCTGTATCTGCTGTACCAGTCATCCCCGCTAATTTTTCATATAAACGGAAATAGTTTTGGTAAGTGATAGAGGCAACAGTTTGGTTTTCGCCTTGAATGTTTACGTGCTCTTTCGCCTCAATCGCTTGGTGCAAGCCATCAGACCAACGACGACCTGCCATCGTACGACCTGTGTGTTCGTCAATAATCACGATTTCGCCATTTTCAACGATATAATCCACGTCTTTTTCAAACAATTTGTGTGCACGTAATGCTGCATAGGTGTGATGTAACAACGCAATGCGAGCTGGCTGGTAAAGGCTTTCGCCCTCTTGCATTAAGCCCATTTGCGTTAAAATGTTTTCCACTTTCACCATACCGCGTTCGGTTAAGTGTGCTTGTTTGTTTTTCAGATCAAGGGTGTAATCGCCCTCGCCTGTGTACTCATCACTATCTTCTTTATCTTGGAAAGTAAGGTGTGGAATCACTTGGTCAATCGCTTGATAAATTTGAGTAGCATCTTCTGCTGGACCTGAAATAATCAATGGTGTACGTGCTTCATCAATCAAGATTGAGTCCACTTCATCAACTAATGCATAGTGCAATTCACGTTGGAAACGTTCATTTTTATCGTGGGCGAGGTTGTCGCGTAAGTAGTCGAAACCTAATTCACTGTTGGTTGAATAAGTAATGTCAGCCTTGTAAGCTTCGCGTTTATCCGCTGGCAACATACCAGGTACGTTCACGGCAACGCTAATTCCTAAGAATTCAAATAATGGGCGGTTAGTTTCTGCATCGCGTCGTGCTAAGTAATCATTCACGGTCACCACGTGCACGCCTTTGCCTGTTAATGCATTTAAATAGCAAGGTAAAGTTGCCGTTAAGGTTTTACCTTCACCTGTACGCATCTCTGAGATATTGCGGTCGGTCAGTACCATACCACCAATTAATTGCACATCAAAGTGACGCATTCCCATCACACGCTTACTCGCTTCACGCACGGTTGCGAACGCTTCTGGCAAAATCGCTTGTAAGGTTTCGCCTGCACTTAAACGCTCTTTAAACTCAGTGGTTTTCGCTTGTAATTGCTCATCTGAAAGTTGCTCAAAGGCTGGTTCTAATTTGTTGATTTTTGCAACAGTTTTGCGCAAGCGTTTTAATGTACGATCGTTACTTGAACCGAAAACTGCGGTTAATACTCTTGAAATCATTGTTTATCCTATTTTTTATTTTATATAGTTTCATCGTAGGGACGGGGTTTATCCCCGTCCAAAATCTATGTGATTTATCGGGAGGGGATAAACCCTCCCCTACTTAACATTCTTGTTAAACGTTAAATATAGTTAAAAATCTTAAGAGATAAACAATGCAGGTCCTGCTCGAATCGGATGATTTAAATCACCATCAAAATGGAAGGCTTTTGCAAAAAATGGGGTAATTTCGACCGCTTGCACTTCGTTTGCGCTGCATTCTGGTTTGATTTCTGCCAGAAATAAGTGTTGCTCTTGCTCTACTTCTGCGGTAATAGATTGAACAAGCGGTTGATTTAGAATGGTCTGTTCACTTTCAGGGCAAGGCTGAATTTCAGGCAATGAAAAAATCGCAAGGATTCCTAAAAGGAACTGCGATAATAACGGTTTGCGGTGAAAGTGGTTAAATAAGCTCATTAAAAATACCTAAAAAAATCAGGCGTTATTATATGTTAATTTGCCCAGAAAGGCTAAGTTAATGCGGTCAAGTTATGTAAATTCAAGTTAATTTTAGCGGTTATTTGTGCAATCCGCTTAAAATGGCACATTCTGGATTGTCATTTCCACAACAAGTTTTGTTCCAACCTTTCAATAACGTCAGCATCTGCTGTAAATCTTGGATTTTCTGTTCCAACGCTAAAATATGTTGCTCGGTAAGCTGTTTTACTTCGCGACTGGTACGATGCGGGTCATCATTTAATGCTAATAAATGTGTGATTTGAGCTAATGAAAACCCCACCTTACGGGCGTTGCAAATAAAATGCAATCGTTCCAAATCGGCTTCGGTATAAATACGATAGCCTGATTCACTTCGACAAGCTCTCGGTAATAAGCCCGCTTTTTCATAATCACGAATTTGTTTGGCGGAAAGCCCCGTTTTTTTCGATGCTTGGCTAATATTCATTTTTCTTCTTGACTTTAACCTATGGTTAAGGTTTAGCATATACCCGATCTTTTGATTTGTCATTCACTATTTAACAGGAGTTTATTATGGCTATCATCTTAAAATTAGACGGTTTACATTGTGGAAACTGCGTGAAAAGCGTAGAAAAAGCCTTGCGTGAAATTGCAGGTGTGGAAAGCGTGAATGTTTCTCTCGAACCACAACAAGCGGTTGTTGAAGGAAATTCCGATCCAAAAGCATTAATTGATGCAGTAGATGAAATCGGATTTGAGGCGAATTTGTAATTAAGGAGGGAGGCAATGTCTAACTCAGAAACCCAACTTTTAATCAGCGGTATGCACTGTGCCGCTTGTGTTCGCCGTGTGGAAAAAGCTCTTAACAAAGTTGAAGGAGTGAATTTTGCCTCAGTCAATCTTGCCGACCAAACCGCCTTCGTAGAAGGCTATGCCGATTCGCAAGCGATGATTCAAGCGGTCGAAAAAATCGGCTTTGGTGCAGAAATGTTGGAAAGTGAAGAAGAACGTCGTACTAAACAACAAGCACAAACCAAAGCCATTTTAAGTCATAAAAAATGGCAGTTTGCTTTGGCATTAATTGTCGGCTTTGGATTAATGACTGTGGGAATGTTTATCGGCATGGTGGTCACTGAACGCAATCATCTTACTTGGTTTACGCTTGCCTTTGTTAGTCTTGCGACAATGTATTTTTCAGGTAAAGATTTCTTTATAGGTGCGTGGAAAAGCTTGCAAAGCCGTGCAGCAAATATGGACACGCTCGTTGCGGTTAGCACAGGTGTCGCATGGTTTTATTCGTTCGGCTTGTTGCTTTTCTCTCAAGTACATGCCCACGTCTATTTTGAAGCCAGTGTGATGATTTTAGGCTTTATCAACCTAGGTAAATTTTTAGAGCTGAAAGCAAAACAACGCTCTTCGCTTGCCCTTGAGAAATTGCTTGATTTAGCCCCAAAACAAGCGGTTATTTTTGAAGAGAACGTTGCAAAAACCATTCCAGTTAAAGGTATTAAGCCTGATATGTTAGTACAAGTCTTAACGGGCGATCGCTTGGCGGTAGACGGTATCTTAACCGACGGTATTATTTGGGTAGATGAATCAATGCTCACGGGCGAAGCCTTGCCTGTTGAGAAAAAAGTGGGTGATAAAGTCCATGCAGGGACGCTTATTCAAGATGGCTCAGGCATTTACAAAGCAGAGCAAGTGGGCTCTCAAACCTCATTGGCTCGCGTGATTAATGCCGTTCGCCACGCACAAAGCAGCAAACCACCATTAGCTCATTTAGTCGATAAAATCGCTTCTGTTTTTGTGCCTGTCGTCGTTACGATTGCGTTAATCGCTGCCTTGATTTGGTTGGCTCTTGGCAAAGACTTTGCCTTTGCGTTATCTGTCTTTACTACGGTACTTATTATCGCTTGCCCTTGTGCTCTTGGTTTGGCGATTCCGCTGTCTACCATCGCAGGCGTTGCACGTGCAGCAGAAATGGGCGTATTAGTCAAAAATATTGATGCTTTGCAAGCCAGCAGTGAAATCGATACGCTCGTGTTTGATAAAACAGGAACTCTTACCACTGGTGAGATGACTGTCACCCAATTTACTGCCTTACAAGGCAATGAGAGTGAGCTTTTGGGATTAGCCAAAAGTTTGGAACAACAGGCTTCCCACCCAATTGCTAAAGCCATTGTGCGATTTGCCGAACAAGCAGAAAACCTTGAAATCAGCAATATCAATGTGGTGAAAGGCTTAGGTATTGCGGGTGAATGGAATGGTCAAATGGTCAAAATGGGAAATTTAGCGTTCTTAGAACTTGATGAGCGGTTGATTTCTTCACTTAATTTGCAAGCCCATAATGGTTCAACTCAAATTTATTTAAGCGTGAACAACCAGCTCGCAGCAGTCTTCACACTTGCGGATGAATTGCGAGTGGAAAGTAAAGCAGTCATAGCCAAATTTCAGTCGGAAGGCTACCAATGCTATATGCTCACAGGCGATAGAAAATCGACAGCCGATTATTTCGCCAAAGAGTTAGGCTTAAATGGTGTAATTGCAGATGTCTTGCCAGAGCAAAAAGCAGAGAAAATTCAGCAATTGCAACAGCAAGGTAAAATCGTAGCGATGGTCGGCGATGGCATTAATGATGCTCCTGCCCTTGCCCAAGCTCACGTAGGGATTGTGATGCACTTAGGTTCTGATATTGCGATTGAAACCGCCGATCTTTCACTTTTACGATCAGGACTTGAACCAATTGCAGAAATTCTACCGTTCTCAAAACATGTACTTCGCAATATGAAACAGAGCCTGACAGGGGCATTTTTCTACAATGTTATTGCTATTCCTATTGCTGCAGGCGTGCTTTATCCTTTTATAGGAACTTTGCTCAATCCAATGATTGCCGCTATTGCGATGATGATGTCATCTATAACGGTGGTGTTAAATAGCCAACGGTTGTTGAGATAGTTCATAAAAGGTCTAGTTGAGAAACTAGACCTTTCTACGTTCTCTAGGCTAAAATAAACCTCTTTTTACTTTCAATTTTATTATGCGAAAAACACCAAATTCAAAACCGCAAAAACAAACCTCAAAAGCAATGGGCGAAGTGCGTGTGATTGCTGGCTTATGGCGTGGTCGGAAATTACCCGTGCTCAATGCGGAGGGGTTACGCCCGACAACCGACCGAGTAAAGGAAACGTTATTTAACTGGTTGATGATTGATGTGGCGAATGCTCGATGCTTAGATTGCTTTGCGGGCAGTGGTTCGCTTGGGATTGAAGCCCTTTCTCGTCAAGCACAAGCGGTCGTTTTTTTAGAAAAATTTGCTAATGCTGCTCAGCAATTAAAGAAAAATTTAGCCAGTTTAAAAACGGATAAAGGCACAGTGATTAACACCGATACGCTCACTTATTTATCGCAAAAAAACAGTACTGAGCCTTTCGAGATTATTTTTATTGATCCGCCATTCCATCACAATTTTGTCCCACAAGTATTGACTTTGCTCCAGCAAAATAATTGGTTGGCAGAAAATGCGTTAATTTATGTAGAAACCGAGAAAAATCATCCGCCTCTATTATTAGCGAAGAATTGGCAAGTTATTAAAGAAAAATCGGCAGGAATGGTAACAAGCCGTTTAATTCAAGTAAATTCTATTTAAACCTAAAGAGAACCTTATGAAAAGATTAACTCCAGATGAGGCAATTGATATTGCTTACGATATTTTCCTTGAAATGGTAGGAGAAAATTTAGATCCTGCCGATATTTTATTATTTAATCTGCAATTTGAAGATCGCGGTGCGGTGGAAATGGTAGAAACTGCCGATAATTGGGATGAAGAAATTGGTACACTCATCGATCCTGATGCTTTCGCAGAAGTATGGGTTGGCTTGGTCAATGACCAAGATGAAATGGATGATGTATTTGCGAAATTCTTGATTTCTCACGAAGAAGAAAACCGAGAATATCACGTTGTGTGGAAAGAATAATCGTTAATACCGTATATAAAACTAACTTAATTTTTCATATTAACAGGAATGCTCTCCTATTAGGGGAGCATTCCTGCATAAGAAATATAAAGAAAAAGGCATAGTAGACAAAAAAGTTTCTAATCTGTTAAAAACTATGCCAATAACGAGCAAATTCACAGTAACGAAATAGCTATGATTTACTCTAGATGAATAATACCTATTTTACTTCATAAAACTGCGGTTCATTTTTATTAAAACGAGCCACTTCTTCTGGATCTGCAGTACCATCCGCAATTTTTGCTTTTAAGTTATCGCAAGGCTCTTCACAGTCGCACATTTTTTTCATACCTAAGGCTGTAATGCCTCCACAGCTACCTTTGATAGTTTTACCTTTAATAATAAAGCCGATAGACATAGCAAAAATCACGGCAATGAAAAAGCCGAAAGTAATTAAAAGGGTTTCCATTATTCACTCCTATTTAGATTCGATAAGTTTTTGAAATTCGCTCGACATTTGGGTTTCGAAATTATCACCTTTTTTGATGATTAAAAATACTGCTAATTTCTCTTTTTCAGCGATTGCTAATGCCTTTTCTGCACCAAGCACAAATAAGCCTGTAGATAAGCCATCAGCGGTCATTGTAGTTGGCGCAAGAACAGTTATCGAAGCAAGATTATGACTGACAGGGCTAAGCTTTGCGGGGTCGATAATATGAGACATACGGCTACCATTTTCATCTTCGAAATAGTTGCGGTAGTTGCCTGAAGTTGCCATTCCTAAATTATGCAATGGAGCGATGATTTGCACCGATTCACCTTGGACTAAAGTCGGTTGCTCAATTGCAATTCTCCACGGTTCATTTTGTAAATTGTTGCCCTTGCCACGCAATTCTCCCCCAATTTCAACTAAATAGTTGCTTATACCTAATTGCTCTAAATATTCGGCAAGTTTATCTACGCCAAAACCTTTGGCAATCGAAGAGAGATCGAGATAAAGCCCTTTTACGCTTTTAGTGAGCGTTGGCTTTTCACCCGTCATATCAAGATTGAATTTATCAATCCCTACCAAGGAAGCCCGTTCTGCAATTTGTGCTTCGCTTGGTACTTTGTTTAAGCGTTTATCTGGTCCGAAGCCCCATAAATTCACAAGAGGGCCGACAGTCACATCTAAAGCCCCAGCAGTCACTTTATTAAGTCGAATCGCTTCTTGCACTACTTTGGCAAAATCTTTAGAAATTGCAAAAGGCTGATTGGCTTCAGTATTGTGATTAAACTGACTAATCTCCGAATCTTTTTGGTAAGTGGACATTTCGTCATTTACCGTTTTGAGCAAACCATCAAGTTGCTTTTGCACTTCTTCAGCTTTTGGGAGTTGTACCTTACCATCATCAATATATTTAACGTGATAGGTCGTTCCCATAGTTTTACCTTCAAAAGAAATTTGTTCTGGAGCTTTTTCGCAAGCGGTTAAAAAAAGTGAACCGACTGCAAGAAATAAAAAGGATTTAAGTTTCATTATTCTACCGTTTTGGCTGATAAAGGTTTATTTAACAAAGGAAATTCTTCGTAGCGAGCTAATATGATCTGTTTAAAGCTGTTACTACAACTTGCCCAATCAATCAGATCCACTTTAAACGGTAAATCTGAATCTGAAAAAGCGTCTTATAATTCTCTCTGCTGGTGAATCGTTCGTGGTGTTTTCGTAAGCAATGCCAAATTTAAGTCAGATGAGAAGCGATGTTTTGCATTTTACGGTAATTTAGCTAATCTTCTATTGTTTAAATCCATATTGCATAGAAAAGCATAGCACATCTCTAAAATCAAGCACTATCAATATCTAAATTATTTGAAACATACGTTTTAGTTGGCGTTTGAGCATTTTATGTCTAATTCATAGACAAACCAAAATTTTTTAATTACTCCTGCGATCAATGTATCTTGTATGCTTAACTGTTGAGCATTAAACCATTCTTAATTTTTCAAGATTTTTTAGGTTTCTTCCAAGTAAAAACCTTTTCAAGTGCAGTTGTATCTAATATCTCTGTCATTGCTTATATGTAATAAGCGGTGCGATTTGCAAAACTTTTTACAAATCGAACCGCTTTTATGGATTAAGTGAGATTAACCACCGAAATCATCTAATAAGATGTTTTCGTCTTCCACACCTAAATCTTTCAGCATCTTGATTACCGATGCATTCATAATTGGTGGTCCACACATATAGTATTCACAATCTTCTGGTGCCTCATGATCTTTTAAGTAGTTTTCATAAAGTACATTGTGGATAAAGCCTGTGTAACCAGTCCAGTTATCTTCAGGTAATGCATCTGACAACGCCACATGCCATACGAAATTATCGTTTTCAGCTTGGAGTTGGTCGAAGTCTTCTTGATAGAAGATTTCACGTTTAGAACGTGCACCATACCAGAATGACATTTTACGTTTTGAGTGTAAACGTTTTAACTGGTCGAAGATGTGTGAACGCATTGGTGCCATACCTGCACCACCTCCGATAAATACCATTTCTGCATCAGTTTCTTTCGCGAAGAATTCACCGAATGGACCAGAAATAGTCACTTTATCGCCCTCTTTTAATGACCAAATGTATGAAGACATTTGACCTGGAGGTGCATCTGGGTTACTTGGTGGTGGCGTTGCAATACGCACGTTAAGCATAATAATGCCTTTCTCTTCTGGGTATGAAGCCATTGAGTAGGCACGAATGATATGCTCATCCACTTTAGAGACATAACGCCAGAGGTTATATTTGTCCCAGTCCTCGTGATACTCTTTTGGAATATCGAAATCTTTATAATTAACTGTATGAGGTTCGGCTTCAATTTGGATATAACCACCTGCACGGAATGGCACTTCTTCACCCTCAGGAATCGCTAATTTAAGCTCTTTGATGAAGGTTGCTTTGTTATCATTAGAGATAACAGTACATTGCCATTTTTTCACGCCGAAGATTTCTTCTGGAAGTTCAACGTCCATATTGCCTTTTACGTTTACTTGGCAAGATAAACGGTAACCTTCTTTGGCTTCACGTTTGGTGATGTGAGAAAGTTCAGTTGGAAGGATTTCTCCACCGCCTGATTTTACTTTCACGATACATTGACCACATGAGCCACCGCCACCACAAGCGGATGATACGAAAATCCCTTTGCTCGCTAAAGCACCAAGTAATTTGCCGCCCGCTGGAAGGGTGATTGATTTTTCAGGATCGTCGTTAATGGTAATGGTGATGTCACCCGAATCCACTAACTTAGATTTTGCTAAAAGGATAAATACTGCAAGCACTAATACAAGGGCAGTAAATACCACGATACCGAAAATAAAATTACTATCCACGATATGCTCCTTATAATTGAATGCCTGAGAATGACATAAAACCTAATGCCATTAAACCTGCAGTGATAAAGGTAATACCTAAACCGCGTAAACCTGCTGGCACATCTGAGTATTTCATTTTCTCAGTTAAACCGGCAAGCGCAACGATCGCTAACATCCAACCTGTTCCTGCTCCAATACCATACACAATAGATTCGCCAAAGCTATATTCACGTTGAACCATGAATGATACGCCACCGAAGATCGCACAGTTTACAGTAATCAACGGTAAAAAAATACCTAAGGCACTATAAAGTGCAGGGAAGTATTTATCTAATACCATCTCAAGGATTTGCACGATACCTGCAATCACACCGATAAAAGTGATGAAGTTTAAGAAGGTTAAATCTACGCCTTCTACTAATGCACCATCTTTTAAAACGTGTTCGTAAACTAATTGGTTTGCAGGTACAGAAATACCTAATACAACGATTACCGCAATACCTAAACCAAAAGCGGTCGAAACTTTCTTAGACACCGCAAGGAATGTACACATACCAAGGAAGAAAGAAAGTGCCATATTCTCAATGAATACGGATTTTACAAAAATACTGAGTAATTCTTGCATCTTATTTCTCCACTTGTTCAGGTTTCCATGTTCTGATACCCCAGATCACGAAACCAATAATAAAGAATGCACTTGGTGCTAGTAAGAATAAACCGTTTGCTTGATACCAACCACCATCTTGAATAGTTTGGAAGATAGTCATCCCAAAGAGTTTACCTGAGCCAATAAGTTCACGTAAGAAAGCTACGATTACTAACATTGCACCGTAACCTAAACCATTACCGATACCGTCAACGAAGCTTTCGACGGGGCCTGATTTCATTGCGAATGCTTCTGCACGCCCCATTACGATACAGTTAGTAATGATCAAACCAACAAATACCGATAACTGTTTTGAAAGTTCATAAGCATAAGCACGTAAAACTTGGTCAACCAAGATTACTAATGATGCAATAATCGCCATTTGCACGATGATACGGATACTATTTGGAATGTAGTTACGGATCATTGAGATGAACATACTTGAGAAAGCGGTTACTAAACTTACCGCAATCGCCATTACCACCGCAGTTTTTAACTGTGTAGTTACCGCCAATGCAGAACAGATACCTAAAATTTGTAATGCAATTGGGTTGTTATCAACCACTGGCGATAACAAGAGTTTTTTAAGGTTGTTGCCTGCCATTAGTTAGCTCCTGCTGTTGCTTTAAATTTCGCTAAGAATGGACCAAAACCATTTTGACCGAACCAGTATTTGAATGAGCCATCCACACCGTTTGAAGTTAAGGTAGCACCTGAAAGACCATCAATACCGTGTTCTTTATTTGCTGATGCACCTTTACCGACGGTTAAAGCCACATTACCTTGTTCGTCAAATAATTTTTTGCCTACAAAGTGTTTTTGCCAGTTTGGATTTGCAATCTCACCACCAAGACCAGCGGTTTCACCTTGTTCATAGTAGGTAATGCCATTGATGGTATTTGCATCTGGTTGAACTGCCACAAAGCCGTACATAATTGACCATAAACCATTACCATACATTGGTAATACGGCTTGGCTCACTTTACCTGTTTCATCTTTTACAAGATAAATTTCAGCATATTTTGCACGCACTTTAATGTTTGCTTTGTCATCTGCTTGGGCAATTTGCACGCTTTGTGCAGGATCTTTTGCTGCTGCTTTTGCATCAAAGTTAGTGATATCATCAACATAATCACCTGTTGCTAAATCTACAATTTTTGGCTCAATGAATTTTGCGTAAGTGTCTTGCACATTGGTATTTTCTTGCATTAAACCAGCCGCTTGTAAGATGTTTTTCTGTTTATCAAGCTGTTTTTGGATCTCTTGTGTTGGTTTTAACAACACCGCAGCACCTGCTACGATAAGAGAACAAACTAAGCTCAACAATACAACTACGGTTAAAGTACCACCAACACTATCTTTATTAAATTTAGCCATTATGCAGTTTCCCCCGTTTTTACGGCAGTTCTCACTTTTCTGCGTTTAATGTTACCTTGAACCACTAAGTAGTCGAAGATTGGTGCGAACAAGTTAGCGAATAAGATTGCTAGCATCATACCTTCTGGATACGCAGGGTTTACGACACGAACAAGCACCGCCATGAAACCGATTAAAATACCGTACCACCACTTACCTTTATTGGTAAATGATGCAGATACTGGGTCGGTTGCCATAAAGAACATACCGATTGCAAAGCCACCTAACACAAAGTGCCAATGCCATGGCATTGAGAACATTGGGTTAGTGTCTGAACCGATGATGTTAAACATCGTTGCAGTTGCCGCCATACCGATCATTACACCTGCAATGATACGCCATGACGCAATGCGTGCGAACACGATGATTGCAGCACCGATAATTAACGCAAGAGTTGAAACCTCACCCATTGAACCAGGTAAGTTGCCTAAGAACGCATCCATCCAAGTAATTGGTTCACCTGTTGCCACGTGTTTAAGTGCTGCTTCGCCGCCTTGTGCCCATTGTGAAAGTGCAGTTGCACCTGAGAAACCGTCCGCAGCCGTCCAAACTAAGTCCCCTGAAATTTGTGCTGGATATGCGAAGAATAAAAACGCACGACCTGCTAACGCTGGGTTCATAAAGTTTTTACCTACACCACCAAAGACTTCTTTCGCAACAACTAAACCGAAAGTAATACCAAGAGCGGCTTGCCATAATGGTAATGTTGGTGGAACGATTAACGCGAACAAAATGGTTGTTACGAAGAAACCTTCATTCACTTCGTGACCACGAACGATAGCAAATAATAATTCCCAGAACATACCCACTGCGAATGCGACGATATAGATAGGTAAGAAGAAAATCGCACCCAGAGCCATTTTGCTTCCCCAACCTGCTGCAGAAGTTAAGTCAATTCCGATCGCTTGCGCTAATGCATAGTGCCAGTCATTTGCAATTACTTGTTGCAAGTTTCCTAAACTAGTAATCGCTTGAATTGATTGGTGCCCCACGTTATACATACCGTAGAATAACGCTGGGAACAATGCTAACCAAACGATAATCATCATACGTTTTGAGTCTAAAGCATCACGTACGTGAGTCGTTTTTTGCGTTGCTGTACCTGGTGTATAGAACAAAGTAAATACCGATTCAAATAAAGGGTATAATTTTGCGTATTTACCACCAGGAAGAAACGCGGGTTCCATTTTTTCAAAAAGATTTTTCAAACCCATTTCTAACCTTCCTTCTCAATCTTGTCTAATGCTTGACGCAAGAAGAAACCGTAATCGGTTTTACCTGGACAGACGAAAGTACATAACGCCAAATCTTCTTCATCTAACTCTAACGCACCTAATAATTGTGCTGAGTCTGTATCGCCTACTTCTAAATCACGAAGCAAGTGTGATGGAAGAATATCTAACGGCATTACACGCTCATAGTTACCGATTGGTACCATTGCACGGTGACCACCATTTTCAGCCGTGGTGAAGTTAAATAACTTACGACCGAAGTGACCTAATACCGTACGCGTAATTGAGAATTTGTTTGCTTGTGGAGAAATCCAGCCCATAAATTCTTTTGTTGTATCTTCTGCAATCACAGACACTTGTAATGCATAACGACCTAAATAATCGTGAGCCCCTTCCGCTTTCGCACCATAAAGTACAGAACCTGAAATCACACGATTATTACCTGCATTTAGTTCATTTGCAGTTAATTGTGAAAGGTTCGCACCAATGCGAGTACGGATTAAACGAGGATTTTTCACTTGCGGGCCTGCAAGAGCCACCACTCGGTCTGTGAATAATTCACCAGTGGTGAATAATTTACCGATAGCGATCACATCTTCATAGTTCAAGTGCCATACTTGTTTATTGATGCCTACTGGATCGATAAAGTGAATATGCGTACCCACAAGACCTGCTGGGTGAACGCCTGCAAACTCGTGAACATTCACACCTTTTACAGAAGGCACATTTGAACCCGCTTTTTTCACTAAATTGATTTTGCCTAATTTAGTTAAAACGGTTAAACCGTGCTCAAAATCCGCTTTATATTCGTTAATGATCACAGTTGGATCTGCCGCTAATGGGCTTGTGTCCATCGCATTCACGAAAATAGAAGATGGCGTTGCATCTAATGTTGGTACTTTGCTAAATGGACGAGTGCGTAACGCAGTCCATAAGCCAGATTCCACTAAATTTTGTTTTACTTGCTCAGCTGTTAAAGAAGCTAATTGAGCTACTTCATAGCGAGTAAAGGTAACTTGCTCATCACCCTCAACTTTGATCACTACAGACTGAAGAACACGCTTCTCACCGCGGTTGATTGCAACCACAGTACCGCTTGCAGGAGCAGTGAACACCACGCCAGCATTCTTTTTATCTTCAAAAAGCACCTGACCTTTCTTCACTACATCACCTTCACGTACCTTCATTGAAGGACGCATACCTACATATTCTTCGCCAAGGATCGCAACTTCCGTCACGGTATTGCCGTTATGGATTACTTGTGCTGGAGCACCTGCAATAGGTAAATCCAAGCCTTTTTTGATTGTAATCATATTATTTGCACTACTTCTCTTGGGTTAAAAAATGATTGCGAACAATCGCAATCGCGTATTGAGTCGTAACTAATTTAATCATAAGCGAATTCCCCCACTTATAATTAAAGGTTACAAAAAGTTCTCAAATCGTTTCTGCATCCTCTCGAAAATCAATCTCAAAGATACAAAATAAAACGCCCTATTCTACCTAAAATGGCAAAAACTTTCTATAAAATCCCTACTTTTTTACATTTTACTCTTGAAAAGTTTGAACTTTATCAACATTTTACTCAGAAAATTTTAACAAATACCTCAAATAAGTTATGCATTTTTGAAATAAAAGCAAGTAAAACTATCAAAGAAATTGACCGCTTAACTAGCCTAAAACCGCTTTTAGGCGTAGAATATCCAATAGTTTTAGTCAAATATTTAGCAGATTAGAGAGAAAAAATGGAACAAGAACAACTTACTCACATCACCATTTCTGAAGATGCCCAAGCCCACTTCCGCCGCTTATTGGAGCAGCAAGAAGAAGGCACAAATATCCGTATTTTTGTGGTTAATCCAGGCACACCTGGTGCAGAATGTGGCGTATCTTACTGCCCACCAAACGCAGTAGAAGAAACTGATAGTCAATTTGACTACAATGGCTTTTCTGCCTTTGTGGATGAAATTAGCTTACCATTCTTAGATGAAGCGGAGATAGATTACATCACCGATCCAATGGGCTCACAACTGACCCTAAAAGCCCCCAATGCCAAAATGCGTAAAGTGGCAGACGATGCGCCATTTATTGAGCGTTTAGATTATGTAATTCAAACCCAAATCAACCCACAATTAGCCAGTCACGGGGGTAAAATTACCTTAATTGAAGTTACCGACAACAAAATCGCTATTCTACAATTCGGTGGCGGTTGTAACGGTTGCTCAATGGTTGATGTTACCTTAAAAGAAGGTATTGAAAAACAATTGCTTGCAATGTTCCCAGAAGAACTTGTAGGCGTAAAAGATGTGACCGAACACCAACGTGGAGAGCACTCTTATTACTAAAAATAAATAGAGATTCTGTAAATTGATCTGCCCCAAAAAGTTAACTAACTTGTCCAACTTTTTGGGGGCAGATCAAAGTGCGGTCAAATTTCAACGTATTTTTGCAATTAACCAAACACTTTTTCTAAGTGTGCTTGGTAGTCCGCTAAGTATTTTTCTACTTGTGGATTTTTAATCACATCGTTACATAAGAATGTCGGCAGACGGGTAAGGCCGATGAATTCGTTGAGTTTGTGGAAGTACATGTACAAGGCGTCCACGCCTTTGCCTTCGAAGAAGTCGCCTTCGCGGGTGAAGGATTCAATCGGGGCATTCCAAGTAAGCGAAAGTATGTATTTTTTGCCTTGCAATAAACCGCCTGTGCCGTAGCCTTCAGTCGGATTAACACGATGGCGGCCATCACTGTGGTAAAGCTTGCCGTGTCCCGCGGTTAATACTTCGTCTATGTATTTTTTCACTGTCCAAGGTTCGTGCATCCACC
>NZ_CALIFA010000080.1:0-38026 GCF_938021905.1 Pseudohaemophilus parahaemolyticus
CCGCGACCCCCTGCGTGACAGGCAGGTATTCTAACCAGCTGAACTACCACTCCGCATTTGGTTTGCGTATAATACCCATTTCTTATCTTATCGGCAAATCTTTTTTAAGTGTAAAACGTTATTTGACTTTAAAATAATCAAAATGGCGATTTATACTACTTTTTCCAACCTTTTAATGCATCTGCAAAGGCGTTATTTGTGAACTGATTACGTCCACCATTTCTTTGTGAACGGTCAGATTCTTCCGAATTTTTTCGAACAGGCGATTTTTCTTCTGAACGCTCGGTCAGTTTTTCATCTAAACGCATACTTAATGCAATACGTTTCCGTGCCACATCCACTTCAAGTACTTTCACTTTGACTACATTACCTACTTTCACCACTTTATGCGGATCTTCCACAAAGCTATTTGAAAGCATTGAAATATGTACTAAACCATCTTGATGCACACCGATATCAACAAATGCCCCGAAGTTTGTCACATTCGTGACGGTGCCTTCTAAAATCATGCCCACTTGTAGATCTTTAATTTCTTCCACGCCATCCACGAAAGTTGCCGTTTTGAATTCACCACGTGGGTCGCGTCCTGGTTTTTCAAGTTCTTTGAAAATATCGTTTACCGTTGGCAAGCCAAATTGTTCATCGACAAAATCTTTTGCGTTGAGCTGATGAATTTTGCTCTCATTACCCATCAATTCTGCAAGCGTTGCTTGAGTCGCTTGTAAGATTTTTTCCACAACAGGGTAAGCTTCTGGGTGAACGCTTGAGGCATCAAGCGGATTTTTGCCGTTTAAAATACGCATAAAGCCTGCACATTGCTCAAAGGCTTTTGGTCCTAAACGTGGTACTTTTTTCAGATCCGAACGGCTGTTAAAACGCCCGTTTTCATCACGATAAGCCACAATATTTTGTGCCAATGTTTTGCTCATTCCTGCCACACGAGCAAGTAATGGAGCTGAAGCGGTATTCAAATCCACACCAACCGCATTTACGCAATCTTCCACCACCGCATCAAGTTTACGGGCAAGTTGCGTTTGGTTTACATCGTGCTGATACTGCCCCACACCAATTGCTTTTGGCTCAATTTTTACTAGCTCTGCCAGCGGATCTTGCAAACGGCGTGCAATCGACACTGCACCACGCAATGAAACATCCAAATCAGGGAACTCATTTGCCGCCAATTCAGAAGCAGAATAAACCGAAGCTCCCGCTTCACTTACCACCACCGTTTGCGGAATCAGCATATCAGGCTTGCTACTTTTAATTTGTTTTAAAACATCTTTGGCAAAACGTTCAGTTTCACGTGAAGCCGTGCCGTTACCAATTGCAATAAGCTCAACATTGTGTTGTTTAATCAATTTATACAGCGAAATTTCCGCTGCTGCTTTGCCTGTGGTGTGAGGGTAAATCGTATCAGTTGCCAGTAGTTTCCCAGTATTATCTACAACGGCAACTTTCACGCCTGTACGTAAACCAGGGTCTAAACCCATGGTATTTCTTGCTCCCGCAGGAGCAGCCATCAAGAGTGCAGATAAATTGCGAGCAAACACATCAATTGCTTCTTCTTCCGCTTTTTCGCGTAAATTCGCTATCAATTCGGTTTCAAGGTGCAGCAAGGCTTTGATTTTCCACGTCCACGCAATCACTTGCTCACGCCATTTATCTGTTGGCTGATTGTTGAAAATTACCCCCAAATGCTCTCGAATAATTTCTTCGCATTGGCTCGATTTTGCCCCTTCTTCTGCAAGTGGATCAGCATTAATGGAAAGCGATAACACGCCCTCATTACGCCCACGAAACATTGCCAATGCTCGGTGCGAAGGCACATTTTGGAGTGGCTCGCTATGAGCAAAATAATCGCGGAATTTCTCGCCCTCTTGCACTTTACCTTCAATCACTTTCGACTCAATAGTCGCATTAGCGGTCAAATATTGGCGAAGTTTTGCAAGTAGTTCCGCATCTTCTGCAAAACGTTCCATCAAAATATAACGAGCCCCATCAAGAGCGGCTTTGGTATCGGCTATGCCTTTATCCGCTGAAACAAATTGCTCAGCGACTGCTTCTGGCGTAAGTTTCGGATTTTGCCAAAGTTGTTCGGCTAATGGTTCAAGCCCTGCTTCAATCGCAATCTGCCCACGCGTTCTGCGTTTGGGTTTATACGGCAAATAGAGATCTTCAAGCTCAGTTTTGCTTTCCGTGGCAAGGATTTTCTCACGTAATTCATCGCTTAATTTGCCCTGTTCTTCAATCGATTTTAAAATGGTTTGGCGGCGATCATCCAAGTCACGTAGGTAGATCAAACGCATTTCAAAGTGACGGAGTTGGGTGTCATCTAATCCGCCCGTGACCTCTTTACGATAACGTGCGATAAACGGAATCGTGTTCCCTTCATCCAATAAATTCATTGCCGCTAAAATTTGTTGTGGCTGTACATTTAACTCGCCAGCAATCACTTGGCTAATGGTCTGGTTTAAATCTGACATAATCTTTCCTAAGAATTAACGGAGCTTATCTGCCCTTATTCTATCTAATTTTTCCAACTGGGCGAATGCTTCATTAAATTTTTGCGAATTGGGCTCTGATTTTGCACAGAGAATGATATTTTCAAGCGTATCGGCTTGATGATAGTAAGCGTGCTTGCTTTGGAGGGCTTGTTCAAACTGTGAATAAGCTTGTTGGAATTGACCTTGCTTGCACAAAAAAGTGCCGTAATTATTGAGCACATCAGGGCGATTTTGGCTGAGTTTCAATGCTTTTTGATAGGCTTTCTGACTGTTGGCTAGATCGCCTGTTTGTTGATAATAATACGCCAGCACTGAATAAGGCAGGTAATCTTTGATGTCGTGAGCAATCGCTTTATCAATATTTTCCTTGGCTTTTGGATAATCCTGTTGTTCTAAATAGGCAAGAGCAAGATTGATTCGAGCTTTTAAGGCTTCTGAGCGGTTAAATTCAGGATCAATTTGGGAGGAAACGCAACCTGCTAAAAATAGCACAGCACAAGCGGTTAAAATTTTTGAAAAGATTGCGAATTTCATAAATGATCCTTTTTAAAGATTTACTCTCTCCTTTTGTAGGAGAGAGTTGTTTTTCTATTGTGCTTTCACCGCAATTCCTTCACCAAATCGGCGCTTCTCTAACGTACGTTTTGTACGGTCGATCACATCACCTGCAAGCTGTCCACACGCAGCATCAATATCATCACCACGCGTTTTACGGATGGTAACTGTAAAGCCATATTCCATCAATGCTTTTTGGAAACGGTCAATGCGTGAGTTTGAACTTTTCGCATAAGGGGCTTCTGGGAACGGATTCCACGGAATTAAGTTAATTTTACACGGCGTGTTTTTCAACACTTTCGCTAACTGATGAGCGTGATCCACTTCATCATTGACGTGATCCAACATCACATACTCAATGGTCACTTTACCGTGGTTAGCATTTGACACTTCAAGATAGCGATTGACCGAATCGATCAACATTTCCATATTATATTTTTTATTGATCGGTACGATTTCATCACGAATTTCATCGTTCGGAGCATGGAGTGAAATTGCCAATGCCACGTCGATTCTATCGCGTAAGCTATCCAGTGCAGGCACCACACCTGAAGTTGAAAGCGTCACACGACGTTTTGATAAGCCGTACGCAAAATCATCTAGCATAATTTCCATTGCAGGCACAACGTTATTCACGTTCAATAATGGCTCGCCCATTCCCATCATTACTACATTGGTAATCGGACGCACGCCCGTTACACCAAAGTTACCAATGATTTTTGAAGCACGCCACACTTGCCCGATAATTTCCGCCACGTTTAAGTTACGGTTAAAACCTTGTTGAGCTGTTGAACAAAACGTACATGCCAAAGCACAGCCCACTTGTGAAGATACACAGAGGGTCGCACGGTCTGCTTCTGGAATATATACAGTTTCAATTTGTTGCTCACCCACTTGCATCGCCCATTTGATTGTGCCGTCTGCTGAGCGTTGTTCTACTGCCACTTCAGGAGCTTTGATTTCTGCAACTTGTTTTAATTTTTCACGCAATACCTTGTTGATATTGCTCATATTGTCGAAATTATCTTCACCGAAATGGTAAATCCATTTCATGAGTTGATCAGCACGAAATGGCTTTTCACCAAGACTCGCTAAAAATTCACGCATCTGCGGACGCGTCATATTCATTAAATTTACTTTTTCGGATTTAGGATGAGCAACTGCAATGTTAGTTGCTTGAATTTGATCTGACATTAAAAAGCCTCGTTATTACACGTGTTCCCGTTCTTTTATGAGAGGAGAACCATTATGGCAAAAGGATTAGTTTTGCAGGATTAAATAAAGAAGCGAATTTTACTGATCTCTCCCCCGTAAGGCTAGCGATTTTTGCAAAATTTGAAAAGCACAGGCGGTCAAATTTTCGAGCGAGATCGCAAAATTTGTTTTCTTTATCGATTAAAAATACCAGTTTACAGGGTAGGGATGGGTTATCCTCTTCCTGTAAAAATAATTTGGGCGAGGATAAACCTCGCCCCTACACAAAAGCAACGCCGTTGTTATGGACATTTATGCTTGTAACTTCTGGCGAACAATTTCAAATAAACACACACCTGTTGCTACGGAAACGTTGAGGGAGGACACTGATCCTGCCATTGGAATGCTAATCAGTTGATCGCAATGTTCACGCGTTAAGCGACGCATTCCATCGCCTTCTGCGCCCATCACTAATGCAATTGCTCCCGTTAATTTAGCTTCATAAATGCCAGCATCAGCTTCGCCTGCGGTGCCTACAATCCAAATATTGTGATTTTCTTGTAGCTCACGCATGGTGCGAGCAAGATTCGTTACGCGAATGAACGGTACAGTTTCTGCTGCACCACAAGCCACTTTTCTGGCTGTTGAGGTCAGTTGTGCAGATTTGTCTTTTGGCACAATTACGGCATCAACGCCTGCCGCATCTGCCGTTCGTAAACAAGCTCCGAGGTTATGCGGGTCAGTCACACCATCTAAAATGAGTAAAAATGGTGCAGATTTGTTGGCTAAAATCGCATCTAAATCATGTTCGTTGAGTTCTTTTTGTGGCACCACACGCGCAATAATGCCTTGATGCACTTCTCCTTGTGCTTTGTTATCTAAAGTTTGGCGGTTGACTTGTTGAACTGCCACGCCTAAGCGTTTTAATTCGCCTAATAATGGATTAAGGCGTTTGTCTTCGCGCCCTTTTAGCACCAATACTTCAATTAAGCGTTCTGGTGCATTATCTAAAAAAGCTTTTACGGCGTGAATGCCGTAGATTTGTTCACTCATAGTGATTCCTTGATATGGATTTCAGGTATGTTAAGAAGGCGTAGGGCGTGTTATACACGCCCTGCTTTCTAGTATATTTATTTGTTCTTACAACAACATTTTCACGACTTTATCGAGCTTCACGCGGCCGAATTTTTTCAGCAATTTGCGCACCGCTTCTGGATAATCTTTGAGCTGTTCTAAATCACTATAGTGGGTTAACACTTTAGTATGTTGACGAATATGGGTTAGCTCAGTTTGTGCTTTTTCACTTAATTCCGCTTTAGGATCATGAATCAATACCGCATTTTCCGCATCTAGTGCCCAAGCTCGTGGGTTGAGATTGTTACCAGTGAGTAAGATATAGCTGTTATCGATCCAAACGCCTTTTAGATGGTAGCTATTTTCGCCATCTTTCCAAAGGCGAATGGTCAGTTGTTTGTTTTGAATAAAATGGTCAAAACGTCTAGCAAACGCACGTAAATTTTTCTCATAGAGATAAGGCAGCACTGATGCCATCGTGAATTTTTCTTCTGGTTTAGTGTAGAAGTCGTTTGCAGTTTTGTCGCCTACAATAATTTCTACCGATTTATCGCCTTCTAACAACCATTGAATACGCTGTTGGAGCGAGCGTGGGAAGTTAAAATAAGGCGTGCAAATTGTGAGTTTGTCTTGCACCTGGTAAAAGAGAGCTTCAATCACTTTGTTCAGTTGATTACGTTTCCGTAAACCGATAATCGGTGAAAGGCTTAAGTTTTCATCTTGTGCTTTACCGACAAACTGATATTGCTGTTGGCTTAAATATTTGCGAAACGCTTTAATTTGTGGGCGAAGTTCAAAGGTTTTCGGGCGATTGACATCATCCAAGCGGCAAACTGCAGGTTGGCTAATAATATGCTTTTCTAGCAACTCAACCATGCTGTCGGTTAATATGGCATTTTCAATCACATGGTAACGGTCGTAGCGATAACGCTCAAACTGTTGTAAATAGACGTTATTGATACTTGCACCGCTATAAACTAGCGTGTTGTCAAAGATAAAACCTTTGAGATGTAACACGCCGAAAACTTCACGTTTGTTAATCGGTACGCCCCAAAATTCAATTGCTTTTTCAAGGTTATGTTCGGCTTTTTGTTGGGTGTACCAATCCGCATTCGAGCTTGTGGCTTCTTCGCCAATACGTCCACGTTGGGCACGATGCCAATCGACCAAAATTTTGACTTCTAAATCAGGGTTGGTTTGTTTAGCTTGATAGAGTACAGCTAAGATTTCTTGCCCAGCTTCATCTTTTTCTAAATATAAAGCGGTCAAATAAATACGGGATTTTGCAGATTGGATCAGCTGTAAAATACGAGTTTTGAACGCACGGCTATCCGCAAGAAATTCCACTTTTTCCGCACTCTGTGGGATAAAAGCCAGTTTTTCCAGTTGTTTTCTGGCGTGATTGGGTTTATTTAAAATTAGCATTTTACGAATCCTATAAATGAGGATAGTGATGAATTTAAAGGGCATTTAGTTTATCAGAAAATAAATGGTCGTCTTGCAAATTTAATCGGTTTACATATTTAAGATTTATTTATCTGATGATATTTCTGCAACATATAAGAGCTGGAATGGTAAAAGCAGAGCATCTCCTATTAAAGTTGCAGGGGTTTGTAATATTTTTCTGATAACATTAGCTCCTTTTACTACAGAAGTTCTAGTTTTACTTTCAGCTTTTATTTCTATTGGTAATTTTTGTTTTAATCGATCTTTTTGAGTTAATTTAACTTCATTATTTTTATAGATTTCACCATAAATGCTTCCAAATATTTTTTGGCAATAATTTGGTAAACATTGAAAACCAATATTTTTTATCTTTTCTTTTTCAGCTTCATTGACTGGTGAATAATATAAGGTAACGAAAGCATCAAATTCATTTGCCTTGTAATTTGATAATATTATTTTTATAGTTTCATTAGTTTTAACTGGTGCAGAAAGTTTCGCTGAAATAATTGGTTTGATTTTTTCACTGCTTTTTTGTGTTAATACAAACCAATATTTTTCTCCTATAATGACTAATTGTCCTGTTTTTGAATTTTGTCCTAATGCAATGAGGCTATCTGTATCAATTTGAGAATATACTATTTCTGTTTTATCTTCTTTCCATAAATGTGTTGTTAAGCAAGCTGACAACAAAATGCTTATTAGAAAAATAAAACCATATTTTAACCATCGGAATTTCATATGTCCTCCTGAGAGAAAATATTGGAAAGATAGCTATTTTCTTTGTTAATCAATAGCACCTCATTTTTCCCTCTTTCTCTTTGCTAAAGAGGATTTTACTTTTACAAAATGGGGTTCTTTATTCTTCATTAAAACATCCCCTCTTTAGCAAAGAGGAGTAGGAGAGATTTGACAAAAGAAAAAACGAAGAAATTAGTCTAATAAAATATGGGAAATGCATTCCCATATTTTATTTGTTTTACGCAAAATGGCGAACTTCGCCACTGCCTGCTACGTTTTCAACGCAGCGTCCACACACTGAAGGGTGTTCTGCATTTGCACCGATATCAGTTGCATAGTGCCAGCAACGTGGGCATTTTTCACCTTCAGCGCGTTCTACTTTCACCGCTAAGCCAGCAAGTTCGCCTTCAGCAACATCCGCTTCGCTTAATGGTTTGATGACCGCTTGTGAAGTGATGAGAACGAAGCGTAATTCGTTGCCAAGTTGTTCTAACAATGGACGAATTTCGTCGTTCGCATATACCGTCACTTTTGCTTCTAAGCCTGAACCAATGACTTTGTCTTTACGTGCTTGCTCTAATACACGGTTAACTTCTGCACGGAGAGCAATAAGTTTTTGCCAGTAGTTGTCGTCTAATTTTTCATTTTCACCAAGTGAGAATAAACCTTCATAGAATTCTTCAGTGAAGACAAATTCTGCCCGACCTTCGACTTGTGGTAAGTAACCCCAAACTTCGTCTGCTGTGAATGAAAGAATCGGTGCAATCCAACGTACAAGTGCTTCAGCAATGTGCCACAATGCAGTTTGGCAGCTACGGCGAGCAAGGCTATCTGCTTTGGTGGTGTATTGACGGTCTTTAATAATATCTAAGTAGAACGATCCCATTTCAATTGAGCAGAAACGCATTAAACGTTGTACTACGGTATGGAATTGATAGTTATCGTAGGCATCTTTAATGTCGTTTTGTGCTTCTAATGCACAGCTTACTGCCCAGCGATCCAGTGCTACCATTTCTTCTGGTTTTACTAAGTCGCGTTTAGGATCAAAGCCGTTTAAGTTTGCTAATAAGAAGCGAGCAGTGTTTCGAATACGACGGTAAGATTCACCTGCACTGTTTAAAATATTATGTGAAACGGTAATTTCACCCGTGTAGTCAGTTGAGGCTACCCATAAACGTAAAATATCTGCACCGTTTTTATTCCAAACTTCGCTTGGCACAATCACATTACCTAATGATTTGGACATTTTTCTGCCTTTTTCATCAACGGTAAAGCCGTGAGTTAATACTTGTTTGTAAGGTGCTTTACCATTCGTTGCGGTTGAAAGCATCAGTGATGACATAAACCAGCCACGATGTTGGTCAGAACCTTCTAAATACATATCTGTGCTATTGCCATTAAACTCTGGGCGAGCTTCTACTACAGATGCGTAAGTTGATCCTGAATCAAACCATACATCTAAAGTATCAGGCACTTTGCGATAAAGTTTTGCATCAGCTTCGCCTAACACTTCAATAGGGTTTAAATCCCACCACGCTTGAATGCCTTTCGCTTCCACACGTTTTGCCACTTCTTCTAAAATCTCAAGTGTGCGAGGGTGTAGCTCTTCGGTTTCGTTATGCACGAACATCGTCATTGGCACACCCCAAGTACGTTGGCGTGAAATACACCAGTCTGGGCGGTTTGCTACCATGTTTTCAATACGTGCTTCACCCCAGCTTGGAATCCAACGAACAGATTTAATTTCGCCTAGGGCTTGTTTGCGTAAACCTTGCGTTTCCATTCCTATAAACCATTGTGGGGTTGCACGGAAAATAATCGGGGTTTTGTGACGCCAACAGTGTGGGTAGCTGTGTTTAATGCGTTCTAATTTGAACAATGCGCCTACTTCTTTGAGTTTGTCTAACACTAATTCATTCGATTCAAACACGCCTTTGCCCGCGAAGAATGGCACATCAGATTTGAATTTGCCATCGTTACCCACTAAGCCCGCCATTTCGATACCATTTTTACGTGAAACGATATAGTCATCTTGACCGTGGTCTGGTGCGGTGTGAACTAAACCTGTACCGCCGTCAGTGGTAACATGGTCGCCTAAAATAAATGGCACACTGAAATCATAGAATGGGTGTTGGAAGCGAAGTAAATTCAATTCACTGCCTTTAGTCTCGCCCAATACTTCAACCTGTGCAATCTCTCCCGCTTTAGCAACTGCCTCAACTAATTCTTTGGCTAAAATCAAACGTTCTTCGCCCATTTGAACTAATTGATAATCAAAATTTTCGTTTAATGAAATCGCACGGTTAGATGGCAATGTCCAAGGTGTGGTTGTCCAAATTAACGCAGAAATTTGACCGCTTCCTTTTCCTTCTGCACCGAATTTTTGCTCGATTTCTTGTGCATTGACTGCTGGGAAACGTACATAGATAGAAGGGGAAACTTTATCTTCATATTCTACTTCCGCTTCTGCCAAAGAAGAACCGCAATCCAAACACCAATGAACAGGTTTTGAACCTTTGTATAAATGACCGTTAGCAATAACTTTACCCAACGTGCGGATAATATTGGCTTCAGTTTCAAAGTTCATGGTTAAGTATGGATTATCCCAGTCACCGAGAATCCCCATACGGATAAAGTCTGCTTTTTGTCCTTCTACTTGTTCTTTTGCATATTCGCGGCATGCTTGACGGAATTCCGCAGCGGAGATTTTCTCGTTTGGTTTACCGACTAAACCCTCTACTTTTAACTCTATCGGCAAACCATGGCAATCCCAACCTGGTACATAAGGCGTATCGAAACCTAATGCGGTTTTCGATTTCATAATAATATCTTTTAAAATTTTATTAACCGCATGACCTAAGTGAATATTACCGTTCGCATAAGGAGGACCATCGTGCAAAATAAAAGATTTTTTTCCTTTAGAAGCTTCACGCACTTTTTGGTATAAGTTTTTGCTATACCAGTTTTCTAACATCGCAGGTTCACGTTTTGCTAAGTCCCCACGCATCGGAAAGCCTGTTTCAGGCAGATTTAAGGTGTTTTTGTAATCAGTCATTTTTTTGTTTCCAGTTAATAAAATGATATTTAAATTTATTTATTCCAATTCTTTTCAAAAATTTTTCCTGTTCGATAATAAACAGAAACATAATCAATATATTCTTTAAAATGGGCGTTTACATTCACAATTCGATTTACCGATTGCCAATCTACATCAAATTTATGTTTTGCAGGAAAAATTGTTTTACTTTCTTCAATTTGGTTTGGATTTAATAAAATTACACCAATACCGTGTAGTGAAGATAAAACTCTTAATTCTTCATAACAATTTTTTGCAATAGTGGAAGCCACTAAATAACCTTCATTTGCCCAACTTGAATTACTTACTGTTTGGAAAAAACTTTCACGCAAATTACTGGTATTCAATTCTTTCTTTACTTCAAAAGAAAAGAGCTTCACATTTTGACTTGAACTCTGTTTCATACAATCTTTAACAGAACTATCCCAGTCTTGATCAAGTGCTTTCATTGCTACAATATCAGGGTGAAGCCATTTGTTTGCGCCTTTGCCATTGATATTGGTAGACGTTTTTTCATCAATTCTTAAACAATATAAATCTAATTCTTGATGTAAATACTGAATAAGTTTTGGATAAAGCTCATATTCTGAATAATTATCTTTTAGTTTCGGTTTTACTGATGGATTTTCATGTTCTTCTTTTTGATACCAGTAAACAGTTTTTTTCAATTCAGGATCTTTTTCGTATTTAATAACATTATGAAAGGCTTGCAAATGAGCATAACTACTTTCTGCACAAAGCTGATTTATAAATGTTTTTTCATCTTTATATTTTTTACGTTTCTCTGAAAAATCTTCAGGGTAAAGAACAAGTAAATTCTCAACTATTTCACGTGTAGTAAATTTTTTATCTTGATGTTCTTCTAAGAATTTTACAATTTTTTCTGTTTTAGATAATTTACTCATATTAATAAATCTAACTTCTATCCCCAAAGGGGCTAAATTATACTTAGCTTAGGCATTATCAAAAGCCTTTAAAAATTCTACCGCTTGTTGTTTATCTTTTTCAATTTGTTGCTTTAAGGCTTCAAAATTGGAGAATTTCACTTCATTTCTGAGCTTTTTAATAAATCTGACTTCAATGGCTTCACCGTAGATTGAGCGGTTAAAGTCGAAAATATGCACTTCTAACAGTGGTTTTGTTCCGTTGATAGTTGGGCGGTTGCCGACGTTGGCGATGCCTTGAAATACTCCAGTTTTGGTTTCTACTTGCACTGCATATACACCGTGAATTGGCACGACCAGGCGATTCAGCATAATGTTTGCCGTGGGAAAGCCTATTGTTCTGCCCAGCTTATTGCCATGGGCAACGCGACCTGCAATTGAATAAGGTTTTCCGAGTAGTTTTTCCACTAGTGCTAATTTATCTTTTTGCAGTAATTCGCGAATGAGAGAGCTGCTAATGCGATCTTGCTCGAAGCTGTGCGTGTGGCTCTCTTCAACGGTAAAATGATAAGTTTTTCCAGCCGCTTGTAACGTGTGATAATCGCCCGCACGTTTTGCACCGAAACGGAAATCATCTCCCACGCTTAAATAGCGAACCTTGAGCTGTTTTACCAATAAATCTTGGATAAATTCTTCTGCGGTAAGTTTGGCGAACCTTTCAGAAAAACGGACACAAAGTACGAAATCTATACCTGATTTTTCTAAATATTTGAGTTTATCACGCAATCGCATTAAGCGAGCAGGCACGTTGCAAGCGGTTAAATCGTCCACTTTTTTTGCAAAAAATTCACGAGGTTGCGGTTCAAACAGCATAACGACCGAAGGTAAACCCAATTCAATTGATTTGTTAATCAAGCGAGCGAGAATTTGTTGATGTCCTAAATGTACGCCATCGAAATTGCCGATGGAAAGAACACAACCGTTCGTTAAAACAGAATGATTGGGTAAATTGTAGAAACCTCGAATTAATTGCATTATTTTGGGACTTTTTATTAAATTTAAAATAGAAAATTGCTGTGATTATAGCCTTTTCTGCGCAAAGAAGAAATAAAAGCGGTCAGATTATCCAAATTTTTTACATCGAAAAAATTAAACGGATAAAATTTAGTATTTTTGCCTAGTAAATAGTGCATCCGATTAAATTTTTCGAAAGAAATATTATTCAAATGCTACATTTTGATTTATCATAGCAGCAATGATTTCTCATTCAATTTCCAACAATGACGGATTTTAGTTATCTTCAATCAAAACGCAAACAGCTTAAACTTAAAGTGAATGATGTTTGTACGCAAGCGAATGTTACTCGTGCTTATTTTAACCAGTTAGTCAGCGGTAAAATTAAAAATCCAAGTGCAGCTAAGCTGAAGGCATTGCATAAAGTATTGAATATTGTTGAGACCCAAGATCAGCGTGTGGGCGTAATTTTTGGCAAGTTCTACCCGATTCACACGGGACACATCAATATGGTATATGAGGCTTTTAGTAAGGTTGATGTGTTGCACGTGATTGTCTGCACCGATACCGAGCGCGATTTGCAACTCTTTAAAGAGAGTAAAATGAAGCAGATGCCAACTAATGAAGATCGTTTGCGTTGGGTACAACAGATCTTCAAATACCAACAAAAACAGATTTTTATTCACCACTTAAATGAAGATGGTATTCCAAGTTATCCAAATGGTTGGGAGAGCTGGGCTGAGCGTGTGAAAGAACTTTTTGCGGAAAAAAATATTCATCCAAGCATTGTATTCAGCAGCGAAATTCAGGACAAAGCACCATACGAAAAATACTTGAATTTAGAAGTCAGCTTAGTCGATCCAGAGCGTGAGCGTTTTAATGTTTCAGCAACCAAAATCCGTAATAATCCATTCCAATATTGGCGTTTTATTCCAAAAGAAGTACGTCCATTTTTCGTAAAAACAATTGCGGTTTTAGGTGGAGAAAGTAGTGGTAAATCAGTGCTTGTGAGCAAATTGGCAAATGTATTTAATACCACTTCTGCCTGGGAATATGGGCGTGAATTTGTGTTTGAACAGCTTGGTGGCGATGAGCAAGCGATGCAATATTCGGATTATCCACAAATGGCTTTGGGGCATAAACGCTACGTTGATTATGCGATGAAACACGCTCATAAAGTGGCATTTATCGACACCGATTACATTACCACGCAAGCCTTTTGTATTCAGTATGAAGGTAGAGCTCATCCGTTCTTGGATTCAATGATTAAAGAATATCCATTTGATGTGACAATTTTGCTCAATAATAATACAAAATGGGTCGATGATGGTCTGCGTAGTTTAGGGTCGCTCAAACAACGCCAGCGTTTCCAAGCACTACTCAAGAAATTGCTTGAAAAACACCATATTCCGTACATTGAGATTGAATCACCAAGTTATTTAGATCGCTATAATCAAACGAAAGAAGTCGTTGAAGCAATTTTAAATGATGAGCCAATTCCGCTTCAATTTAAGCAATACAACGCCGATTACGAAACGGAAGGCGAGGTATGATTCTTTTTGCAGGCGATCCACATGGGCATTATGAACACCTTTACCCTTTTGTGAAAGAACAGAAAAATGTGGCTTTGGTGATTTTAGGTGATTTGCAACTGACTAGCCCGCACGAGTTAGATAAGCTCTCTGAATATTGCGATATCTGGTTTATTCATGGCAACCATGATAGTAAAACGGTAGCTGCCTTTGATGCAATTTGGGGCAGTGAGTGGAAAGAACGTAATATCCACGGCAAAGTGGTGGACATTCAAGGGGTAAGAATTGCGGGCTTAGGTGGCGTGTTCCGTGGACATATTTGGATGCCGCCTAATCGTCCGATGTTTTTCGACCCAATTCACTATTGCCAATATATGCCTCAAGAGAAAATCTGGCGTGGTGGATTGCCATTAAGACACCGTACTTCTATTTTTCCGTCTGATGTGGAAGTGTTGGAAAGCCAAAAAGCGGATATTTTAATTACACACGAAGCACCTCGCCCGCATCCTCAAGGCTTTGCCGTGATTAACCAATTAGCAAGAAAAATGGACGTAAGCAAAATTTTCCACGGGCATCACCACGATAATTTTGATTACATGCCAATCAATCGAAATAAACATTGTGATATTTTCAATATTGGCTTTCGAAGTCTTGCCGATATTGAGGGAAATTATTTGTTAAAAGGCGTTGATGATCGCGATAAAAAATAACCCTAAAAAATTTGATTCAGCATAAGGAAAGTGAGAATAATCCTTTTGAGGTAACAAGCGATCAGTTACAATCGCAACAAATTATAAACAAGCGGTTACATAATTTTAAAAATTAGGAAAACCTAGTATGCATCAAAATAATCCACAAATTTTAATTGTTGAAGATGAAGCGATTACCCGCAATATGTTAAAAAACATCTTCGAAGCAGAAGGCTATCAAGTATTTGAAGCAACGGACGGCTCGCAAATGCACGAAGTGCTTGAACAGCAAACAATTAACCTCGTTATTATGGACATCAATTTACCTGGTAAAAATGGGCTAATGCTTGCCAGAGAATTACGTGAAACGACAGAGGTGGCGTTGATGTTCTTAACAGGGCGTGATAATGAAATCGATAAAATTTTAGGCTTAGAAATTGGAGCGGATGATTACATTACCAAACCATTTAACCCCCGCGAACTGACTATTCGAGCAAGAAATTTACTTAACCGCACGATGGTGGAAGAGAAAGAGACAATCTCAACATCACAAAATATTGAGCAATATCACTTTAATGGCTGGACACTCGATATCAACAGCCGTAGCTTAATTACGCCGGAGGGAGAAGAGAATAAACTTCCACGTAGCGAATTTAGAGCGTTGCTTCATTTCTGTGAAAATCCAGGTAAAATTCAAACACGTGAAGATTTATTGCTCAAAATGACAGGGCGTAAATTAAAACCGCACGACAGAACGGTGGACGTAACCATTCGTCGCATTCGCAAACATTTTGAAGATCATCCAAACACACCTGAAATTATTGTGACAATCCACGGCGAAGGTTATCGTTTTTGTGGTGAACTTGAATAAATAAGCTCAGTCTAAAAAATACGCTCTCCCCTTGTGGGAGAGCGTTAATGCAATTTAAAAAATTCCACTCAAACAAAGGATTAAAAATGAAAAAACTTCTCGTATTAGCAACACTTGGGGCAATGTCGGCATCTGCTTTTGCTGCACCAGTAGGCGAAACTTTCACTGGTGTGGGCGTAAGTGCTGATCTTACAACTGCAAAATATAAAGTGAATGGTGTAACAGGTAAACAATCAACAGGTCCAGTGCTTGTGGTTGATTATGGTATGGATTACGGCAACAATTTAGTTGGAGTAGTGCAAGGTAAAGCGAAAATTGGTAGTACCAAAGTAACAGGCGATGTAAAACAAAAAAATAAATACACCGTAGGTTATCAACAAGGTTACCGAGTGGGTTCAGACTTAATGCCATACGTGAAAGTAGATGTAAGCTCAAGCAAAGTCGGTGATGAAACTTATCGTGGTTTCGGTTACGGTGCTGGAGCTAAATATGCCGTTTCAAGCAATATTGAAGTTGGTGCAGAATATACTCGCAATAACCTGAAACGTAGTGGCACCAAGCTCAAAGGCAATGATTTTAGTGCAAATGTTGGGTATCGTTTCTAGTTTATAAGACTCTAAAAGAAAACCTCTTGCTATCATAATTATGCAAGAGGTTTTTACTATATTGAGAAGGAGTAAAACCTAATTGATAGTTTCTTCTTCCATTCGATTCAACCAAATACAATTTTCTTTCGATTTTTTATTGATTAATGTCAGAAATACTTCGTGGGCTTCAAGTTCTGAAGTGTTGGCTTGGAACACAATAGTTCCACTGGAATCAATATCCTCCCTTGCAATTTCTTCGTGAGATTCAACCGCTTGTGTGTTTTCTTCCGTTTCATCCGCTAATAAGGCGATTTGACCGCCTGTCATCATCAGGAAAACATCAGCTAGAATTTCCGCATCCAGTAATGCCCCGTGAAGTACACGCTTGCTATTATCAATACCTAAACGGTCACAAAGTGCATCTAAGTTGTTCCGTTTGCCAGGGTACATTTTACGTGCCATTGCTAGGCTGTCGGTCACTGTACACATTTCAGCCGTTTTCGGTGGCGGATTTTTTAAGAATGAAAATTCATGATCCATAAAGCCCACATCAAAGGGGGCGTTATGAATCACAAGTTCCGCACCTTTAATAAAATTCACGAACTCGTCAGCAATTTCGGCGAAAGAGGGTTTATCTTGCAAGAATTCGTTGGTAATACCGTGAACTTTAATTGCCTCTTCTTCCACTTCGCGTGGGGGCTTGATGTAAACGTGATAGGTTCGTCCTGTTAAACGGCGATTGATGACCTCAACCGCACCAATCTCAATAATATTGTGCCCAATGTGCGGAGCACCGTTGAAGTTCATCCCTGTGGTTTCGGTATCGAGCACCACTTGTCTGTGTATTTTTTGTTCTTGCATCATTATTTATTCGTTAAATTCATCATCGTCATCATTATAATCTATTTCCATCAAATGACTAAAATGATCCTGATAAAACCCACGGCTCACCATAAACCGCCACATTTTCTGCTTCGCTTTCATATTCCAAACACGTGGGCGTTTTCGCGCAAAGACTCGCTCTGCAATATTGTAGAAATCAATCTCTTCTTCTGCTTCAGCATTGTCTATTGCATCGGCAATCAAATATTCTGGCACGCCTTTCATTTTCAACTCTTGCTTTAAGCGACGTGGTCCAATCCCTTGTTGAGAGCGATAGCGAATAAAAGAAGTGCAAAAACGCTCATCGCTTTGCCAATTATGCTCTTGGGCTTTTGCAATAGCCTCATCAATTTCGACTACTTCATACTCTTTTAATTTGAGCTTGGAACGTAACTGCTTTTCGGTGTAATCTCGTTTGGAAAGTAGGTAAAGTGTGTAATTTAACGCACTGTACTTATGAGTTTTTCTATCGTTTGTTTTTTGTTCTGTCATAATGCTTAGAGTATAGAAAAAATGCGACATTTCTGTCGCATTTGATCATAATTATAGATTAAAGTTCTTCTTCATCTTCGTTGAAATCATCGGTATCTGCGTCTAATTCTTCTGCATCATCTTCGAACTCTTCAATTTCTTCTATTTCTTCTGCTTCTTCAACATCTTTTCCTTTACCTTTTTTTCCTTTTTTCGGGCTTGGTGCTAAGATGCTATTTGGGTTTTTCATAAAGAGCTCGCGTAACTCAGCTTCAATTTTTGTCGTTATTTCAGGGTGTTCTGCCAACCATTTAATCGCATTGTTTTTACCTTGACCAATTTTCTCACCTTCATAGGAGAACCAAGCCCCTGATTTCTTGATGAATCCTTGTTTTTCCGCCAAGATAAGTAGTTCATTAATACGAGCAATGCCTTCGCCATACATAATATCGAAGTTTACTTCACGGAATGGCGGAGCAACTTTATTTTTTACCACTTTCACTTTAGTTTCGCTACCAATGATGTTATCACCATCTTTTACCACGCCTGAACGACGAATGTCTAAACGCACAGAAGAGTAGAATTTCAATGCATTACCACCTGTTGTGGTTTCTGGGTTACCAAACATCACACCGATTTTCATACGAATTTGGTTGATGAAAATCACCAAGCAGTTAGTCGTTTTGATGTTAGCAGTTAATTTACGCAATGCTTGGGACATCAAACGAGCTTGTAAACCCATATGTGAATCGCCCATATCGCCTTCAATTTCTGCTTTTGGTGTTAATGCTGCAACTGAGTCCACGATAATCACATCCACTGCGCCAGAACGTACTAATGCATCACAAATTTCTAATGCTTGCTCACCGTTATCTGGCTGAGAAATCAATAAATCATCGGTGTTTACGCCTAATTTTTGTGCATAAACAGGGTCTAACGCGTGCTCAGCATCAATAAAGGCACAAGTTTTACCTGTTTTTTGTGCTTGAGCAACAGTAGATAATGTTAAGGTTGTTTTACCTGAAGATTCAGGCCCGAAAATCTCAACAATACGCCCCATTGGTAAACCACCAATACCTAACGCCATATCTAAACCGATAGAACCTGTGGAAACTGCTTCAATATCTAAGTTCTCTGTTTGACCCAACTTCATAATTGAGCCTTTACCAAATTGTTTTTCGATTTGAGCTAATGCCGCAGCAAGGGCTTTTTGACGCTGTTCAGGATCTGTTTGTTTTACAACAGCATTTTTTGTATTTTTATTGCTTTTTTTCTCTGAAGCCATAGAAGAATCCTTGTATTTAAATTGCTTTAAAAATGGTTGTTTTCTATCCAATTTTAAACAACCTAACTGGATGCCAGTATAGTGGTTTACTATACAGTTGCAACTTTTTTTACCTAAAAAATAAGAAAATAGAGAGTGTTTGATTAGATAACAGGCAAAATAGTGGATAACATGCTTAAATTTTGCTCTTTTGGTGATTGGAATTTTATCATTTTTACAGTTAGAAGGTATATTTCATCCAATTTTATATCGTAGGACAGGGATAAACCTGTTCCTACAAATACAATTTAATGCCCACTTAATACCTTTGCAGGTTCTAATTTTGCCGCTCGTGAAGCAGGATAAAGGCTTGCACATAGGCTCAATACAGTCGTGGCAAGCAATACATAAACAATATCTTGCCAATGCAATTCGCTTGGTAGGAAGTTAACAAAATAAATGCCTTCAGAAAGCACTTGAATGCCAAGTAAGTTTTCTAACCCCTTGATAATACTAGTTAAATTTAAGGCTAACACCACACCAAGCAGAATGCCTAATAGTGCTCCTTTCATTCCTGAAAGTAAGCCATACCAGAGGAAAATCCGTTTAATAAAACCGTTATTCGCTCCAAGTGTTCGCATAATCGAGATATCGCCTTGCTTATCTTTTACTGCCATTACCAACGTTGAAATAATATTGAAACACGCCACGCCAATGACAAGTACCATCGCAATATACATCACGGTGCGAACCAGCTGAATGTCGTTATACATATATCCAAATTTATTAACCCAAGTGTTCAAATAAAGCGGTTGATTAAAGTGATTTAATTGAGAAAGATCTAGTTGTTGCACTTCAAATGGTGAACGCAAAGCTAGCTCTACGCCCGTTACTTCGCCTTGTTCGTAATCTAACAATTCTCGTGCTTTTTCAATGGATAGTAATGCATAGCTATAATCCAGCTGACCTTCTAGTTTCAAAATGCCCGTAATCGGTAAGTTAAAACGCAACGGTTGAGCCAAACGTTCATTTTCACTGGCTTGCGGCAGCAATAAAGTCACTTCATCGCCTACATTAACCTCTAACACTTTTGCAATGCCAGCACCTAAAATCAAACCACCCTCTTTTTTAAATGCACTCCATTGATTTCCTTGTACAAAATGACCAAGCTGGCTGACGCCTTCTTGCTTTTGTGGATCAATACCTCTTACTTGAGCAATTTTGAGTTGCGTGCCGTTTTCAATCAAGGCTGTAAAGGTAATAAATGGTGCGGTAGCAACCACATTTCCGCTCTGTTTAATCAATTTTTCGAGCTGAACAGGATCTCTAATCACTCCCTCTTTAGTGCCATCGTAAGCATAGACTTCTGCCTGTGGGACAACGGAAAGTACGCGCTGATTAAGTTCACGCTCAAAGCCATTCATTGCACTTAAGCCAATAATCAACACCGCCACGCCTAAAGCAATCCCAATGGTGGAAAACCAAGCAATCAGCGATACGAGGCGGTTTTTTTGCTTACCTTTTTGATAACGCCAGCTAATAAAAAATGGAGTGTTCATTAGTCTTCCTCACGCAATACGCCATCGCACATTACAAAACGACGTGATAGTTTCTGAGCTAGGCTCAGATCGTGAGTCACCAATAAAAAGGCGATATTTTGTTCTGCGTTGAGTTGTTTGATCAGATCAAAAATACTCTCGGTAGTTTTCTGATCCAAGTTCCCTGTTGGTTCATCCGCAAGCACTAAATCAGGGTTATTCACTAAAGCACGGGCAATTGCGACGCGCTGACGTTCACCGCCCGAAAGTGCTGATGGGCGATGTGTAATTCGGTGCGATAATCCGACCGCTTGCAACATCTTTTCAGCACGATCTTTCGCTTCTGATTTATTCTGTTTGCCAATTAACATCGGCATCATCACGTTTTCCAATGCCGTAAAATCCGCCATTAGATGATGGAACTGATACACAAAGCCCAAATGCTGATTGCGTAAGCTCGCTAGATTATTCGCACTCAGTTTCTGCAAGGATTGATCTTGAATCCATACCTCGCCCGAACTCGGTTGATCTAACCCACCAAGCGTATGTAAAAGCGTACTTTTGCCCGAGCCAGAGCTGCCCACAATTGCCACCAATTCGCCTGCATTCATTGAAAAAGAAACCTCTTTCAACACTTGCACTTCCTGATCGCCTTCGTTATAAAATTTGCTGATGTTTTCACAGCGGAGTAATGTTGTCATTTATTTATCTACCTAGATTTATTTTTCTGTAGGGCAAATTATATTTTTCCCTACAGTAAATTATTATTTACTCATATCTCAACGCCTGAGCAGGCTCAATTTTCGATGCCCTAAATGCAGGGTAAAGCGTGCACGCGAGCGATAATAAAACCGATACCACTGCAATCACCGTAATTTGCGTTGGAGAAATCAAAGTTGGCAACACAATCGCAGGGTTAATCATTGAAATCAACGTATCTAAATTCATTGCGGCAACTACACCTAAAACGACACCTAAAATCGAGCCAATAATCCCCACAATCGAGCCTTGGAAAATAAAAATTTCCATCACTTGCGGTTTGGTTAAGCCTTGAGTTTGCAAAATCGCAATTTCGCCCTGCTTATCCACCACCATTAAGCTTAACGAAGTAATAATGTTAGAAATTGCGACCACGATAATGAGACTTACCAACAAACCCATCATATTTTTTTCCATTTTTACTGCTTGGAAAAACTCTCCTTTCTGCTCACGCCAATCGTGGATTTGGTATTGATCTTCAGGGAAATAACGGCTTAATTCGGTGACTTGGAACGGGTCATTTAAATATAAGCGTATACCTTGAATATGCTCGTTATCAATTCTGAGCAGTCGCCCCACATCCGCTAAATTCGCAAATAGTGTATGTTCGTTGCCATTGCTATTCGCATAATAAAAGCCTGAAATATGGAATAGGCGTTGCATTGGTACGCGTCCCATTGGCGTATATTGGCTATTTTCAGTAATCATAATGCGGATTTTTTCGCCCACATTTAGATTCAATTTTTGAGCTAATTGCCAGTTAATCAGTACGTTAAATTCGCCTTCGGGCAGAAGTTGTGCCACATTTTCGCCATTTAAAAGCGGATCATCTTGGGCATTTTGCACGCCAATCAACGAGCCTGCTTCAATCCCTTGCTGGCTTTGAATAATGATATTCGTGCGGTTAATTGGGTTGGCTTGAGTCACTAAATTTGGTTGGAGCAGTTGCTCATTTTTTGTAAAATGTCCATCAATTGGCATCACAACCACATGTGGCAGTGTGGAAAGCAAATTACGCTTTTGCATATTTTCTAAGCCGTTCATAATGGAAAGCACAATCACCAATGCCATTACGCCTAGCACAATGCCAAAGCTTGCGAGGTTGGTCACCAGTCGCCCAAAACGATCGGCACTTTTCGTTCGCCAATATCGCCAAGCGATAAATAGAGGGATAAAATTCATATTATATAAATCATATAAAGTACTTCACTCCCTCCATTTACGGAGGGGGAAAGTAAAAAATAAAGGGAAGACTATCTTACCATCTTCCCTCTTTTTGCTAAAACATTAATTACTTGCCCGTTTTTACAAACTCTTCAATATTTTGAGCAACTTTATTGACTAATGTTGTGACCGCTGAATCGCTTGCCCACGCGATATGTGGGGTCAGTAATAAATTCGGTAAGCGTTTTGCCGCTTGAACTAACGGATCGTCGATCGCAGGCGGTTCTTTTACCAGAACATCTAACGCAGCACCTGCAATTTGACGAGATTCTAATGCTTGTAACAATGCCTTTTCATCTACTACAGGTCCGCGGCTACAGTTAATCAAATAAGATGTTGGCTTCATCAATGCTAAAGTTTCTGCATTAATTAAATTTTGCGTTTGCTCGGTAAGTGGGCAGTGCAAAGTAATCACATCCGCTTGTTTGAATACGTCCTCAAACGGCCTATAGCCTTCGCGAATGGTCGTTGCACCTTGATGTTCTGCAAAAATTACGTTCATTCCGACCGCTTGTGCAAGGCGAGCAACCTCTGCACCAGTATTTCCTTTGCCGAATACCCCGAGCGTTGCACCACGAATATCGGTAATTGGATAATCGGTGTAGCAGAACTGCTCACAAGTCGCCCAACGGTTGCTGGTCACTTGGTCGTGATGGTAACTCATTAAGCTATGTTTAAGCGAGAAAATCATCCCTAATACATGCTCTGGTACAGTAACAGAAGAGTAACCCGTTACATTTTTCACACAAATACCAAGCTCTTTTGCTGCCACTAAATCCACGTTATTTGTGCCTGTTGCCGTAATGGCAATCAGTTTTAATTTAGGTAATTTCGCTAATAATTCACGTCCAAGCAATACTTTACTAGTCACGATAATATCGGCATCTTTGGCACGCTCAAAGGTTTCATCGCTACTTGTGCGGTCATACTCTACCCAATTGTGCGGAAAGCTTGGACGAGGAATGTTGTGTGTGGCAGGAATGCCTGTGCGGTCGAGGAATACAATATTTAGCATAGCAAGCTCCTTTTTCTTGTGTGTTGTAAGGGATATGCAAGCGGCCGAGTTTACAAAAAATATTGCAAATTCGACCGCTTGTTATTGATGTGTAAGGGTAAATTGCCCTTACTTTTCTGATTAACTATTTTTTCTTCGCATATTTTAATGAGTCAATCGCAACAGCTAACACGATGATGCCACCTTTGATGATGTATTGCCAGTAAGGGTTTACGCCGATATAGGTTAAGCCGTAGTTGATAACGGTGAAGATCAACACCCCTGTTACTACGCCGATAATTGTACCCACACCACCTGCGAATGACACACCACCTACTACGCAAGCTGCAATTGCGTCCATTTCATACATAAAGCCTAAGTTGTTGGTTGCACTACCGATACGACCTGCTTCTAACATACCACCGAAGGCGTAGAAGATACCAGATACCATATAGATGCCCATTAAGTTCATTGCCACGTTTACGCCTGAAACTTTCGCAGCTTCTGGGTTACCACCAATCGCGAATACATTTTTACCAAAGCGAGTTTTATTCCATAAAATCCACATAATCACGGTTGCAATCGCTGCATAAATAGTGATGTATGAGAGCTTAAAGCCACCAATTCGGAAGAAACCTTGTGCGAAGTCAGAGAAACTTCCGCTAAAGCCTGCGATTGGTGATGAACCTACTGCATCATAGTAAAGTGAGTTGATACCATAGATGATGATCATTGTCCCCATTGTGGCAATGAATGGTGTTACGTTTAAGTAAGCAATCACAAAGCCGTTAAACAAACCGATAATTGCACCGATACCGCAGATGATAAGCACTACCAGTGGGATTGGCATTTCAGCAAGGTTCGGAAACACTTTGTTCATATTATCCATTGCTTGTAAGAGCGTAGCGGAGATTACCGCAGCAAGACCGACCTGACGACCAGCGGATAAGTCGGTACCTTGGGTAACAATCAGCCCTGCGACACCAAGAGCGATAATTAAACGTACTGAAGATTGGGTTAAGATGTTACTAAAATTTCGTAAACTCAAAAAGCTAGGATCTTGTGCGATGATGATAATAAGTAAGATCAATAACACAAAATAGATGGCATTTTGTTTCAGAAAATTAAGTGCTTTGTTAGGTTGTACAGCAGACATAATTCACTCCTGATTTATAAGTATTTTGCCGCAAGTTGTAAGATTTCTTCCTGGGAGGTTTTTGCCGTTTCGACAATGCCCGCCACTTTACCGTTACTCATGACGATAATTCGGTCGGTTACGCCAAGTAATTCTGGCATTTCCGATGAAATCATAATGATGCCTTTTCCTTTATTGGCAAGTTCAAGGATCAGTTGGTAAATTTCGAATTTTGCCCCGATATCGATACCACGGGTTGGCTCATCAAGCATTAACACTTCTGGTTGGGTTAATAACCAACGTCCGATAATGACTTTTTGTTGGTTACCGCCAGAAAGTGAGCCGATGGATGTGCCGTGCGATGGGGTTTTTACATTCATTGAGTCGATAACCCATTGGGTATCGCTTTTCATTTTTTTGTTACTCAATAAGCCGAATTTGCCTAAGTACGATTTCATATTTGAAATGAGGGAGTTAAATTCGATACTTAAATTAGCGTAAATCCCTGTGGAGCGACGCTCTTCGGTCACCAAAGCAAAGCCGTTGTTAATCGCTTCAAAAGCGTTGTGGTTACGAATTTCTTTGCCGTGAAGTTTAATCACACCGCTTGCTTTTTCACGCACACCAAAGATAGTTTCTACAATATCGGTGCGTTTCGCGCCCACTAAGCCGGCTACACCAAGTACTTCGCCTTTGCGTAGCTCAAAGCTGACATCTTGAATAGACGGTTGGTTTTTCGCAGTTAAACGTTCCACTTCTAAAATCACTTCTTGTGGTATGTTGGTTTTTTCTGGGAAACGTTGGGTTAATTCACGCCCTACCATCATAGAAACCACTTGATCCATTGAAGTGTCTTTAATAGCAACCGTGTTAACCCATTTACCATCACGTAAAATCGTAATTTCATCACAAATTTTGAAGATTTCGTCCATTTTGTGTGAGATGTAGATAATGCCACAGCCTCTATCTTTTAATTTTTGGATAATTTTAAATAAATGTTCTACCTCTTTTTCAGAGAGCGAAGAGGTTGGCTCATCCATAATCACGATTTTCGCATTGTAAGAGAACGCTTTCGCAATTTCGATCATCTGCATTTCAGAAACAGAGAGTTTTGCCACTTTTTCTCTTGGATCAACATCAATGTCTAATTCATCAAAAATCGCTTTTGTATCGCGATACATTTTATCGTGGTCCACAAATGGACCTTTTAATGGATAACGTCCAAGCCATAAGTTATCCATTACGCTTACTTGTTTAACCAGGTTCAACTCTTGGTGAACCATTGAAATACCGTTTTCAAGTGCCTCTTTAGATGTTTTGAAATTAACGGGCTTACCTAAAAACAGAATTTCACCTTCATCTTTTGCATAAATACCAAACAAGCATTTTAAAAGGGTCGATTTCCCCGCACCGTTTTCGCCCATTAAGGCGTGTACGCTGTGCGATTTTACCGTTAGATTAGCGTGATCTAAAGCTTTTACCCCAGGAAACGACTTACTAACGTTTGTCATTGTGAGTAGTACTTCGCTTGTCATATCTCACTCCGTGTAAAAAAATTGAGGCACGGCGAACACGCCTGTGCCTCGTGTTTTAATAATTTATTTTAAGAATTTATCTAAGTTGCTTGCATCAACACCTAAATAAGGAATACGAGCAACTTTATCTTGTAATTTAATTTCTGTGCCAGCGGTTGCATCTTTGCCTGCTGCAAGGTTAGTTGATAATGCGATAACCGCTTGCGCTTGACCCACACCATCATTTAACACAGTACCTGCAATTTCACCTTTTTTGATAAGTTGTAATACTTCAGGTAACGCATCCACACCGAAGATTGGTAATTTTTTACCATGTGCTTTAGTTGCTTCTAATGCACCCATTGCCATACCATCGTTGTTTGAAATAATCACTTCAATTTGGTCTGCTTTCGGGCTGGTTAACCAAGCGTCAGTTTTATCTTTCGCCATTGCCGCATCCCACATACCAGTGTCGATGAATAATTGCTCAGTTTGAATACCTTGTTTGTTTAATTCATCTACAACGTATTTTGTACGTGCTTCCGCATCTGGGTGACCTGGTTCACCTTTTAATAATACGTATTGGATTTTACCGTCTTTATTTAAGTCTAACGCAGGGTTTGCTTTCCATTGTTTCGCAATTAAGTCACCTTGAATCACACCCGATTCTTTCGGGTCTGTACCCACATAGTAAGCGTGCTCATAGCTACCAATCGCTTTTGCACCTGGGTCTTTGTTAAAGAAGATCACTGGCACATCATCCCCTTTTGCTTTACCAATAATGGTTGGTGCTGCTGATGGGTCTACTAAGTTGATTGCTAATGCTTTTACACCTTTAGAAAGTAAGCCATCCACTTGGTCATTTTGGATAGATTGAGTGTTTTGAGAGTCATTCATTAACAACTCAACGTCTTTATGATGAGATGCTTCTTTTTCGATCTCTTTACGCATTAACGCCATAAAGTTATCGTCATATTTATAAATGGTCACACCGATACGATCTTTCGCTTGAGCAGTACCTACTGCTGAACCTAATGCAACCGCGAATGCTACAGCACTTAAAATCATTTTTTTCATAGAATTTCCCCTTAAGTGGAATGACATAGAGAGATTTTAGAGAGTCATTAAATTGTTATGCCCTAACAACTTGCTCCACATAATATAGATTTATGGAGGAATAATCCGTGATCTGCTTCACAAAATTTAACATTTGATTTTCTTTTGATGAAATTTTAGCCAGTTTTGTAAGGTTTTTGTTTTTTTCGACCGCTTGTTTTATAGTACACACCTCTATGATTTGCTTTTAACCTATTTATTTTATGAAATTAACCAAAAAAACGATTAATCTGTTGATTTTTCTTTTTGCGATTATTGTTTCTTACTTTTTAAATCAGCAAGAAAAATCAACACCTACTCAAACAATAACCGCTTCTAGCTCTGTCTCTCAAGCTCAACAAGCGGTTAAAAATAATTACGATATTGCAATGGTGGATGACAAATCCGGACAAAACGCCACTGCACCTGTTGATTACTATATGCTTGCACTCTCTTGGTCTCCTGCATTTTGTGAAGCACTGCGTGAAAAAAATCACGGTAAGATCCCTGAGAAGGCAGCCTATCAATGTGCAAGCGATCGTCAATTCGGTTGGGTCATTCACGGGCTTTGGGCACAGAATAAAAATGCAAAATCTGTCGAAGAACACCCACGTTTTTGCCAAGGCGACTTGCCGCCTGTTTCGCCACAAATTATCGAAAAATATTTGCCCGAATCCCCAGGGGCTTTACTCTTACAAGGCGAATGGGAAAAGCACGGTGCTTGTGGATTCACCGATCCTGAAAGCTATTTTGCCAAACAGAAAGCCTTGTTTGACGATTTAGTCTTGCCTGATACGTGGATGCGAAATAATGAGCTTTTCCGATGGATGCGTAAAAATAATCCCAAATTAGACCGCGTGTATTTAGGGGCAAGCAAGAATGAGCTTTATATTTGCTATGATAAACAATGGAATGTGATGGATTGTCCGAGGTAATATAAAGTAATTTCTTCGTTAATTAAGACTGCCACAAATGCTTGCATTTGAACGTTACTTTAGCAATGGCACGAAGTGTTAGCGTAGCGAATAAATCTCCCCTACCCCTCTTTAGCAAAGAGGGGTAGGGGAGATTTGGCAGAATAAAATCCAACCAGATAAATAATTTTATGCCAGACCTAAGAATCCTCAAACTTCAAGCTCAACGCCAATTAAAACAAAGCCTTGCACTTGCTAACCAATTCTTTAACAAAGAATTTACAATACCTGTGATGAACTTTGAACTCCGCGGACAAAAAGCAGGTGTGGCATATTTACAACAAAATGAAATTCGCCTTAATCCTGTATTATTGGTAGAAAATGGTGCTGCGTTTATTCAACAAGTTGTGCCTCACGAGTTGGCTCATTTACTTGTTTATCAACAATTCGGGCGTGTGCAACCGCACGGTAAAGAGTGGAAAATGATGATGGAGCAAGTGCTCGGTGTACCTGCACATATCTATCACAAATTTAGCACCGCGAGTGTTGCTAAGCAATTCTCTTACCAATGCGGCTGTCAAACGCATCTGCTTTCAGTCCGCCGACACAATGCTATTCAACGTAACCAACGCAGTTATATCTGCCGAAATTGTAACCAACCATTGCGATTATTGCTCACATAACATTCCTTATAAGCGGGCAGAATTTCGTTAAAAAATTGTTAAAATGGCTAGACATTCCGCTTAAAGTCCTTACAATTCACGCCAGTTTTATTTTTTTAATTTCTAAAAAAATTTGGAGTATATTATGGAAAAAATCGTGATTGTTGGCGGTGGTGCTGGAGGTTTAGAGCTTGCAACCTATTTAGGTAATAAATTAGGCAAAAAAAAGAAAGCAGAGGTGCTTTTGATTGACCGCAACGCTACCCACCTTTGGAAACCGTTATTACACGAAGTTGCAACAGGTTCTTTAGATGATGGTACAGACGCAGTGAGCTACCGTGCTCATGCGACTAACCACTATTTCCACTTCCAACAAGGCACGCTTACAGGTGTAAATCGTGAGCAAAAAGAGATTGTGTTAGAGCCGCTTTTAGACGAAAACGGTGAAGTGTTAGTTGCTGAGCGTCACATTGCATACGACAAATTAATTCTTGCCATTGGCAGTAAATCAAACGATTTCGGCACTAAAGGGGTCGCAGAGCACTGTATTTTCTTAGACAGCTCTGAGCAAGCAAAACACTTCCAAAAACGTATGCTTGAGCTATTTTTACGCTTCTCACATAGCCAAGATAAAGATGTAAAAATCGCAATTGTGGGCGGTGGGGCAACAGGGATCGAACTTTCTGCCGAACTTTACAACGCAGCTTCACACTTAAATGAATACGGTTTCGGTAAATTAAACCGTGCAAGCTTAAAAGTAGCACTTGTGGAAGCAGGCTCTCGCTTAATTCCTGCATTAACTGAAAAAGTGTCTGCTTCAGCTCTTTCAGAGTTACGTAAAGCAGGTGTCGATGTGCATTTGAACACAATGATCACAGAGGCGGTGGAAGATGGTTTAATTACTCAAGATGGTGAAAAAATTGAAGCCGATTTAATGGTATGGGCAGCTGGAGTGAAAGCACCAGATTTCATCAAAGAGTTTGGTTTTGAAACCAACCGCTTAAATCAAATCGAAATCACCGATTTAATGCAAACTACGGTAGATAAAGATGTGTTCGTGATTGGCGACTGTGCCGCATTGATTCAAAACGGTAAACCAATCCCGCCACGAGCACAAGCTGCACACCAAATGGCAACCCAATGTGGTAAAAACATTGTGGCATTGTTAGAAGGTAAAGAAATGAAGCCGTTTAAATTCAACGATAAAGGCTCATTACTCTCTTTCTCACATTTCGGTACTGTGGGTAACTTAATGGGTAACTTAGTGAAAGGCGATATGTTTATCGAAGGTAAAATCGCTCGTCTTGCTTACCTTTCACTTTACCGTATGCACCAAGTCGCATTGCACGGTTGGTTGAAAACGGGCTTGATTTTATTAGTAGGACAAATCAACCGCTTCTTGCGTCCTTCCATGAAGTTACATTAGTGTAAAGCGTGGGACTTAAAGCCTTGAAATTTAGTATTACAAATTTCAAGGCTTTTGTTTTGGTTAGAGATTTTATCTATTATTTTTTTAAAATCACGATAAAACTGGTTTTAAAGGGCGTTCTGAATGAACAGATACTAAATTTTTAAGTCAAGTGATGGATCAAATACAAATTAGATTTTAAATTGTGAACTAAATCACATTTACAACACTTTTTCCTTTTTTAGCTAAACCGTTTTAGTTAGAATAGCCTCGTTTTATTTTTCATCAAAAGAGGTCGTTATGAACTTCCCTAAAATTGCGGAACAAACCATCGCAAAATTGGGTGGTAAAGAGAACATTACCACTCTTGCACACTGTGCGACTCGCCTGCGTTTAACGCTTGCCGATGAGTCTAAAGTTGATAAAGAAGCTATCGAAAATATCGAGGGCGTGAAAGGTCAATTTTCTACCAGTGGTCAGTATCAAATTATTTTTGGTTCGGGCACGGTAAATAAAGTGCACGCTGAAATGCAAAAACAGATGGGTATTGGTGATATGTCAACCTCTGAAGTGGCTGCAGCGGGTGCAGCAAACCAACCATTATTACAACGTTTGGTGAAAGGTTTAGCGGATATTTTTGTGCCAATCATTCCTGCAATCGTGGCAGGCGGTTTGCTGATGGGGATCCACTCGATGCTAACCTCTGTTGGCTTCTTCTGGGAGGGGCATTCAGTGGTAACCAAATATCCAGAAGTATCTGATTTAGTTGATTTCATCAATACCATTGCAAACGCACCATTCGTTTTCTTGCCAGTATTGCTTGGTTTCTCAGCGACTCGCAAATTTGGTGGTAACCCATTCTTAGGGGCAGCACTTGGTATGCTTTTAGTTCACCCTGCATTAGCGGATGGTTGGAACTACGCAAAAACCTTAATGGAAGGTAACATCAAATACTGGAACGTACTTGGTTTAGAAATTGAGAAAGTGGGCTATCAAGGCACGGTAATTCCAACTATTATTTCAGCTTGGGTATTAGCAACCCTTGAAAAAGGCTTCCGTAAATTCGTTCCGTCTTATTTAGATAACCTAGTGACCCCGATGTTCTCTTTATTTATCGCTGGTTTCTTGGCATTCACCGTTATCGGTCCATTCGGACGTGAAGCGGGTAGCTTAATTTCTTCAGGCTTAACTTGGTTATATAACAGCTTGGGCTTTGTAGGCGGTGCAATCTTCGGTACTTTCTACGCACCAATCGTTATCACGGGTATGCATCAAACCTTTATTGCGGTAGAAACCCAATTATTAGCGGACATCGCACACACTGGTGGTACGTTCATCTTCCCAATCGCGGCAATGTCTAACATTGCACAGGGTGCGGCGTGTTTAGGGGTGGCATTCACCATGAAAGATGCGAAAGTACGTGGTTTAGCAATTCCATCAGGCGTATCAGCCTTATTAGGTATCACAGAGCCTGCAATGTTCGGTGTGAACTTACGCTACCGCCACGCATTCACCTCAGCCATGATCGGTTCAGGTTTAGCGAGTGCTTTCATCGCAGCATTCAATGTAAAAGCGATTGCGTTAGGTGCAGCGGGCTTCTTAGGTGTGGCTTCTATCAAACCAGACAGCCTTGCAATGTACTCAATAGGTATGGTAATTTCATTTGCGGTGGCATTCGTTTTATCAGTAATTTTGGGTAAACGTGCACAAGCGAAAAAAGCTTAATCTTTAAGCAATAATTTCACGCCCCAAGTAAATGTTTGGGGCGTTTTGTTTTATAATAACGGAATGAAAATACAGAAATTAACCCTTGAACAATGTACCGAATGTGAAACCTTGGTGAAAGTTCCGCATCGGCTCTATAACCATATTGCAAACTGTCCGAATTGCCATCACACGCTCGAAAAAGGCAATGCGTGGACTTTGCATCGCTGTGCCGTTATTGCGCTTGCGGTGCTTATTTTGCTCCCTTTTGCACTCACCTTTCCGCTAATGAGTATCGACTTGCTCGGTGTGCCTGTGCACGCAACCATTTGGGGCGGCGTGTGGAAAATGGCAGTAGAAGGCTACGCTTATACCGCATTTATGATTTTGCTCTGTTCGGTTGTTGCCCCCATTGTCTTTGTATTGCTGATTTTAACGATAACAGCTCAACATTTAATTGGTCAGCGCCCTCGCTATACGCTGATTTTTCTTGGCAAAATCCAAGAGTGGGTAATGTTTGATGTCTATTTTGTAGCACTTGCCGTAGCCGCATTTAAAATCAAAGATTATGCCAGTATTGAGTTTAGCATCCATCTTTCTGCTTTTGTGCTTGCAACACTACTCATTACTTTGCTATTTAGTAAAATCGATCTCAAACAAGCGTGGGCGTATTTTTATCCTGAATATCGACCGCTTGCATCAGACTATCCGCATCCGCCTTCGCTATGCCCAGTGTGTGATTTTACATTTGATGAGGACATTATCGATTTAAAAGGTCGCCATCGCTGTCCACGCTGTGAAAGCAATTTGGATGTGCCCGATAAAATTAAACTACAACGAGTTTGGGCTGCTTTGATTGCGGGGGCGATTATGATGATTCCCGCTAACCTGTTACCAATTTCAGCCACAGGGCTTGCAGGTTCCGTCTCTGCGGATACGTTAATGTCGGGCGTGATTACCTTTATGAAAATGGGCAGTTATGCGGTTGCAGCGATTGTCTTTATTGCAAGTATCGCTGTGCCATTTAGCAAAGTGGCGATTTTGTTTTATTTGCTGCTAGCTATTCATTACAAATGGAAGCATTCTATCCATCTTCAAATGAAACTGCTCCATTACGTTCACTTTGTCGGGCGTTGGTCAATGCTCGACCTGTTTGTATTGGCGTTGATGATGTCGCTATTAGAACGAGGAAATATTCTTAGTTTCTCGGTTGGCGATGCAGCGTTTTTCTTTGGTTCAGCTGTTTTTCTCACTATGATTGCATCTAGTAATTTGGATGCTAGAATGTTATGGCGAATTCACTACGAATACGAGAAAGAAAAATAAGAACCTAAGGCTTAACAAGCTAAAAATATGGCAAGTAAAAAAATCTTTATCAACTATAAACCCTATATGTCTATCTAGTGTGCCCTTAATAAAAATCCCCTATGTTCGATTACCAAACTAGAGGATTTCGCTCTTTTAAGGGTAAACAGGGAGGAGTCAGAATTTTGTATAGAGTAGCATTTGTATAGCTAAATATGACTAACACTAATTCAAAACCCAAACACGCCCAAAGTGTTTTAATAAACCTGCAGTTTGAGCAGCTTTATTATTAGCGTTTTCAATCCCTTGATAGATATCAAAGTGATGCCCTTTTACTGCACCGCCTACATCTAAAGCTACCATCAAACGCATTTCATGCTTGCCTGTCCAATTGCCTTGGTCGTCAATTAATGGCATCTCTACTAATAACACACTGCCTGATGGCACAATGCTTTTGTCTGAGGCAACAGATGCAAGTGCAACTAATGGCACACCTGCTGAGCCTTTTACATCATGGGTATCATCAAATCGGAAGAATACGTAAGATGGATTACGTTCAAGTAAGCTTTGAGTACGGCTTGGGTTGCGTTTTGCCCAGTCTTTGATAGCCTGAGCTGACATTTTTTCTTTTGGAATTTCGCCATCTTCAACCAATAAACGTCCAACAGAGGCATACTTAAAGCCATTTTGCCCTGCGTAAGCTACATGGCTTAAACGTCCTTCGCCAAAATCGACAAAGCCACTGCCTTGCACGCCCAAGAAGAAGTTATCCACCATGGAATTAGAATAAGCAATCTCTAAGCCTCTGCCGGCTAATGCGCCATTGTAAATTTGGGCACGGGTAAAGCGTTTATTTGAGCTTGGTAAGCTATATAACGGATGCTGAAACTCGCCTTGCGGTGTGCGTCGAGCCTGCAATACGGGGGCGTAATAGCCTGTAAATGCGACGTTTTGATAGCCATCTTTACCACGCATTAAGTTGATATTGATGCCGTATTTGGCAAGGTCATTCACGTTCGCGCCTGCATCTACCCAGCGTTGAACTTTACTATACACACCCGCGTAATTGCCTGTAATACGGCTTGAGTAGCTACGCACATAGTTGAGCTGCGAAATGAAATCTCGCCCATTAACAATTGGCTGTTTATTTCCGACCGCTTGCACACGAGCAAAATTCATATAAGAAGGCATAACTTGGCGGTTTTGGTAAATTGCACCAAGTTTGGCATTTTCGGCATAAATGCCTGCAATTGAGCTTTTTTGAGAAGTCGGTTTTGATGAGCAACCGATAATTAAGGCAGAAAATAGCGTTGCGCCTGCCCATTTAGCATATGCTTTCCAATTCATCATAAATCCATCATTTGTAAAAATAAGGTGTATAGCCTATCAAAAATTAGATGAAAGCGGTAGTAACACGAAAAAATTTTATCAGGCAAAATGCGGCATTTTGGTGGTTTTATATTGAATTTGCTTTTAAAATAGTCAAACAAACGTTTTTTTTGAAAATAAGGCTTGCCATTTCCACTATTCAGCGTATTATACGCCCCATCAGACGCGGGGTGGAGCAGCTTGGTAGCTCGTCGGGCTCATAACCCGAAGGTCGTTGGTTCAAATCCGGCCCCCGCAACCAAATTCTTAACCCTTCGATTTATATCGAAGGGTTTTTTCTTATTTGCAAAACTGTATTCAAAAATAACCGCTTGCAAGCCTGTTTCTCTCTGCTTTAAACTGTTCTTAACTCACTTAATCATTTACAGCAACACTTATGCAAAATTCAACTTCCAATATTTTTACCGTGACTCAGCTTAACTATTCTGTGCGTCATTTGCTTGAAATGGAACTTGGGCAAGTTTGGCTAACGGGCGAAATTTCGAATTTTAGCCAGCCTGTTTCGGGGCATTGGTATCTCACGTTGAAAGATGAGAATGCCCAAGTGCGTTGTGCGATGTTTAAGATGAAAAATTTGCGTGTGAATTTTCGCCCACAAAATGGAATGCAAGTGTTGGTGCGAGCGAGTGTTAGTCTTTACGAGCCTCGCGGTGATTACCAGCTCATTATTGAAAGTATGCAAATGGCAGGCGATGGCTTGCTTCAGCAGCAGTTTGAAGCGCTTAAAATGAAGTTAGCCGCTCAAGGGCTTTTTGCGCAAGAGCATAAAAAGCCCATTCCCAAATTTGTGAAACGAGTGGGGATAATTACATCACCAAGTGGAGCCGCATTACAGGATATTTTGCATATTCTGAACCGCCGCGATCCATCTCTTCAAATTGTGATTTATCCAACGTTAGTGCAAGGTAAAGAGGCAACGCAAGATATTATCGATACAATCAAACTAGCTAATCAGCGTAAAGAGTGTGATGTGTTGATTGTAGGGCGTGGCGGTGGTTCGCTAGAAGATCTTTGGTGCTTCAATGAAGAGGCAGTCGCTTATGCGATTTATCAATCTGAATTACCAATTATTAGTGCCGTTGGACACGAAACTGATGTAACAATTGCCGATTTTGTAGCAGATTTACGCGCGCCAACGCCATCTGCGGCTGCGGAATTAGTTAGCCGAGATCAGCAAGAAATGGTGCGACAACTGCAACATCATTTAAATACGGTGAACTTGGCATTTGATCGTCTTTGGACAGAAAAGCTCTCTCGTTTTCACCATCTTAACCTTCGCTTAAATGCCCAAAGCCCAGCAAAACAGCTTGAATTGCTTCATTTCAAATTAACCCAAATTTTTGACCGCTTACAAAGAAGATTAGTACAATCTGTAAAGTTAAAAGAGCAGAGAATGGCTCAGTTCTTTTTACGGGTGCAAGCAAAGCATCCAAGCCGCCAATTGGAAATGCAAAAACTGAATTTAAAACAGCAAGAAACGCAGCTTTATAAACAAATAGAGCAACTTTTTAATGCAAAAAGACAGCAATTCTATTTTGCCAAACAGCGGTTAGATAATAGCGCTTTACCGCATAACATTAGTCGCCAAAATCAGAACTTGCAGCAATTGTCGCATAGACTAACTTATTCAATCGAAAAGCAATTCACTAAACAACAGCAAGGTTTCCACGCATTATGCACGAAGTTAGATGGATTAAGCCCGCTTAAAATTTTAGGGCGAGGTTATTCGATTACACAAAATGATCAACAACACGTGATCATAAATACCAAACAGATCGCTAAGGGCGATCGAATTACTACACAGCTTGTAGATGGGCAAATTCTCAGTGAAGTGATCGCAGTCAAATAGGATTGTTTCTTTTTTGTTCTTCACTTAGTTTGAATAAAATATTATTTTAAAATCATATAGATAGAGAAATATTCATAGAGTTACTCACGAGGTTATCCACAGATCGTGTGAATAACTTCGTGAGAAAGATGATGAAATTTAGAACGAATAAATCATAAAGTAAAAGAAACCGCTTGCCTCCACTGTGAAGAATCTATATAATGAAAATCATTACATATATTGTAATGGTTTCATTAGCCAGTGTGACGAAATTGGTAGACGTAGCGGATTCAAAATCCGCCGCTGAATAAGCGTGTCGGTTCGAGTCCGACCACTGGCACCACAAAACTATTTTTAACCGTTCGCCAGCGTTTAAAATTCTCAAAAAATTCCGCAAAATCCCTTTAATATCAACGTTTTACTGTTTATATCTGTTTATAACTGTTTTTTTCTGTTCTTCTGTATTCACGATTTTTAAGCAACAATATAACCAACTTTTTAAAAGGCTTATTTTTACTTGTTGCTTAAAAGTTTATTTTTTAATCAAAAAACAGGAAAAAAAAGACTATGGCAAAGTTAGCTAAACCATTGAGCGACAAGGCTTTGAAGGCATTAAAGGCGACTGGTAAAAATGTAACTCTCTATGATGGGCAAGGTTTGCAAATTGTTGCGACAATTTACGGCAAAAAAACGTGGCGTTTTGTTTATACATTTGATGGAAAAAGAAAACTATCACGCTTGGCAATTACCCCGATATTTCTTTAGCTTTAGCCCGTGAATTAGCGAGCCATAAAAGGGCATTACTAGCACAAGGAATAGACCCACAAGAACACGCCAAAGAGCAACGCAGAGAACGAGAACGCAACATTACTGTAAAAGAACTGGCGATTTTATGGCACACAAAAAGAACCGTTAGAAAAGCGATTAAAGAAGAGACCGCCCGCAAGGAATTTAGACGGCTTGAGTTGCATTTATTCCCGTATTTTGGAGATTGGCACATCTCAGAAATGACTTGTAAGAAAGTGGCACAAGTATTTTTAGATTGTCCCCAATCGAACACGCTTTACAAGGTCAATAATTCATTGGTTCAGATGTTCGATTTTGCAGAAGTAGAGGAAATCGTAGTAAAAAACCCGTTAAAGCGTTTACATAGTTTTTTTGATTATGAAGATTCAAAACAGCAACCAACCATTACACCGCAAGAGCTGCCCAAATTGTTTAGAACGATGTTTTATGCAGATAAGATGACGAAGATCACGCAGTTATTGATTGAATGGCAACTGTTAACGATGTTACGCCCGAAAGAGGCGTCCAGTCTTAAATGGTCGGATATTGATTGGGAGAATTTAAAAATTGTTATCCCAGCGGAAAGAATGAAAGCAAAACGTGCCCATGATGTGCCATTAAGCAAGCAGGCTTTGCAGATTTTAGAGGAAATGAAGCGATTTAAGCATTCTATTTTATGAGTGATTACCGTTAATTATTCCCGAAAGTGATGTTAGATTCGCAATGAATGATTTATTTAAGAAAATTTTAGATAAGTTTGAGGAAATTTATCAATATATCTTTGATATGATTTTTGTTCCCCTTTGAAAAGAGGGCTTAAAGCTTTTTGTTATAAGGCTTTATAGATATCCTAAAAATACGATACGTATATAAAATATCTATTTAGTAATTGAATAGAAATAAACTATAAATAAGTGGTGGGCGATACCGGTCTTGAACCAGTGACCCCCTCCTTGTAAGGGAGGTGCTCTCCCAACTGAGCTAATCGCC
>NZ_CALIFA010000081.1:0-4061 GCF_938021905.1 Pseudohaemophilus parahaemolyticus
TTTCTGAAGTAAAAAATGCACTGACTCGTTTAGATGAAGTTTATGCACTTTATGCGGATCCTGATGCGGATTTTGATAAATTAGCGGCAGAACAAGCTAATCTTGAAGCGATTATCCAAGCACACGATGGACATAATTTAGATAACCAATTAGAGCGTGCAGCAGATGCGTTACGCTTGCCAGATTGGGACGCAAAAATCGAGCATTTATCCGGGGGTGAACGTCGCCGTGTGGCACTTTGCCGCTTATTGCTTGAAAAACCTGATATGTTGTTGTTAGATGAACCAACCAACCACTTAGATGCGGAATCTGTGGCGTGGTTAGAACGCTTCTTACACGACTACGAAGGCACTGTGGTGGCGATTACCCACGACCGTTACTTCTTAGATAATGTGGCAGGTTGGATCTTAGAACTTGACCGTGGTGAAGGTATTCCTTGGGAAGGTAACTATTCTTCTTGGTTAGAGCAAAAAGAGAAACGCTTAGAGCAAGAACAAGCGGCGGAAAATGCACGCCAAAAATCCATTGCGAAAGAGTTAGAGTGGGTTCGTCAGAACCCGAAAGGTCGCCAAGCGAAGAGCAAAGCGCGTATGGCTCGCTTTGAAGAGTTGAACAGTGGCGAATACCAAAAACGTAACGAAACCAACGAGCTCTTTATTCCACCTGGTCCACGCTTAGGTGATAAAGTGATTGAAGTGCAAAATTTAACCAAATCTTATGGTGATCGCACCTTAATCGATGATTTATCATTCAGTATTCCGAAAGGGGCAATCGTAGGGATTATCGGGGCGAATGGTGCGGGTAAATCAACATTATTCCGTATGTTGTCAGGTCAAGAACAACCAGATAACGGCACAATCACAATGGGGGAAACTGTAGTGTTAGCCTCTGTTGATCAATTCCGTGACGCAATGGACGATAAGAAAACCGTGTGGGAAGAAGTCTCTAACGGGCAAGATATTCTCACTATTGGCAACTTTGAAATCCCAAGCCGTGCTTATGTGGGTCGCTTCAACTTCAAAGGCGTGGATCAACAAAAACGCGTGGGCGAATTATCAGGTGGTGAACGTGGTCGTTTACACTTGGCAAAACTTTTACAACGCGGTGGCAACGTGTTGTTATTGGACGAACCGACCAACGACTTAGACGTGGAAACCTTGCGTGCGTTAGAAAATGCAATCTTAGAATTCCCAGGCTGTGCAATGGTCATCTCGCACGACCGTTGGTTCTTAGACCGCATCGCCACCCATATTTTAGATTACGGTGATGAAGGCAAAGTGACATTCTATGAAGGTAACTTCTCTGACTACGAAGAGTGGAAAAAGAAAACCTTAGGTGATGCCGCAACGCAACCGCACCGTATTAAATATAAACGAATTGCGAAGTAATTAAAGTATTAGATAAGCGGTTAGATTTTGCAAAAAATTTGCAGAATTTAACCGCTTTATTTTGCTGTCCTGATTTTAAGCAATCGTTTGCCATTGAATAATAATTCAGAGGTAAAATTAAATATAAAGGGTATATTTAATACCAAAAATTTAGTACTATCAGCCATCTTTTTTAAGTAATACAATGAAATTGTTCATTTTTTTAATGAGCTAAGAGGAGTATTTATGCTGACAATTGACGCTAATTCGCCACCTCCACCACCACGCAAACCAAGGTTCTATGAGGTTTTATATGTGCAAGTTATTTTTGCCATTATTGTCGGGATTTTATTAGGGCATTTCTTTCCAGAGTTTGGGGAAAGTTTAAAGCCATTGGGCGATGCGTTTATTAAACTCGTAAAAATGATTATTGCACCCGTGATTTTCCTTACCGTGGTGACGGGTATTGCGGGTATGAATGATATGAAATCGGTTGGGCGTGTAGCGGGCAAGGCAATGCTCTATTTTTTAACCTTCTCAACATTGGCGTTGGTTGTGGGGATGATTATCGCCAATATTATTCAACCTGGAGCCGGGCTAAATATTGATCCGAGCACACTGCAATCTGCGAAGGTGTCAGAATATGTGAGCAAGGCACAAGAAAGCTCAATGATTGCTTTCTTTATGAATATTATTCCAACCACGGTATTAAGCCCGCTCACGGAAGGGAATATCTTACAGGTGCTATTTGTCTCTGTATTATTTGGTATTTCCTTAGCTTCAGTCGGCGAGCGTGGTAAGCCTATTACAGATTTACTGCAAGTTGCTGCAGCACCAATGTTTAAATTGGTTTCAATTGTAATGAAAGTCGCTCCTATTGGTGCACTAGGAGCAATGGCATTTACGATTGGCAAATATGGGTTGCATTCTATCAGTAATTTAATGTTGCTCATTGTAACCTTTTATATCACCTCGATTTTATTTGTGCTTTTAATTCTTGGATCGGTTGCTCGCTATAACGGTTTCTCCATTGTTGGGCTAATCCGTTATATCAAAGATGAACTTTGGCTAGTTTTAGGCACTTCTTCTTCAGAAGCAGCATTGCCAAATTTAATGCAAAAAATGGAAGCTGCAGGCTGTAAAAAATCGGTGGTAGGATTGGTTGTACCAACAGGTTATTCATTTAACCTAGATGGTACAAACATTTATATGACGATGGCAGCTTTGTTTATTGCTCAAGCGACCAATACCGATTTAACTATCGGGCAACAAATCACTTTATTATTGGTGGCAATGCTGAGCTCTAAAGGTGCAGCTGGCGTAACGGGTGCAGGCTTTATTACTCTGGCGGCAACTTTGTCTGTTGTGCCAGGATTACCTGTGGAAGGGATGGCACTGATTCTAGGGATTGACCGTTTTATGTCTGAATGTCGTGCTTTAACTAACTTTATCGGTAATGCGTGTGCAACTATTGTGGTTGCTCGCTGGGAAAATGCGTTAGATAAAGAGCAATTAGGTAAAGCAATGCGTGGTGAGTTAGTGGTTAAAACAGAAATGCACTAACATCAAATAATGTGAAATAGGCTTTGAGTATGTTATGCTCAAAGCCTATTTTTATATAAGGAATGTGAAAATGAACCAATATGCCGTGTGGGGCAATCCAATTGCTCAAAGTAAGTCACCTCGTATTCATCAGCTTTTTGCGGAACAAGCGGGCAAAAATATGAGTTATGTTGCAAAATTGGGCGATGAGCAAGATTTTGAGCAGCAGCTCACTAAGTTTTTCAAACAGGCTCAAGGTGCAAATATTACCGCACCATTTAAAGAAAGAGCATTTAAGTTAGCGGACGAGCATAGCGAAGGCTGTTTGTTAGCAGGGGCTTGTAACACGTTGAAACGCTTGGAAGATGGGCGTTTATATGCGGATAATACGGATGGTGCGGGTTTGTGTAATGATTTGGCTCGTTTAGGTTGGCTAAAAGCGGGACAGAAAGTCTTGATTTTAGGCGCAGGCGGTGCAACAAAAGGTGTGTTATTGCCAATGTTGCAGGCAGAGCAAGTTATTACGCTATATAACCGAACTTTCGAGAAAGCGGTTGATTTAGCTGAAAAATTTGCAAAATTTGGCAATATTCAAGCCGCTTGTTGGGAAGAGATATGTTCTCAAAAATTTGATTTGATCATCAATGCTACTTCGTTTGGTTTTCAAGGAAAATGTGTCGAATTGCCTGCTCATCTTTTCCAAGATGCTTTTGTTTACGATATGCAATATGGCATTGAGATGAAAACGCCATTTTTGAATTATGCTCGCATGCAGGGTGCGAAAAAATGCCAAGATGGCTTGGGAATGCTGGTAGGGCAGGCTGCCGTTTCATTCCAATTGTGGGAAGGGGGAATGCCAGAAGTTGAGCCTGTTCTCAGACAATTAAGAGCAGAAATGAGTAAATAGCACTATTTCGAGCTGTTATTTAATAAACAAAAAAATGCTGTTTTTATGCCAAAGTGTTGAAATTGTCGGCAAAAGAGATAAAAATCACATTTTTTGCGAAAAAACGTTTGACGAGCAGGGATAAAATCAGCATAATGCACCCCGTAAACCGATACGGTGAACGCAAAGTAAAATGGCTACATAGCTCAGCTGGTTAGAGCACAACACTCATAATGTTGGGGTCGCAAGTTCGAATCTCGCTGTAG
>NZ_CALIFA010000082.1:0-10243 GCF_938021905.1 Pseudohaemophilus parahaemolyticus
AAATTAAAAAAGGAACTTTTTAACTAAATTTTAACAAAACGCAATTTTCTTCCCCTTTTTTAGTATGATTTTTGTTGAAACTCAACAATGGTAGCGTATAATTCGGGGGATTTTTCTGAATTAACAAACCAAATAAAAAGGAACGCCAATGTCGGTTGTGATCAATCGAGCCAAACAGCGTTATATTAAAGCGATAAAATGGGAAGCTACAATTATTTTTTTTAGTTTCTTTGCCGTGATTACTATGCAATCCGAGCTTAATTTTTCGTTTTTAGCGGGGGCAATTTCAAGTTTTTTACCGCATTGCGTGTTTGTTTACTGGATTTTCTTTAAATCAGCAAAAGTTCAACAAAAAATGACCGCTTTCTACTGGGGCGAGGGAATGAAATGGTTGATGGCGATTGTGTTAATCATTCTGAGTTTTATATTACTTCCTGCGTTAAAAGTGCTGTTTTTCTTTGCTGGTTATTTTGTGGCATTACTGTTAAATATCGTGTTACCCGTAGTGCTCGAACGGCATACAACCTAGTTTTTATATTTTTATCAAGGATAAATTATGGCTGGAAATACCGCTGAATATATTGGTCACCACCTTACGTTTGCAACCACAGGTGAAGGCTTTTGGAATGTGCATTTAGATACGTTATTTTTCTCTATCGTATCCGCTCTGATTTTCTTATTTGTATTTCGCAAAGTGGCAAAAAGAGCAACGACTGGCGTGCCAAGTAAGTTGCAATGTTTTGTAGAAATGGTGGTCGAATGGGTGGATGGGTTAGTAAAAGATAACCTTCACGCATCACACCATATTCGTCATAAAGTGGCTGCATTAGCATTAACTATTTTTTGTTGGGTTTTTGTGATGAATGCCATCGACTTAGTTCCTGTTGATTTTCTTCCCCAATTCGCTGGATTGTTCGGTGTTCACTATTTACGTGCGGTACCAACGGCAGATATTAGTGCAACACTGGGTATGTCAATTTGTGTGTTTGCCTTAATTCTCTTCTATACAGTGAAATCAAAAGGTTTTAGTGGTTTAGTAAAAGAATATACGCTTCATCCTTTTAATCACTGGGCATTTATTCCTGTCAACTTCATTCTTGAAAGCGTAACATTATTAGCAAAACCGATTTCATTGGCGTTCCGTCTATTCGGTAATATGTATGCAGGTGAGTTAATCTTCATCTTAATTGCAGTAATGTATATGGCAGACAATTTTGCATTGCAAGCATTGGGTATTCCATTGCATTTAGTTTGGGCAATTTTCCATATTTTGGTCATTACGCTCCAAGCCTTTATCTTTATGATGCTAACGATTGTTTACTTGAGTATCGCTTATAACAAAGCGGATCATTAAACGAACCCATAAGCGGTGGAATTTTAGTGAAATTTTGCAAAAATTAGACCGCTTGTATTTTTCTTTAACTTAAACAAAACCTTAGCCGAGAGGCTAATTCCTCAATCTTTTAATGGAGAACATTATGGAATCAGTAATCACAGCAACTATTATTGGTGCATCAATTTTATTAGCTTTCGCAGCACTTGGTACTGCAATTGGCTTCGCACTTTTAGGTGGCAAATTTTTAGAGTCTTCTGCTCGTCAACCTGAGTTAGCAAGCAGCTTACAAACTAAAATGTTCATCGTTGCTGGTCTTTTAGATGCTATCGCAATGATCGCTGTTGGTATCGCATTATTATTCATCTTCGCAAACCCATTCATTGGTTTATTAGGCTAATCCCTATAAATAATAGGCGTTACCTTCGGGTAATTTAACTAACTTTATAGGAGGCGTTGTGAACTTAAATGCAACACTAATTGGTCAACTTATTGCATTCGTCCTTTTTGTGGCGTTCTGTATGAAATATGTGTGGCCACCGCTTATTAAAGCGATTGAAGAGCGTCAAGCAAACATTGCTAACGCTTTGGCATCAGCGGAAAAAGCGAAACAAGAGCAAGCAGACTCAAAAGCTGAAGCAGATAAAGAAATCCTTAAAGCTAAAGAAGAAGCTCAAAAAATTATTGATTTAGCAACGAAAAGACGTAATGAGATTTTGGAATCTGTACAAGCAGAAGCTGAAGTAGAACGTCAGCGTATTATTGAGCAAGGTTACGAAGAAGTAGAAAGCCAACGTAAACGTGTTCAAGAAGAGTTACGGCAAAAAGTGGCTGTACTGGCAGTGGCTGGTGCAGAGAAAATTGTGGGTCGTTCTATTGATGAAGCGGCAAACAATGACATTATTGATAAGCTAGTTGCAGAACTATAATAAGGTGGGGCAGATGTCAGAATTCAGTACAGTAGCTCGCCCCTACGCTAAAGCAGCTTTTGATTTTGCTTTAGAGCAAGGTCAGTTGGATAAATGGCAAGCAATGCTACAGTTTTCAGCCCTTGTTGCTGAAAATGAGCAGGTGGAAGAATACATCAGCGGTGCACTTGCAAGCGGTCAAATTGCAGATTTCTTTTGCAATATCTGCGGCGACCAACTTGACCAATATGGGCAAAATTTCATTCGTGTGATGGCTGAAAACAGACGTTTAGCTGTTTTACCAACCGTTTATGCACAATATCTTGCATTGCGTGCAGAACATGAAGCAGTAAAAGACGTTTTAGTGGTTTCAGCAACCGAATTAAGTCAAGCACAAACCGATAAAATCGCAAAAGCGATGGAGAAACGCTTAGGTCAGAAAGTGCGTTTAACGAGCCAAATTGATACATCGTTAATTGCGGGCGTTGTCATCCAATATGATGATGTCGTGATTGATGGCAGTAGCCGTGGTCAGTTAGAACGATTAAGCCAAGCGTTGAGCTTGTAAGAGGAATAAAAAATGCAACTAAATTCAACTGAAATTAGTGAATTGATTAAAAAACGAATTGCCCAGTTTAACGTGGCGAGTGATGCTCAAAGCACAGGGACAATCGTTTCAGTAAGCGATGGTATTATTCGTATTCACGGTCTTGCAGATGTGATGCAAGGTGAAATGATCGAATTACCAGGTGGTCGCTACGCTATCGCATTGAACTTAGAACGTGATTCAGTGGGTGCGGTAGTAATGGGACCTTATGCAGACTTAGCAGAAGGTATGACCGTAAAATGTACAGGTCGTATCTTAGAAGTACCAGTAGGTCGCGGTTTATTAGGTCGTGTAGTAAACACTTTAGGTCAGCCAATTGATGGTAAAGGCGAAGTAGAACACGATGGTTTCTCACCCGTTGAAGTGATTGCACCAGGTGTAATCGACCGTCAATCGGTAGATCAACCAGTCCAGACAGGTTATAAAGCCGTGGACTCAATGGTTCCAATCGGTCGTGGTCAGCGTGAGTTGATCATCGGTGACCGTCAAACAGGTAAAACCGCATTAGCAATTGATGCGATCATTGCACAAAAAGATTCAGGCATTAAATGTATCTATGTGGCAATCGGTCAAAAAGCGTCAACTATCGCAAACGTGGTGCGCAAATTAGAAGAGCACGGTGCGTTAGCGAACACTATCGTAGTTGTGGCTTCAGCATCAGAATCAGCGGCATTGCAATACCTTGCGCCATACTCTGGTTGTGCAATGGGTGAATACTTCCGTGATCGCGGTGAAGATGCGTTAATCGTGTACGATGATTTATCAAAACAAGCGGTCGCTTACCGTCAAATTTCATTGTTATTACGTCGTCCGCCAGGTCGTGAAGCGTTCCCAGGGGACGTATTCTACCTCCACTCTCGTTTACTTGAGCGTGCAGCACGCGTAAATGCAGACTATGTTGAACGTTACACTAACGGTGCAGTAAAAGGTCAAACAGGTTCATTAACCGCGTTACCAATTATCGAAACCCAAGCGGGTGACGTTTCTGCGTTCGTTCCAACCAACGTAATTTCGATTACCGATGGTCAGATCTTCTTAGAGTCAAGCCTATTTAACTCTGGTATCCGCCCAGCGGTAAACCCAGGTATCTCGGTTTCTCGTGTAGGTTCTGCGGCACAAACGAAAGCGATCAAAAAATTATCAGGTGGTATCCGTACTGCATTGGCACAATACCGTGAATTGGCGGCGTTCGCACAATTTGCTTCAGACTTAGATGACGCAACACGCAAACAGCTTTCACACGGTCAAAAAGTGACTGAATTGTTAAAACAAAAACAATTCGCCCCAATGCCAGTGAGTGAACAAGCGTTAGTGTTATTCGCGGCAGAATTTGGCTACTTGGATGATGTTGAGTTAGAACGTATCGGTTCATTTGAATCCGCTTTATTAGCTTACGCTAATAGCAACCACGCTGATTTTATGAAGGATTTAGCAAAATCTGGCGATTACAATGACGCAATCAAAGATCAATTAAAAGCCATTGTTGAAAACTTCAAACAAAACGGTGCGTGGTAATCACAGTTAGCGGAGAAAAATTATGGCAGGTGCTAAAGAGATAAGAACCAAAATTGCGAGTGTTCGTAATACGCAAAAAATTACGAAAGCAATGGAAATGGTGGCAACCTCTAAAATGCGTAAAACGCAAGAGCGTATGGCAGCAAGTCGCCCTTATTCTGAAACGATTCGTAAGGTGATCAGCCATATTGCGAAAGGTAACATTGGTTATCAGCACCCGTTTTTAACCCCTCGTGAGATTAAGAAAGTCGGTTATTTAATCGTTTCAACAGACCGTGGCTTATGTGGCGGTCTGAATATCAACTTATTTAAAGCCACTTTAAATGAGTTTAAAGCGTGGAAAGATAAAGACGTAAGTGTCGAGCTAGGCATTGTTGGTTCAAAAGGTGTCGGTTTTTTCCAAAACATTGGCTTAAACATTAAAGCACAAGTTACAGGCTTAGGCGATAAACCAGAAATGGAAAATATCGTAGGCTTAGTAAATGGTATGATCAACGCTTACCGTGAAGGTGAAGTTGATGCGGTGTATATCGCCTATAACCGTTTTGAAAATACGATGTCGCAAAAACCAGTTGTTGCACAATTACTTCCATTACCGCAGTTAGACGATGACGAATTAGACAGCAAAGGTTCGTGGGATTACCTCTATGAGCCGAATCCGCAAGTGTTGTTAGACACTTTGCTCGTTCGTTATGTAGAAACGCAGGTATATCAAGCAATCGTCGATAACTTGGCATCAGAACAAGCCGCTCGAATGGTAGCAATGAAAGCCGCAACAGATAATGCGGGAACACTGATTGACGAATTACAATTAGTGTACAACAAAGCTCGCCAAGCAAGCATTACAAATGAATTAAATGAAATTGTTGCGGGTGCCGCAGCAATTTAAACGTGAAAGAGGAACGGTAATGGCAACAGGAAAAATTGTACAAATCATCGGTGCGGTGATTGACGTTGAATTCCCACAAGATGCAGTACCAAAAGTTTACGATGCATTAAAAGTTGAATCAGGTTTAACGCTTGAAGTTCAACAACAATTAGGCGGTGGCTTAGTGCGTTGTATCGCATTAGGTACGTCTGATGGTTTAAAACGTGGCTTAAAAGTCGAAAACACAGGCAACCCAATTGAAGTACCAGTGGGAACCAAAACCCTTGGTCGTATTATGAACGTATTGGGTGAGCCGATTGACGAAAAAGGTCCTATCGGTGAAGAAGCGCGTTGGGCGATCCACCGTGCTGCACCAAGCTACGAAGAGCAATCAAACAGCACTGAATTATTAGAAACAGGTATCAAAGTTATCGACTTAATCTGCCCATTCGCAAAAGGTGGTAAAGTTGGTTTGTTCGGTGGTGCGGGTGTAGGTAAAACCGTAAATATGATGGAGTTAATCCGTAACATCGCGATCGAACACTCTGGTTACTCAGTGTTTGCTGGTGTAGGTGAACGTACCCGTGAAGGTAACGACTTCTACCACGAAATGACAGACTCTAACGTATTAGACAAAGTATCGTTAGTGTATGGTCAAATGAATGAACCACCAGGTAACCGTCTGCGCGTGGCTTTAACAGGCTTAACCATGGCGGAAAAATTCCGTGATGAAGGTCGTGACGTATTATTCTTCGTTGATAACATCTACCGTTATACCCTAGCAGGTACAGAAGTGTCAGCACTTCTTGGTCGTATGCCATCTGCGGTAGGTTATCAGCCAACCTTGGCAGAAGAAATGGGGGTGTTACAAGAGCGTATTACCTCAACCAAAACAGGTTCTATCACCTCGGTGCAAGCGGTTTATGTTCCTGCCGATGACTTAACTGACCCATCGCCAGCAACCACCTTTGCGCACTTAGACTCAACCGTAGTATTAAGCCGTAACATCGCTTCTCTTGGTATCTACCCAGCAGTGGATCCATTAGACTCAACTTCACGCCAATTAGACCCATTAGTGGTCGGCGAAGAGCACTATAACGTGGCGCGTGGTGTACAAGGTACATTACAACGTTATAAAGAGTTAAAAGATATCATCGCGATTCTTGGTATGGATGAATTGTCTGAAGACGATAAACTTGTGGTAGCACGTGCGCGTAAAATCGAACGTTTCTTATCGCAACCGTTCTTCGTGGCAGAAGTGTTCACAGGCTCACCAGGTAAATATGTACCATTAAAAGACACCATCCGTGGCTTTAAAGGCATCTTAGAAGGCGAGTTCGACCACATCCCAGAACAAGCGTTCTATATGGCAGGTTCAATCGACGAAGTAGTTGAAAGAGCGAGCAAAATGTAATTGTTCCCTAACCCGATTAGGAACATCCGAAGAGGAAAATAGGAGAACAATATGGCAACGCAATTTGAACTTAACATCGTCAGTGCTGAGCAAAAAATCTTCACAGGGCAAGTTGTTAGCGTTCGCGTAACAGGTGTTGATGGGGAATTAGGTGTCTATGCAGGACACGTTCCACTTCTTACCTCCATCAAACCAGGTATGGTTAAATATACGTTAGAAGATGGCAAAGAAGAGTTCATCTATGTATCAGGTGGCTTCCTTGAAGTGCAACCCACGATTGTAACTGTCCTTGCAGACGTAGCAATCCGAGGTGAAGAGCTCGATCAACAACGTATCTTAGCTGCTAAACGCAAAGCCGAAGAAAAACTCAGCAATAGCAACAACGCAGATCTTTCTGCCAAACTCTCGCGTGAAATTGCGAAATTACGTGTTTACGATATCGTTAATTCACAACTTTCTCGCAGAAGATAACTTATTCCAATTAAACCAAACCCCAACTAAACGGTTGGGGTTTTCTTTTGTAGGGGGTGTGGACGAAGTTTATGCACGCAAGCGGTGGGATTTTTATAGAGATTTGCAAAAAATGTGTGGATTATACTAATCCGCACACATTACCAATAAATCTTATCTATTTATTTTTTAAGAGTTCATTCATTTCTGCTAATAGCTTAATCTCTTTCTTTTGGCTTTCTATTATTTCTTCTTTATGAGAAATAATAAGCAATAAACGTTGAATTTCTGATTTTAAATCTGTATCGCCAAAAGCGATACAAGAATAATGGTTGTTATTTGCTGAATTAGTTAAGTTAATCTTTCCATCTTCTCCATAAGCTAATAATTCAACGATATCAATGCCAAAAACTTCTGAAATTTGCTCTAATCTATCCAAGTTTGAACGTGTATCGCCACGCTCAATTTTAGCATATCCATTAGTTGACATACTTAATTTTGTTGCCATTTCTTCTTGCGTCCATTGACGACTTTCTCTTAACTGACGGATCTTTTCATTTGTTTTCATTGTTCACTACTTTTTGGATTTATATATACAAAATCTGGGTAGATAATCTTCACATTTTGTTGATTGTGGCATTTTTTAGCCTGAATTACAATTTGAATCAAGAAATAACCCATTTTAGGAGAAAACTATGGCATTTTTTGATTTTTCAAGCAGTTTTAAAAAATTCCGTGAAGAAGAAGGCTTTATGAATAAAGCATTTCATGGTACGGCAGCTTTAGTTAAAGGTGTGGGAAATGTTGGGATTTTAATGACAGTTGAGGCAGCTAAAAAAATCTTAAATAATCCTAATGCAAGTGATGAGCAAAAAGCTAAAGCTAGAGAAACATTAAGTAAATTTGATAAATAGGATTAGTTATGACTAATTATCGAATTACTCTTCTCAAAACGAAAGGTGATTATAGTTCAAAAATGTTGGTTAACATTCTCGCCCATAGTGTGAGTGAGGCTCGTCAAAAAGCAAAATCAATGTACCCGATGGGGAGCGTGATTGCGGTAGTAAAAAGTTAATTTTAATATGAGGTAAAACTATGCAAGAATTTGATATTCATTATACTTATGCAAAAGCTGATGGTACAAGTAGAACACAAACTAGTCAGAAAGTGCGAGCTGAATCTATTAGTGAAGCGAAAAAAATTATTGAGCAAAAACATGCGAGTAAAGGACAAATTGTTGTTCAATGGCGATAAGCTAATGTTTTGCTGAGCGTAATAAGTTACCCTCGAAATCCCTTTGGGGTTGGAGTTACATTTATCCAATAATAATCTTTTTGTATTAAGAAATATCTCATCTTGATATTTTATAGGGTAGGGCATACAATATCGGAAGGTCGGGGACAGGTTGCGACCCTATCCCCTTCCTAGCCGTTAGGCTATTTAGTTAAACATTGCAACCAGTAAATCCAGTATCGCTAATACTCTTATACTGATTGCCCCTACTAGCAATAAAGCTAGAATTGTCAGAGCAATAACTTCTGATGTTTTCACATAAATCACCCCCTTAGTGCTACAAGACTAAACGGCTAAGCAGTATGCTACGGTCAGGTAGCATTCTACCTAGGTCGCCGATAGCACGGGAATGATTTTATCATAGAACCGCCTTTATAGGCGGTTTTCTTTTTTATTCTCCAAAAATAAACCGTGATCTAGATCTCAAAATAAGAATAATTTGCATTTCAAAATGTTAAAATGGTGTTACACTATAGCCCGTATTTTTCACTATTCTATTTATCAGAGGTCAATATGATTATTTCATCAGCCAGCGATTATCGTGAAGCGGCACGCCGCCGTGTTCCTCCTTTTATGTTCCACTATGCTGATGGTGGCTCTTATGCCGAGCAAACTCTTGCTCGCAATGTGAGCGATTTAGAAAACATCGCATTAAGACAACGCGTGTTGAAAGATATGTCGGAGTTGGATACTAGCATTGAATTATTCGGCGAGAAACTTTCAATGCCAACTATTCTTGCACCCGTTGGGGCGTGTGGTATGTATGCGCGTCGTGGGGAAGTGCAAGCAGCACAAGCGGCAGATAACAAAGGCGTACCATTTACGCTTTCAACGGTATCAATCTGCCCGATTGAGGAAGTGGCACCAGCGATTAAACGCCCGATGTGGTTTCAGCTTTATGTATTAAAAGATCGCGGCTTTATGAAAAATGCCCTTGAGCGTGCGAAAGCAGCGGGCTGTTCAACCTTGGTGTTTACCGTAGATATGCCAACTCCTGGGGCTCGTTATCGTGATATGCACTCAGGCATGAGCGGTCCTTACAAAGAAATTCGCCGTGTGTTGCAAGGTTTTACTCACCCATTCTGGGCGTATGATGTGGGCATTAAAGGCAAACCGCACACATTGGGCAATGTTTCGACTTATATGGGTAGACAAATTGGCTTGGATGATTATATTGGCTGGCTCACTGAGAACTTTGATCCGTCGATTTCGTGGAAGGATTTAGAGTGGATTCGTGAGTTCTGGGAAGGTCCTATGGTAATTAAAGGTATTCTCGATCCAGAAGATGCGAAAGATGCCGTGCGTTTCGGGGCTGATGGTATTGTGGTTTCTAACCACGGTGGTCGTCAATTAGATGGTGTGCTTTCAAGTGCGAGAGCGTTACCGCCGATTGCCGATGCGGTGAAAGGGGACATCAAAATTATTGCTGATTCAGGTATTCGTAATGGTTTAGATGTTGTGCGTATGTTAGCACTGGGGGCAGATGCAACAATGTTAGGTCGAGCATTTGTTTATGCGTTGGGTGCAGCAGGTCGTCAAGGTGTTGAAAATATGTTGGATATTTTCAAAAAAGAAATGCGTGTAGCGATGACATTAACCAGCAATCGTACTATTGCCGATATTAAACCAGATGCATTAGTGGATTTAAGTAAACTCTAATTTACAAAACTTGGAGAAAAATAAACCGCTTGTTGGCGTAATTTTGTGTTTTGCGTATGTATTTTCTACAAGCGGTAAATTTTTTAAAATTTTTTTGCAAAAAGTGCTTGCACGAGTTTTATTTTTCTCTATAATGCACCTCACACAACGACGCACTGTTGTGAATGATTTAGATTGATATGCAGTGCGTCGTTTC
>NZ_CALIFA010000083.1:0-5844 GCF_938021905.1 Pseudohaemophilus parahaemolyticus
ATAAAAAATCTGCACCTTAATCAGTTAGAAGTTTAGTCTAACTTTTGGGGTGCAGATCAAATTGTGGGATTTTTTTATTTCTTACAAGGTTATCCTATTTCTCAAAATGCCCCAATCCAAACTGATAAAGGGCATTTTTCTTATAGCCAAAAGTCTCTGCCACGATGCTAGCGGCTTTTTTCATTGGCATTTCGTTGGTTAAAAGTTGGAATAATTTAACCGCTTGCGGGCTGAAACTTTCCTCTTCGGTTTCGGGTTTGCCTTCCACAATCAGCACGATTTCGCCTTTAGTGCGGTTGCTGTCTTCATTCAGCCATTCGATTAAGTTGACGAGCGTATCGCCGTAAATGGTTTCCCACGTTTTAGTGAGTTCTCTTGCCATCACGATATAGCGGTCAGATCCCCAGATTTTTTGCATATCCGCAAGTGTGTCTAAAATGCGGTGGGTCGATTCGTAGAAAATCAGCGTTCTAGGTTCTTCGCTTAAGGCTTCTAATTTATCGCAACGTGATTTTGTTTTGGCGGGCAAGAACCCTTCGAAACAAAAACGGTCTGAGGCAATGCCTGAACAGCTTAATGCGGCAATCGCAGCACAAGCACCGACTACAGGCACAACGCGAATGCCTGCTTGTCGGCAGTGGCGAACGAGGTGAAAGCCTGGGTCACTAATGAGTGGTGTGCCCGCATCTGAAATCAGGGCGATATTTTCGCCTTTGGTTAATTTTTCGACTAAAACGACCGCTTTCTGCTGTTCGTTGTGGTCGTGTAGGGCAAAAAAGGGCTTTTTGATGCCGTAATGGCTGAGTAATAAACCGCTGTGGCGGGTATCTTCGGCGGCGATTAAATCGACTTGTGCGAAGGTGTCTAATGCACGTTGAGTGATGTCGCCTAAATTACCAATCGGGGTGGCAACGATATATAAAATGCCGTTTTGTTCGTTTTTCATTTGATTTTCAGATATTTGATAAGTAAGATTTAAAACATTACCGCATTATACTTTTTTTATGCATTTTAGGGAGAATAAAATGGCAGTAGCACTTCGACAAAAAATGAAAACAGTTTTTGTCCCAACTCTCGTTGCTCTTTTAGTGGCAGCTTGTAGTTCGCCTAATTTAGTGACGGAATCAATGAAAAATGAGGCGTATGCAAGCTCTGAGTTTTACATTAACAAAGCAGATCAAGCAAAAGAGAAAGAAGATAAGGTTTCTTATCAGCTTTTGGCGGTGCGTAAGTTGGTGGAAGAAAATAAAGCAGACGAAGCACAAGATGCGTTAAATGAGCTCACGCCATTTATGAAAGATATTCAAGAAAACCCTGTGCAAAAATTAGAATATGCGTTAGTTTCTGCTCAACTTGCAGCATTGCAAGGCAAAAATGATGAAGCCTTAAACGGGTTGAGAAATTTGCAAAATAATGCGAAAAATGAACCGCTTAGCCAAGCACAAATGTTGCGTGTTTACCAAACCCAAGCTCAAGTAGCGGAAAACCATAAAAATGGGGAAGAAATTGTGCGTGCACGTTCGTTGATGAACGGTTATTTGTTTGATAACAAAGCTCGCCAAGAGAATAACGATATTATTTGGAATACACTCAGAAAGGCTAATCGCGGGATTGAACAAGTTCAACCGCAAGCGGGCGAAGTGGAATTTGCAGGTTGGATTGCCTTGATTTCGCTTTACAATCAAAATGTGATGAATCCAGCACAAATGCAACAGGCGTTGAATCAATGGAAGGCGCAATATCCAAATCATAGTGCGGTCAATGTGATGCCTGCTGAGTTACAAAATGTAGCAAGCTACCAACAAACGCAGCTTAATGGCGTGGCAGTGTTATTGCCGTTAAGTGGTGATGCGCAAATTTTAGGGCAGTTGGTGCAAAAAGGCTTTAATGATGCACGCGGTAATGATGGCACGATGGTGCGTTTTTACGACACCGCGGCGGCGGATGTTAATAGCCTGCTTGCACAAGCGAAACAAGAAGGTGCAAGCACGATTGTTGGTCCATTGTTGAAAGAGAATGTGGATGCGGCATTAAGTAGCCCAGAGCTTAACAATGTGAATTTATTGGCATTAAATGCAACGCCAAATGCGAGAGCAATTCCACAAGTTTGTTACTACGGCTTAGCGCCAGAAGCCGAAGCGAAAGCAGCGGCAGATCGTATTTACAATGAAGGTAAACGCAATGTGATTGTTTCCGTACCACAAGGCGATGTAGGACAACGTTCGGGCGATACTTTCGCACAACGTTGGCGTCAGCTCACTGGTAACGATGCAGATGTGCGTTATTACTCTTCTGCCGAAGATGCGATTGCATCCATTTTAAGTGCGGGTATCACGCAAGGTGGTTTGTATTTGCTCGGTTCGCCAGATGATGTGGTGTTGATTAAGCAAGGAATTGACGCTTCTCCATTAAAAGATCAGCTGGCGATTTATACTTCTTCACGCACCAATTCGCCAACGAATGATGCCGATTTTTATACCGCGATGGAAGGTGTGAAATTCAGTGAAATTCCGCTGTTAGCTGATTCAAATTCAGATGAATACAAAAAATCAGCGAACTTATCAGCGGGTGATTTTGCCAAAATGCGTTTATACGCAATGGGGGCGGATGCGTGGTCTTTGGCAAATAAATTCAATGAGTTAAGTAAAATCCCTGGTTATAAAGTGTCTGGCTTAACAGGCGTGTTAAGCGCAGGCCAAAATTGTAATATCGAGCGTAATTTATCTTGGTTGCAATATCACAATGGCGCTGTTGAGCAAGCTCAGTAACAAGCGGTCACAAGGTTCGCTTTATGAGCAAAAAGCCCGAGCTTATTTAGAAACGCAAGGGCTGAAATTCATTGCGGCTAACCAGACTTTTAAATGTGGCGAGTTAGATTTAGTGATGGCAGATGGCGATACTGTCGTGTTTGTAGAAGTTCGCCAACGTAAATCGAACCGCTTTGGTAGCGCAGTAGAAAGCATCGATTATCGCAAGCAGCAGAAATGGCGCAATGCGGCGAATATGTGGTTATTTACCAAGCGTAAGCAGAGTTTAGACACCGCAAAATGCCGTTTCGATGTGGTTGCCTTTGAGGGAGATAATCCGCCTCTTTGGTTACCCAATTTTTTAGGATAATGCCAACATTATGATGTTAGAAAAAATCCAAAATAGCTTTACCGAAAGTATCCAACTCCAAATTGCCGCAACCGAATTATTGCCCGCAAAGTTGGAACAAGCAGCAAAACAGATGCAAGGCTGTTTGTTACGTGGCAATAAAATTATTGTTTGCGGGCACGGGCGTTCTTACGGTAATGCGCAGTTATTGGTCAGCCATTTATTGCATCAATATGAGCTGGCTCGCCCAACGCTTTATGCGGTGCAATTAGACCTCACAGGCACAGTGGCAGGGGTGGCGGTTCAACGCAAAGAGCTTGATCTGCTCTACCAAAAACAGCTACAAGCTGTGTATCGGGAAGGCGATATTTTCGTTTGCTTTTCGCCCCTTGGTAATGAAGAAGCGGTCTTAAATGCGATCCATTTTGCAAAAGGCGAAGGCTTGGATGTCATCGTTTTTACCAGCAGCCACAATGAACACACTCAAGGCTTGCTTGAGGAAGATGATATTGAAATTGCGTTCCCCTCCATCAACGAAGCACGGATTATCGAAGGACATTTATTTTGCGTGAATTTACTGTGCGAATTGGTTGATCATTTACTTTTTGTTTCAGAGGAACAGATATGAAAACATTAGTTAAAAAAAGCCTTTTAACGCTCTTATTTGGCACGGCATTACTCTCATTACAAGGTTGTATTACCACCGCTGTGGTGACAACCGCAGCTGTTGCGGGGAAAGTCGCGACGGATCCACGCTCAACAGGTACACAAGTGGATGATGAAATTTTAGAAGAAAGAGTCGCTCAAAATCTCAACAATGATGCTCAATTAAAAACCGAAGCTCGTATCAATGTGGTGGTTTATAACGCCAAAGTATTGTTAATTGGACAGGTCCCAAGCTATACCGCTGCTGAAACAGCCAAAAACATTGCTGCTGGAGTAGAAGGAGTGAAAGAAGTGGTTAATGAAATTCGCACAGGCGAAGTCATTAGTGCTTCACAAGTGGCGATGGACAGCTGGATTACCACGACAATTAAGTCTAAGCTTCTTTTAAATGGTGAAGTGAAAACTACAGAAGTCAAAGTGATTACCGAAAATGGTGAAGTCTTCTTAATCGGTAAACTTTCGCACACACAAGCAGATGCAGCCACTGAGGTTGCTCGTAATGTGCGTGGGGTTTCTAAAGTGGTGAAAGTTATTACTTACGCAATGTAAAATGGATAAAACGAAGGGCTTGCATTTTTATAAAAGCAGCCTCTACTTCTAATCCAAGGATGCATAGGCGTAAACGTTCTTCTATTTTGGGTGGTGGAAGCTCACACTTAACCGACCTTTAGGCTTGGAGTGAGGTTCATTTTTTGCTGCGTATACCAGTCATTCATTGCCGAAATATTTGTATTGTGCAATCCAACGGTTCTTTTAGGTAAATTGAAATACTTCAGAGTGAAAGCAAGATTTTTGTGATATTCGAAATAGCAATTCACGACTTGTTGTTTGAAAAGTTGATTGTATTTAGTTATAAAAAATCTACACCTTAATCCGTTAGAAGTTTAGTCTAACTTTTGAGGTGCAGATCAAACCTTAGTCCTTTTTTATTACTTGCCTAAATTTCCAAAAAAATTCTTCACGCTATTTAAAAAGCCTTCTTGCTGAGGGCGATGTTTCCCTTTGCCATCAAAACTTTCTTCTAATTTGCGCAAAAGCTCTTTTTGTTCTTCGCTTAATTTTACTGGTGTTTCAACAATCACTTTGCAGATTAAATCACCTGCGTAGCCACCTCTAGGGCTTGCCACTCCTTTACCACGTACACGGAAGAGTTTACCCGTTTGTGTTTCTGCTGGGATTTTGAGTTTCAACTTGCCTTCTAAAGTCGGCACTTCAATCTCTCCGCCTAATGCCGCTTGAGTGAAGCTAATTGGCACTTCACAGTAAAGATTTGAGCCATCACGCTCGAAAATTTCGTGTTCACGAACGTGAATCACCACATATAAATCGCCTGCTGGTGCACCATTCTCGCCTGCTGCCCCCTCACCTGATAAGCGGAGTTGGTTACCAGTGTCTACGCCTGCTGGAATGGTAACGGATAAGCTTTTCGTTTTTTGAACACGTCCGTCGCCGTGGCAAGAGTGGCACGGTTTTTCGATTTTTTTACCTGTACCATGACAAGTCGGACAGAGGCTTTCGGTCATAAAGAAGCCTTGCTGACGGCGTACTCGACCTGAACCGTGGCAGTGCGGACAAGTTTCCACTTTAGAATCTTTTTCTGCACCACTACCGTGGCAGGTATCACACTCAGCTAATGTAGAAAGACGAATATCTTTTTTACAGCCTTTTACCGCTTCTTCTAAGGTGATTTCGATGTCATAACGTAAGTCATCGCCACGCACGACACGTTGACGGCGACCACCGCTACCACCGAAACCGCCACCGAACATTTCGCTGAAGATGTCTTCAAAGCCACCGAAACCGCTGCCACCAAAGCCTTCGAATCCGCCAAAGCCGCCTGCACCGCCACCGCCTTGTTCAAAAGCAGCGTGACCATATTGGTCATACATTGCTTTTTTCTGGCTATCGCTTAGCACTTCATAGGCTTCATTAATTTCTTTGAATTTTTCTTCCGCTTCTTTACTGCCTTGGTTTTTATCGGGGTGATGTTTAGACGCTAAACGTTTGTACGCACGTTTGATGTCGTTCTCGCTCGCCCCTTTTTGCAAGCCAAGGACTTCGTAGTAATCTTTTTTTGCCATA
>NZ_CALIFA010000084.1:0-3642 GCF_938021905.1 Pseudohaemophilus parahaemolyticus
TGAAAACGCACATTAGAGAACTCCGTACCGCCACATAAACCCGGTTCAACATTGCTTACTCGAATTTTTGTGCCAGCCAAATCGGCTCGTAAATTTAAGCTAAATTGTGTGACAAAAGCTTTAGTTCCACCATATACATTACTGCCTGCATAAGGATAAGTACCTGCAATTGAACTCAAATTGATAATCTGTCCATGATTACGAGCCACCATATTTGGCAACACAAGACGAGTGATAGTAACCAATCCTTTAATGTTGGTATCGATCATCTGATACCAATCTTGTAAATCCGCTTTATGTGCTGGCTCTAATCCCAAAGCTAAACCTGCATTATTCACTAATAAATCGACCGCTTGCCAGCCTTCAGGAAGGGTGTTTAGAGCGTTAATTATGGCTTGTTCATCGCGAATATCAAAGGCAAGCGGTAGAAAATTGTTGCCTAATTGTGAATGGATTTCTGCTAACCGATCTGCACGTCTACCCGTGCCAATTACTTTATAGCCTGCTTCGATCAATTTTTTACAGATTGCTAAGCCAAAGCCTGCGGTTGCACCTGTGACTAATGCGGTTGTGGTTTTCATTTTATTTCTCCTATATTTATATGCACTACTAAGATAGTACAGTTTAAAAAGTTATGCAAGGTTGAAAAAACAAAAGAGGTTGAATCTCGCTTGTTAAAACGTATTCAACCCCCTTTGTATTAAGCGAATAAGGCTTTGTAACCCAAAGTACACATCAATAGACCTACAGTGATTACCAACACTTTTTTGATAATTTCACCATTACTGTGAATTGCATGTTTACTACCAATATGGTTTCCTACAAGGTTGGCAATAATCATTGGAATACCTATTAAAAATGCCATTTTACCTGCAATAATAAAAGATACGAATGCACCAATATTAGAGGAAAAATTAAAAATTTTAGAGGTCGCAGAAGCACGCAATAGACTTAATTTATTAATTAAGAATAATGCTATAATAAAAATACTGCCTGTACCAGGTCCAAAGAAACCGTCATAAAAACCAACTATTAAACAGGTAATAAAAATAGATAATGCTGAGTTTTTAATTTCTTGCTCTTGATTTTCTTGCTTGAGTAGTTTTCCTTTAAATAAAGTGGCAGCTAAACCCAAAGGTAAAAATGCAAAAATAATATAGTTAATAACATGTGTTGGTAGCATTAAAATAACTTCTGCCCCAATATAGGCACCTAATAACGCAGAAACAATCCCTATGGGAATAATTTTCCAAACTATAGATTTGCTTTGCATAAAGTTTTTAATAGCCGCGATTGTGCCAATAGTACTAACTAGTTTTTCTTGACCTAATGCTAATTGAGGAGGAAGACCAACCATTAAGAATGCAGGAATTAAAATTAAGCCTGCACCTCCAGCAATAGAATCAATATAACCTGCTACAAAAGAGGCTATTACTAATAAACAAATACCAAGAATAAAATAGTTAGCAATAATACTATTATTAATAAATAAATTTTCCACTTTTTGTCCTTATTTAGTTCTTAAATGATGATTACATTCAGATGATACAAAATATTCTTTGAGAGGTTTATCATAGGTACCAAATAGTCTAATTAACCATCGGTCATTCCCATCAAATTTTGCCTTAAATCCATTTCTTGTATGTAATATTTTCTAATTATCAAATGTTACTATCTCTCCAAATTAAGGACTGTAAGCTCCATTACTTTATTTTCAACATATCCGATAGAACGAAGTTTTTGTGCGTATGATTGATTTTTTAATACTAAGCCATTCGATTTAATCTTGCTTAATGCAAGTTGATAAAGCTCATTGTTAGTTTGCATACTAGATCCTTTTATTTTTATATATATTAAATGTAACAAAATTGTTACATTCAAAATAATACTGTATTTGAAACATAAGTCAATCCTTTAAATTTTTATTCCGCAAACGTTTGCTTAATGATATAATCTGCCCAATTTTTATTTCAACTGATTGAGGTTAATCGTGAGCAACACACAACTGAGCTACAAAGATGCTGGCGTCGATATTCACGCTGGGAATGAATTAGTCGAACGTATCAAAGGCGATGTAAAACGCACTCGCCGCCCTGAAGTCATGGGCGGATTGGGTGGTTTCGGTGCATTATGTGCTTTACCAACCAAATATAAAGAGCCAATTTTAGTTTCTGGTACAGACGGCGTGGGTACAAAATTACGCCTTGCGATTGACTTGAAAAAACACGATACCATTGGTCAGGATTTAGTGGCAATGTGTGTGAATGACTTAATCGTACAAGGTGCAGAACCGCTTTTCTTCTTAGATTACTATGCAACAGGAAAATTAGACGTTGATGTGGCAGCAAGTGTGATCAAAGGTATTGCAGACGGTTGCGAAATGTCTGGCTGTGCGTTAGTCGGTGGCGAAACCGCTGAAATGCCAGGAATGTACCACGAAGGCGACTACGACTTAGCGGGTTTCTGCGTAGGTGTGGTAGAAAAATCAGAGATTATTGACGGCACAGCAGTGAAAACGGGCGACACCTTAATCGCACTAGGCTCAAGCGGTGCACACTCAAACGGTTATTCGTTAATTCGCAAAGTGCTTGAAGTAAGTGGTGCAAATCCAGCGGATTTGTTGGAAGGCAAATCACTTAGCGAACACCTTTTAGCACCAACCAAAATCTATGTAAAATCGATTTTACAGCTGATCAAGCAGATCGAAGTTCACGCCATTGCTCACTTAACAGGCGGCGGCTTCTGGGAAAATATCCCGCGTGTATTGCCTGATAACACTAAAGCAGTGATTGATGAATCAAGCTGGCAATGGCCTGCAGTATTTAGCTGGTTGCAAGAAAAAGGCAATATCAGCCGTTATGAAATGTATCGCACCTTCAACTGTGGCGTAGGTATGGTAATTGCATTACCAGAAAAAGAGGTTGAAACCGCTCTTACATTACTTGAACAAGCAGGCGAAAAAGCGTGGGTTATCGGCAAAATTGCACCTCTTGGCGAAGGCGAAGCACAGGTTGAGATTCAATAATAAAATCTTAAATTTAAATTCAGCCCTTTTGGGCTGATTTCTAGAAGGAAGAAAATGAAAAAAATTGCCGTCCTTATTTCTGGTCAAGGAACGAATTTACAAACTATTATTGATGCCTGCCATTCAGGCGATATTCCCGCCAAAATTGCTTGTGTGGTAAGTAACAAAGCTGATGCTTACGGATTAGTTCGAGCCAAACAAGCACAGATTCCGCAAGCGGTCTTTCTTCGCAAAAATTTTGCCAATAACCTCGAAATGGACGACGCCATTGGCGATTATTTGCAAAGCCTAGCAGTAGATTTGATCGTCCTTGCTGGTTATATGAAAATTCTTACCCCAAAATTTACTCAACGTTTTGCAGGGAAAATTTTAAATATCCATCCTTCTCTTCTTCCTAAATACGCAGGCTTAAACACCTACCAACGTGCGATTGAAGCAGGCGACAATGAACACGGCACAACCGTTCATTTTGTCAATGAAGAAGTGGATGGTGGTGCGATTGTTTTACAAGCAAAAGTACCAATCTTCCCTGAAGATAGCATCGAAGAAGTGGAAGCTAGAACCCGTGAGCAAGAATATCAAATTTATCCGCTTGTGATTAAATGGTTTACCGAAGG
>NZ_CALIFA010000085.1:0-3213 GCF_938021905.1 Pseudohaemophilus parahaemolyticus
GCATCACCGAACTCACTGCCTTACTTGCCCGTCGCACACTTTATTGCAGCCGTGAGGCCAATGGAAAATTTTCTGTTTGTGAGGGATTTAACAACCCGCAAGGCAATATTTTTTATTCTCCGCTAAAACACCAATGGGAAAATGGACGTTGCATAAAGTGCGGTGCAAGTGAACAAGTTTATGACCGTGGCGATGAATTAGAAAACCACGCATATTCCTTTATTCATCAAGAGTTAGCCAATATCAATGAGAAATTACCTGTGAAATTTGATGTCATTATCGGCAATCCGCCGTATCAGTTGAGTGATGGTGGTGCACAAGCCAGTGCCAAACCGATTTATGATCAATTTGTGCAACAAGCCATTAAATTACAGCCGAAATACCTTTCGATGATTATTCCTGCAAGATGGTTTACTGGCGGGAAAGGTTTAGATGATTTTCGTGATCAAATGCTCAATGACCGACGAATTTCAGAAATTCATGATTTTCCAAATTCAAGTGATTGCTTCACTGGTGTAGAAATTAAAGGCGGCGTTTGTTATTTCCTTTGGGAAGAACAATACAACGATGATTGCTTAATTGTGACACACGAAAAAAATGCACAAATTTCTGAAATGAAACGACCGCTTAAAGAAGAGGGATTAGATTTTTTAATTCGTTATAACAGTGCTGTTCACATTTTAAGGAAAGTAAAAGAAAAAGAAGAAAAAAGTTTTAGTGATGTAATTAGTGGAAGAAAGCCATTTGGATTAGCAACAAATTTTAAAGGAAATTCTGTACCGTATAAATCATCAGTTCATAACGTAAAACTTTATCAAAATAAAGGTACTGGTTATGTAAAACAAGAAGATATACCTGTTAATAAGCAATGGATTCATACCCATAAAGTTATTGCTCCTTATGCCGTGGGTTCTGGGGATAGTAAAACCGACTGGGTAAAACCGATTTATGCCGAACCCAATACCGCTTGCACGGAAACTTATCTTGTTATGGGACCATTTGAAGATAAGCAAACCTGTGAAAATGTAATGAGTTACATTAATACGCGTTTTTTCCATTTTATGCTTACGCTCAAGAAAAATACCCAACATACCACTAAAAAAGTTTATGAACTTGTTCCAATGCAAGACTTCTCTAAACCGTGGACAGATAAAGAACTCTATGAAAAATATCAATTAACCCAAGCGGAAATTGAATATATCGAATCAATGGTTCGCCCTGTTTCTAATGAATAACGCTCAAGATCCGCCTCTTTAGAAAAAAGGGGGTAGGGGAGATTTGATTGCGATCTTAATTTCTCATGAGCTTCGTTTTCACGCCTGCTAAATCTCCCCCTGCCCCTCTTTGCTAAAGAGGGGAGTTTTTGAGCAAATTTATACTTTATACGCCTGTAATATCACAAAGGAAAAACAATGAGCTACCTTTCACCGCTACGCCGCCCGAGAATTTATGCCTACGCTGACACCCGTTATCCCAATTGCCTAAAAGTCGGTTATACCACAAGAACCGTGACGGAACGCTTAAAAGAACAATATCCTGTTACGTTACCTTCTCAAAGCTACCGTATTGAACTAGACGAAGAAGCAATCCGTGAAGATGGCTCATTTTTTACTGATCACGAAGTGCATCAAGTTTTGCTGAAACATGGCGTAGAACGTCTTGAAGGGGAATGGTTTAAATGCGATTTAAACAAGGTGAAAGCGGCATTGTTGGAAGTGAAAACAGGCGTGGTTCAAAAACGCCAAGCGATTTTTAACTTCGGTATGCGCCCTGAACAGCAAAGTGCGGTGGAAAAAACGGCTAATTATTTCCAGAATTTTGTCAATGACCCACTTAATCACGGCAAAATCCCCCATTTTCTTTGGAATGCCAAAATGCGTTTTGGGAAAACCTTTGCAGCGTACCAGCTAGCAAAAAGAATGGGTTGGAAGAAAGTGTTGGTGCTCACGTTTAAACCTGCCGTGGAAAATGCATGGGGAGAGGATTTGAAAAACCACCTTGATTTTCAAGATTGGCAATTTGTGAAAGAAGAAACGGATTGGCAAATGAATGCGGACTTTCCGCAAATTTGCTTTGGATCATTTCAAGATTATTTGGGCAAAAGCAAAGCCGGTGGGATTAAACTTAAAAATGAATGGGTACACGCCATTAACTGGGATTGTGTGATTTTTGATGAATATCACTACGGGGCGTGGCGAGACAAGGCGAAAGACCTGTTTGCCGATAGCGATTGGGAAAAAGAACAATCCAAGCAACAGCAAGCCGAAGAGCATGACATGGAGCTGGATTCACCCAATTATTTTGATGAGGACTTGTTGCCGATTACCACCGATCACTATCTCTACTTATCGGGCACACCATTCCGTGCAATTAATTCGGGCGAGTTTATTGAAGAGCAAATTTTCAATTGGACGTATTCTGATGAGCAAAAAGCCAAAAATGCGTGGGAAGGTGAAGATAACCCCTATTTAGCCTTGCCGAAAATGGTGATGCTGACTTATCAATTGCCTGATGAAATTCGTGAAGTTGCCCTGAAAGGCGAATTTGCTGAGTTTGATCTAAATGTGTTTTTCTCCGCAATTGGTGAAGGAGAAAATGCTAAGTTTAAATATGAAAACGAAGTGCAAAAATGGCTCAATTTAATTCGTGGGCAATTTCTTTCTTTTGAAATAGATACATTAAGAATTAAAGCCTCAAGATTTCAAAATAAAAATTTAGATGAAAATAAACCCAAACTACCGCCTATGCCCTTTAGCGATGCCAATTTATTAGGCAGTTTGTTGCACACGCTTTGGTTCTTGCCGAATGTCGCAAGTTGCTATGCAATGCGGAATTTATTGGCTCAACCGCAAAATACGTTTTATCACGATTATTGCATTATTGTCGCTGCCGGCAATGCGGCAGGAATGGGGGCCGACGCGTTGATTCCCGTGAAAAAGGCAATGCAAGATCCACTAAAAACAAAAACGATCACACTCAGTTGTGGCAAATTGACCACAGGCGTTTCTGTTGCACCGTGGGCGGGGATTTTTATGTTGCGAAACCTTGCCAGCCCGGAAACCTATTTCCAAGCTGCCTTCCGCGTGCAAACGCCATGGGTGCTACACGGGCAAGATCCCAATAATCCGAATGCGCAATGTATCTTAAAAGAGAATTGCTATGTGTTTGATTTTGCACCTGATCGCGCATTACGCCAACTTGCCGATTACAGTT
>NZ_CALIFA010000086.1:0-81421 GCF_938021905.1 Pseudohaemophilus parahaemolyticus
AGCGGTAACATTTTGGAATATCGGTTGGGATTGATTGAGAAAATCGGGCTGGAACAGGTGGAATTTTTAGAACGCAAAGACCACCCTCTGCTGAAGTTGTCGGTGGAGGAAATCAAGGATTTAATCAAGGCGTATAAGGCGAAGTGTAAGGAGTTGAAACATGGCGGATAAATTACTTGATGAGCATAAGCAGGCGTGGATTGAAGCTCGGTTGAGTGAGTGGGGGGCGTGGGTTTATAGTGGTTTAGATTTTGAGTGCCGTACAAATATGATTGCGAGACTGATGCTGTCGGTCGATCCAAATCAGGTTAAAGAGCCTGTGCGTGAGCAGTGCAACGATGATCTGGGTATGGTCATTAGTTCGGTGGTGGGATATTGCATTAAGAAGCCTTGTCCGCAGGATTATAAATATCTGGAAGCAAAATACGTGTATGGTCGTTCGGTGTATGCGATTGCGAAGTATCAGCACGTAAAAGATAAATCTGTTTCATTCAATGCTTGGTATAGAAGAGTAACACAGAGCATTAAGGCTTCGGAATGGGTGGTAGCTAAGTGGCTCGATCTTGCTATTAAAAATCATAAAAATGCACCTAAATTGCAAAAATTTGCTTTTAACGTGTAAAAAGTGCTTGAAATCGGTGGAGGTTTCATATAGTATATCTGCAATGGTGGTCATCGTATAAGTGATGTTCACCGAATGAATTTTACAGCCCTGATTGGTTCGCCAGTCGGGGCTTTTTTATAGGAATTTTTATGGTAGCGAAGAAAACAAAATCCGCTCGTGAGCGTGATTATAAAAAAGAATATCGTGACTACCACAGTAAACCTGAGCAGATTGCTAACCGCTCAAAACGCAACAAAGCTAGACGTGAGATGGAGCGTGAGAAGGGAAAATCTGCTTTAAAAGGGAAAGAGGTAGATCACGTTATTCCGTTGAGCAAGGGCGGAAGTAATCGCCGTGCGAACTTGCAGGTAATTTCTCGCACGGCAAACCGTAAGAAGGGTAATAAATAAATGCTAAACGTCTATTTTAAATTTAACAACAATGGCGATTGGGAAACTTTAGCAATTACGGCTGAAACCATTAAGGAAGCGAAAGAGAAAGCGAAGTCTATTTCGGCTGAATTGGTGTTTGATGGCTACGATGAGATTGTGCCAGACCCATTCGAAGGGCAGCAGATTGCGTGGATTTGTGCGAAAGGTGCTGATGAGCTTCCATTTCCATTTAAGCAGCTTAAAAAGGCTGCTTTATTTTTTGCTTATGGCACAAACTGTCAATGCTGCTTAGGTTATCGCATTATGGCAGGTTTAGTGCTTGGCGGTGTAATTGGTTATCTAGTCGGGTAAGAGAGTATGGCGAAGAAATCTTATGACTGGGTGGCGATTAAAATTCAGTTTATCAATTCTTCGCTAACAATCCCTGAGTTTTCTGCGAAATATGATATACCGCTTGGTACGTTAAAAAAGCAAGTGGCTCAAGGTTCTTGGATGAATGAGCGATCCCAAGTTGGTGCGGAAACGGTACGGAAAAGTGCTGAGGTATCTTCTGATATACGGGCGTACCAATTAACAGATCTGGAACACGAATGTGTTGATACAGCGAAGAAAGCATTAGGTAAGCTGAATATGATGCTTGACTCTGCGGATAAGCCTAATCAAGTTGCCGTTATTTCAAGTGCGTTAGTGAACTTGCAGAAAGTTTATCGTTTGGCATTAGGTGCAAGTACCGATAATCAAGCAGTGGGTTCTTCTGAAGATTTTGCGGAGTGGCTGAAAGACAGTGAGCGAAACAATTAAAAAGCTACGTTCTGAGTTCAAAACTGATTTTCAGCAATTTGCCTACCGTTGTTTAAAAATCCGTACCAAAACAAATGGTGTTGTGCCATTTGAGTTAAATTCGGTGCAATTAGATTTGCTCGATAAGTTCGAAAATGCGATGCGATTTGATGGTCGTGCTCGTTTTATTGTGTTGAAAGCTCGTCAAATGGGGCTTTCCACTTTTATTGAGGCGTTGATTTATTGGTGGACAATTTTTCACGCGGGAACGAAATCTCTTGTGCTTACGCATTTAGACAGTGCGACAAAAGAGCTGTTTGAGATGACTCGTCGCTATCACGATAATTGTCCTGAAGCATTTAAGCCGCCTGCTCATCGCGACAGTACCAATGAACTGGCATTCTCTTTGATTGATTGTGCGATTAAAACCGCAACGGCTGGGAATAAGAATGTCGGTCACGGTTCCACAATTCAGTGCTTGCATTGGTCGGAAGTGTCACGCTCACGCAACCAAGCGGATATTACTGCTGGTGTAATGCAAACCGTTCCAACGGGCAACGGTACGATGATTTTCTTAGAAAGCACGGCGAATGGCGTAGGCGAATATTTTTATCAATGTTGGCAGGATGCGGTACGTGGGGAGAATGAATTTACCCCTGTGTTTTATCCGTGGACAGCAATGACGGAATATCGTCAATCAGCTGAGGGTGTGGAGTTTTCTGCAGAAGAGCGTGCTTATCAAGCCTTGCACGGAATTGATGATGAGCAGTTGGCGTGGCGACAAGCGAAGATGAAACAGTTTGAGGGTTCGCCTGAGCAAAAACTGGCATTATTCCGTGAGCAATATCCGATTACCGCAGAAGAAGCATTCCAATCTTCTGGCGAGAGCTTTATCAATGCGGATGATGTACGTCGTGCCAGAAAAGCGGAAGATGTTGAACCTGTGGGGGCGATCATTGCTGGTATTGACCCAGCTCGTAAAGGTCGAGATTACACGGGTGTTGTGATACGCCAAGGTCGTGCAACATTGAAAGTAGCTCGTTTGAAGTCGGAAGATTTAATGCAAACGGCAGCTTGGTGTGCGAAAGCAATTGAAGAATACCGTGTGGATGCAATGTTTATCGATACCGTCGGCGTGGGAGCTGGCGTTTATGACCGCTTGAAAGAGCTAGGTTATGGCGATCGTGTATTTGAAGCGGTGGCAAGTAGCTGTGCAGATAAAGATAACACTTACGCTAATAAGCGTGCTGAGATGTGGGCAAGAATGTCGGAATGGCTAAGTGGTCGAGTGCGTATTCACGATTACAACCACCTTGAAAGTGATTTGTTAATGCTTGGGTATGAATATGATGCTCACGAGCGATTAAAATTGCAAAGCAAGAAAGAACTTACTCGTTCGCCTGATTTAGCCGATGCCTTAGCGATGACGTTTTATGTTGAACACGTTCGCCCACACGAGGAGCAACCTGAAGAATATGAGGGTATTCAACGCCGACCAACTAACGGAGGGAGTATGCTAAATGGCAGATTCTAAAGAACAGATTGAATTACCTGATGATGAAGAAGCAGTAGAAGAAATTCACGATGAATTAGCTGACCGCGTAATGGAAAATTTCCGTTTGGCGAAAAGCTATCGTTCTTCTCATTTAATAATGGGGCGAAGTGTAGACGAGTGGTTTAGACGACTACATAATGCCTTTCACAAAATTCACGAGATGGAAGAGCTAGAAGATCGCCCGAATATGTCTTCTTATTTTGGCTTAACCGCAATGAAAGTGAGTGCGACAACAAGTTATATGCGGTCAAAATTTATTAACCTCGCGAATCCGCCTTTTAACATTTCTCCAACGCCTATTGTTGAGCTACCGAAATATAAACAAGAGGAAGGGTTGGAGCGAGTTAAAGCTCAATTATTAAATAAGATGATTGAGAATGACTTGCCGCCTGAAGCCTTGCTTGGGCAAGATCAAATGTTTTTGGCTGAAGTGGCGAAATTTGTGGAAACCGAAGCGAAAAATGCGAAAGAGGCTTTGCAGAAAGAAGAGTATGAAATTGCTTTTGATGCTACACAAAAAATGGTAAAGCTGATTAAAGACCAGTTAGTTGAAGGCAATTTTGCAGGCAGTACAGGTGAGGTAATTTTCGATATTGCATTAAAACCTGTGGCGGTATGGAGCTTTGAGAATGAGGCGGTGATCGATCACGTTTGGAAGAAAAATAAATTTGTGAAAGAAACCATCATTCGCCCAATGTTCCGACGTGTACCACCTGAAAATGCCTACTTCGCCCCTGATTGTACAAATGCTCAAGATGGTGCTTTCTTTATTGAGCTTGCCAAGCGGTCGAAATCTCAACTTGCCAGTTTTATTGGGAATGAGCAGTTAGGTTATCGCGATGAGCCTTTGAAATACATTTTAGAGCACGGCGATAGTAATTGGTTAGGCACGGAATTCGGTAATGATTTCCTTGAGGGAATGTTGCAAGAAGATGAAATCCACGTGCTACGTTGCCAAATGTTGGTTAGCGGTGCAGATCTAATCGAATATGGTGTGGCAATTAAAGAAAGCGAGCAGTTTGATTATTTCAATGTAGATATTGAGGTCTGCAATAAGCAGGTAATTCGTTGCAATATCGTGGCTCATCCGAAAGGCGAACGCACTTATTTCTCTGCGAGCTATAAACGCATTGCTGGCGAACCTTACGGTATTTCCGTTGGTATGATGGTGTATGATCGTCAACTTGCCATCAATCGAGTGCAGTATTCAATGTTGCTTAATGCAAGTTATTCTGCAGGCCCGATGCTTGAGGTTAATGCTAACGCATTTGACCAGCCGCAAGAAATCAATATGCAGCCGTTTTCACGTGTATTTTCTAACCCTCAAAGTGATGGAAATGTGCGTGGTATTGTGCAGCATCAAATCAATCCAACTTTCCCGATGTTATTCCAATTCCTTACTAATCAAATTCGGTTGGCAGATGATGAATGTGGTTTACCTTCATTCCTGAATGGTAATGCAGGGTTACAAGGTGCTGGGCAAACGTTAGGTGGTTTGGCGATGATGACGGACAACGCAGTACTTGGCTTGGAAGACTGTGCTTTTAATATTGATGAATATTTTATCCGCCCAGCGATTACGTTGATGTATGCACGCAATTTATTGGGTAAAGACGACAGTGTAAAAGCCGATGCCAAAATCATTGCAACAGGTTTGTTGGGCTTGAAAGCAGAGCTTGAAAAAGCGAAACAGCAAGCAGGCTTAATGCCGCAGATGGGGCAACTTGCCCAACAAGGAGCGATTCCTTCGCAAATGTATGCCGACTTTGCAATGGATTATCTCAAAACGCAAGGAGTAGATACTGAACGCTACGCAATGCCACAAGACAGTATGCTCACTCCAAATACGCAAATGCAGAACCCAACAGAGGGCTATGTCGATAGAAGGAGTTAATCGTGAAATGAAAATTGACTTAGATAACGTTGCTCAAGGCGATCAGGTCTGGCACGACCGTTACGGCTGGGGTAATGTAGTGCGAGTGCAATCAGGCACTTGTGATGTGAAATTCAATGAATCCACCCACGTACTCACCTTTACTGAAGGTGGTTATGCAGGTGGATTTAAAGTTTTATGGTGGCAGCCGCCGATGATTTTCACTCCACGCAAAGGCGTGGATTACAGTAAATTTCTTGCTGTGGTGGAAAGTGTGAGAAACGCCATTTATGGAGGTCAATAATGCAGTGTAATCCTAATGTACTTACCATTATTTCTCCTCACTTTACCGATGCAAAAGGGTTTAGCGTGGGCACGCAGCCTGTGTTGGTCACGGTAAACCATTTAAGTGGCGAAGAAACCATTACATTCAAACGGGTAGATTATTGCAGCAACCAAGCAAACTTTGAGCGTGCTGGTTGTGCGTTGATTTCTCCAACGGTTTCAGAAGTGGCTTCTGCAACCCTTTACCAACTAGGCGAATGCCAACCAAGCTTAACGCCTAAGCGTCGTTCGTTGGTGATTACGCAAAGTGGGCATTACATTCCCGTCCGTAACAATGAAAATACGCCTGATGTAGCAGTTACGGTTGAGCCGATTTCAGGCAACTCTTTTACGGATACAGAAAAAGGTATCGTGCCTTGCGGCTTTTGCCTAGATAAAACTTGGCAAACGACAGGGGCAGAACGTTGTAATCAACATTTTGTAGAGGTGGAAGAGGTTTCCAACTGTGGCAATGTTCGTTGGCGTAGAACCACAAAACGCTGTGGCTACTATGCCAGCGTGCCGCTTCCAATTACGTTAGATGAAGGTTGCTGTGGCTCAACTTTTATGGGCTATCTGTTCCATCCAAATGAAACACGCGATCCTGATGCAACGGTAGCAATTACAGATTGCGATGGGAAACTATGGGGCTATGCCTACCCAACAGCAGGCGATGGGCATACGTTGCCTATCATTGAATGTGGTAACGATACGCCAATAGGCTATGCCGTAAACAACAGTGCAACCGCACCACAACAAGTAACGGGGTGTTAAATGTCGGTAAAACCAATTTATACAGAGAATTTGCGTGAAATGGCTTGCTGTGGCGAAAGTCATAGTGAACCGCTCACAGCAAAAGCACTGCTTGATGCAGTGAAAAATTCAGATGATGCAACCAAGCAGCAACTGAAACAAGAGCTTGGCATTAAAGAGAAAGAATACGAAGGCGTATTCAGTATTGGCGATGGCAAGGTATTTCCAATCGAAAAATAAAAGGTAAATTAAAATGGTAAAAAAAGTCGTAACAGATGCAGATATTGGTGCTGGTCTTAAAATTGAAGCAGGTAAATTGTTAGTTGAAGTGGATAACTCAACCATCAAAATTGTGGATAATCAACTGGTTGCAACCTCTAAGGTGGATTTACGTGTAACAGCGATCACACCAGAAGAAGGCAAATTGAAAATTACCGTTGCTGATGAAAATGGTGAGAATGCTCAAACCGTTGAAACCACGCTGGCTAAACTGATTGTACTTTCTCAAGCGGAAGGCAATTTAGCTGAAGCAAAAGATGATGGCATTTTTGTTGGTAAAGCAAAAGTGGTTGAAGCGGCAAAAGAAGCTGCAACCGAAGAAGTGCGTTCATTAGGTGGTGTGACACTTGGTTTTATGTTCCCACCAACATCACAACCTCAGTAAAACAGTAAACAAATCCGACCGCTCTTAATGGGCGGTTTTCTTTTACTAGGAGGTTAAATGGCAATTACGATTATTCAACAGCAAGACCTACACCAAGAGGATTTTGATGTAGTAAACGGCAATGTTCGAATTAAAGAAGAACGACTTAAGCAGCTGATGCAAGAAAAAACTGCAGAGGTGCAAGATTATGTATTAGAAGTCGTCAATCCAAATGCCACTCAAATTATTACTGATGCCAATACCGATACCCGCAAAATGGTGTCGATTAACGGAATGGGGCTAGGCATTATCTCGTTGGACTTTATTTGTCGGGTAAATAGTAATCGCACGGTGGCATTTCGTATGCCCGAAGGTGCACCACTTCCGACAAAAACGATTTCAACAAATGCAGGTTCAGGCTTGCTCTGGTGGAACAAAGGTTCGCGTGAAATTGTTTTCTCTCAAGTAAAAAGCAATGAGCGAGTGGTGTTAAATTTAGTAGGAATGTTTGTATGATTCAAATTATTACAAAAGACGACTTGGATGGTAAAACTATTCAAGTAAATAATGAAGGGAAGGTGTTTGCCGTATTACCTTCGGGCGAAACCGCAGAAGATGAGTTTGAGGTGGTCGAAAACTATGTGAAACCTGAACCAGATGATGAATTTTATGTAAAAGATACACCTGTTTATCTTAAACATAAAGAAACGGGCTTAGTCATTCAAGGTTCAAGTGCTAAGAAATTTAAACGTGGTGAACCTCGTAATGAAGTTTTAACAAAGGTGCAAATTCGTCAGTCTGCTTATGGCAATACCATTGAATACGATTGCCATTATACATCAGGCATCGATCAAGCAGGACAAGATCCTGTATATAGATATAACATTAATCTCTTACCTTACGCTAATGCACTTGAGTTTAATAAAGCTAAACTTACCGTTCCTATTACAACTCAAGAACGCTTTAGTGAAGTTGAACCTCACGAAAAAATCTTATCGGTAACACAAGAATATCCTTTACCAGAAGAACCTTATCAGGAAGTTGCAGTACAATTATCTGGTGAGATCTCAAATCGTTCTATTCAATTATCCGCACATATCCCGTTTAATTACAAAAAAGAAGGGCTATTTTCTGGCGAGGTTGTAGTTGAAGTCGTGAGAGATACTATTGAACCAACCGAAGAGCAAACGGTATTTCATACACTTACATACGGAAGCAATAGTTTTTATATACACGCTGGTAACTTAATTATAAAACCTAATATTTTCCGAGAAAGTGAAGAAACACGTGATGTACCTAAAAAATTACGCATCAAGTCTAGCACACTAAAACTCGCTACATTTAATGGCGTAGTGAACTTTACCGCCTAGGGGGCGATATGTCATTTGTAACATGTAAACAATTTAAAGACTCACAAGATGCTCAAGATAAAGCCCTTGATACTGCAAAAACTGAGCAGGCAAAGGCATTAAATAATGCTAAAGAACAGATTGCTCAATCGGCAATGAAAGCGGAAGCCGCTTTACTTGATTGTGCAGATAACGCAAATGGCGTAACCACTTCGCCAATTTGCCCACAAAACGGCAAAGGTGGGGTAATTTCTGTCGCAAAAATCAAGCAATCTATTGCTGGTGATGTCGCTGTTGCCGTAAAGCCTAACTCAGGCATTACGGGAGATGGTACTAAAAATCAACCGCTTGGATTGAACCTAAGCAATGATTTAACCATCAACACCGAAGGTAAACTCGCTTTAAATGCAGTAGGCCCGCAAGTCTTAGCGAATGGCAATTCACTTAAAACCTCAAATTATAAATGGGGTTTCCACACTTTTACTGGGTATGTGGATAATCAAACAAGACAAGGTGTGCTCGGCTTACCAAAAGATTTTAGCTCCCAAGAAAAGAACCTTGCAATGGCAACTACTTGGGATGAATATGTCAATACTCAAATGTATGATTTCAACGGTTACTACATCGCCTCAGATCGTGAGCTTAATATCTGGGTGGCTAATGGCGATGATACTTGGTATATCTCCAACGATCACGGTGTAAACCCCGATGGTTCATTGAAAAATCCGAACGGTTGGAACACTTGGCAGAAACTTGATAACGCAGGTGGTGTGACTAATGAAATGATTAAGCAGATGCAAAATCAAATCAACACACTTATTGGGCAAGATACCACGCAAAATGAAACCATTAATGCGTTAAAAGCACGTGTTTCTGCATTAGAGAGCGAACTCAACAAAACCTGTAAAGTGCCTTGCAAACACGTATCGGCAAACTACACCGTGCAAGATGATGATAACACGCTCATTTGTATCAATACGGCACCAATTATCATTACCTTACCTGATAACATTCCACAAGGCAGAATGTTTACCATTATTCAAACCACAGCAAATAAAGTCACGCTAGCAAATGGCGGTAATAATCGCTTAGTGAAACCGCGTGAAGGCAGTTTAGTGTTAGGCGGTGTCGATGCTGCGGTGACGGTGCTTTATGAAATGGGTAAAGTGGTTCGTGTCTTTGGCGATACTGAATCGGCATAGGGGGCGATATGGCTTGCAGAACAATGTGTGGTTGTGCGAATCCTGTGGGTATGCTTAATCGAACTAAGCCAAAAACAATGATTAGTTGTCAGACAAATGTATATCGTTTTTCTGCTATTGCTTCTAATCCTAAACAAAGTTTTACCGCTGAAAAAGAAGGGTATTATTTAGTTATTCTTTCTGCAACTGGCGGTAACATCAATACCGTATTTAATCGTGGGTTAGGTGTAGAACATTGTTTAGTATACTTAACTGCCGGTCAATCTGTTGAGTTTTCTTTAGGGTCAGATAGTGTATTTAAATTACCTGATGGAAGGGTACTCAAAGCAACACGCAATCCAAATAGTATGCTTGAACCCAAAATTGCTTTTCAGTATTTGGGATTGGTTAATACAAAAGGTCGTGTAGTCGATACCTTCGGTGGTGGTTATAATTATCCGAATCGACTTGATTCTGTTGCAGGATACCATATCAAAGGGATTGTTCCTTTAGCATCAGATATTAATTATCTGAACACAGGTTCTAATGCGTTTATGTATTGGGCTAAAGCTAAAGTAAATTTCCCTGAAACTGGAGAATATACTTTTGGTGCGATTGGTGATGATTACGCTAACTTATACTTGGACGGTATTCCTGTACTTTTATACTCTAATATTCCATCAAGGGATTTAAGAGATACAAAAATTAGTACAGGTGGCACAAGAAAAGTAAAAGTGTCCAAAGGTATTCACGATGTATTTTTGTGGAACTTATCTGATAAACCAAGCAATATCCATTCTGGTATGTTTATCAACACCGCAACAGGGCAAAAAGTTGCAGCATCAGATGAAAGCACGAATTGGGGATATGTCAGAAGTTTTACTGATTGCTTCAAAGATGAACCTCAAAATGTATTAAGTGTAGCACCAAATGCACCTTTTCCTTTATCTGATACGACTGGGACAACAACAGATGCGACAATCAAATTAGATAATGATGTTATCGAATGGATCACTAAAACCTACCCAATCCCTTGTGCAACCGTCACTTATGAAGTGAAGAAAGTCAATGGCGTAGAAACATCGGAAATGCGTAATACGAAGAATGTGACAAGTATTGATAGAAATGAAGAGGTAACGACTAGCATTTCTAGTCGTTACAATCAAGTAACTACAATTACTTGGAAGGATTGGAAAGTTAATGGTTCTATCGTATGTTCAGAAAAAATTAACGAAACTACTAAAAGAGTAAGAAAATCTAGCACTGGATCTTCTGATGATAGTTGGTACGATAGCGGACATAATGCTAATGACCCAGATAAATCCAACAATTCTTAGAGAATGTTTAAAGATACTTGAACCATACGAAATCATCTATCTTGGTTTAGTTGGTTCAAGATATTGGAAAACAGAAGTAGAAAGTTCAGATTGGGATTTCTTTTGTATTGTTGAAGTAGATAAGGATTGTTTTAAGAGTTACAAGAATAATCAATTAAATATACATTTATGGGGTTATCGTAATTTCAAAAACGCACTAAGTAAAAGTAACCCTTTGGCGTGGGAATGGTTAAACTATTCTCAACCTGTACAAGGTCAGTTACCTGATTTAAATCACTTGGCAGATACTTCCTTATTGCTTTCACGCATAAAACATAACACGCAACAAGAATTTTCTAACCAAACACTTTCGTATAAACAATCCAATTGGCAAAAACGCTATGAAGGATTTATTCAACAATTAACGCAGCAGGTACAATATGGGCAACATCAAAACCCATAGCCACATTCGTACTGCACAGACTCAACCCAACGAACCACGATTTACCCTCAACGAACTCTTTCCCTCTTCAACCAATATTGAAGTCCGCAAACATCCTAAACGGGTGATTGTGTGGGGATTGAGTGCGGGTGAAAGTGTATCCGTGCATATCGCAAGAGTGCAGTCGTTAGGTAATCCCCACTGGGCGTTAACCGATGATTGTTGCCCTTGCGTGATTGAGCCAAGTGTGGTGGCGAATGTGCAACATATGCCGTATAAGAAGTGTAAGCAAGCGGTGGTATTAACGGCTGACGATCCAACCATTCATATTGATGATGCAGGTACTTACTACTTTGAATATCACGGCAATAATGAAGTCATTATCGATTACTACGACGACCCAGTAATGGTAAAAAACCGAATCTGCGACTGCGACATCTAGTTTCAGTCGCTTTTTTTATCTCAACAACAGAGGAGAAACACAATGGCAGGCTATAAACCCCTTGCTAATCAAAAAAATGTGGTCACCCCATCTAACGGCAATATGGGCGTACGCTTTAAAGATTCCACAGGTAAAGTAGCTGGTATCTTAAATGGTGGGGTGCGTCCTATGGCGTCAAAAGGGGCAAGCGGCTGTAAAAGCTGCGGTCGTTAATTGCTGAGGTATCAATGAAACTCGTTAAGCAACCTTTGTGGCAACAACTTTTTTCGCCCACCAGTTTAGATGAACTGACCGAATTGCGTATCACACTTTCGCATAATCCGCATTTTGCTGAACAGCTGGAAGCCTATTTACACGCACAAAGTTTAGTATTCAGTCAAAAGGCACGAGTCGAATTAAACCCAGCTCTCAAAAGCGAATACCAACACTCTGCTAATATTTTAGTGGATTTACTCGGGCAACTGTTCCGCCCAGAAAAACCAATGACAACGGAAAGACAGCTCAAAGTGTAGCTGCTTTAACGCTCACCAAGCCATCGCATTGCGGTGGCTTTTTTATGCCATCTCTTTTAAGGAAGATCAATGGAAGATAATCAAATTCAGTCAAACGACACCGTTGTTAAGTTAAGTGACAACACCCCTGAATACATCAAACGTAAACTTGCCACTGCAAAAGCTCAACAAGAGCCAGGAAGATGTACCGACTACACCTCCTGTAGAGACTCCATCAGAGCCTACTCATACAGAGCCGCCTCAAGAAGAAAATGAGGTCAAAGCGTGGAAAGGCAGACTTAACAAAGAACAAACTGCTCACCAAGAAACCAATCAACGCTTATTAGCGGAAGTTGCCGCACGTCAAAAAGCAGAACAAGAAAAACTTGCCCTTGAGCAACAATTAGCTGAACTGCAAAAACCAGCGACACCTGCTGTAGAAGAAACAGAAGAAGACGATTTCTCTGATGCAGATTGGGAAGATGTGCGATTTCAATTAGGTGAGAAATTTACTGAAAAACTTCGCAAGCGGTTAAAAACGTCAAAAACTTCGCCAATACCCGATGTGGAAAAGGTGGTCGATGAAAAACTGACTGCGGCACAACAACGCCAACAAGCTCAAACCCAAGCAGAGCTATTTGGTAAAACCCTGATTGATAAAGTCCCACGTTTTCAAGCACTCGTCAATGATTCGGCATTCATTGAATTTACTAATGAAAAAGTGATCGACTTTGCAGGGAATACCGCATCAGCCTTGCTTAACTATGCAGGGCAATCCAAAGACCTCAACCTAATCCCTAAAATTGCGGAATTGGTTGCTGAATTTGAACAACGCAATCAACCACCTTCGCCTGTGGTTACTGCACCACCGAGTAATAAAACGGCAAGTGTTTCAACGCAATCGAAGGCAAAACCAGAAATGACCGAGAAAGATCGCGCCAAAGCACGTGCGTTAGCTCACAATGGGAAAACCAAAGAGCTGCGTGCCTTTCTCAATAACTTTAAATAGGAAAATCTATGGCAAAAAATATTCGTGCCGCTGATTTAGGCGGTGCAACGCAAGGATTGTATATCCCAGAATACGCAACAGATATTGTGGTAAGTGAACTGCATAACTGTTCTTCTTTGATGCACTTAATCAATCCTGATTATGACATCACTAACTTAGGCTTAGACTGTGCCCCTGTGGCTCACTACACCATTTTGAAAGGTTTTGAATTAGGCGATTTCGGTAATTCAAACTTCAATGGCGAGTCAATGGATTTAGGCGATCCGTTCCGCAGCGGTGAAATTACCCTTTGCCAACAAATCCCAATCAAACATAAATTCTCACGCCAAGAAGCGATTGCATTATGTAAACGTTGGGAAATGGTGCAAGACGGCTATGAACAATCTATCGGCTTTGCATTACGTGATGCAACAGAACGCTACGGCTACCGTGTATTAGTGGCAATGGCTCACGCTCAATTACAAGGTAACAAAGCAGGTGCATTAAGTGGCAATATCCGTTTAGGCGATACCGTAAATCCTGTGATTGTCGGTAAAGACGGTTTAGAAGCAACCGAAGTATTAGAGCGTATGGAGCAAGCCTTACAAGAAAGTGGCGTAACTTGCGGTGGCAATGCGTTAAAAGTTGCAGCAAGTCCTGCTTTCGTTTCTCGTATTCGCCGTGAACAATCTAAATTAGGTGCAGGCTGCTGCTTAAAAGAGAACCCAATTGTGACAGGCTTAGTGCATCCAACTTTAGGGATGGATGTGTTCTCATCATTACATATGCCTCGCTACAAATTACCTGATGGTCGTACGGTGGAATATGTGTTGATGGTCGATCCAAAACACATTGCTGCCCCAGTATCATTGGATTACCTAGAATGGCAAACCATTTTGAACGATATTTACCTTGTGGGTAACTACCGTTTTGATGTTGCTGCCCTTTCAAGTCAATCTATTGCAGTCGCTGCAATCATTATGGAGTAACAAAATGGCAAAATATAACTTAGCTCGAGGGGGCGTTGCCCCTGAGTTCGGTAAAGCGTGCAATACTTGCAATGTCGATGGCAACACGCAATTACCTGTATTCTTACAAGCAGATGTTCGAGTGGATGGTGGCTACGGCTTCCGTGAAAAAATCGAATGGAAACGCTTAATGGAAACCTTAGATTTACGTTATGGCAAATCGGTGTCTGATTTAGAAGTGGGTGATGAGCTTTACATCTTCTTACAACCGAATCATGCAGATGTTAAATCGCTGTTCATTGATTTCCGTGAACCTGTTGCAGGTTTCAAGTTTGAAATTAAATCGGTCAATGGAGCAGAGTATGCTACAGGTAAAACCAAACAAATTACCTATGCAGAAAATCTTGCAGTAGAAGCGGTAAGCGATGTTGATTTAGCTAGCTTTGATGCAGGTGCGGTTGAACCTCGCACCCAAATTTCGCATTTTGTGGAAAATGGTTACAACGCCAAAGTGGATGCGGTGGTGTTGAAAATTACCGCATTACCAAAAGGTGGCATTCCAAAAGATGTGAAAATGCTCTTTGCTCGTCGTTTTGAGCAAGAAGGCTATATGATGTAACCCCAAGTGGTCGGATGCTGCAAATAAATCGCGTTTTCCGACTGCTTCTTTTTATAAGGAACAACCCAATGACCCCATTTCAAAGAACTTTTGCCTCTAATGTTAACGGTGCACGTTTTGATGTGGACGACCAACTTACTGCGTCATTACTGATGAAGTCTGAGAAAAAAGAATTTGTCCGTGTTGAACATCAAGCCAAAAAAGCCGAAGGTAAGAAAGGCAAAAAATCTGAATTAGAACAGGAAATCCACTAATGCAAGCCAAAGATTTCATTGTACGCGTCCGCTACGATTACAATGATATTGATGCAGACCGCATTGAAGATCCGCTCATTATCAACTACCTCAACGAAGGTGTGGCGGAAATGTTCAAGCTCAACCCGAACAAGTTTCTGAAAACTGTTGTGGCAAAACTCGACGACAGCGATTTACAGCAGCCTTGTTGTTGCGATTTATTGCTTTCGGTGGATGCCATTACTGATGCTCACGGCAATTTTATTGCAGAAATGAAAGAAGTGGATAACGATGTTCAATCGGCATTTGGGAAGAAAAACTGCATCAGTCGCAAAACCGACAGCCGTAGTTACAGCAAAGTGGCAAATACCGACAACCAATTCACGGTAAAACCGCCTGTTAGCCCAAATGAAACTGTTTATGCTCGAATGACGTGTGCTGTTAAACCAAAACCCGTAACCCTTGAAGGAGAACTCGATGAATCCATTACCGAAAACTATGCGAACTTGGTAGATTATGTGTTGTATCGCTTATTTGGTGCGGAAACGGAAAGCACAACCTCACAGCAAAAAGCGGCGATGTACTACAAGCAGTTTTTAGACAGAACTTTGTTACAAGAGCAAGTTCGAGCTGCCTTTACAAAGAAAGTATTACAAAATTCGAAAGTGGGTAAATAATGGATAACGTTTGACAAGTAAACGTTTTCTCTCTACCATTGAGCAAACCAATGAGGAGGGTAAAATGTTGAATTTATTAAAACGTTTAACCAATTTGAGTATTGTATCGTCTGTTTTACAAGAGCCTGCCTCTTATCCTAATGTTCATTATGGGTTTGAGCGAGATCGTAGAAATCTTTGCAAGAATTGTAATGAGGTTGTAAAAGGCTTGAACCGTAATGTGAGCAAATATGGCAAAGAATACACAGATTAAAGCACGCAATGCGAATAGTGAAATTCATCTTTCGCATAGTCAGGTTGATACACCTTTACTTGATGTTACTTCATTAGAAAAGTTGCAACAATTTAGACCTGATATTGTTGATTTTGTCGTAGAACAAACAGCAAAAGAAGCAGAGCATCGTCGGAAATCAGATAGCAAAATTATTCGCTATACATTTATTGAACGTATAGGTGCATTGTTGCTAGGAGCCTTAATTGGAATGGGCAGCATTGCTGGTGCAATTTATTCTGCCGTATTAGGCTTTGAAACTTTAGCTGGTATTATCGCAAGTGTTGGGCTTGGCTCTTTAGCCGTTGCATTTTTGCGTCGAGATAAACAGTAAATAAAATTTAGAAGAAAACCGCTTGTAACACTCGTTACAAGCGGTTTTTTTATGGGAGAAATTTATGCCTTGCGGTTGCTTAAAACCCAAATGCGGTAGCCAAAGTGCGGTCAATTTTGTGTGTGAAAATGATGGGCGTGATGTGGAATTTATTTCCCTTGCTGAATTTTTGCCGCGTGTCACCCTGATCGCTAAAGGTGTACCTGATGACGTGGCGTTGGAATATTTACGCCAAGCTGCTCAAACTCTTGCACGCGATAGCTTATTACTCAAGCGTGAACTTCGCTTAGATGTTCAAGCAGGCGTGCGGGATTATTATTTAGACAATGGCGATGCAGAGCAGGTGCATTATGTCGATGACATTCACTTAGACAAACGCAAACCTTGCTCACGTTTCCATTATAAACCGATGCGATATTTCGCTTGCCGTGAATTTACCTTTGAGCCAAACGACAAAATCATTCTGCAAAAAGCCCCACGTGCTGATGCGGAAAATCAGCTTTACGTTCGCTACTTTGCCATTCCAACCCAAAATGCGTGCGAAGTGGATAAACTCTTGTTTGACCGCTATCACGATGTGGTGGTCAACGGTGCATTAGCACAACTGCTTTTAATGCGACAGTACGCCTTTGCCGATCCACAAATGGCAATGATGTACGACCGCAATTTCAAACAAGGCATTGCACAGGCGAAAATTGATGTAATGCGTGATTTTGAAACAGGCGAACATACGCTTAACCACTGGGGGCGAATCTAATGTCAAAATGCAAAGTGATTGAAAAATGTAAAAAATGCCAATGCTGCAAAAAACAAGCGGTCGGATTAAGTGAACAACTTGCCAAACCACGCCCTGTTGAGCGTGTGATTGAACGGCAAATTGTGGAGCTTGCGACACGTTGTGAAGACTGCGGTTGCAAAGGAGAAACCAATGCCAACCAAAGATCCTAATCTCTGGGCAATATTATTTGCCTTTTATCATCAACATACCAACGCCATTAACAGTTTTGTGATGGCGTTTTTTATTGCCCTTTTTCGTATTTGTTATGTAGGGAAAGAACGCAAAAAACTGCGTGTATTAGTGGAATCGACGCTCTGCGGCTTAATTGCCGTGGCAAGTGAAAGCGTGTTCGATTACCTACAAATGCCGATTAAACTTTCCGTTGCACTGGGTGCGATTGTGGCGTTATTTGGCATTGATAAAGTGCGTGAAATGGCATTACGTTACGCGTTAAAAAAACGCTAAGGAAACAGAATGTTTAAATTTAGCCAACGAAGTGAAGACAATCTCAACGGTGTTCACCCTGATTTAATCAAAGTAGTACGTCGTGCATTGCAATTAAGTACGGTGGATTTTACTGTGATTGAAGGTGTGCGAACTAAAGCACGCCAAAAGGAATTGTTTGCCAAGAAAGCAACCAAAACAATGAACAGCCGACACCTCACAGGGCACGCAGTCGATCTTGTTCCCTATCCGCTAGACTGGAACAACAAACATGCCTTTGAGCAAGTCGCCCAAGCAATGCTCAAAGCCGCAAAAGAACTCGGCATTACCATTCGCTGGGGTGGTGATTGGAATATGAATGATCGTTCTGATGATGAGAAGTTCTACGACGGCCCGCATTTTGAATTGTTGAGAAGTGTTTATCCATAAAGTTACTAATGATCAAAATAAACATTACATTTAATTGATTTATAGGTTACTATTGGTGTGCGCAATGATGACTTATGGAGAACACTATGAACGTAATGCAGGGATTGTTGATGTGATGTATGAACACGATATTGAGCATATCGAAGGAACAAAAGTGATGTTTGAATTAGCTCACTCATCAACAAAGCGAACCAAAGAGGTGCTTGATCAATTCGCAATGCCAGATGAATATGCTTTTGCAACAACGCTTGTACCCGTAAATTTAGCGAAGCACGAAGGTGAGTTTTTAATGTCTCGTGCTCAAGCCAAACGACTTGTTGCACGATTTGAGCATTTCCAAAAAGTCATTTTGGATTTCCAAGATGTAACGAGTATCGGGCAAGGTTTTGCGGATCAGATTTTCCGTGTGTATCAAAATGAACACCCTAATGTTCAACTGTTTGTTATCAATGCGACAGAGGACATAAAGGATATGATCACTAGAACAGGACATCAAATTCAGCAATAAAACAGTAAAATCCAACCGCTTGCAGCAATGTAAGCGGTTTTTTTATACCCCAAATTTGCAAGGAGCCCTATGCCCTCACTCAAACTCACTCAATTCGGAGGAATTGCTCCACGGCAACGCCCGAATAACTTACATCAAGCGATGGCACAAGTGGCAGAAGACGTGGATTTATCGCGTGGTACGTTACGCCCTTGGCGAACCGATAAAAAGGTCAGCGATAAAACAGGTAAATCTATTTTTGTTGATCACTGCTGCTATTTGGCAAGTGATAACTGCAAAGCCTCGTTTTCTCGCATTGATACCGATTGCGGTTTTATCGTGGCAAGTGGCGTGAAAGAATATCCCGTGATTCAAAAACGCCAACAAGCCTGTAATGAAAGTTGGCAACGGTTAGGCTTTCCTGTGGAATTGGCTGCACCGCACGCCCAATTTTTAGGCACGTTAAGCCAAGATTTCAACCAAGAATTACGCCAGTATATTTACACGTTGGTTGATAATTTCGGTTTTGAGTCAGCCCCCAGTTTACCGAGCAATCCAATTTACGCTCATAACGACCAATCTGTCGTTATCAGTGGATTACCTACTGCTTTCCCGACCTATTCCATCGAGAAAGTGCGGTTGTATTGCGCGGTCACGCAACTGGATTATGGCGAACAAGTCAAAGACCAAAATGCGGAAGCTCATTTTTTGCTGGTTGATGAATTGGATTTTGGCACGGGCAGTTATGTACACCAACCGCATACCGTCTATGGCGAAGAGTGCTTAACAGAAGAATACGAACCACCGCACGAATGTATGACCGATCTACAATACTGCGGCAACGGACAATTAGGTGGCTTGGTAGGCACAGAGCTTTGGCTTTCTGAACCATTAAAACCGCACGCTTTCCCTGAAGCCTACCGCTATGGGCGATTTAACGGCAAGCCGATTCGCTTTTTGTGTAGCGAAAGAGCAGGGTATATCTTAACCGACGAATACCCAGCGGTAATCGAAATGGAAAGCCCTTGCCAATCGCAAGGTTGCCGTTCGATTTCTGTGTTAGAAGAGCCGTTACCGATTATTTCGTATCAATCGGCGTGCTTATATAATGGTGCGTGCTTTTATGCCAGTCTTGATGGCTTAGTGATGTTGGCAGGCAATCAAGTGAAAATTGTGACTGCATCGCTTTACACCCAAGACCAATGGCAAGCTCTTGCCCCCTGGCAAATGTTAGGCGTGGTGCATAATGGCTACTATTTTGGCTTTACCGAAAATCACGCTATCCGCTTTAAAATCCCTGATTCCATTCACGAGGAAACCCAAATTGAAACGCTCACAACTCTCTCTATTCGTCCAACAGCAGTGTATCGATCCGACCAAGACCAGCTCTATTTTGCAACCCGAGATGGTATCTACCAATGGAACGCAGGGCAGGCTTGGAAAACGTTTAGATGGGTGGGCAGACTCAACGCTACGCCTTCTTATCACGCTTTCACTGCTTATAAAGTCGTGCAAGATTACGAACCCAATCATATTCGACACACCGCCTACAAACGTCATCGGGGCGAAATGGTGCAAGAGCCTATCATCTTAGGCGACAAAACCGTAATCGACAGCCGACCGCACCGCCTAAAAGCAGGTTACTCAACCTTGTTCTTTGATGTAGAAATCACAGGCAAAGGCGAAGTGTGGGAATATCATATCGCAACATCGGTTGCGGAATTAGGAACTGAATAATGCAATACCAAACCGAACATCTTGAAAACTTATCTCAATCACAAACCTTACTTGCGGAACTGTTTAGCTACATTGGCGAACACTTTGAACAAACCGCACAGCTACGCACCGAATGGCAACACTTCTTTCAGATTTGGGCAGGGCAAATGCCTTACACCAAAATCAAAGTGTTCACCGCACGCGATGAAACAGGCAAGTTACAGGGCTGCGTAATGGCGTTGTTACTGGATAATCCCTTATTTATTACCAAGCCTTTTATCCACCGTTTTGTAGACTTAACGCAAGGCGACAACGCTTTTGATGAATATGTGGAAATCATTTTAAAAAGTTTATAAAATACCGCAACAGAGGGGAAATCAATGAACTTCCATCAACAGCTACGCACCCAATACCAACGCTTTAAACAATCGCAACAAACACTTTCACAAAAGTTGCAAGCTGAAGCGAAGATGTTGGAACGTTACTTACGCCAAGCCTTATCGCTTGATGGATGTTACCGTAAATCCATCAATGATGAAATGCCAACCGAACCTTATTTGCGTTTAAGCGATATGGCGATTTTATCGGAAAATGCCGAACTGCCTAGCTTACGCTTTAAGCTAATTGTCGTGCTTGATGAAGGAGAAGAGGTTTATCCGAAAGAAGAAATCAACCAGCTTTTTGAATTGGGCTATCTTCAGCCAGATAGAATGGTGATGCGATTTCTCCCACCGACAGCTGCAAACTTCCCGTTTAATTTAGGCGATGATGCCAACAATAAATTTGAGCCTTTTGCGGTTGCCTTTCAACAATGTTTACTGCATAAATTACGAGAACGAAAATGAAAAAGCTCACTTTATTTTTAGCCGCACTTGGGTTAAGTGTGGGGGTAATGGCAAAGCCTGTGAAATCATTCGATCAAGCGATTGATTTAGTGATGAAGTCGGTTGAGAAAAATAAACTCACCTCGTTAAAAAAAGAGTGCTTAATGTTTGTTGAGTCTGAGCAAACAGATGTTTATTATTACGTTGATGTTCGTGAGGTTCATAACGAAACTTGCGGAGGTGATCCCGAAACTGCCCCACGCTTATTTACTTATTCGGTCAATAAAGCTAAAGGGTTTATAACGAAATTAAAGTATTACCGAAAAGGGTCTGATACAGAAATTAAATAATATATAGCCTACGAAAAATCGTAGGCTTTTTTATTGGAGAAAATATGGCAACCAAAGAACAAAAAGAACGCTTTATGGCAATTTATCAAGCTGCGGTAAATGCAGGCGAACCGCACCCTGAAATTGTTGCTGCACAGTGGGCTATCGAATCAAGTTGGGGTAAGAGCCCGTCAGGAAAGAACAATGTTTTTGGTATTAAAGCAGGAAAAAATGATGCAGGGTCTTTAGTAGGTACTCACGAAGTCATTAATGGTAAAAGAGTTGCAATTAAAGACCGATTTAAGGACTACAACAGTATTGATGAAAGTGTTGCTGATCGCGTGAATTTCACAAAGAACAATCCTCGCTATAAAAAAGCAGGATATTTTGACGCAACTTCACCAGCAGAGGCTGCAATGGCGTTGCAAAAAGCTGGTTACGCTACAGATCCGAATTATGCCAATAGCTTAATTGATGTTATAGAAAGTGCTGGATTAGACCCATATAACGGTCAAAGACACGACTACAGCACCACGCAACCGAATACCAACACGGTTTTTGCCCCAACGCCTATTACAGCACCACAATCTATCGCCAATACACTTACCAGCAACTTTGCCCCAGCAGAAACAAGCGGTGGATTTACGGACGCATTTAACCAACTCAACAACACGCTTAATCCGTTAGGTGCAGTTGAGCCTGAAACACAACCGAATAAATCTCAGTATCAAAACCAACTGGCACAGGCCTTTGGTGTAAGTCCTGATACCAAAGTAGGTTTACCCGATTACATCGGTGATTTAGTGAAAAGCATTTACGACCCAGCGTAATCAATAGCAGAAAACACAAAGCCCCGAATAATTAGCCGTTATTCGGGGCTTTTTTCATTCCAACTTCCAAACAAGAAGGAACAAAATTCAAATGGATTTTAACATATTTGATGAGGTACGCAAAATGTTAGAAATAATTGACCGCTCAAAGAAAGCAAGACAATTCGCTTATTGCGTAGTGATTCTTGCATTTATTTTGGGAATGGTTTGGGCATTGCCTGAACTGATTAACGCAATCCGCTGGTGGTAACGTATGGCAATTTCAGATATTAACAAAGCAATGGGCTTATATGCCCAACCTTCAGAGTTCGACCAAAATGCGTGGAAAACCGCTTTTGATATGGCAGAACGATTTGCTCAAAGTAGTGAAAAGCATCGGGCGAACCGAGAGAATCTTGCGACATCGGATTGGCGTGTTGCACTACAAAATGCAACTAACCAAACAGGTATAGCGGAACAACAAAACAAACTCACGCAAGCGAATGCAATACAACAAGGGTGGAATTTCTTACAGCAAAATGCCATTGATGAAAATGGTCGAGCAAGAACAGCAGAAGAGTTATTTACGCTGGCTCAAAGTCAAAAGCTCAATCCAGCATTGTACGCACAGTTATTTTCTGCAAACCAAGACTATGCTCAAAATGCCGCACAAGAAATCGCCCCAATTAACCCTCAAATGGCATCGCAATTTCGGGCAATGGCAGGGCTTTCGCCTAATATTGTCGATAATCAGGGTAATGTAATTAACCTCAATTCAGGTGCAGTCGTCGGTACAACGCCAAACCCTTATACGTTAGCAAGTTTTGGGGCAGGTAAAGCGTGGCAAGGTTTTGAAAATATTTTCAAAGCTCAACAAGAAGCACAAAAAGCGGAGGCGATTGCTAAAGCTCGTTTACCTTATACCTTAGCTGAAATTGATGCACGTGGAGAAAATTCACGCGAACGACAAGAAAACTGGGCGAACATCAAACAAAATTCAGCTTTATCGAAAGAATTTGGCGAAGCTCTGACCAACTCAGCGAATTATGATGGCGTTCTTACGCAAGAATCCTTTGCTAAAGAGCTAGGAAAATTAGTGAATAAATACGGACACGATGCAAATGCGATGAATGAAATTAATGCATGGGCGGATAGCGTGGTTCGCAATCAAGGCTGGCAACTTCCGCAAAAGTAAATGAAAAGCAACCCCAAAACTCGACCGCTTTAAGCGGTTTTTTTACGCCTGAAATTTAAGGAGTCATAATGAGCGAATCTTTTGATGCAAGAGCTTGGTTAAAAGCCCAAGAGCAAAATACACAACCTGTTACACCAACTTCAGCAGCACGTCCATTTGATGCAAAAGACTGGCTGAATGCTCAGCAATCTCGCACACAAAATGCAAGTGAACTTGGTCTTCAACAAGCGGCTGATTTTACTGCACAACTTGCAAAATATCCGACGGCTTCTCCCGTGCAACAGTATCAAGCCTTTGAAAAATACGGACAACAATTCCAAGACCATTTAGCACAGCAAGGTTATTCTGGCGAACAAATTACCAACGCACTGGCGTCATTTGGGCAACAAGCCGACCCACGTAATCAATCTTCAGGATGGGATACTGCGGCTGATTTAGGTAATAGTGTCCTAAAAGGCACAGGGCGATTGATGGTTGATGCGTTATCTGCTGTACCAGAAAGCACACCTTTAATTGGCGAGCTTGCAGAATACTTGCAAAAAGAAGGCGAAGGCAACATTCTACTTTCATCTAAGTTTTATTGATATATATTGATTTCAATCAACTTATTTTCAAAATAACCTCCAAAATACCCGCTATTCAAATCATTAACTTGATTAGTTCTTCATTAAACGCGTTAATGTCTCTGTGTTAAATAACATGGAGAACAATTATGTTTTTAAAAACCTTTGATGAAATGCTGAAAGAATATGCACTTAAAATTGAGAAAGTAGGAGAAGAAGTTCAGATAGAAGATGTCATTCTTCCTAGGTTAGGTCTTTGTGAAGTTTTTATAATGCCTGTTGTTTGGGTTGAGAATAAAAATACTGATTCGGTTTTGAGATTTGTGCCTTTTGATAGTGAAGAAAGTTGGTATTGCCTAGATTCAGATTTACCTCCAGAATTTAAAAATTAGGCTTGACCACTTCGAAGTGAAAGTGTAGTATTTAATATATCTTGCGATATTAGCAAGCATAAACGCAATGAATAAATTTTACAGCCCTGATTGGTTTTCCAGTCGGGGCTTTTTTATGCCTCGAAAACGGGGTGGAGTATGAAAATGCCAGAGAAAAATCCTGATCTCTGGTCTGTGGTGGTGGTTTATGTCCTGCAGCATAGCAGTTTTGTATGTGGGGTGTTAGTCGCCTTTTTTGCATCATTATCGAAATCGTTTCTGTATGGCAAAAAAGATACAGCCAGGCGGGTCATTGTAGAAGCCTTTTTATGCAGTCTGATTGCAGGCTCAATGCGTCCATTGCTGACGCATTTTGGGTTGGATATTGATTTAATCACACCGATCGGTGCAGCTTTAGGCTTATTGGGGACGAGTGCAATTCGTCAGTTAATTTTGCGTTTCTTAAAAAGTAAAACAGGAGTGGTAGAAAATGAAGATCAGTGAGAATGGTTTGAGTTTTATTCGCCGTGAAGAAGGTGAGCGTTTAATGGCTTATGCCGATGTGATTGGTGTGTGGACAATCGGTGTTGGGCATACGGGTACGGTAGACGGCATTCCCATTACAAAAGGAATGACCATTACTGCAGAAAAATCCCGTGTATTATTGATTGCTGATGTTGCAAAGTTTGAGGCAGCTATCAATCGTCTTGTGAAAGTCCCACTCAAACAGCACCAATTCGACGCATTAGTCAGTTTAGTGTTTAACATTGGTGAAACGAACTTTGCCCGTTCGACTTTATTGAAAAATCTCAATGCCAATGATTTTAAAAGTGCAGCAGAGCAATTTTTAGTATGGAAGAATGCAGGTGGTCGCCCGCTCAACGGTTTGTTAAATCGCCGTAAGCGTGAAAAGGATATGTTCAATGGGCTTGCGTAATGCGTTAATAGTTGGCGGAATGGTAATTGTACTTGGTGGAGCAGGATCATTCTTCCATCAAAATAATATGCTGAAGAAATTAGCACAAGAGAATGTTGAACAGAAATTATTGATTGCAGAACAAGCAACTGTCAACCAAGCGTTGACGGTTCAACTGGAACAAGAGATTGAAGCGGTCAGAAATCAGCAACAGATTGTAATTGAGTTACGCAGACAAGCAGAGGTAAAACGTGAAAGCATTAAAACGATTTTGGTTAAAGAGCCGTGTGCTCGTGTGCCTATGCCTCGTGCTGTTATTAAGCAGCTGCAGCAGTCCACGCATTAAGACCGTTTACCTCACACCACCGCAAGCCTATTTAACGCCTTGCACGCAAACTGCTTTCAAGGGAATTACTTATGGTGATGCAGTAGATTATTTGGTGGTTGTGATGGGCGAGCGGGATTTTTGTGCGGCACAAATTGAACAAATTAAAAAATGGGTAAAAACTCATAGTAAATCACAGTAATTCATAGTAAAGCGAGAGTGTAAAAGCTCTCGTTTTTTAATGGCAAAAATATGAAAAAAGAACTTTCTATTGAATACATTCCTATAGCAGATCTTATTCCATACATTAACAACAGCCGTACTCACTCAGATGATCAGGTTTTGCAGATCTGTGCCAGCATTAAAGAATTTGGCTTTACAAACCCAATTCTGATTGATGAAGAAAACGGCATTATTGCTGGACACGGGCGTTTGTTGGCGGCAACAAAGCTCAATTTAGATTCTGTTCCAACGGTACGCTTGATGGGCTTAACAGAAGCACAGAAGAAAGCGTATGTGATTGCGGATAACCAACTGGCACTGAATGCAGGTTGGAATTTGGAACTATTAAAAATTGAGATCGATCATCTTAAAGAATTGGATTTTGATCTTAATTTGCTTGGTTTTGGCGATGCATTGGCGGATCTGTTCCCAGAACCTATCCAAGATGGCTTGAAAGATGAAGATGATGTACCTGAAATGCCAGCCGAACCAACAACAAAAACTGGCGATGTTTGGATTATGGGTAAACATCGTTTGATGTGTGGCAATAGCTGTTCGTTTGATGATATGGCTATTTTGATGGGCGGAATGCAGGCTGATGTTTGGCTTACCGATCCGCCATATAACGTAGCGTATGAAGGTGGAACAAAAGAGAAGTTAAAAATTCAGAATGACAACATGTCAGATGATAATTTCCGCCAATTTTTGGTTGATGCCTATTCAACTGCAAATGAGCATATTAAATGCGGTGCAGTTTTCTACATTTGGCACGCAGACAGTGAAGGCTTTAACTTCCGTGCAGCAGCTAAAGACACTGGTTGGAAAGTTCGTCAGTGCCTAATCTGGAAAAAACAATCAATGGTGCTTGGTCGCCAAGATTATCAATGGCAACACGAACCGTGTTTATATGGCTGGAAAGAAGGTGCAAGTCATCTATGGGCAAGCGACCGCAAGCAGACCACTATTCTAGAATTCAATCGTCCATCGCGTAATGCGGAACACCCAACAATGAAGCCTGTTGAACTATTTGAGTATTGCTTGCTGAATAACACCAAAGGTGGCGATGTGGTGCTGGATAGTTTTGGCGGTAGCGGGACAACCCTCATTGCTGCAGAGAAAAACAATCGAATAGCTCGTTTAATGGAGCTTGATCCTAAGTATTGCGATGTTATCGTGAAGCGTTGGCAAGAATTCACGGGTAAAGCAGCAGTTTTAGAAAGCACAGGTGAACAATTCGATGAACTTGCTGCTCGATAATGGGTAGTTTATGGCAAAAAGAAAGACAAAACCGAAAATTGAAATTGATCTTGCTAAAGTGGAAGTAATGGCGGCGAATGGACTGACACAACAGCAAATTGCCGATAGTCTTGGTATTTCCGTTTCAACACTTTATGGACGCAAACGCGAAAATGAAGAATTTGAAGAGGCTATAAAAAGAGGAAAAGCCAAAGGGATCGCCGTTGTTACCAACGAACTTATGAAGCAGGTCAAAAGCGGTAATGTAACAGCGATGATTTTCTTTTTGAAAGCCCGTGCAGGTTGGAAGGAAAAAAATGAGCTTGATCTAACCAATTCTGACGGTTCGTTTAGCCAACCACGCAGTTTGAAGGACTTATTTGCCGATGAGAGCGAAATTAAACCCGAAGCTGAAGCCACTGATTAACCATTATCGCTATAAAATCCTATATGGTGGACGAGGTAGCGGGAAATCGTGGGCAGTGGCGGAGTTGTTGGTAGAAATAGCCAACCAAACAAACTGCCGTATTTTATGTGGGCGTGAGTTGCAAAATTCGATTAGCGACTCAGTTTTAAAACTTATCTCAGACACCATTGCGGATCTTGGCTACTCTCACCGTTTTGAAATTCAGCGCAACGCCATTTACTGCTTGGCAACCGGGGCGGAATTTATGTTTTATGGCATAAAAAACAACCCTACTAAAATTAAATCGCTAGAAGGTGTTGATATTTGCTGGGTTGAGGAGGCGGAAAACGTCTCGAATGAAAGTTGGGATATTTTAATCCCGACAATTCGTAAGGAAAATTCTGAAATTTGGGCAACATTTAACCCTAAAAATATCCTCGACCCGACATATCAGCGATTTGTCGTAAATCCTCCTAAAAATGCCTTTGTTTGTAAAATCAACTATGACAGCAATGAACATTTTCCTGATGTATTACGTTCCGAGATGGAACAATGCAAAGAACGAGATTATGAGCTTTACCGCCACATTTGGCTTGGTGAGCCTGTTGCGGACAGTGAACTAGCTATTATTAAGCCGTTATGGATTGAGAAATCAGTTGATGCACATAAAAAATTGCAATTTTCCGCAATAGGACGCAAAGTCGTGGGCTTTGATGTCGCAGACGAAGGGCAGGACGCAAATGTCGTTTGTTTTGCACACGGTTCGATTGTGAGCGATTTAAGCGAATGGCGTGAAACTGATGTTATTTACTCTGCTGACAAGGCTTACCAATGGGCGAACGAGAAAAATGTTGATGAAATTGTATTTGATAGCATAGGTGTTGGTGCTGGAGTAAAAGCTCAGTTTAAACGACTAAATGGACGGTTAGCTACTACGGGATTTAATGCTGGCGGAGAGGTATTACGGAAAGAAGCAGAATATCAAGCAGGCAAAAAGAATGGCGATATGTTTGCCAATGTTAAAGCACAGGCTTGGTGGGCATTACGGGATCGGTTTTATAAAACCTACCGTGCGATTGAATTCGGTGATAAATATCCTGATGATGAGTTAATTTCTCTTTCCTCTGATTTGCCTGAACTGGATTATTTAATAGCTGAGCTTTCTCGACCACGAGTTGATTATGATAACAACGGACGAGTAAAAGTAGAAAGCAAGAAGGATATGAAAAAGCGTGGCATTCCATCGCCAAATAAAGCCGATGCTCTAATAATGTGCTTTGCTCCATTAAAAAACAAATCACTACTGGATATATTATGACCTACGAAACGCACAATGCGACGGCTGAAACAGCAGTGGAAGCTCAGATTCAGCACGCACAGAAACAAATTCACACGGCATTGCCTGCGAAAGTGGTGGATTTTAATCCTCAACATCAGACCGTAACGCTTGCGGTGCAAATCACTCAGCTTTTAGTTGAGGGAGGTGCAGTGCAAATTCCACCGCTTGTTGATGTGCCTGTGGCATTTCCGCGCGGTGGTGGCTATGCGGTGACCTTTCCGCTGAATGCTGGCGATGAGGGGATTGTGATATTTTCGGAACGTTGCATTGATGGGTGGTGGCAATCGGGCCGAGCAAGTGAGCCGATGGATTACCGTCAGCACGATTTATCTGATGGTATGTTTTATCCCTCTATTTGCTCTGTGCCTAATGCGATCAAGGATTTTTATACAGGAGGATTATCAATGCAGTCGCTTGATGGCTCAACCTTTATTCGCGTTACCAATGGCACCATTCATATTAAAGGCAACATTCAGCACGTAGGCGATACAACCCAGTCGGGTAAACACCATTCAACGGGCGTGATTTCGAGTGATGCTGATGTAATGGCTGGAAGTATTTCGGGTAAAAATCATAAACATACTGGCGATAGTGGTGGAAAAACGGGAGTACCCGAATGAGAGTGAGACGGCTAGATAGTAATCACGATTGGACGTTTGGGCAAGGAATAAATAATTACGCCAGAGAAAGCGAGGCGATTGCACAATGTGTCAAAACACGGCTTTGGTCGTTTGTGAATGATTGGTTTTTGAATTTAGAACACGGTATGGATTGGCTTTACTTGAAAGAAAAAGCCAACCTTGATGCGATTGAATTAGCGGTTAAAAAGCAAGTGTTGCAAACAAAAGGCGTGGTGAGAATTACAGATTATCACGCAGAACTCGACCCCAACAGCCGAGTAATAACCATTTCAGTAGATTACCTCGATATTTATGGCGAACGTAACCGTGCTACTGCGGAGAAATAAACAATGAGATTAACTGATAAAGCACAAACAACCCGTTCTTTTACCAAGGACGGGTTTTTAGTTGTTCCTGCTACCCTTTCAAAATTAGGCGTGTTTGATTATCACAACAAGGAACTAGGCAAGGATGGGGAGGGCATTCAGCGCCTGGCAAGAACGGAAAAATCCCTTTTTACCGATGAAACTATCCGCAGTTTTGAGAATGCCCCGATTACAGTAGGTCACCCTGAAGATGATGTGACTGCGGAAAACTGGAAGCAACTTGCGGTGGGTAGTGTGCGAAATGTGCGGCGTGATGGTGAGCATTTAGCGGGGGAAGCGTGGATCTACGATGCCGCTGCAATTAAACAAATTCAGCAGTTTGGCATTAAAGAACTCTCTTGCGGCTATCGTAGCGAGCTTTTACCGAGCCAAGAACAGGGAGTAGATTTTGAGATGTCGCCGATGATCGGCAATCACATAGCGATAGTGGCTGACGGTCGCTGTGGTGAGTCTTGTAAGTTAGCCGATGAACAAAAAGGTCAATCAAAAATGAGTGCAACACGTAAATTTTTAGATGCAATCCTTGGTGCGTTCGGCACGAAACTTTCGGACGAACAAGCTAAAGCGGTGGAAGAGAGCGAGAAGGAGTCGGATAAAACCGATGAAAAACCGCAAGAACCACCTGCAGGAGATAAAACTAATCAGGCTGACGGTAAGGATGATGTAAAAGCATTAAAGCAACAGTTGGCGGAAGCTAACTCAAAACTTGAGGCTGAGCAGAAAAAGGTAGCTGATGCGGAAGCGGAAATTGCGAAGCTAAAAAAACAAGTGAGCGATTCCAATAAAACGCTCAAAGATACGCAAACGGAATTAGACAAGCTCAAGACTGGTAAATCAATGGGCGATCAGATGATGAAAGATACACAACCTCAAGCGGTGTCTTTTAATTTTAACGATATGTACAACAAAAAATAAGGTGGTAAAAGATGGCATTTGCACGCAATACATTAACTGCTAGTGCAGGCGATATTGGCAAAGGTGGTTTAGCGAATTCCAAAACCACGGCGAATATGAACACAGGCGAAACACCGCTGGTAGCTGGGCGTTTTGTTGCGATGACAGAAGGCGGTGTTGCAAACTTGACGGCAGGAACTGAGACTGTTGCTGGCGTGGTTGTTCGCTCTGTGCTTAAAGATGACTGGGAGAAGGGCGAACTGGCTGATGTGATGCATATTGGTACAGGCGATTCTATTTGGGTTGAAATTGCTAAAGGCGAAACAGTAAAACGTGGGAATACGGTTCACGTGGTTGCTGTTGCAAGCAGCCAGAAATACGCAGGTCAAGTGCAGGCTCAAGCAGACGGTACAAATACGATTGCAACTTCACTGGTGGTGATTTCAGCAACAGAAACCCTTGCCGAAGTAAGTCGCTTATAAGAAGCGGTTGAATTTTTTAAAAAAATTTACAAAGAGGACATTATATGCCACATATTAACGTACTTCGTACAGCATTGACGGAAGTATCACAACAAATCAATCAAACAAAATATCCTGATATTGTGTTTCCGCAGTTTGTTTATGTAGATCATTCGGGTAATCCGCTAATGGATGAGAAATTGCATTTTTCTGCAGACGTAACGGGCGATCTTGATAATGGGTTAATTACCTATAACACAAACAACTTCGATCAAGTGGGTGTGAATTTCTCTCATACCCGTTCACCGATTGTGACGTGGGCGAAAACGGTGCAATGGCAAGAGATCGAGCTTCAGAAAGCGGCACAGTTGGGCGTAAAACTGGATACGCAAAAAATTATGGCACTAAACCAAAATGCTCAACAAACTTTGCAAAAAGTGGCTTTTTTAGGGCATAAGCAAGATACTCGCTTACAAGGGTTGTTAAATTCAAGCCAGATTGAAGTGTACACGCCTAAAGGAAAAGCGAAATTGGTGTCTGCAATGACTTTTGATGAAAGTGTGGCCTTTTTTGAAGACCTCTTCTTGCGTGCAATGGAAAAAACCTACCGTATTCAAGCACCGAATACCTTTGCATTAGATTCGATGGATTATGCTCATTTAGGCTTAATTACGCGCGAAAACGCCATTAACGAAACCACCGCTTTAGAGCATTTAACCAAAAAATTAAGCGGTGCTGCAGGTAAAGCGGTGGAAATTAAAGCGTTACCAAGCAATTTTGGCTCATTAGTCACTAACGGTAAAAACCGTGCAGTGGTTTATATCAATGACCAGAACTATGTATCAATGGATGTTCCGCAAGCACCAACCGTGTTAGGTGCAGAGAAAAAAGGCATTATGACCTATGAATCTGGCTTAAAAATGGTGTTTGGTGGTGTAGTATTCCACGAGCCACAATCAGCACTTTATGTAGATTACTAAGGAGGAAACAATGCCAACAGTGGAAGCCTATGATTTAACTCAGCGTTATCCCGAATTTGAAAAGGTCGATTATGAAAAAATCGACCTTTTTTTATTGGATGCTCAAATGGAAATTAGCCCATCACGCTGGGGAAAACTTTATCAGCGTGGCGTGTTGGCATTAACCGCCCATTTGTTGCGATTAAACCAATTATCGACCGAATCGCAAGGGGAAGCGAACCGACCGCTTGCGAGCGAATCTGTGGGCGAATTATCGGCAAGTTATCAGCCTTCAACCCTTACGGGTACAAATGCGGATTATCAATTAACTGCGTATGGGCAGGAATACTTGCGATTGCGTAAATTAGTAGGTGTAGGAGTGATGGTGGTATGAGTTTACTTAATCAAAAAGCCCGCTTTGCTTCAAGTAAATTTAGGCGTGAAATCAAGGTTAAACGGTTACAAGGCGAACATTCGGCAGAGGGTTTTGAAGCCCATTATACTGAAGAAACGCAAGTGGCAATTGTTATGCCAACCACCAGCAATGATGTGGCGTTATTACCTGAAGGCGAGCGTTATTTACCAAGCCTGAAGATTTTTACGATGTCGCCGTTAAATATCGGTGATTTGGTACATTTCAGAGGGTTTGATTATCGGGTTTCTGCCCGCTCAGATTGGGGAGATTATGGATACTTTAACCAAATCGCAATTCGACATCGTCCGACTGCGAAAGTTGATTCAACAGGCTTTGAAGTTACCTGATGGAGTGGTGATTGGTGGGCATTTACCTGAGCAATTAAACACCGCATTTATTACGGTAGACATTGCTTTTTCCACCGAAATTGGGCAAAGCCGACGTGTCTATTTGCCTAATGAGGTGGAGCAGATTCACTCCTCGTTGCTATCTACTCTTTCCATCTCTTGTTATGGCAAGAATGCCTACCAACAAGCAGTCAAAATTCGCAATATTTTGCAAAGTTCACGTCTGATTGATGGGCTAAGGGTAATGCAGGCGGGTATCGTTCGTTTTTCAGATGTGCGTAATTTAACGGCAACGGTGGGGGCGGATTATGAAGAACGGGGGCAGTTTGATTGCGTTATTTCTCACGCTCATATCGTGCAAACGGAGCTAGAGGAAATTCGTTCTGTGGAGCTAGGTGGCTCAATCTCGGTTGAAGTCACTGGGCATAATTAAAATTTTCAATTAAGGAAACAATATGGCACTTTCAATTAGTAATATTGTAAATGTTCAATTAAACACCATGCCAAAATCGGTGGCTCGTAAGTCTTTTGGCATTGTGGCACTGTTCACACCAGAAGCGGGGCAAGCATTTACTGATTCAAAAACGCGTTATGTTTATGTCGAAAGCCAGAAAGATGTGGAGCAGCTTTTTGGCACAAATTCGGAAACGGCAAAAGCGGCACAGCCATTTTTTGCGCAACGCCCTCGTGCGAAGCAACTGATTATTGCTCGTTGGCAAAAAGATCGTGCAACCATCAACGCAACCAATAATGCTTTACGTGGTGCAACGCTTTCTGATGATTTAGAAACGTTTAAAGCGGTAGCCAATGGCCGTTTTGCCTTAACCATTGGTAGTGAAATCAAAAAAGTAGAAGGGTTAAACTTCTCAAGATTAGCTGATTTCAATGCAATCGCAGCCCAAATTCAAGAAAAACTGACGGCACTTTCTGTGCAAGCCACGGTTTCTTATGATGCTCTTGGTAATCGCTTTATGATTGAAGCGGCAACAAGCGGTGAAAATAAAGACACGCAAATCTTCTATGCAATCAATGAGGCAGGTGAGGGCGAATATATCGGTGGCTTGTTGAAGTTAGAAGAAGGACAGGCACTACGTGTGCTGGGTAAAGATGCGGTTTCGTTAAAAGCAGAAAAACTGGAAGAAGCCTTATTCCACGTGGCGGAAGTAGACAATAGCTGGTATGGCTTTACGGTGGCGGCACAATTAACCGATGCACAGGTAGAAGCGGCTGCAAAATATGCTCAAACGAACACAAAAATGTTTGGAGCGAACGTGATTCGTGAAGAGCAGTTAGAGTGGTCCACTGATAACGTGTATAAAAAATTGATGGATGCAGGGTGCGACCATACGTTGGCAATGTTCGACAAAAATGACCTTTACCCAGCCTCTTCAGCTTTGGCACGTTTACTTTCAACTAACTTTGCGGCAAATAACTCAACGCTCACGTTGAAATTCAAACAACAACCAACGATTACGGCTGATGAAATTACCGCAACCGAATTTGCGAAAGCCAAACGACTCGGTATTAACGTATACACCTATTTTGATGATGCCGCGATGATTGCTGAAGGAACGGTCATGGGTGGTAAATTCGCCGATGAAATTGTGATCTTGGACTGGTTTGCCGATGCGGTACAAAAAGAGGTATTTGCTCGCTTGTATAAATCGCCAACTAAAGTGCCACTAACCGATAAAGGGCAGGCAGTTTTAATTTCTGCAGTAGAAAAAGTGTGTTTGGAAGGTATCAACAATGGTGCATTTGCACCAGGTGTATGGAATGGTGATGGTTTTGGCAGATTGAATACGGGCGATTATTTGGAAGCAGGTTACTATGTGTGGGCAGCACCAATGGATACGCTCTCGGATAGCGATCGTGAGCAACGTCGTGCAACACCGATTCAAACAGCGGTGAAATTAGCAGGTGCGATTCACTTCTCTGATGTGATCATCAACTTCAATCGTTAATAATTTAGAGGAAATATTATGGCAACATTCGATCCAAAAGAAGTTGTGGTGCTGTTAGACGGTCGTGAGATTAGCGATTGGGCAGATGGCTCTGATGTGATTAACTTTGCTTTTCAAACCGATGATGGCGAGATGGTTATTGGTGCTGATGGCACGGGTATTTATATCGCTAACACTAACCGCTCTGGCAAACTCACGCTGAAAGTGAAACAGCACAGTGAAGATAATGCGTATCTGATTAAACTTCGCAATCAACAAAAAGAGCGAATTAAAACCTTTACGCCAATGACTCTTGCTATTCGAGATTTAATGAATGGCGATTTGGTAACGGCAACAAAAGGCTATTTTACTACCCCACCGACTTTCGTGCGTGGGCAGGGGCATAATGCCCAGACGTGGACATTTGTCTTTGAAAAAGGTGCAATGAATCTTGAGAAAGGGATTTAATGATGGAACAACAATTTGAGTTTGAATTAGATGGTGTGCGTTATGTGATGACGCCAGCCAATGCGTTTAAGGCGTGGAATGTACTGAAAAAAGCGTTAAAAATTGCTCAAGGTGTGCAGCTAAGTGGTCCAAAAGAAGCGAAAAAGCTCGGCAGTGCTCTGCTTTCTCAACTGTTGGCTAACTTGGGTGAACCCGCAGTAAGAGAGGTTGAAGAACTTGTGCTTTCTCACGCAACAGCTTCAGTTGATGGTAAAACGTATCGTTTATCTGACCGTTTGGAACCTCATTTTAACCAATATCGCCACCATCTTATTGGTGTACTTATGCGAGGGGTAAAATACCAATTCGCCGATTTTTTCAAAAATGGGCAGACATTGCTCAAAGATATTCTGCCGCTCAAAGAGACGGCGTAAATGATGGGCGTGAAGAGAGTACTAGTGTTGATTGGTTTATCTTCACGCCAATTTCTAAGCGTTATTGTTCGTTACAAGAACTTCGCACCGTGTATAGCCTTTCCGATCTGCTTGCATTCCACGAGTGCATCTCAGAACTTGCCTTAATGGAGAAACAAGCTAATGCTACTCGATGAATTACTCATTAAAATTGGCGTGGATATTGATGCCGAAGAGCTGAAAGCCTTTGAGCAGAGTTTATCTGAACTCGGTGTAAGTGCTCAAACTGCTGTAGGTGAAATTGAGAAAGCTTTTGATCAGATTGAACCTGATTTGTCGGCGATTGAGCAAACCATTAGCGAAGCACTGACTGATGGCTTAAAAGCGAGTGATGCGAATGTTGAAAGCATCACGGCTTTAATCGAAGAGCGTTTATCTGCAGTAGGTACGAGCTTTGAAGGGCTAGGATTGGATGCTCAAACGGTGGGCGAAACTATTAGCGAAATACTAGCGGAAACCACTGAAAGCGTTGATCAATTAAGTGAAAGCGAGCAAAAGGCTACGGAAACCACTCAAGTACATACACAAGCAACCGAAGACGAAACCAAAACGGTTACTGAAAATGCCAAAGCGGTCGAAGAAAACACAGAAGCCCTAGAGAAAAATCAGAAAGGGCTTTTAGGTTTATTGGGCGAATTGAGTTTAGCCGTATTTGGTTTGCAAGATGCAAGAGATGAATTCCATGCTTTCACAGCAGGATTCGACTCTTTTGGCGAAAAACTCGGTGCATTTGGCTTGGCCTTTGCAGCAGCAGGTGGTGCAATTACCGCATTTGTAGATGACCAACTCACTGCACTTGATGAGGTGCGACAACTGGGTAATGTTACGGGCGAAAGTACGGATTACATTCATCGCTTAGGGCAAGTGGCAGAATTATCAGGTTCAAGCGTGCAAGCGGCTCAGTCGTCTATTTTGGGGCTTTCTAAAGTGATTGGCGAAGCCGCAAATGGCACGGGAAAAGGGGCAAAAGCCTTTGAGCAATATGGCTTATCGGCAAAAGATGCTGAGGGTAACATTAAGCAAACTTCTGTGGTGCTTGAAGAATTGCGTCAGAAAATGCGAGGTATGGAAAGCAGTGAACAGATCGCAATGCTTGCCAAACTGGGCGTTGATGGCTCAATGATTCAATTGCTAACGGCTGATTTGGACGAATTCAACGAACAAATGGCAGAAATGCAGTTGATGACTCTTGGCGTGGGGACTGAAGAAAACACCACGACCGCCGCAGCATTTAAAGATGCGTTAACGGAACTTGGCATTATGCTGAAATCGCTTGGCGAAACCATCGCTTTGCGAATTGCACCTGCGATTACTGAACTTATCGGAAAATTTAAGGCGTGGTTTATTGAAAATAGTGCGTTAATTGCGTCTATTGGTAATGCCATCGGGTTTGTTCTGGGCTTGATTTTTGATGCAGCAAACGCCTTTATTACCACGCTTGATCGGTTGGTAAGTCATACCATCGGCTGGAAAAATGCGATTTATCTTGTGGGTGCAGCATTGGCTTGGATGGGGCGTTCTCTGCTATTTAACCCGCTTACGCTTTGGATTGCGGGTATTGCGGCTGTATTGCTGTTAATTGAAGATTTAATCGTCTATATGGAGGGCGGTGAGAGTTTCTTCGGTGATTATTGGAAGCCGATTGCAGACGGGCTGATTTTAGTCGGTGATTGGCTTAAGCGCGTAAAAACGTGGGTAGCTGACTTTGTAAAAGGTTGGCAAAAATCAACCGCTTCCATGCAACCTCTCATTAACATTGTGCGGATTATAGGTGGTGTGTTTAGCCATCTCTTTGGCATTATTGGGCGTATTTTCGGTGCGTTATTTGGTGCATCTGAACAAACCGACGAATTCGGTCGCTCTGCAGAAAGTATCGGGCAAATAGTCGGAGATGTATTTAATGATATTGCAACGGCAATTGAGGTGGTTGTTGGCATTATTTCTGTTGTAGCTACCACATTAGCAAGTTCTTTTGAGATTGCGATTAACGTGGTGATTGCGTATTTCCAAATGCTTTATGCTGTGTGGGAAGCAATTGTGAATGGCTTTACCTCTGGCGATTGGCTTGGTGCATTCTCTGCTATGTTCAAGAAGATGGGGAGTATTGTCAGTGATACTTGGCACAATATCAAAGTCGCAGCGATTGAGTTCCTGAATGGCTTGATTTCACTGGTGAATAAATTTGGGGCAGACATTGATCCGATTGAAATTCCTGTCAAACAGGTGGTTTCAACCGTTAACGCAATGGACAGTAGCGTTATTGCAGGAACGATGAAATCTGTACAGTCGGGTGTAAATGCAGCGTCTATTGCCAGAACTGGGGCAACAAACAACACCACCGATAATAGCCAAACCAATAGCAATAATCGCTATCAGGTTACTCAGCATATTAACGTGCAAAATAATGCACAGGCACAATTAGTTGCAGATCAAACGGCTAAAACGATTCGCAACACGGGCAGTAGTTTTGTTCAATAGTCATTGCTTTTAGTTTTGGGTTGTGGCACATTCCTTTTAAAAGAGGAATGTAATCATGAGCAATAACCGCAGCCGCTGGCAAACAGCGTTTAAACATCCCACTTACTATTTTCCAACTTCGCAGTATTTTGGCATAAAGCGATTCTTTGCAGGGCTAAACCAAGCACAACGAGAAATTTTAATACAACATGTACCACTTAAAAGCCCTTATATCTGCCTGCTACTCTCATTTTGCTTAGGTTTTTTAGGTGTAGATCGGTGGTATGTCGGCGATAAACAGCTGGCTGTATTGAAAGTACTTTCCATGCCGTTTGGAATTGGTGTGTTATGGTATCTATTCGACACCTATCTTTGTTACAGCAAAGGCAAGTTCATCAATTATCAACGGCTCAAGCAATTCATTTCGATTAAATAATAGACCGCCTTTGGGCGGTTTTCTTTTTGGAGGAAAAATGCTGGCATCTCTTTCAGGGCGTTCAATTGGCGAAATTCGCCTTGATGCGGTTACCTCAGAAGATCATAGTAGCGAGTTAAATATCACGGGAAACCCGATTGAATCGGGCGGTGTGGTTGCCGATCACGCAGTGGTTCGCCCTAAAAGCGTGGTTATTTCGGGGGTAATGGTCGATCACGACCACGGTAGTTCGCCCCTAGAAGAACTGGGTGTACCTCATATTCGAGGGGTAACCGATTTTCTAAATAACCTTCCTTTTCCCATTCCCGTTGCGACCAAAACGGTGCAAACCATTGCAAAAGCTAATCGGCTGATTTCTCAAGCGAAAGGCATTATTTCAGCAGTAAATGATAGTTTGAATGCGGCTCGCGTTCTTGCTCCGTGGTTACCCGATTTTGGGCTGGGCGATATTTTAGGCGAACAAAGCGGGCGTGTTCAGCAATGTTATGCTGATTTGCTAAAAACACAAAAATCGGGTGAGGTCATTACCATTCAAACAGGTATCTTTCGTTATGAGGATATGCTAATTGAAAGCCTTTCTGTACGTCAGACGCAAGATGGTTCGGCTGAATTTACTATTACCGCTCGTCAGGTATTGATTGTTGAGACTCAGACGGTTGCAACGGCAGGGCAGAATCAGGGCAGTCAGAAAAGCTCGCCGAATGGTAAAAGCAAAAGCGGTCGTGCGAGTACGCAATCTGCAAGCAAGGTAGTAAAAGGTAAGGTGCAACCTAACGCCTCAGAAGAAGGTAAAACCCGAAGTATTTTAAATAGACACTTCGGCAAGCTATAACAAGCGGTCATTTTTAGGAGAAACAATGCAGCTGCACAAAATTCCGCTCTCAAATACTGTGCATCAAGAAATGGTCATCCCCTTTAATGGGCGGAACATTCGGCTTACCATCCGCTTTAATAGTATCGGGCAGTTTTGGGCGATGAGCGTATTTGATTTGAGCGAAAATAAATCCGTGATGGAAGGAATGGCGATGGTGTGTGGTGTGCCATTATTGGTGCGTTCTGCTCAGCCTTATTTTTTCTGGGTAGAAGATAACAGTGGTAATACCCTTGACCCGATGTTTGAAACCGACTTTAACGGACGCTGTTCGCTCTATATTGGAGAAAAATGATGCGACAATTCGGACGGCAATTTCAATTGGATATTATCGGTAAATCCGACACTTTGGTTATCAATAATCTTCGCATTAGCTTTGATATTGATAAAACCATCAATGAAAAACCGAACCCAGCCACGATTCGGGTGTGGAACTTAAACCGCTCTCATCTAAATCAAATTCTGAGCGGTGCATTTGATAAAGTGGCGTTATCGGTGGGTTATCAAACCTTAACGCAAATTTATTCGGGCGATATTACCAAAGCCCATGTACAACGGCACGATCTGGATTTTATTTTAACGCTTGAATGTGCCGATGGTTTCCGTGCATATACACAGGCACGCATTACCAGCACGCTGAAATCAGGTAGTAATGATGATCAGATATTAACTGAACTAAGTAAAACCTTGCCCAACGTGAGTTTAGGTACGGTAGAGGTAACGAATAAGCGAAAACTACCTCGTGGCAAAGTAATGAATGGTGATACCCGAGAATTATTAAATCGCTTGGCAAGAAACAGTGGAGCGGACTGGTCTATTCAAGATGGCGAGTTGGTTTTTCTCCCTAAAAATAAAGTGTTGAAAGCCGAAGCTATTCTGATTTCACAAGAAACGGGAATGGTTAATGCCCCTGAACATACCGATGATGGTTTGGAGTTGCAATGTTTGCTTAATCCTCAGTTAGCGATTGGCGGCTTGGTGGAAGTGAAATCAATTCTAGATTATTTCAACGGGGAATATAAGGTCGTGAAATTGCTCCATTCAGGTGATGCAATGGAGGGCGATTGGCTCTCAAAAATGACGGTGGTAGGCGGCCAATTCCAGCCTGTAGAAAAAAACAAATCAGAAAAGAAAGATAAAACAACCTCGAAGAAATAGGAGTGTGAACAATGGCAACGCTAACAGAAACGGGCATTGTGATTGAAAGTTTTGATGCCATTCTTTCAAAGTTGGAGCAAGGTTTTAGAGCGATTTACGGGCAAAATATCAACCTTGATGCCGATACGCCCGATGGTCAAATGATAGGCTTGCTTGCTCAAATGCGGATGGATTTTGAAGAGCTGGCTCAAACGGTATACAACCAGCTCGATCCTGATGCCGCAACAGGTGCTTGGCTTGAACAACGTGTGGCTTATGCTGGTTTGATGCGTCGTGCTGCAAGTTACAGCTATTTGCGTTCGGTCATTCTCACAGGCGAGCCATATACCCAGCTTTATGCAGGTGTTATGGTATCCGATCCGAATAAAACCCGATGGGTGTTGGTGTCGGATGTTCAGCTTGATAGCAACGGTTCGGCAAGAGCCGATTTTAGAAGTGAACAACTGGGGTCGTATAATTTAGGCAAAAACATACTGCTTACCATTGAAACGGTCACTTTAGGGCTACAGCGTGCCACCACGTTTGAAAATGCCGAAGTGGGAGAAGATGAAGAAACAGACCCACAGCTACGTGAGCGTTTTTGGGTAAGCCGTACTAAAAATGCCACTAACTCTGCAGAAGCGATTGCGGCAAAAATTCGGGCATTGCCAGATGTGAAGCAGGTGCGTATTCTCGAAAATAACAGTGCTCAACGCGATAAATTAGGCATTGAGCCGCATTCTCTCAATGTGATTGTAGAGGGTGGTGAAAATAGTCAAATTGCGGAGGTAATTTATCAAAACAAAGGGGCGGGAGTTGGTTTGCAAGGTGCAATCGCAGTTACGTTGCAGAAGCATAAAGAGCCTCGTTTAATTCGGTTTGATCGTGCGGTTGCAGTTGATATTCAAATTGTGATGCGTTGTGTGCGTTATGAAGACTTTACCGAAATTGATAAAGAGGAAATCAAGCGATTACTTACCCTTCAAAAATTTGAGATTGGGCAATCTGTTTCACTTTCTCGCCTTTACTCACCCATTAACCAGGTAGGTGGTTTCTGGATAAAAGAGCTAAAAATCGCCCGTAAAGGACAAAGCCTGAAAGCGGAAAATGTGGTGTTACAATCCCGTGAATTAGCACGGATTTTAAAGGCAGATATTAGCGTTGAGGTAGAGTAATGGCGTATTCTGATTTGCTGATCTGGCAATACCAAGGTAAACATAAAGCCCTTGAAACGATTCGGCTACTAGAAAACGTGATTGTACAAGGGTTTATTGATTTATATCAATTACAAAATGTGCTGAACATTGAAGAAGCCATAGGCGATCAGCTGGATTTAGTGGGTAAGCACGTCGGACAAATTCGAGTGATTAACGGTTATTTGTTGCGAAAATTCTTCGGCTTTCAAAACGCACAAAATGCAATGAGCTTTAGTCGTCTTCGAAAAGGCGGTGGGCAATGGTATCGAAAACGTGATCCGCTCGCTGATAGTGTTCGATTATCGGATGATGATTATCGATTTTTAATTAAATGTCGCATTCTTAAAAATTATCAAACAGGCACGCTCCCGAATATTATCGAAGCGTGCCGTTTTATTTTTGGCGGAGAATGTCGTGTGGTGGATAACTTGAATATGACGGTCACGGTCAATGTGCCTAGTGAAAACTTGACGGAGTTTATCCAATACGCTGTTTCACATTTAGATATTCTCCCTCGCCAAGCCGGGACTCAGATTATATTTGAACTTCAATAGAGGTACTTATGGCATTACATAACAAACCAGATGAACATATTTTTGCTTCAGAAGCAAAACAAGGCGAAGTGGACAATTTCCCCGATTTATTGCGTGGCTGGGGAATTTCCTTTGAGCAAACGGGCGGAATTCCACCGATGGAGTGGTTCAACTGGTTATTTAAACGTGCTGATGAAAAACACGGATATTTAATGCAGCGTGGATTACCTGAATGGTCGGAAACGCAAGATTATCCTGCAGGGGCTTTCGTTCAATATAACAATCTCAGCTACAAATCGCTGAGAGCCAATAAAAATAAACGTCCAGATGAAGTGAATTCTACGGATTGGCAGCGTTGGGGCTTTACGTTAACTGAAATTGCCAAGGCCAGCCTCACTCAACAAGGCATTGTGCAACTCACTAACGCCCCAAATTCAGATGCAGAAAACCTCGCCTTAACGGCAAAAGCGGGCAAAGCGTTGGCACAACAAATAGTTCAAGCCAAACAAGAGATTGAGCGTGATTACATTCCCAACACCAAAAAATCTGCCGCAGTAAATAGCACCAGTACCGATACCGTGGCAACGAGTGCAGCAGTAAAGACGGCTTATGATAAAGGCGTGGAAGCCAAAAATGCGGCAGATAGTGCACAACGCACGGCAAACGAGGGTGTAAGTAAGGCAACAACGGCTCAAACTACGGCAAATAGTGCGGTAACCAAAGCGGATAATGCTCAACGAGCGGCAGATAATGCGAATAACAATGCCAACAATCGTGTATCGAAATCAGGCGATACGATGACGGGCAATCTGATTATAGATAGCTCAAATGCTGCGTGGTCTGCATTACTGTTACGCAATCGCCAGAATAAATACCTAGTCTATGAAGTTAATCCAGATACCGAATCTAATGCATTCGGAAGCATGATTTATCGTGGAACAGATGGCGATAATATCTTTAAACTTCAATTACCTAAGCGAAATGGAGAAATCGCAGTAAAAGAGGATGTCAATTCAGCCCAACGCACGGCAGAGAGTGCCAACAACAACGCCAACAATCGTGTATCGAAATCAGGCGATACGATGACGGGGAATTTAGTTGTAAAGAATGGTAGCCCTTGGTCATCAGTTGTGCTCGATAATAATCAAGGACAAGGCATCAAGTTAGAAAGTCGTCCTAATGACGATGGTTTCATGGGAGAAATATCGCATCTTGATATTCATAATGGATATAGAAATATCAATACATTACTGCTACCCAAGAAGTCTGGCACGCTTGCACTAGAAGCCGATGTTAATGGAAAAGCGCCATTAAGTGATTTTGATCGAGTAAAAAACAATTACTATGACAAATCGGGATTCGCCGAGAGAAGTTATCCATCACATTATCATGGTGCTCATGTCTGGACAATGAGATTCAACCAATTTGGCGGTTTGAGAATTATTCAATTAAGGGCTGAGATTAAAAATAGCTCAGGTACAGTGCCTATTTATCTACCAGAAGAAATGACCACTCAATCACTTAGTATTGCAACCGACGATGGACATGTAAAATATTCATACGGCTCTAAAGTAACCAGTAATAACATCGTAACAGTTTATACACCTCAAAATAAAACTGTAGGAATAAATTTATTTGTTATTGGCTGGGTTAATTTTTAGGAGGTTTTAATGAAATTATTTTTTAATTTAACAACAAACACTTTCTCCCCTGTTTACGATGATTCGAATATCGAATCATTACCAGATGGCATTTATCTTGTCGAAGATGAAAAAATCATCAATGGCATTTCCGAAAGTCTTACAAATGGTGGTGTGGTTTGGGTAGAGAGAGGAAAAATTTGCTATTCAGGCAAAGCACCAAGTGAATTTCATGTTTTTAATATGGATACTAAGCGATTTGAGCTTTCCTCCGAAAAACAGACCGCTTACCTTGCGGAACGTAAAGAAACCCTACTAACCACGCTTGCCAACCGAGCCGACCAACTCAAAAACGGCTTACTGGTGGGCTACCCGCAAACGGAGATTGAGAGTTTTTATCGCCAAGAAAAAGAGGCGCTGGCAAAACAAGCGAATCCAAAAGCTGAAACGCCGATGTTGGAACAAATCGCTCGTGTGCGTGGCGTACCGTTGGATGTGCTGATTGAGAAAGTGATTGAGAAATCAAACCAATTTGCGGTTGCTATCGGCATTATTATTGGTAAAAGACAGCAATTTGAAGACCGCTTGGTGGCGATTGAAACGCTGGAAGCATTAGAACAGTTAGAGCAGGAGGTAAACGCATGGCAATTCCAAGCAAGTTAAAACGCTATGGCTATCACGTGATTATTGCCATAGACCAACTGTTTAACGCCTTAACAGGCGGTGCTGCCGATGAAACGCTTTCTAGCCGTACTTATCGTAGGGCAGTTCTTACCGAACACCCTAAGAAACGCTGGCGTGTGCTGTATCGCCTTATCAATGGTTTATTTTTTGATGCGAACCATTGTAAAGCATCCTATGAGAGTGAGCTGTCAGGCAAACAGCACGATGAGCGGTTTAGAGAGGTGCATCATGCAAGAAATTAACTTCGATTGGATTCGGGGAGATGATGAGGCAGAAACCTTGGTGTTTACTGATGAGCAAAATCAACCGCTTGATTTCACGGGGAGTCGCTTTGATTGCGATATTCGCCCTGCAGGTGGAGATCCGATTCGCCTTTCGACGGTAAGCGGTGAAATTTTGGTGGCAAATAACGAAATTACACTGATTTTTGCCCACCAGAAAAGCGAGCAGGCAACGTGGTCGCAAGCGAAGTGGGATTTGCAACAAACCAACCCACAAGGCTTAGTCAAGACCCTTTGCGGTGGGCGAATGTCATTACGTAAGGACGTGACTTATGGCGAGCCTGAACGCTAAACCGAAAAACAAGGTGCAAGTGCGGGCAAAAAAGCCTGTGCAAATTACCCTTAAGCCTAAGCCTCGTCTACAGATTCAACAAGTAAGCGGGGTAAAGGTTATTCGTGAGTCGGTGGTCTTTCCTGATTTATCCGACTTAATCCTCAACTACAAAATAGGACGACTATGACAACACAAAACATTCAACAACTTTTAACCGAGTTTGCTCAATACTTAGGCGAGCAAGATAAAGCTCTTTATCAACAGCTCGAAGCAAAAATCAACCAACTTAAAGCGGATTTACTCGGTGGCGAAGTATCGGCAGATTTAGACACCTTCCGCGAACTTGCCGAAGAGCTACGCAGATTGAAAGAAAAAGGCAGTGAAGCCCCTGAAGCGTTAGTGAGCAAAATCACTGAATTTAAGACCGCTTTAGATGGCATTAGCGAACAAATGACCGCACTTAACAATGCGGATTTAAAAGCCGCATATCAACGTGGCAGAGCCTAATTTTTTACACAAGGAGAACACTTATGACAACAGAAATGAATACCCCTTACGAGCTTTTTGCTTACCAAGTGGGGCAAGATATGAAAGGATTGACTGACCGAGTAGAGAAATTGGAGGGCACTTCAGTACCAACAATGACTCAAACACGCCCGCTGGCGGTGGTAACGGTTTCGATTGACCCACAAGACCGAGTGGAAAACAGAGAAAAGCTTGGGAATGGGGATTATATTCGAGATGAAAGCCATATTTCGGGTACTATTCAGCTTGATAGTAAATATGCAGGATTAGCTTACGTTATGTTTGAAGGAAATCGTCCTTTATTGAATAGCGGGACGGTTAATTCAAATGGCGCTATCGAATTTTATTCGAACGAAACGACTTACCGACAAGCAACAATATTCCTTTTTAGCCCAGAGCAAGCCACTTCTCAAATCTATTTTGATGCTATAGAAAATCCGAAGAAAAAAGGTGTGATTTTTACTTCACAGCCTGACATTGAGATTTCTCAAAATGAATACGGCATGATTGATAGATTGTATTTAACAGGGCAAGGACAAGGAGGCAACGACGCGGCACGTTATCTTGAATATGGTAAAGATAAATTAAAGGTTACGGTTTATAAAAAAATTGGAGAGGAGCTCAGTCAAGTTGAGATAATGAATACGTTAGATGGTTCAAATACAAATGAATATCACCGATTTATGACAGATGAGGAAGGGTATGAGTTTTTCGATATACACATTGAAGGCTACAGTTTTGATGGGATGGAAAAAAAATTAGTGCTTGAAATTAAAACGAAGGAAGGCTATCACCTTGAAAAAGAGGTGGTAAATAGAGCTTATCAGGGATGATTTTGGCATTTAAATAGCGACAAAAGAGGGCTTTGAGCTTTCAAAAGAAGTCGAAAATTTCAAATAGGCGGAAGTTCATCAGCGATAAGTAGTCGTTGAAAACGGGTTGGATATTCAGCCCGTTTGTCTGAATAAATTAGAAAAGGGATAATAATGACAAACAAAATTTAAAGCTGGACCATTGCCATTTATAGGTCAGAAACGCATGTTCCTCAAGCACGTCAAAACCGTGTTAGACAAACACATTGATGGAGAGGGTAAAGGTTGGACGATTGTAGACGTATTTGGTGGTAGTGGTTTATTAAGCCATACAGTAAAACAGCTCAAGCCAAAGGAAACCGTAATTTATAACGATTTTGATGGCTACACAGAACGATTAAAACACATTGACGACACCAATCAATTACGCCAAATTATCTTTAATTACTTACATGGCATTATACCAAAAAACGGACGATTAAGCAAAGAAATTAAAGCGAAAATTATCAGTAAAATCAATAATTTTCAAGGTTATAAAGACCTAAATTGCTTGGCTTCTTGGTTGCTATTTTCAGGTCAGCAAGTTGGTAGTTTTGAGGCGTTATTTGCTAAAGATTTCTAGAACTGTGTTCGCCAAAGTGATTATCCTTCGGCTGAGGCTTATTTAGATGGCATTGAGATTGTCAGCGAGTCCTTCCACAAGCTGATTCCATGCTATCAGATCCAAGAAAAGGTGTTGTGATTGCTTGAACCGCCTTACTTATGCACTCGCCAAGAAAGCTACAAGCAGGCAACTTATTTTGATTTGATTGATTTCTTGCGTTTAATCAACATCACAAAACCGCCATATATCTTCTTCAGCAGTACGAAAAGTGAGTTTATTCGCTATCTGGACTATATGCAGGAGAGCAAGACAGATAATTAGCAGGCGTTTGAGGGATATGAGCGAATTGTGGTTAAAGCATCTGCTTCCAAAGATGGGATTTATGAAGATAATATGATTTATAAGTTCTAAATTTAAACCCTCTTTAAAGCCAATTTAAAGAGGGTTTTTGCATTTTATTTTACATAGGGTTTTGGAGATTAGCTATGCAAAATAATTTGCGAAACTATGCAAAAATTTTTGCGAGCTTACACAAGTGCAGAATTGATCGCACTTTGTTTATAGTTATCTTAAAACAATATAAGCTCCTCTTTTTTTCACCGTCTCCTCATCTGCAATAGATGGGGCTTTAATAGATAATATAGGCGTATCTAACTGATAATATGACGGCTCTGTATTTCCTGTCATCATTTCAGCTCTAACTAACCCACCTTGTGCATCTGAAGCATAAAATTTTCGAATATTTCCAGCTAAAGCATAACTTGATGATAAATATAATCGATTATTACCCACATTTCCTATTTTGAAATCCTCAGCATAAGAAAACTCACCATTTGATCCCTGAATATAAATAATTTCATTATTTGAATTTCTTATGGATATACCATATCCAGTCTCAACCATTGTTTTTATGGGTGATAAAAATAAAGTTTAAAATTAAAAAATGGACTTCCTTTAAATTGAAGGAATTTATCAATTCCAGAACGAGCTACAAGTTCAAAATTCATACCTTGAACTTCTATTCCATAATTCTTATCAATATATTGTGAACCATTAAACTTTAAAAAAACCAAACCTCTTTGATTATCATTAATAAATTTATTTAATTTACTATACATTTCTACTGAAGAAATAGATTTATATCCATTTTTAGCAGTAACTAAGTTAATATCAAATATAGTCGATAAAAAAAGACACGACATTTCTTGTGTAGATAAATTGCCAATTTGAACACCATAATTACTCATATATCACTACCATAAATTCAGTACCTGCTCCATCATTAATGTTTGAGGTAATAATATCAAAGTATGTTTCAGAAATTTTATCTAGGGAAAATAGAATGGCATCCTTATCACTTTTATGATAAAACCTAAATACCTTTGGTGAATATGTATAAGCATAAGTTGGCATATCTTCAGGCATTCTTACAATAATTTGATATTTTTTACCTTGAATTTTATAAGGTATTTGGATACGTTTACTTTTTTGAGAATTACTTAAACTTACCTGACCTTGAAATAAAAAACGCACTTTATTAGATAAATTAAGTGGTTCTAAATTACCTGAATTAGAACAAATATTAAAACCATAATTCACATTCTCCTCCTTAGCCTTAACGCTTTTCTTAGTTTTTAGCCAATAAAAAAGCAGTCCTAAGACTGCTAACAAAATCACTACAATTAAAAGTGCAACTATCATATTTTTCTCCTTTATTGTATCGAGTTACTTTACAAACCACTTTTAAGATGTATGCTAACTTTATACAAAGAGGCTAAAATGATTCTATCGTTTAAACACAAAGGGCTTGAACTCTTTTTCACTACAGGTTCACTGCTGGAATTCAAGCCAAGCACGCAACGAAATTAAGATTGCAGCTGGATGCTCTCAATCGTGCAACTTGCCCGCAAGATATGAAAGCACCCAGTTGGCGATTGCATCCATTAAAAGGTAATCTTAAAGAGCATTGGTCGATTACCGTAAATGGAAACTGGCGAATTACCTTTAAATTTGAAAATGGACACGCTGAAATCGTTGATTATCAAGATTATCACTAGGAGGCACTATGAAAATGTACAATCCACCGCATCCAGGTTTAGTGTTAAGAGAATATATTGAGGGAATGAAAATTGGTGAAGTTGCCCAAAAATTAGGGGTTTCCCGTATTTCACTCTCTCGCATTCTTAACGGTAAAACTGCCATTACGCCAGAAATGGCAACTCGTATTGGGCTTGCGTTAAATAACAGCCCTAGTATGTGGCTTGGTATGCAAGCTGATTATGATTTATGGCAAATTGAGCAAAATCAAACTTTTCATATCACGCCTATTTACGCCTAAAGCTGCCCAATTTTTACCCGTACATTTCCTCGCTCGTCATACACAATAATCTGGTTATTGTTGATGACGAGCCCGACATCTCCTGCTGCAGCACGCATTTCTACTTGCTCTTGATTGCTCACTTTAAAGCGGTTGTTGATATTCAACGAACCACCTGTGATGTTGCCTAAATCCGCACTAATCGCCGACAAGTTTTCCACATTCAACTCTTTCGACGTAATAGACTTACTCACAATATGACCTGCATTAATGGTCTTGCTTGCAATATATTTCCCCGCAATCGTGCCACCAACAATCTCATTGTCTGTAATCGTATTCGCTGCAATTTGCTGAGCGGTAATCGAATTGGTGACAATCGAGCCACCGTGAATCGCTGTGACACCTGCATTTTGCCAAGGGCTAGGCTCTCGGGTGTATTCGGTACATTCTTCGAGCATAGGGCGACGAATTTTTATCATCGGGTTTTGCTGTGCGCCTTCTGCCCATTGATTGATAATAAGTCGGTAATTTTGATTAACGTTGCCGTTGGCTTTGAAAATCATATAAATCCGACGTTCTTCTTCCACACTGCTAGAAATGCCCGCACCCGCACCATATCCGCCATTTTTGCCACGCCCTGTCCAAGATTTCTTGATAATTTGTACCGCACCTTGCTCAATATTTAAATCTTGAAACGAACGATGACCGCCAACATAAGCAGAAAAACAGTAATAACGCCCTTTCACTAGTTTTAAATCTTGATACAAGCCACCAAATCGAACATTACTTGTATCTGAATTTGTTCGTGCTGTCTGCCAATGGAACTGGTTTTCTGTTTCAAGATAGCCATAACCTTGATAATCACCAGTATTCCGATTGAAACTCCAACCAGCATTCGCAATTTGAGACGTATTAACATATAACGTCCACCCATTACCATTATTAGCAAAAATCGGATTAGTGAGCAAATTCCCCCCTAGCCCAATCGCCAGTTTATCTGCTGAAATCTCCCCTGCAGCTACGTGATTCGCACGGATTGCCCCCGTTTTGATTTTTGCCGCCGTTACACTATTGGCTTGTAGTTTATCCGCCCCAATCGCATTAGTTTGAATGGTATTCGCACCAATACTGTTGGCTTGCATTTGTTGTGTGCCCACGCTGTTTGACTGCAAATGCGTTGTGCCAATGGCGTTAGCTTGAATCAGGTTCGCCCCGATGCTGTTAGCTTGCAGTTGATTTGCCCCAATCGTGCCCGTGAGTTTTGTTGTCGGAATTGCAGGCATTTGAGCAAGGCTTAACGCCTCTTGAATTTTGTTCGCACTGATATTCGGGATTTGATTTTAGTTTAACTGCCCTGTGAGTTTGGTGGTTGGAATCGGCACAAGTTGGTCAACGCCAATTGTGCCTTTAATTGCACTTGCCAAAATTTCCGTTACACCGCTTTCGTATTTTCTGCCATTCCAAGTGTAAAGTTTGCCGTCTCCTTCATTGTAAACCTGTTTCACGCCTTGAAACTGGTTCACATTAAGGTTCGCCACGGTTTTTACCATCTCCAACTTACGTGCTGGGGCGGCAGTATCAAACACTTCGTTGATGATGTTTTGGCTGAGTTTTTCATTCAGCAGTTTCAGCTCTTTATCAATATCTACCGAACTTTCGCCCCGCACGCCCGCTTGTTGATAAAACGCCCCGACATTTTGCCCACGCACGTGTCTAAGCCAGTAATAACGCACCTGTTTTGCACCGACTTCATGGCTGTACATTTTTGCAGTGAGCTTGGTTAAACGTTGTGCACTGGCAAGGTTATCCTGCTCGCTGGCCCAGATTTCAGTTTGGGTGAAATCATCTACCCACGCCCACGAGATAGAAATATTCCCCAATCCGCCTAACACACGCACATCACGGGGTACAGTGGGCGATTTATGGTGAAACTTTGCGATTTTTCACTCACCATTTGACCGCTTGCATTTTTAATTTTCAAGTAATTCTTCAGTTTTATTTCTGACTTGTTACTTATAGTCCGTTGTTTTATAACCTACAAAAAGGATAATCAGCAAAAATTTTGGGAGATTCTTTTATGATTTTGGAACAGATAGGCAGCCGAGTGCGTGAGTTACGGAAAGCCCAAGACTTAAGCCAAGAAAAATTTGCATTGAAAGCTGAAATTGACCGTACTTACCTTGCAGGAATTGAGCAAGGCAAACGAAATCCATCTATTAAGAGCTTAGAGAAAATCATTAATACGCTTGGTGTAACTTTTCATCAATTTTTTGAAGGAATGTAATTGTTGATTATAAGTAACAAAAATACTATAATTTAGGAGCTAAAAATGGCACATTTTGGAGAAGCCGAAAGAAGTATTCAGCAGTATTTTGTGGTTGGTGAGTACGTTGAATTCAATTCGCAGAATTACATTATCAGGAAAGCCTACTTGTAAGAACGGTGAGCTGAAAACAGATATTTATATTTTGCTTGCTAATGAGCAGTCTGGTGAAGTTGAAATCAAAATTTCATACAAGAAAGAAAATGCAGATTTCTTGGAAAACAAAATCAAGGCTGAACGTGCAGAACAATTATTTGGAAGTAAATGGTATTCTTTAATTGAACAATCTACATCAAAAATCAAAGATAAATTCTTTGCCAAACCCCTGATTTATAAAAACAAGTACAAAAGAACTGAAAAAGGGGCGATAACATTAGGCTGGAAATTTGAGCTAATGAATAAATTAAGTGGAGAATTATCGGGTGAAATGCTGTTAAACAAAGAACAATATCTTGATGTCTATGCAGGGAATAATTTACCACCTGATAAGCGAAATTCATTTGTAAACGGTGAGAAAATCGATAATTCAGGCGTAGCAAATTATAGCTTGCTAATCGCCATTCGGAAGCAGTACAAAATTTGCTGAAAATGTTTGATGAGTGTGGCTATGACGTAACCTTGACTATGGTTAATGCGAAAGATTATGGCGTAGCACAAGAACGTAAGCGTGTATTTTACATTGGATTTAGAAAAGATCTAAAAATTGATTTTCAATTTCCAAAAGGTTCAACTGTTGATGATGAAAAGAAAATTTCATTGAAAGATATTATTTGGGATTTAAAAGATAGTGCTGTTCCAGCATTAGAACGAAATCAGACGAATCCGCAAGCGGTCAATAATAACGAATATTTTACAGGTAGCTTTTCTCCAATTTTTATGAGTCGAAATCGAGTGAAAGCGTGGCATGAACAAGGTTTTACTGTTCAAGCATCGGGACGACAATGCCAATTACACCCACAAGCTCCGAAAATGGAAAAGCATGGAACAAACGATTACCGTTTTGTAGCGGGAAAAGAAAATTTATATCGTAGAATGACAATTCGTGAAGTCGCTCGAGTACAAGGTTTTCCTGATGATTTTAAATTTATTTACAAGAATACAAATGACGCCTACAAAATGATTGGTAATGCTGTGCCTGTAAATTTGGCGTATGAAATTGCAGTTGGAATTAAAAAGGCATTAGAAACGCTAAAAGAAAAGCCAATTGATTTGCCTCCTAATTTAGTGCAGTCTAAACCTAAGGTAGCTCATCAGCTTTCTTTGTTCTAAAAATGTTGCTTGAAGAAATCTTACCAATAATCACGTGATTTTTAATATTAAAGGCAATCATTACCGCCTTGTCATTAAGGTGCATTACGTCAATGGTATTGTAAAAATCGAATGGATTGGCACACTGAATACGATTAAACAGCAATTTTAGGAATGGTTATGACACAAATTCTCTTATTTTTCCTTATTTATGCCCGACCCAGAGCACTCTTTTGATGAAGAACGCTTTTTACTGCTCGGATTGAGTGAAAAAAATCGAACTTTAGTGGTTGTTCATTGTGAACGTGATCAAAATATTCGCATTATTTCAGCCAGACGAGCAACGTTACGAGAGACAAAACAATATCAGGAGCAAATATGATGAAAGAAGAATATAATTTCAGCCACGCGGTGCGTAATCCTTATGCCGCAAAACTTAAAGCGAAAAAGGTGATCACGATTCGCCTTGATGACGAGTCTGTCGATTATTTCAAATCACTCTCCGCCGAAATAGGGATTCCTTATCAAACGCTTATTAACTCTTACCTCAAAGATTGTGCGATCAACCATCGTAGACCCAACTTAAACTGGGCGTAAAATAACCCGAAGTATGAGAATGCTTCGGGTTATTTTTTCTCTTCCACCACATCAAAGGTCTCAATCCCTTGCGAAATAATCAATGATCCCACCAAAATTCGCCCGTAAGCCAGTGGCATGGCTTGCCCTTGTGCGACCCGATTTTGTAGCCCACTGAATGCCGTCGAAGATTTTTTCTCTTGCTCATTGAAACTCCCCATACTCGGCGTTTTAGTCAGCATTTGTGCCACCCCACCGAGCAGCATCGACGCCCCATTCCGCCTAACATCATTGCCGTTTGTAAAGCGATAACCCCCCCCACAGGACCGAGTAACACTGCCGCCCCAATCAGTAATGCCCCTGCCACAATGCCAAAGACCCCACCACGTTTCGCTCCCTTAATCACGGGAGTAAAATGCACCGTCATTCCCTCTTTCAGACGATACTGCAAGCCTTTTTCCAAGTAGCGATTATCTAAATACTGTGAACCAATACGCACCTTGTAATAGCCTGCTTGCAACTGCTCACGTAAGCCGTGAAGTTGGCTCATTAACGCTTTCAGCACTTCTGCCACCGTTTGGCAATCTAGCTGAAAATCCGTGCCAAAACGCTTGAGTGAGCCGTAGAATTTAATCTTGATCATATATCTCCTTAGATATAATTTGTATCTTATTGAAAATATAATCTATACATTATAAAATAAGATAAAACTTACCCAATAAAACCACAAAATGAAAAAACAATCTCAATGGACGGTAATCGCTACTGAGCGATTTAATCTCTGGCTGCTTGAGCAAACCGAAGATGTTCGTCAATCGGTGTTTGCATCGCTCAATAACTTGAAAATGTATGGTTACCAGCTTTCACGTCCTTATGCTGACACGATAAAAGGCTCAAAATATCCGAATATGAAAGAACTTCGCATTCAGCATAAAGGCAAGCCGTTGCGAGCGTTTTTCGCTTTCGACCCACTTAGACAAGCTATTGTGCTCTGTGCGGGGGATAAAAGTAACGACAAACAATTTTATAAGCGAATGATTGAAATCGCCGATGCAGAATTTACCGACTACTTACAAAGTTTGGAGCAATAAGATGAAAAAAATGTACACCCTTGAAGAGATGATTGCCCGTGAAACACTTGAGTTTCAACAAAAAATCAAAGAGATGTCCGATGAACTGATTTTAGAAACAGGGCTTGCGATGATTCGTGAAAACCTAGCATTGTCGCAAAAAGAGATGGCACAAGCCGTAGGTGTATCTCAATCCGCGATTGCTCAGATTGAACAGCGTGGCAATGATGTTAAACTCTCTACACTTAAACGCTACATTGAGAAAATGGGCGGTGAACTCAGCCTTGCCGTCAAAATGCCAACGGGTTACAGCCAGATTTTCCCAATTTAACCTAAAATGCCGAGCGGAATAGAAAAATCCAAGTGCTCGGCATTGTTATGTCGCCAAATCGAGTGTGTATGTTTGAGCCAGTAGCCATCGTATAAATCTCGCTTGCTAAGTCGTTTGGGACTATGGTGCAACACCATCTGACTGCCTAAGTAAATGCCCGCGTGATTCGGCACGTTCGCCCCTACCTGCATCAAAATCACATCGCCAATTTGCAAAGTTTCCTGAGAATCTAACCGCTTGAATCCCTGCCCTTCGAGATTATCTAAGTAAAGATTTTGCCCGTTGTGCCACCACTCATCGGGACGATTGAACTCATCCATATCTAAACCCGCTAAAAAGTAAAAATCTTTAAACAACGTGTAGCAATCAGTTTTGCCGTGCTCAAAGGTTCTACCAACAAGCGGTGCAATTTTCGGGAAACGTTGCCATTTCCCCTCACAGACTAAAAGCCAATCGCAATCGGTGTGAGCGAACACCTGACGGTCGGCAAGCGATAGCACAGGTTCACCGTTCGGGTGTGAATGAACAATCGCCTCAATCCACCCCAATTTTTCTGCCTCGATTTGCTCCTCAGGCGAAATCTCAAAGAAATTAAGCGGATCGGCTGCTATGTTTTGGCAAGGGTAATAAAACCGCTCGCCCATCATAGGGTCACTGAGAATCAATCCGCACGCCTCTTGCGGTTCGCATTGTTTAGCGTGGTCTAAAATGGTTTGTTCAATGGTTTTCATTTTCTACCCCAATTTATTGACCCCAATAAACCCACCATAATTGAGAGTGTTATGACGTAGCCGACACCCCCGCAAACACCCCGAGCATTTGTCTTTTTTCGGGTCGGTGGTCGGTTGGTCTTTTTCGTCCGCAACAGGATTGCCCGTATAACCGCATTCGATTGAGCGATACACCCACGGGCACGTGACTAAAATCGTTCGCTTGTTAATCACGGCATTATCGGTTTCGATCGGCAACGCCAGCGTAAAGGTCGCCATATCTTGCGTGAGCGTGGTTAATTGCTCAATCAGGTAATAACTGACTCGCTCTTGCTGTGGATCGGCATTGCGGTTGCCCGCTTTAAAGTTTGCGGCATCTAAAAACTGAGCATACACTTGCCGTCTGCGTACAATCGCACCTAAGCATTGCTCAAAGTTGTTCGAGAGTGCGGTCACAAAACCATCAAAATTGATGACCGTGAGCGTGGGGCGATTGCTCGCTCCTTGTCCTGACATTTCAAAGCCCTCAGCCTTGACCCCAAAGGGCGTATAGCGGTTGCCTTGCCAAATAATCGGCTGAGTGAGTTCATTCGTACCCGCATAAAAACGGAACAGTTCGCCACGATTGCCGTCTTTGCCCGTAAGCTGTCGCATATCGACCTCGAACAAGTCAAGCAACGCCGTTTGTTCGAGCTTTGCCAGTTCAAGCTGAAATGTTGGAGTGATATTGGCGGTCATGAAACGACCTCCTCAAACTCGCCAGTCAGTTGCCAATAGCTTTGTTGGTAGGTAATTTGATGCTCTTTACATTTATATTTCCCCTGTTGACCAAACGGTGGCGTCCAGAGAAAGGCTTGATAGCCGCCGTGTCTTGTGAGGAAATCATCAATCTGCCGAATACGAGCAGGATTACCGCTAAAAGTCAGATTAAAGGTCGCTCGGTTATGGTTTAACCCTTGCGGGCGAGATTGGGTATAGCCATCGCCAAAATCAACTTCACTCAATTTCGGGCTTTGCTTTTTGCTCGCTTGATAATCAGGACTAAAATTTAAGGTTTCCATCAATGCTCCATTTGCGTATTGAGATAAATTAAATCCAATTGTTTAATCACATCAATTTCCCAACTGTCGAGCTTCATTTTATAGAGCCTGCCCCACGCCTCTATTTCCGTAAAAGTCAGCGGGTTCAAGCTCATTCCGCACTGTCTTGCCGTGGAAAGTTGTTGGAAATAACCCAATAAATAAGCCACCGCATCATTCGGTGGCTCATTGTCAAGCTCGACGGGCATTTCGCCTGTCTGCTCATACAGCGAGAGTAAATGTGCTCTCAAGGTCGCTTTACTCTCTTTGGGGCGTTTATCCAACTCAAACTCTTTTTGGGCGTAACGCAGCAAATCGTCAATTAAGCCGTCAAGAACTTTCCCAAATCGTTGGAATGTTCCAGAATTTGGTCAATCATCCAATCGCATTCACTCAATACCATACGGGCATTTTCTTCGCTAAAGGCAAGCGGTTTACCTTCCCACTCTAAACCGTCCCAATTCTCTAAGCGGCTTAAGGCAAGCTCTAAGGTTTCTGTGCGTAATTCATCTAAACCTTTTAATTGAGGCTTGCGACTTTTGGCATTTTCAATTTCACGCAATTGCTCTTTTTTCAGTTTTTTCTGCAAGTAAGCAAATGCCTTGTCTGATTTTGCCGACACCACACTGATTTTTACCCCCAATTCATCACTCGTTTCAGGATGAAGCAAGTTAAAGGTAAAAGTTTCTGCTAAAGCTGATTTTGATAAGTTTTTTAAGTCCATAAAATTTCCTTATGTTGCAAAAAAACGGTCAACATTGACCGCTTGTAAAGGTATTAAGCCAGCGTATCTTGCACAATCATTGTCGTAGCCACTTTTAAGCTGTCGTCAATCGTGCTGGCTGCATCCCACACCCCAGGGAAGGCATCAAAATTAAGGGTTTGCATTAAGTTTTTCGCCCCGTCATCAATTTCAGAAGAGGTGACTTTAATCGCTGGCAGAATAATCGCCATGTAATCGCTGTTGTTCGCGGTTTCTGCATCCATTCGCAACGCCAAAGAAAGGTTAGTGCCAAGACGTACCGCATCAATCATCGCTTTATTTTGCAGATACATCGTAAATGAACCACTGACGGCAACGGTGCCAATAAATACATCGGGGGCATAAGTCGCCCCTAGCACCGCTTCACTGGATGCGTTCAAATCAATATCAAGCTTAAACGAGGTAATTAGTGCCATTTGTTGCTTATTGACTTGCAATGACCCCTTCACGCCCGCTAGTTTGCCCGATTGTGCGATATCAGTCGGATTGGTAAAGTATTGGGCAGTTTGCTCTTCCCCACGTTGCCCTAAAAAGGTGACGGTAACAGAGGCAATGCCATTCGGCTCCACTTCCAGTGATAATTTTGATACACGGCAACCGAGATACTGGCGAGATAAGCCAATATCTTTAAACCAGTCTTCAATCGTGAAGCTATCCGTCGAATGTGCGGTTTGTGGTACAACTAAAATCTTACCGTTTTTCTCACCTTGCCCGTTTGCGGTTTTCTTGATAATCGGCGGTTTCGCTTCAGCACCAAAAGCACCTCGTAAAGCCGCAGCAAATGCCCACGCCCATTGCCCTGCGGCAAGTTCACCTTTTACATCGCCTTCCACTTTTTCAAACCCGACAATTGAAGCCGCACGTTGCATATCGTCGCGAATTTCTTCAGACTGGAATGACTCAAAATTAACGTTAAGTGAAGTTTCAATACGAGGCAATAATTTCGCCGTGTTTTTGGCAGGTTTCGTGCCGAAGGTGGTTTCTTTAGACAGTGCCACCGAACGCTGTGTCCCTTGTGAGTTTGCCATCGTTGTCCTCCAATTGATAAGCAGTAAAAGGAATCGTTATCGGCAATGCAAGGCTATTGCCTGATAAAAAAAGCCCACCGATTTGCGGTGGGTGATGAATAATCAGCTGAATGTGGGATTCAACCACACTCAAGCCGTAGAAATGTTGGCGTAGCTGACTCGCTCTCTGCTCAATCGCTTTTGTGCCTTGCCCGTTGTCAAAAAATAAAGTGAGCTGTAAAAAGCCCGTTTCTGTCGCAAGCGGTTTATCGGAAATCGTACTGGTCTTTGCTGTATTGACCGTTAAATAGACCGCTTGATAAGGCAGTTTAGGCTCTGTTTTCACCCCTTCCCAAGCGGTCGGAAAAGCATCCAATTTTGCTAAATGACTTTCTAAAATGCGTCGAATTTGCGGTTTCATTGCCTACCTCATAGAGGTGAATGTTGAGCATAATACGCATTGATTTCATCCACGGAAATGCGAATCATCCCTTGAGGGGCTTGCACAGAATAACCACGTCGTGTCTTCCCTGTTTTGGAAGGACTAGGGTATAACCCATACTCCAGCATAGGGGCATAAGGTTTATCCGTCGCAATCACTATCGTATCGGACAACCGAGCCTGAGCAATGGCGATTTGACTACCATCGTAATTGCTCGGTACAGCATTCAAGGCAACCGTCCACGAACGTCGCAACGCGCCACTATCAACAGGTGTTTTCTTCTGTACCTTGTTGAGGGTATCTAACGCAATTTTGCGAAAGCCTTGTGTTTGAGCCAATAATGCGGAATCCACAAAGCCATCAATGGTGGCACTAAATCTACCCATAACGTCTTCCTTGTGCTTGATAATAAATCGCTTGTTGTGCAGGACGAATCGGCTGCACCCGAATCACTTGCCACTTTTCGCCATTGACCGACACAATGTCGTTCACTTCCGCTTTTTCAGTGAGTAACATCAACACATCGCCCACTTGAACATCGGCATGCGTGGTCTGACGGCTAAAATCGTAGGCAAGCGTATCAAATAAGCAGGATGCCGATACACTGCGTTTTGATTGGCTCACTTCGCCCGTTTCGGGGTTATATTTGCCCGTTTTTACTTGTGAAATCACACAAGGGCTGCCAAACTGGCGAATAAGCTTGGTCGAGACCTGCTGTAAGTTTTGATAAAGTTGCATTAGCCACGCTCCAATTTCACCACGCCAAAGCTACTGCGATCTAACCAAGCGACTAACAGTTGTCGCACATAATCAAAGCGGTTACTGCTATCGGCAATCGTTGCACGGTTGTCATAATTGACCGATAAACTGCCGACTTTTACGCTGGTCATCTTCTGCTCTGCGTTTTGGTTGAGATTTTCTTGTAATGCTAGTTCACACACGGCATAGATAATGGCGGTAGGGATTTTTAACGATTCAAATCCTTTACGCGGAAATTGGCGTAGCTGCATTGGGTCGGCTTTTTCGCCCGTAAAACGGTAATTCACATCTAAGAAATCTGACGCACTCACCAAGCGGCGAGCCTTTTCCTCTTCATCTAACGCTGCCCACGCCTCTTTGCTCATTCGCAAATTGTGATACGCATTGGCTTCTTCTACGGAAAGATAAGCGGTCATTTTTGCTCCTTAACTTACCACCATTTGATCGCGGCAATTAAATTCGCCATCGCAAAGGTAAAAGCAATAAATAAAACAGCCCAAACAAGGACTTTAATTTGCGTATGTTCTAAATACATTTTCAGCATTTTACGCACCTCTTTAAAGTTGGAATAAAAGAAGCCCCGTGTAATTCTCCGTTACACGGGGCTTCGCTTTTTATTACCGTTACTTGGTTTTCACCAACACACCTGCAGTATCTTTCAATGAGGTAGCCGTTTTACGCCAGTTGGCTGAAGCCCCTAATTTAGTATCATCAGGAGATTTACCGCCTGCAGTCATATCCCACTCATAACCGAGAATACCTAAGTTATAAGTCCATTCTGCTTGATAAACCGCTGCGATATTTTCACCGCCTAATTTTGGCTGCATTTCGCTGTTGAAGTCGTTGTTACCGCTCACCATCACCGCATTTTCTTGCAAACCTAGCGTGTTATAAGCCGCACCAGTGCTATCCACTAATGCAGGGCTGTCTGTAACCACAAACAAGCGACCAAACGGATCACGCATCACACTCACGTTGTCGTAAGTAAACAAACGTTCTGCGTTGGTTAAGGCGTTGTCGTACAAGGTGTGTAAGGTGGTTGAATGCACAATCCACGCTTTTAATGCACTAGAGCGGTCGCCAAATAATGCCGCTGCTTTATTAAGTGTGCGGAAATTCGGGGCATTTTTCTTGTCGTCTAACACGGCTGCTGTTTGACCGCCAATTGCAGCAACCGCCCCTAAAATTGCGGTGTTTAACATATCCGCTAAACGGGCTTTGGCAAGTTGTTGCCCGATTTCTACCGCCGCAAGCTCAGGGTTTTGTAATACCCAACGATATTGTTGCGGTTCATACTCAATCGGGTGCGTGCCTGCAGCCACTTTTACGGCTACATTGAGTAATTGCTCTAAGCGTTTCGCTTGCACCGTACCACTGCCATACGCATTACGACGACGCACTAAGCCTTGAATCGCTTTAAAGCTTGCACGAATATCAAAATCACCTTGTGTTGGGGCATTTTGCAAGGTAATCACGCCACCTGAGGCTTGATTGAATTTTTCAATATCTTGATCGACCGTTTCAGTTAACGCTAAATGCGTTTGTTTGTTGAAGACTTGTAAGTCAAAAGCCATAATAAGCTCCTATTAAATGGTGCGATTGCACCGTAGTTAAAATAAAAAAGGTGCAATCTCTTGCACCCGATTATGAATGTTGTTGCATATACGCAATTTTTTCTGCGTCAGTTTTGCATTCGGCAAGGGATTTCGGGGCATTACCACCGCCGGTTCCCGTGCCTGCACCTGAACCTGATGTACCTGATGGTTTTAAAATCGCATCTTTATTTGGATACGCCCCGACTAACGCCTCTAATGCTTCCTCAAAATCAGCTTTTTCACCTGGGCGTGAACGGCTGTAAATTTCATTGCCATCGGCGAACTTCGCGACCACTTTACCTTCATCTGAAATACTGAAATGCTTACCGAAGAAGGCTTGCACCACATCAGAAGGTAAATTTAAATGTTCTGCAGCATATTTAGAGCGAGCAAACGAACCACCAATCAGTTCTGCGTGCAATTGTGATTGCAGTTTTTCAGCGTGAGATTTGGATTCTGCCAGTTGTTCATCAAAGGTTTTACGCATTTCTGCTTTGACCTTCTCCACTTCGCCCGCATCAATCAGCTTCTTATCATCGAGATTTTTCACGGTTTCCAAGGCTTTGATAGCGGCTTTCGGATCGTCAATCCCTTCAAAGGCTTTCAATTTGGCTTCCACCGCCTCTTTTGCTTCACGATGTTGTTTGGCTTCACCGTTTAATTCTGCGATTTTGACGGTTGCTTTATTCGCATCAAAGGGAATTTCCTTTCCATCTGCGTGAACATACACAGGCATTCCGTCTTTCACCACCACATTGTTGTTTTCATCAAGTTTAAGTTTCATTGTCATAATGGATTTCCTTCCAGTTTAGTGAGAGTTGCCTTTTCCAAGGCGTAAAAAAACCGCCTACATTGCTGTAAGCGGTTAAATTTTTCAGTTTGTTTATAATGCCAAGCTAATTAAATTCGTTGCGACTGTTTTGATAACGTCAAATGACAAATCAAGGCTTTTACTTTGCACGGTTGCTTTCACTTTTTGCCATAAAGTATCGTTACGGATTTTATCGAGAAATTCGTGCCCTTGCCAGGTCAGCCCCGTGACATAAAAATCAAACTGCCCAATCGAAGAGCTATCCATTCCTTCGATTAAGCCTGCTTGATGCAGTAACTTAAAATGATAAGCGACAGTTACACGATCAAAGCCTTGAATCTGATCAGACATCAAAAAATCTTCAGGAACAGCCTTTTCTTCTAGTTTAAGCAGAATGCGACGGATTAAATCCCAGTTGCGTTTCATTGGATTGCCTAACTACGCTTAATAGCTTCAATCGCTTCTTCCACTGTTAAATTGTAATTATCAGTTACTCTGCGATAAAAATGGATAGCGTTCGGATTTTCTCGAAGTGCTTTTATTTTTTCAGCTTTTTCTTCTTCCGTTGGTTTGTGATTTTTGAGTTCTTCTTGAAACTCATCACATTCTTTAAGTACTTTTTTTGTATGCAGCACCCATTCCTCAAAAGGCATTCCATCTTCTTCGGCTAATTTTTTTTGCTCTTCTAAAGGTAAATCAAGAACTGATGTCATTTTTCCTCCAGTGTAATTTCCGTAACATTCTCATTGATAGCTCGTTTAAGAACCTTGAATTGAGTTTTATTTTTAAATAAAACTTCTCGTTCATCAGGATAATCACTAATATCTTCGATTATTTTACCATTCTTACTTTGAATAATAAATCGAACATTACCTTTAAAAGTTGATAAACTATTATCAATGCTTGAACTCGTAAAAGCTTTTTCTGTGACTATTTTACCTATCTGATATTTTTCTAATACCTCATCTGGCAAAGTCGTATCGCGATAAGTTACACCTTCGTAAGCAGGCGCTTTTTCCAACCCTTGATTTACCACAGCAATAAACCGATTATCAGTCAGTGTAAGATTATCATTACGCATATTTTGATTTAAATCCCAATAAAGCTCGCTCGTGTAGGCTTTCATTGCAACAATCTCGTGATGAGTAATGTTATAAGCGGCTTTAAATGCCTGAATTTTAGGACTATTTTTTACTTCTTCTGAAATACGTTGATAAATATCTTCCGCTATCCAAGATTGCGTATAGGATTTTTGTAAATCCCTCAACGTCAACGCCCTGCCAGATTGGTCTAACATATCCGAAAACGTAATCACACCACGTTGCCATAAATCGGCTTTACCTTTACCCAGAATCTGCTCTTTCTCTTCAGCTGTTTTACTGTTGAGCCAACTCTCATAGTTAACCCTCTCATCAACTGGACCGTCCATTGATGCACGGGTGCTGGTGGGCATTTCTTGCATTCCTTGCACGCCTAATTCTTCCCAGCTTTTCGTCACAAGCTGGAGAATACTGCGACAACGAGGGTGCAACGGTGGGCGTTTGTAGGGAATGTTATGCCCGATTGGCTTTTTGTCTAAATCCCATCGCTTGCCATCACGCACTTGGCAAACGGTAGAAGTCCGCATATCAAGGGTGGAAAGATGCTCTTCTCCTTGCAGAATATCAAGATTGGCATCACGCAAAGCTTCGTGGGCAGTGTCAGCCACTTTTGCCACAGCAGTAATGACTAAAGTATCTGCGGTACGACGGCTAACGCTCATTAACTCACGCACTTCAGTGGCAAGTTGTCCGTTTTGTTTGCCTTCGGCAACGCCTGTGCGAATAATCCCCTCAAATTTAAAGGCTAAATCGGCACGCTGTTTATTCCACCATGCTTCTAACGGTTGCCCTTCAATCACAGCAACGTTTTTAATCGCTTTAATCCGTTCTTTTGGCACATCATTAAACAAATCAAAGCCGATTTCATCATTATAAAGCTGGCTGATTTTGACTGCTTCAAGCGGTAAAAAACCGCTTAACTCGTATCGAGTGTAAGCGGTCGTTTCTTGATACGTTTTTGCAATTTCCGTTTGCAGTTCGGTGAGCAGTTTATCCAGTTTTTTAGCGGGCAAGGCTTCGACACCGATAGCACTGATGCGGTTAATCAGCAATTTTTGCAGTGCATTTAACCGCTTGTACACCTGCTGGCGTAAATGGGCATCATAGCGAAAATGCAGAATTTTACGGTCAGTTAAAGCGTGGGCAATGCGTTGTCTAAGTGTTTGTTTCTGATGTTTTTTCGAGGTCAAAATGCATTCCCTCCGATTGCAGGCGTTCTTGCTCTGTATCCCATTCTAAGCCGTCGGCTAATAATCCACGGCGTTTGGCTTCGTCAAAGGTGGATTGATTCGAAATCACGCCCGCATTACGCAACTGAATCACGCTTGCCATTGAAGCGGACGGGTCAAGATCGTTTTCAATGTTGCCCGAAATCTGCACGTTACCCACTTGCTCTTTGGCAATGCCAAGCCAATGCCCTGTATATTCCAAGGCTAAATCAATCGCATCTTCAAAACGATTAGCAAGCAATCGCAATTGGGAAATTTCCTTACCCGCTTCATCACGAGCTTGGCTGTCAGTCATTGCTAAGGCGGTTTTAGTGAGCAACTTCGCCCCTGCGGTTTTCATTTGCTCTTCTAAGTCTTTCAAGCTTGCCATTCCTGCTTCAATCGCTTGTCCAGAGTGTTCGACAAATTGCATTGAGCTACCCGTCGGAAGATGAACCGCACTGCCACCAATAGCAAGCTGTTTCACTTCATCATTGGAATAAATCGCTAACAATGGCACGCGAGCAATGTTAGTGATGTTGTCCTGATCGGATTGGCTAGACCAATGCTTGATATTCAAATACGCCAACTCCATTAAAGGCGGCTCAATGGCATTGGTGAGTTCGTTACGCTTGGTGATAAATGGCACGACAGGCACAAAATCAAGCGGTCGATTTTGTGCCGTCAGTTGCAATTCCGATTCAAAACGAAACTCACCCTCTGCTTCGCTAAATTTCCGCACTTTGCCGATTTCATACACATAAACGTGCTTCACGGTTTTCACGCCAAATTCACCCTCCTCAACCTGTTCATGGACAACATAGCGAAATTGAGTAATCGCTTGTTTACCATTGACTCGTGCGGTTTTAATGCCTAACACTTGATGCGGTTTAATATGCACCCAATAAGGACGGGCATTTAAGGCTTTCTCTTCCGCACGGCTTTTCACCGCTTCAACACGCGTGAAATCAATCAAAGCAAAGGAGCAACCATATGCCAAGGCGGAATAAAACCAGCGGGAGGCGAACACATCAAGGTTATTGCCTACTAAATCCACATCATCAAAAAGGGCTTGCACTGTTTCTGTCACATCGGCAACGTCAATCGGGTTGAAGAACACACGCCCTGTCATTTGCGAAAGGGTTTCCGACAAGGCAGGATAAAGGGTCGAACGCTCAAGGCGTTTGCGGTAACTATCGGGCTCTACCATTTCCATTTGGAAAAGGTAGGTTTGTGCGGCTTTTCGCATTGTTGCCGTGCCACCGAGTAAATCATCAATGATTTTAGTTTTCTTGGTTAATTCCACCATTTCAGCGGTGGGAAGATGAACTGACATAGTGAATCCTTAATAGAGTTTGAGGGCGGTTTGTTTGAGCACATCGCGTCTAATTGGGGCAAAGCACATCACGAGTGCATCCGCTTTATTTGGTGAGGGAATACCACGCTTACGCATATCTTTCTTACTTTCTACCCGCACTTTGCCGTTATTATCGTAATCTACGCGAGGGCGAGAGAGTTCTGCTTTTAAATAGTCCAAATCAGGTATATCGCTACTGAGTGAAATCATTTCATCAACGGAATAAACATCGCCATATTTGATCGCACGATAGGTCTTATAAAAACGATCTCGTAATTGCCACCACGCTTGAGCTTTAATATTGCCGAACATATCGCCGTTTTTCTTGCCTTGTGTGTAAAAGGAATCAGGATTAAACACTGCAGCACCTGCATTAAAGCCGATACAGTTGATCTGATTCGTCTCAATTTCTCGGTATTTTGCTTTCACACCCGCACCAACACCGATAGAGTCGAAAACAATTTCATCTGCTTGCCATTCCACTGCTTTTGAATGGGTACGTAATGCGGATTTAATCACATCTTCGCCCCGCCACTCCTCTAAACCAAGCACCACAGAACCGTGTGCAAAACAAATAGCATTCGCATCAGCCCCATCATCGGCAACGTCAAAGCCCACAATTTTTCGACCGCTTGCAGCGAAATTTAACCGCTTGTGAGCATCCACCGCACATTCAATCCAAACAGGCTTAATGATTGATAAGTCTGAATCTGCCACTGGCTCACCAAGCCAAATATGACGGTAAAGCTCAAAATCCCGCTCTTTGCAACTTTCCATCTCAAGCCGCAACGTTTCGGGAAAGTAGGGGTTTTCAGTAAAATTAACCTTTTGAACAAAGGCATTATGAGGAGGGTTGATCACAAACCGCTGGTAAGTTGGATCAAGCAAGTTTTTCGGGTTAAACGTAATCCAAATTTCAGAACCCTCTTTACGAATAGTTGGGATCAAAATATTCCAACTTTCATCAGAGACGTTTTCGGCTTCTTCAATCCAAACTAAATCAATCCCCTCAAGTGATTTAATTTTGTTCGGATTATTTTTGATGCCATAAAACATAAATTCAGCACCCGTTTTCAAGCAATAAATCGCATTGCGTTGTACTTCAAAATCAGCCAAATAACCTAAATCTTCGATCGTGTCCGCAATCAACTTAATCACCGAATCACTCATCGAATTTTGCAACTCACGCCCACAGAAAACACGTACTTTAGAACGCATTGCAATTTCAACTAAAAGCTGAGCTACTCCCCAAGATTTACCGCTCCCACGCCCACCATAAAGCACCTTATAGCGAAATGGGCTAATTAGCGGTTGTAGTATCGGATTTAGTTTCTGTCGCATCGCCAAATAACTCCGATAGTGATGGTAGTTTTTGTTCTTTTTTTACTTCAATTTCAAGTTGATTACCTTCTTTCCAGCCGCCTTGTGTTTTTAAGTAAAAAATCTGAGCAGTAATATTGCCTTCACGAGCTTGTTGAATAAGAGATTTTGCAACCGTACCGATCGCATTTGTTCTCCCTTTTTTATAGCGTACCGAAACCTCTTCTTGTCGTTCCATAATACGATGAAATGTAGTTCTACCAATGCAGAAATAATCTGCTATCTGGTCTAAAGTAAGAAATGATGCTAATGCCTCTACTTGAGCAAGTTGATCATCATTTAAAACCGTTGCAGGACGACCGCCTTTATTTTTCTTATCAGCCATCAGAACCTCTCTTCAATCCTTGCAATGCAGCCGCACTTACCCAACTTTCGTGAGCAGGAATTTTCATACTTTTGAGCAATTCTCGCTTTTCTTTTTCGTCTTTACACACCACAACAAAATGGAACTCCGCAGAGTTAGCCTCTTTTAATTTTTCCGTACTCTCTTTACGGTGAGCCTTAATCTCGTCGAGGGATGCTTTCGTCTCTTTAACTTCTGGATCATCTTCAAACAACTCACTGAAACGACTATCTCCATCAAATAATAAATCGACATCTAAACGGTCAAAACCCATATCATCAAACGAAACACCAAGCTCTAAATTGATTTCTGCTAATAAATCAGTTTGCCAAGTCCCTTGTGCTGAAGGATTATTAAGAAAAACTAGCATCGCCAATTCATCTTTTTCTGGTAAATCAACTAAAGCAACATCAAGCTCATAATCATTCTTACCGTCTTTGTATTTTTCGTGTTTATCCATCACTGCCAAGCGTTGATGACCACCGAGTAAATAACCTGTTCTTTTGTTGACAATTAGCGGCTGCAATAAACCGATCTCTCCCATCTTGTTGAAAAGTGTTTTTTGTGCCTTTGCATCAATTTGTCGAGGATTTTTAGGGTGTGGCAAAATATCACTCCGCTTGAGCGTTGCCATCTCGTATTTCTGAAGCTTTGTTTTTGCCATCGCCGCGGCATTATGTAGCAGTTGCACAAAGATTTAACCACTTGAAAACACTACAATCTCCATTGAACTTACAATTCAATGGAGATTTTTATTATGTCAGAAGCCTATCTAATTTCGCAAATGGTAAAGTTACTTGAGAAATGCCATAAAGAAAAAACGATTGTCTCTTATAGATTGAAAGAATTGGTTAATCAAGAGAAATTATTAGAAGCACAGATTAGCTCTTTTACAACATCTTTAGGATATATCGATCCCAATTTTGATTTTAACACGATTAAAAAGGATTATGATGCTGCAAAATTACTTCGTCAAAAACCATTCAATAAGAATTTATCGTATCTAATTTCAGAAGTATTTAAACAAAAGAATCAATGGCTAGATTTATATTTAATCACTTCTTATGCGATTAAAATAGATAAAGAGTTATTAACCACTCATTACCCTGAAGTAACAATACAGCATAAATGTGCTATCGGAAATGCACTGCGTAAGTTATATAAACAAGGAATCATTGAGCGACAAGAGAAGTACTTACATTATAAGATTAAGAAAAGAGGAATGTTTGATACATCAGAATGGCGGTTAAAATCGTTTGAATAGGGGGAAGGAATAGCGGTAGAAATACCGCTATTATCATTTAGAATTTCATTTTAAGCGAGGACGACACAACATTTTGTGGTGTTTCTTCTTTCTTATTTGTTGCTTCATCTAGCAATGCTTTAAATTGCTTTTGAGCATTAGGCGTTAATGCCTGCATAGCTGGGTGATTGTGCATTTGTTGCGTGAAATAAATCATTTCTGCCATTTCATTTAGCTCAAGTGCAATTTGTTCAACGTCCATAATCTTATTTAGTAATGGATCGGCTTCAATATCTTCCCGATATAAGCTCACTAATTTATCAGGATCTTGTGAAAAACCTTTTAAACGTGCAGCAAGTTCATCATCGAAATGTTCAGCATAATGGCTTGCTAAGAAATGCAAATCAAATAAATCACGCCCTTTCGTTCGAATATTATCACCATCATAAGCGGCGTGCAGTTTGTTATCAATAATGCGTTCTACCGATGAAAAACGAATGCCATCTTTAACCGTAATTTGCTCATCTGATGCGGGTGTTCGGTAAGAAATTTCCATTTTTAGGGCATCTTTGACACCTGTATCACGGATATGATAATTCACAATATAACGGCTCACTGTATCTGTATCTTTTTTCACATTAATCTCATCAATGACAATACCGTGCGGAGCTGATGCTTTAATTTTATTGAGCAAATTTAACTTCTTACCAGAGTCAAAATCTAAATCTTCGGAAAAACGGTTTAAGCCGTAACCGAGATAAAGTGCTGTACCGCCCTTTAAAACCAAAGGCGTATCAGAAAGATTTTTTAGGATATTCACCATCAATTTTTCGTGATGTTTATCACGTTCCGTGAGCATTACATTATCGGGTTTTTGCGTTTCCATAATTGTAAATTTTCCCATTCTTGTTCAGTTAAGTGTGGTTCAATTTGATTCAGCAAATCATAAACTGACTGTTTATCTTCATCATTAGGGAACCAATCATCTAAAATAACACGTCCGATTGAGCCTGTTTGAAGTACAGCGGTATAGAGATAATCCACGCAAGCACGGGGGTGGTCGGCAAGCCAAACAGGATAATTTTTAGGGTAATATCCCATTTCATTTAATCGTTTAGTGCCATCAATTACGCCTAGATTTCCCAATAGATGATTAGTGTTTCTTTTTTGGTTTTCACCGTAAATGTAAAAATCTTGCGGATAAGCATCATCATTTAACGCTGCCGCACTATGCCAATCGCCCGTACCATTTGGACTATGCACGTTTAATGCCACAATACTACTTACATAGCGTTTAGGGTGTGTTTGAGGAATATACAGCATAAACTTTCCTTAAATTGATTATGTTTTAAGCTCATTATCTTTGAATTTCCATTTCACGTCCACCACATTAATTTCCAATCGTTCTACAACACCTTTATCAAGCCAATGCTTTAACGCAGCACGCATCGACACGGTATGTTGAGGGTGAATGATAGGTTCTTGACCGCACTTGATTAATACGCGTTTAATCAACTCATTCACGGTAAAATATCGGTCGGGTTCGGCTTTTAATTCTGCCAGTAATAATTGGCGGAGTTTCCCTTTAAATCGCCGTTTATAAGTACGATAAGAGTAAACCTCGGTATCGTATTCATTAGTCAAAGCTTCGGCTTCCATCACCTCTAAGGCATCTTGGAGCTTTTTGATTTTGCTATCAACCAATTCAAGGTGTTCTAATACTTGCTTTCGTTCACGCTGCAAGCGGTCGACTTTCGCCTGAATTTGACTAAGGTAGATTTTCTTTGCCATTACATCATGAGCCTTTCTGCTGGGCGGTGATTACCTTGCCAATAGCCTTGCCAGTCGGTTGCATTGTCGGTGGCAAGGCATTGCTCAAGCGTACTGTTGAACAAGCTAAGGTTATCGACACGGCGATTATCTTCACGATAAGCACATTCATTGGCGTAATTATCGAGGTATTTATTGCTGATTTTATGGTGCGTGCCGATAATCATACGCTTAAAGCGACTGAAATAGCTTTCTGCAAGATTGTTAGTGATACCTTCATCGCTACGGTATTCTTTTTGATGGTTCACAAGGCGTAAATCGTAGTGAATCATCAATTCGTCATAAGCCGAGTTTTCGTCTGCGTGAATGCGACTACCTGCTTTAATGTAGGTGGTGGCAAGTTTATTCACGACTTGGGTATTTTCCGATAAAATCTGAAACGTTAAGGTTTTCTTCGCACCAATTAAGTGCGGATTTTGAGCCGTTTCTGCTTCACTATAACGGTTTCGCATCACCAAAATAGAACGTTTATTCGGATTTGCATTCGCTTTTAAACGTCTATCGACACGTTCACTTTTCTTGTTTTTAGGACGTGGGGCGGAATGGATGTAAGTGCCGTCGATATGGATTTCACCTGAAAGCGGAAATAACTGTTTCTGAATTTGTAAACTTTCACGGATTTTGTGAGCAAGTGTAAAAGCCGTCTTATATTGCACGTTTAAATCGCGCGAGAGTTGGCAAGCGGAAATTCCCTTTACCGCATTCACAAATAATGCAATAGCAAATAAATAGGTTTGAATCGGCAACTTATGATTCGCAAAAATCGTCCCTGATGTAATGCTAAAGGTATGCTTACAATGTTTGCATCGCCACTGTTTACGAGTAGAGATAAAATAGGCTTGATGTTGTACACCACATTTAGGGCAAACTTGTTCATTTTCACTTCTCCAGCGCAATTCATGCAATAAAGAAAATGCATCTGCATCAGATAGTTGAGCTATCTTTAGCGGACTTAATTTTCTTGCAGAGCTAGATAACAAAAAATGCTGTGCCATAAATCTAAAAAAATGTACAATGTGGGTATATAAGATGATTTAATCATACTCAAAAACTACACAAAAGTCAATATGGGATACAAAAATGAGTATAAACAACCGTTTAAGAGAGGTGATGGAGTATAAAGGCTTGAGTATTAAAGCCTTTGCTGAATTACTTGATGTACCTTATCGCACCCTTCAGAACTATTTGCTCAATGAACGTGATCCAAGTGCTGAAGTTTTGATAAAAGTTAGTGATGTGTTGAATGTTGATTTGAATTGGTTAATGCGGAATGAAGGAGAAATGTTTTATAGTTCAATAAATAGCTCTAAGTTAAACGAAAAAGAGCAACAGCTAATTAAGTATTATCGGAAAATGTCTAATGATACTCAAATTGCATTTGATATAACATTCAGAAATTTGATAGAAAAGTAGTCGTATATCTCCAAGCAATAGATAAAAGAAAACCGCCACAATAGCGGTTTGAATTAGTCTTTTTCTTTTATTACAGCAACAAAATAGTTCCCCTCCTGTTTATAGCCTATAATTTTTTGAGCATTTTGTTTTGATTCTGCTGTTGGCTCATTTCTTTTAGACTCAACAAGAGAGCATCTTGATTGAAATGTTTTTCGATCTACTTTTATTGCTATTTTCATATTAATTTTAGTAAAAAAGCTCTAATGCCCTTAGCCTTAGGAGTATATTTCCTACCATTTTTTGTTACTCTATAATCTTTATAGTCATTTTTACTAGTACTCACTATGTAACTTAGACCTTTTTCATCTTCAAAGTTCCACTGATGATTAGATTCTGTACTGGTATATTGCCAATCTAATCCCTCGTGCTCTATTTTACTCAAATCATTTAAGATTGCCCTAACGCTAGAGTATCGTTTGCTCACATCAACTTCTAGACATTGGCAAATAATTCTCATTAAAGTCTCAGGGATATGTGGTAAAACAATACTGCGGTTCGGAAATTCTTTCTTATTTAAACTGTCCAAAAAACGCTCACGAGACACACGTACTTTTTCAAATTGTTCATTAAAGGCTATGTCACCAATACACATTCGATACAACGTCAAACCAATTTGAAATATATCAAATTGAACTGTTGCCCAGCCTAAACAGTTGCCATTATCGTCCCAAATTTCAGGAGTCGTATGTTTTATATAATGTCTGGTTACTTGATACCACCCGTTATTATCGGTGTAATCTGCAAGTCCAAAATCCGATAATAAAGCTTCGTTATTATCAGAAATAAGAATATTATCAGGTTTAATATCTAAATGCAGAAGCCCCTTTGAATGAATATGTGCTACACCACTAATAAATTGAATGGCATAACGAATAATTTCTCTCGCTGTTAGCATTCTATTAGCCATTATAGATTTTAATGAGCCGTTTTTATAAAATGGCATTGCTATATAAACATTACTATCATCTTTACAGGCATATTGAATCTGAACTACATTTGGATGTGAACTTGCATAGAGAATCTGAGCTTCTAACAATAGTTTTTGGGTATCTCCTGAATTTGGTATCTCTTTTACAACAATTTGAGCATTCATATATTCATCATGTGCGAGATATACCCTAGAGTTTTTACCTTCCTGTCCAATTTCTTTCTCTTTATGGAAAGAAACTAATGCCGGTGAATAAACTTTTTCCATCGTCATTGTGCCACCGCCACTGCAACTAGCATTGCTTCTATTTCTTCTTTATTAAAGTCAGAAACACTCATATCAATCCCTGTATTATTAGGCTTATTTTCAATATATTTTTTTAATTCTCTAGCATTAGTATTTAATCGACTAGCAATCCCTGAAAGCATTAATGTTTTATAACTTTTAATTTGGCTACTAGCGAATGTTTCCTGAATTACACCTTCAAGATATAATCGTTCTATTGAGATGGATTGAGCATTTCCTTCAGTAATTTTTATGCCAGCTTTTTCAACTTTATATTCGCGTAATAAATCTAAAATATTGTTACGAATATATTTTAATTGCTCAGGGATAATAAGAGCTTGTGGAACACTAATTTTTTCAACATTCTTAAATGAATATTCATTTGAATCAAAAATAGAAAAATAAATAGTTTTGGGAGAAACCCTAATACCTAAAATATTCATTTGTTATCTCTTTCTTCGAAAAATACGGTAGTCAATTACATTTTTGTTTTAGTTATTCAGGCATTACTACCTTCAGTAAATCTTTTAATGCCTGAATCTCACTATCTTTTTGTTCAAGCATTTTGGTAAGTAAACTTTCCTTTTCTCTAGCGTGAGAAAGCTCTAACTTCAACCGCTCAATCTCAATCAACATTTGAGTTTCTCCACCACCTTGATAGACCGAGCCTAGCGGCGATTCAATTTGGAAACAGATATTTTGACCATCAGACTGCATCAGCTCTACAACATCAATATCAAACACTTGAGCAATTTGCTCCAGTTTATCTAGATATAATTTTGTTTCGCCACGTTCAATTTTGGCATAGCCATTTAATGACATATTCAGCTTTTCAGCCATTTGCTCTTGCGACCATGCTTTAGATTCTCTGACTTTTCGGATTTTTTCGTTCACACTCACCGCATCACCCACTATCAGGTTAGCTTACCCACAACTAGGGAAGCTAATAGACACTACCTGTTGCTAGTTAATTTATAAGTCAAATTTTATCATAAAACAACTAAATTACACACGCCCAGAACCATATATTCATTCAAATTTAACCTATCTAATTAGGCATTTAAGGACAAATTATGAAAGAAATCATCTACTTTTATCTCATTGTTGGCTGCTACGTTGCTCACCGTAAAACCGCTGGGCTTGACGTTAATTCTCCCGATTTTCTCAAAACTTACTTAAAGATAGTATGTATATATCCGAAAGACTTGTTTGCAAAATTTAGTAAGAAACAACACGAAGAAAGCAATAAATCTCAACAAACAGGGGAATAATCATGAATTTTAACAAATTTGGAAAATTTATTTTCCCTACTGTTGCTACACTTTGTACATTAGATGTTTTATCGTCGGTATATGATGACATGTCCTATTATGATCCTTCTTATCGAGAATCAGGAAATTTAGATGAAGCTGGATTTCCTAACAATGTAAAAAATACGTGTCGTTCAGATGTAGAAATGATCTCTGCTAAGGGCATGCTATATCGTCATGAATATATGGATTATTTTGTTGAAAATAAGATAGATCTGAGAAATAGCGAGTATTTTCCTAGATATGATTGTAACAATGATGATTCATTAAAGCGTAAACAGGCAGAAGCCACAGAGTATTTAGAGAAAAATTTTGAATCATTACAGAGTGATTATAAGGATCACCTTGATAAGGCTAAAAAATATCTACTTTCCGAGAGTTCCTATGAAATTAAAAATGCTAATGGTCCAAATATTGAATATGAACACGCCCTTTATAAAGATAAAGGAAGAGTTAAATTAGATTTAGAAAATTTAGTTTCCTCTTTTAGTATTGAAGAAGCAAGTGGAAAACCTTTTGACCAATTGGTGTTTTATATAGAACCATCTCAGAAACAAATAGATTTAATTTCTAAGTTAAAGGATTGGTCAGAACAAGCATCTTATAGGGTAAAAATGAATCTAAAATTAGGTAGTCTGAAAGACTTTATGCGTCATGGTTGCAATGCAGACACTAAAACTTACAGAGGTTCTTTGGGTTTACTTAATGGAACGGTGGTCAGTTCTGATTCTGCATGTATAGCGACAAAGTTAGTTGATGGTGAAATTAATATTATAAAATATGATAGTATTAAAGAAGAATATCAAGATGAGTTCACTAATGATTCGACTACTCCGTATGCGCGCGTCTCTTCTCCAGATGATGAAAAATTACGTTGGAAATTAGTGGCTTCTATACCAATAAAATGGGAATAAGAAACCGCTAATAATTTTATATTATAGTTTAGGCAACCTAGTAATGGTTGCTTTTTATTGAAACAATATTCTATCTGATCTAATCTGATATTGTATGTGTAAGCTGTTTACCTAATCCATTACAGATTACTAGAAAATCACCTTGCGATGTTATAAATAACATATCCTATCCTATTAAAAGGAACTCACTATGTTAAAGTTTATTATTGTTAATCTGTTTAAAATTATCTATCCATTTATTAGTAGAAAATTCAATTTTTCACCTAAAGTAGATAATCTTGTAAATACGGTATTTAAGACTAATTATTGCAATAGTAGTGATTCTATTCAATATGAACACATCAACAGAAATCAGAGATGGGTTATATCTGATTGGTACTATCATTATTGGTCTTTATCTATTTTATATGTCAAAAAGGAAACAGTACCAATGTCAATATTGCTTCATTACAAGCAAATTATCTGAATATGAGAAACTTGATATGCAGCATACAGGTACACACCAAACAAGCACAACTCAATTGCGTTATTTAGATCAAGATCAGTTTTCTCATTACTACACAACAGATGTACATAATAAAACCACAAATTTTTATGACAGAAAATCTAAATGTCCTTGTTGTGGCTATGAACAGGTTATCAAGGTTCAACGAACAACTAGAACCTGATTATTCATACTTGTAAATCAACCCCGAAAGGGGGGGTACTTGACGAATCCATCATTTAGGATTACATTCAAATCTCATTCTTTAGGAAAAAATTCCCACCAAGAATGACTACAATTTGCCAACGAACCACTATTTAATTAAGCCTAACATTTCCTTATTGGAAGTAAGATGAACCAATAGGCGTAGAACCTTGCATTTATATCAAGATTCTATTTTAAGTTTGTCGCCATTTTTATTTAAAAATCCACGGATTTCTTTGTGGTGTTACGGTATTCGAGACATAAACGCTTTGAGTCGACTTGAATTTTCAAGTGGGCGATTTTTTATGTCTAGCGTTTAGCAATCTCGAATGCCTTGTACTACACAAGGAAATTCACAATGGCTCAACATCACCTATTAGCAAGTAAATCCAAAAATATCGGACTAAAAGATATTTTCCGTTTAACCGAAAGCGAAGCCTTTCACCTGCTCAAAGTAAAACGCTGGGGCAATCCTGATAACATTCGCGATGTTTGTTGTCCGCATTACGGCATTCGCCACCACGCCTATTTTCTCGAATCTCGCAAACGCTGGTGTTGCAAACATTGCCAACGTTATTTTTATATTACCACCAACACGATTTTCGCTTTTCACAAGCTCCCGTTAGTTGATATTCTTGCCACCACGTTATTGATGGTAAATAGCTCAAAAGGCATTAGTGCTATTGATATTAGCCGCCATCTCAACATCAATTACAAAACCGCATTCGTGCTTTGCCATAAGCTGCGTGAAGCTCTGTTCAAAACCCGTGATTTACGTCCAATGCAAGGCGAAATTCACGAAGATGGGGCGTGGATTAATTTTACCCTACGTAAGCCAAACTACCGCAAAAACAACTACAAACAACGCCAACATGAAAAAGGACGGAGATTTCCCAAATTCCGCCCGACTAAACGCTGTATTATCAGCTTGAACCAACGCTCCGCCAACGATGAACAAATGTGGGGTTCAAATCGCACCATTGTCGCGATGGATTACACCGAAAGTGCCAACACCGTATTCGCCTTAAATCAACGTTTTGTCACCGCAGGCAGCGATATTATGTGCGATGAAAATCCAGCCTATCACAACCTCGATTTCCATTACACGCGTTGGTCGGTCAATCATCAAGAAGCCTTTAGTGCCAAAGGCATAAACAACAACCTTGCGGAATCCTTTAACGCACGTTTTCGTGATTTACATCGTGGCGTACATCACAAAACCGATAATAAATATGCCCTGCATTACGCCAATCAAGCGGCATTTATGTCGGATAATCGTAGAAAATCCAATGGTGAATTATTTTCTGATGTACTTCAACGCTGTTTATGGGTATTACCACTCAAAGAATGGGTCGGTTATTGGCAAGGGAATCACCGTCAAGGTGAGTTAATCGGCATGCAAGCCTTTGCGCCCGAAGAAATTTCACAAAATTACTTCAAGCGATTAGAAGAACAGATGAAGTATGATGAAATGCTGTTGGCTGCATAACTTGTAACTGACTTAGATATATTTCATCAGATTTAAATAGAAAGAGATAATTAGCTTACCAAAATCGCGGTCGAGCGGATTAGCTACGCTCAAATCAGCGGAAAATGGAAAATTTGCGTGAAAAATGATGATGTTGTTAGTAAAATTTCAGAAAAAATAAATGCCTTTCGCGAGATCATCTCGGAAAGGCATTTAATTTGGAATACGGTTTTAGTCAATTTTCGGACTTTGTGCAACTGCTACATAATGCCGCATCGCCGTATAACTCATAATGTAAAGCGGCAGCCTCTACGAAAGGAAACCACCGCTTAATTTTTTCAAAATCTTTCGGATAATACGTCTTAATCGACCAAACATCCTTAGGCATTAACGACCTAAAACTGTGCCCAATTACAGCCGTTTCAGGTGCAGGCTTTAAATTATGATGCTTGATATAACGTAAAATATCCTCTTTCGTGAAGTTCGCCACTGGATAAAACCGCCCTCGCACTTCGTCGATACAACCTGACCGTTTGATCATAGCACGACGAATAATACTATCAGCAATACGTTCACCAGCAGCGATCCACCACGAATCATTGACTAAACGAGCATACCGATAACAATCATTAATATTGATAATTGGCACACTATAGTCTTCTTTTCTCAATGCACCTGCAGCTAAGATTTCCGATAATTCAAAATGAGGGATGCGTTCAATCGTAATCCCATATTTTTTCTCAGCGAAGTTGATAGTTGCTTCTTGAAAGCTCAAATCGGGCACTTGGTACATAAAGAAAGCTGAAACACGCTTGAAGTATCTACAACATAAATCAAGCGTAACCACCGAATCTTTACCGCCAGAAAAAGCTACAATAACATTATCCGTTATGCGTGATTGTGCTTTTATCGGATCGTAAAGTTTCGACATACATTAACCACCTTTACCACCCATTGATTTACGGCGATTAGCGGTTCTTTGTGCTTTTTTCGCTTCTCCTGCAGTTTTATGCATTTTAAAATGTGGTTTTGCATTACCTGTTGCTGCATTACCTCGGTATCCTTGATGGGATAAGTGCGTATTTGGCACAATTCGATTTATTGTAAATCCAGCCATAATATAAATTTACCTCATAAAAAAACCGCCCTATCGGACGGTTATCTTCACACATAGATTTTACCAAATTTGACTTCTTTTTGTTGGTTTTGCTTGAGGTTCAAACTCTCTCGCTTGCTTTAACCAATCATTAGTAGTTAAAACTGGTACTATCAGCTCATCTTCAACTTCAAAAAGGCGTAATTTGCCATACACCTTATTAAAGCGAACTGGAACGGGATTCTCTAAAACCCACGCATATTGATTTCTAAAATCAAAGCCATTTTCTAAAACAGCAGCTTCAAAATCAGACATTCTTAATTTTCTTACATCAACAAGATCAACATAACAATACATTACACCATACGGCATAACTAAAACTTCATTCTCTTTGCCACCAACTTCTTTAGATACATTAAAAAATGAATTTTTTTCTGCCAGAGAGGTACAAATAAGCAATTTACCACGGTAATCAGTTTGCCAACTTCTTACCTCTATCGTTTTCTCACCATTAGCGATTAAATGTGCCCAAGGTTGTCTTACAGATAACGCTTTCATATTTTTACCTTATATTAAAAATTCGAGATAATTTTAATCTTAAGTGTTGACAATGTCAATAATTATTTGCTAATATACCCACATCGGCAAGCAATACCACTTGTTAGATAACAAGAACCTATATACCAATATGGAGAATCGAACTATGTCAGTACAAATCGTATCTGAAAAACACATCAACGCAATTTTAACCTATGCACTTCACTCTTGCTTTACTTGCTACTATCAAGGGCATAGTTATAAAATTACACAAGATAATTACCAAGAAGCAGGGCAACGCCTACTGAGTGCAAACGTTAGATCATATAACGAACGCTATCAAGAAAGCGTAATGCTTTATTTTAACCCTAAACGCAGTCGTCAATGGTATAGCAATTTGCAAATTATTAAACTTTGCCACAGTTTAGCCTATCAATGCACCGAAAAACCTTTATGGAACGGCTCGCTAGAGAAAGCATTTTTAGAACAGCTTGCACGCTATGCATTGGAGACAATGACAGAGTATAACGAATTAGAATGGACGATTTAAGACCGAACGCAGAAAAATACTTCAACCCTAGCCGCGAATACTTCTCGCGGCTTATTAGCACTTTGCAAAATGATTTTAACCTTTCTACAAGTGAAATTAGCCGATTGATCGGAGTAAACCGCAGCGGTTTATATAACTATATGCGAACAGATGATCGATACCGTCCACACTCATATTCTTTACAGTTCACCCTTGAAGAACTAATTAAAAACTTGCAAGCAGAAAAATCAGAATAAGCCCTTATTGGGCTTTTTTTTCGGTCGAGCTTAAGCCCACAGGAACGCTGAAAATCGGGTATGTACACTCTCCGACTCCCTCCTCCGATAGTGTCTAGCACTAATCCCGTCTTCAATTTTTCTTATTTTTTTCTACATATTCACGAATATTATCCACCTGGGCCGCACACAAATCCCGCTCGCTCATTACTACAACCAGGTAATCTATTGCATCACCATAAGTAATTCCCTTGAAAGCAGTTTGCGTGCAAGGCGTTAAATAGGCTTGTGGTGGTGCTAAGTACTCAGTCTTTATTGTTACTCTTTGACTGCAGCTGCTCAATAACAGCACGAGGCATAGGCACACGAGCACACGGCTCTTTAACCAAAATTGTTTTAATGCTTTCACGTTTTACCTCTGCTTGTCTGCGTAACTCAATTACAATTGCTTGCTGATGTCTGACCGCTTCAATCTCTTGTTCCAGTTGAATGGTGAGATTGGCATTCGCTTGTTCTTGCTCAACAATCGTTTGGGCTTGTGCGAGGTTTTCGGCTCTTAAGTGTAATACCGTCTGATGCTGACCCCATAACCAAACACACAAGCTCAAAATGACTACGGTTAATGCGACGTTAAATCGGCTAAACATAATGCTTTCTCTTTCTCACGTCGTGTAGCTAAACCAGGTAGCTTACGCCCGCCAGCATAGACCCAACGAGAAAACTCATTGCACGCTTGCTTGTAATTGCCTGTTTGTAAATGCTTAAACATCGTGGACCTACTTACTGCACCGCAACCTACATTAAAAGTAATCGACACTGCAGCATCAAATACCGATTGCGGCAGCTGTTTACCATTGCCATATTTATTCACACATTGCTCGGCAATCACAATATCGTTCTTCCAACGCTCGGCAATTTCCAAATCAGAATATCTGTGTTTTGGATCGATTTTCTCACCGCTTGCTGCTGTTGAACCAATCCCCACCGTAAGTACATCCGCTGGGCATTGATACGGGTCTCGTCTACACCCTTCTGCATCGCCAATAATTTCCAAACCTTGCTTAGAGGTGCGAATTTCACCACCAAAATTGGCAAACAATAACGGAATAATCGCCGCCACAGAACAGACACCCGTGCCGAATCCTAAAGCGGTTCTTGTTTTAGATAACTTCATCATCTAATCCCTTCTTCAATCTAGCCATTCTAACTTGGTGCAATTCTTCTTTTCGCTCATTTTCTCGTTTTAACATTCTGCCTTCAGCACATTTTGAATACGCATTCACCACCGCTGTGATAATACCAATTGTGATACTGAGCAACATCAGGTTATTCTGATCGCCCAACCACGCAAGCAGTCCAGAAAAACCCGACCAAAGATAACTTTGATTTCCTGGGTCTTTAAACATTGATTTCATACTCCACCCCGTTTTCGAGGCATAAAAAAGCCCCGACTGGAAAACCAAT
>NZ_CALIFA010000087.1:0-77864 GCF_938021905.1 Pseudohaemophilus parahaemolyticus
AAGGTGTCTTTTTTTGTATCACGGCTAATTTTTTATTTGGTTTAGGTTATTATTTTGCTATTTTATTGCACCCATTAAGCGGCGAAAGTATGTTTGGTTTTCGAATTATTGTATTGATTCCATTTATTTTACTCGCGATTTTATTATTCAAACAGACTCCAAAATTTAAACAACTTTGGCAAAAAATAAAGAAAAATCCACCGATTATCTTTATTTTATTATTGCTTGCACTAAACACAGGCGTACAACTCTGGCTTTTTATGTGGGCGCCTAACAATGGCCAGGCAATTCCTGTTTCTATTGGCTATTTATTGTTGCCTATCGTTGCTGTAGCATTAGGTAAAATCGTATTTAAAGAAAATTTTACCTTATTAAAATGGCTTTCTTTAACTTTTGCGATTATTGGGGTAGGCACAAATATTATTTTAACGGGGACTTTTTCTTGGGCAACACTAGTCGCCGGCATTGGCTATCCACTTTATATTACATTACGTCGCTATTTTGACATTAATAATCTTGCTACATTTTTTATTGAATTATTATTAGTTACTCCCTTTGCATTATATTTTATTTCTCAAACGGAGATGCAGCCAATTTTAATGGAAAATCATTATCTTTATGCGATTCTGGCTCTGTTTGGATTGGTAAATGGTATTGCATTTATTGCTTATATCGCTTCCAGTAATTTATTACCTGTAAATGTGTTAGGGCTATTAGGTTATATGGAACCTTTAGTTATGCTTACTATTTCATTTATTATTGGCGAAAGTTTGGATTCAAAATCTTATATATTGATGATCTGTTTAGCTATTGCGATTACATTATTAACTATTGATAACTTCAAACAAGGAAGATTAAAACGATGAACGACATTGTAAATTATTGGGGCTTTTTAACCGCTTGTGTTTTATTAAATCTCACCCCCGGCTCGGATACCATTTATATTATTACTCGCACCATTGCAGAAGGTAAAAAATCGGGCATTGTTTCTGCTCTCGGTATTCAAACGGGAATGCTATTTCACGTGCTAGCGGTTTCATTAGGTTTAGCGGGCGTTGTTGCTCACTCTCCAATGTTGTTTGCTGTTCTCAAATATGCAGGTGCAGCTTATTTGCTTTATTTAGGCATCAAAATGTGGCGTGAACCTTTGGTCATTGATAATCCAAATTTAGACAAATTACCACTCTATAAAATTTATCGTCAAGGCGTGATTACTAACGTATTAAATCCTAAAGTAGTGTTATTCTTCTTGGCATTATTGCCACAATTTGTTACCTCAAACTTAGAAAATACCTTTTTACCGTTTTTATTACTGGGCTTAACTTTGCTCGGCACAAGTACCGTTTGGTGCATCATATTAGTGATAGCAGCCTCCCCATTGGGTCGTTTATTAAGAAATAGTCAAACAATTGGCAGCGGGTTAAATAAAATTTGTGGCACCATTTTTGTTGGGTTAGCAATGAAGATCGGATTGTAAAGATAAAATAAATGAGTGTGGTTTGGTAGTTTCTGATTTTTTATAGTGAAGATAGACAAGTAGGATAATCCGCTCTAAAATCAGAACTTTTCTTAATTTTTTTATAATGAATAGGACTTTATATGCAAACTCTTCTTAAACTTACACAATTTGTCAGTAAAACTTTTGCACTCTGGGCAATTGTTTTTGCTGTTCTTGCCTTCTATTTCCCCACTGAATTTAAAATCTTCGCACCTTATATTCCTTACCTATTAGGTTTAGTGATGTTTGGTATGGGGATTACGCTTACCTTTAATGATTTCGGCGAAGTAGCAAAACATCCAAAATCAGTCGTAATTGGCGTAGTTGGGCAATTTGTGATTATGCCCTCTATCGCTTTTGTTCTCGCTAAAGCCTTTGACTTACCGCCTGATTTAGCCGTTGGCGTTATCTTAGTCGGTTCTTGCCCTGGTGGTACCTCTTCAAATGTAATGACCTACCTTGCAAAAGGGAATACCGCACTTTCGGTTGCTTGTACAACAATTTCTACGTTGCTTTCTCCATTACTAACGCCTGCAATCTTCTACGTTCTTGCTAGCCAATGGTTAGATATTGATGCATCTGCAATGTTCTTATCCGTATTAAAAATGGTGCTTTTCCCAATATTCTTGGGGTTAGTTGTACGTGCGTTATTTAAGAAAGCGATTGAGCAAGCCAGCCAAGCCATGCCGTTAGTTTCCGTTATTTCAATTGTATTAATTTTGGCTGCTGTGGTTGCGGTAAGTAAAGATAAAATTGTAGAATCAGGCTTGTTGATTTTCAGTGTAGTAGTGTTGCACAACTGTTTAGGCTATTTAATTGGTTTCTTTTCTGCAAAATTATTCAAATTAAATATAGTCGATAGCAAAGCTATTGCCATTGAGGTAGGAATGCAAAATTCAGGATTAGGGGCAGCATTAGCCGCAGCACATTTCAACCCAATAGCTGCTGTACCAAGTGCTTTATTTAGTTTCTGGCACAACGTTTCAGGCCCAGTTTTGGCGAATATTTTCTCAAATATGAAGGACGATCATAAAACGAATAAATAAAATTTGTGTATTGTAGCAACTGTGTTTACCTAAAAACACAGTTGCTTTTTTCATTTCTAGGATTAGCCTTCACAGCTTGAACAACTTAATAAGTTGCGGTTAAACACTTGTGCTGCACTCATTGAGTATTGATAGTAAATTGATTTTAAACCCAACTCTTCTGCGGTTAAGTATAACTGGTTCAAGTCTTTTGCAGGGGTTGCAGGGTGCACCATAATATTAATACTCTGACCTTGATCGATATATTTTTGGCGTTGTGCTGCTTGTTGAATTACGCTTAATTGACTGATTTCAGAGAAGGTTTTGAATATTTCTTTCTCTTCATCAGTTAGTTGTGTCAAATGTTGCACAGAACCATCATTATGTAAGATAGATTCCCAAATTTCTTCGTTATCTAAACCTTTTTCTTTGAGTAATTTCTCTAAGAATGGATTTTTGTAAATGGTTTTGATTTTAGCCAAATCTTTTACATAGTAGTTCGATTTAAATGGTTCAACCGATGGCGATACGCTGCCTAAAATAAAGCTACTTGATTTAGTTGGTGCTATTGACATCAATGTGGTATTACGGCGTCCGTAGCCTTTTAAGATTTCAGGCTCACCAAAACGTTGTGCTAATTCTTTTGACGCTTTTAATGTTTTTTCCTGTAAGGTACGGAAAATTTCATTATTTTTTTGCATCGCTTGGAAGCTATCAAACGCAATGTTGTTCGCTTGTAAATAACTGTGCCAGCCTAATACCCCTAAACCTAATGCACGGTGGCGACGAGCAAATTTATTTGCACGATGCAAGAATGGAATTTCATTACTTTTCTCAATAAATTCACTCATTACTACATCTAAGAAGTAGGTTAATACTTCTGGTGCATCAGTCTCTTTCCACTCATCAAAATAGAGCAGGTTCATTGAAGATAAGCAGCATACAAAGCTCTCATCAGAGCTGGATGGTAACATAATCTCCGTGCACAAGTTTGAAGCATGTACGGTCATATTTTTATCTTTATAAACGTCTGGGCGACCTGCATTCGCATTGTCCTTAAAGAATAAATATGGAATACCCGTTTCAGTTTTACGTTGCAGTAATTTTGCCCAAAGCTGGCGTTTATATGGATCGCCAGCTTTCATTGACTCTAACCATTCGTGCCCTACGCAAACCCCATAATACATTAACTGAATTGGATTACCTTCAGTATGAATGTCTAACCATTCATCAATATCGCCGTGTTCAATATCAATATAGCCTGCGAATTGACCTTTACGGGAAGTCCCTTGAGAAATCACATCGATAACGGTATCAAATAACTTGCTGAAATTAAATGAGCCATCTGATTTACCGTTGTTTCTGATTGATGAACCACGTGGACGAATATCGCCAAAATAGCCTGATGTACCGCCACCGATTTTACTCATCATCCCCACTTCTGCAGTAGTTTCCATAATTTCGTGGATAGAATCCCCAATATAACTACCAAAACAAGAAATTGGTAAACCACGGTCTAAGCCAAAGTTTGACCAAATTGGCGATGAAAGTGAGAAATAACCACGAGCCATATAGTGGAAGAATTTATCCGCATAACCTTCAATACCTAATTTTCTTTCAGCGTGTTCAGCAATATAACGGATACGGTCTAAAGCGGTTGTTCCTTCAAGTAAATAACCACGTTGTAAAAATAAACGGCTATCTTCGTTTAGCCAAGCAAAATCGGGACGGGAACTAGAATAAATCATCTGCGGTAATCTGTTTCATTTTTTTACTATAATCGGTACTACGTTTGTTAAAGAAATCCGTTTCTTTGGTTGAAAGAATCTCAATATCAAACCACTCTGTTTCTTTTAACAATTCAGGATTGATGTCGTGTGGTGGTTCTAAACCTAATATCATCAATGAATTGTTATAACGGCTTTTAATGTAATTGAGCACAGTTTCTTTGCTAATAAAGCTCAAATCACCGTCTTCAAAAATCCAATCTAAAATGCCTTTTTCTGCATCAAATGCTTGATCTGCTAAGTTTTTTAATTCAACGAAGAATTCATCTGTAAATAATTCTGAATGTTCATCACGTAAAATTTCGTATAACGCAATTCCGAATTTACCGTGAATTTCTTCTTCTTTAGAGGTTGCTTCAACCGCATTTGAAATCCCTTTGAATAAGTTTTTATACTTATTGAAAGACATCATAATCAAGAATTGACCAAATAATGAAATATGTTCAACAAATAAAGAGAAAAGCACTAAAGAAAGTACAAATTCGCCTTTGCCCGCATCTTTATCTTTCATAAAGGCTTCCATGTAGCGGATGCGGTTCATTAACGGTTCAATCTCTTGAATTTGGCTAAACATCTCATTTAAGCCTAATTTTTCAAGCAAAAATGAATAAGCATCTTTATGGCGAACTTCTGATTCAGCAAAAGTACCACCTACATCATCCATTTCAGGTTTTGGAAAATAACGATAGAGCTCACCCCAGAAACGTTTTACATTCACTTCTACCTGCGAAATCGCCAGCATTGCACGTGTTAAAACGTGGCGTTCGTGGTTGCTAATGGTTGTGCGATAATCTTGAATATCACCTGTAAAATTGAATTCGGTGTGTAGCCAATATGAGTGGCGAATAGCATCTTTAAACTCAAGTAGTTCAGGGTATTCGTATGGTTTGATGTTCAAGCGTTTTTCAAAAAGATTACGTCTTTTCATACTTTGCTCTATGTTTCCTTATTGAAATTGAGGGCAAATTCTAGGGAATTTCTTTGGTAAGAACAAGTCTTGACAAAATGCTTTTGAGCACATTTTCTACTCCCCCTTTACTAGTTTATTGATTTATAAAGAAAAAATCTTTTAGATGATTTTGTTCTATATATTGTGCTTCAGTGTTATAAAAACACAATATATTGTGTTGTTTTACTTATGGATATCTTGTGTATATCTTTCTTTTTTACCAGAAAATTAAAGCAAAACGCTTTGATTTATAGTATTATCTTGCCATATTTAATCCTTATCACTAGCGGTTATATTTCTGAACTCTTTTGCAAAACTCTCAGAAAATTTAATCCCTTTCAATTTATAAAACTATGCAGAAAAATTTTTATTCAGGGCGATTTTCTGTTGCCCCTATGCTAGATTGGACTACGCGTCATTGCCGTTATTTTCATCGCCAATTTAGCCAACACGCTTTGCTTTATACCGAAATGATCACCGCTCCAGCAATCATTCATGCCAAATATGATCTGTTGGAGTACAATCCTGCTGAAAACCCAGTAGCATTGCAATTAGGCGGAAGCGATCCAAAACAGCTGGCACATTGTGCAAAATTGGTAGAAGAACGCGGTTATGCGGAAGTGAATTTAAACGTAGGTTGCCCGTCTGATCGCGTACAAAATGGCATGTTTGGTGCCTGTTTGATGGGTAAAGCCGATTTAGTTGCAGACTGCATTAAAGCAATGCAAGATGCAGTCCAAATCCCTGTGACGGTTAAACATCGCATCGGAATTGATGATTTAGACAGCTACGAATTTCTCTGCGATTTCATTGAAAAAGTGCAACCTTATTCGAACGATTTTATCGTGCACGCTCGTAAAGCATGGCTTTCTGGCTTAAGCCCGAAAGAAAATCGAGAAATTCCACCGCTTGATTATGAACGCGTTTATCAGCTCAAGCGTAATTTTTCACATCTCAACATCTCTATCAATGGTGGTATTAAGACCATTGAAGAAATTAAACATCATCTTCAATTCGTTGATGGTGTGATGGTAGGGCGTGAGGCTTATCAAAATCCTTCATTATTAGGAGAAATTGACTCGCAAATTTTTGGCGAAAATCGACCGCTTGTCACTGCCCGAGAAGCAGTAGAAAAGATGTTGCCTTATATCGAAAAGGAATTAGCGAAAGGGGTTTACCTCAATCACATCGTTCGTCATATGCTTGGAGCATTTCAAAATTGCAAAGGTGCAAGACAGTGGCGTCGCCATTTAAGTGAAAATGCTTGTAAACCAGGGGCGAATGTGTCAATTGTAGAAGATGCATTAAAGTTTGTCGAAAATAGATAAAAACTCTGCTTGTATCGCCACAAACAATGAAATTTAGCATAGAAAACAAAAATTGCTTTAAATGAATAATTTTAGATTTGCTAGAATGCAAACTTCTTATATACAGGAGATCTTATGAAAAATAAAATTTTGGGCAGTGCCTTAATGATTGCAGGCACAACCATTGGTGCGGGAATGTTAGCGATGCCGCTTACTTCTGCAGGAATGGGCTTTGGCATGACGCTCGTCTTACTCGTTGGCTTATGGCTACTTCTCACCTACACAGGCTTGCTCTTTATGGAAGTGTACCAAACCGCCAAACAGCAAGATGTCGGTGTGGCAACGCTTGCTGAACAATATTTTGGTATGACAGGGCGTGTGTTAGCTACCGCAAGCTTGTTAATTTTACTTTATGCGTTGTTGGCGGCTTATATTACGGGCGGTGGCTCGTTAGTTTCGGGCGTGTTGCCTGAAAGTTTGGGCGCAGATAATGCCTTAAAAATCGGGATTTTAATTTTTACTTTTATTTTAGGTGCATTCGTTGTAGTCGGGATTAAAGGTGTAGATGGTTTAACCCGTGTGCTTTTCATCGGAAAAATCATTGCCTTTATTGGCGTATTGATGATGATGTTGCCAAAAGCCAAATTAGAAAACCTGACTGCTGTGCCGTTAGATAATTTATTGGTGATTTCTGCGATTCCTATCTTCTTTACCTCGTTCGGTTTCCACGTGATTATGGGAAGTATCAATAGCTATTTAGAAGCGGACATCAAAAAAATCCGTGTGGCAGTACTTATCGGGACGTTAATTCCATTAACCGCTTACCTCTTGTGGCAATTGGCAACGCACGGGGTATTGAGCCAAAGTGAGTTTGCGACATTATTAAAACAAGATGCAACCTTAAACGGCTTAGTGAAAGCGACCAGTCAAATCACGGGGAGTACCGTGCTTGGCGAAATGGTACGAATTTTCTCTACATTAGCGTTAATTACCTCATTCTTAGGCGTGGCGATGGGGATTTTTGAAGGCGTGGGCGACTTATTGAAACGTGTACAGTTGCCAAACAATCGCTTGATTTTGACACCATTAACCTTTATTCCACCGCTTGCGTTTGCATTGTTCTATCCAAATGGCTTTATCGCAGCCTTAGGCTATGCGGGTTTACTCTTCTCTTTCTACGGCTTAGTGCTTCCAATCGGCTTGGCGTGGCGTGCTCGTCAATTACACCCAAATCTGTCATACCGTGTTGCGGGCGGGAACGCTGCTTTAGTGATTGCGTTGATTATGGGCGTGATTATTATGGTCATTCCATTCTTAATGCAAGCTGGAATTTTACCGTCTGTTGCAGGTTAATTATGTAAGTTAAACGTAGAGTGATATGCTCTACGTTTTTTATTTCCAAAATAAAATTCGTATTTTATTATTTTTTTCATAAATAAAAAAATTCTAGGTTGAAATTTTAACTCAAATTCGATATATCTATTTTCAGTTAATTTTTAAAATCTAAAGAGGAAACATTATGAGCCAACCTCATTCTGGCGTGCGTCAAAACATTCATATGTTGGGCGAATTTTTAGGAGAAACCATTCGAGAAGCACAAGGAAGCGAAATTTTAGATCTTATTGAGAGCATTCGTCAGCTTTCAAAAAAATCTCGTAGTGGTGATGAACAAGCCCGCGAGCAGTTGCTGAATAAACTTGCCCATATTTCGACTGAAAATGTCTTACCTGTGGCTCGTGCCTTTAGTCAATTCTTAAACCTCACCAATATTGCAGAACAATATCAAACGATTTCTCGTCACGACTATGATGAAACCTTAGGTAATCGTGCTCTAAGTGCACTTTTCGCCCGCTTGAAAGCACAAAATACGCCTGTTGAGTTAGTCATTCAAACCGTTGAAAAATTACTAGTTGAGCTTGTTTTAACCGCTCACCCAACCGAAGTGACACGCCGTTCTTTGGTGCATAAACACGTTGAGATCAATAAATGTTTAGAACAATTAGAGCACGATGATTTAACCGAGGGCGAAAAATTCCGCCTACAACGTCGTTTGATGCAGTTAATTGCACTTGCGTGGCATACCAATGAAATTCGTGCCGCTCGCCCAACGCCAATTGATGAAGCTAAATGGGGAATGGCTATTATTGAAAACAGCCTTTGGACTGCTGTGCCAGACTTCTGCCGTGAGTTGAATTTCCAATTAGAAAAACATTTTGGCGTACAACACGATGTAGCACTTATCCCTGTGCGTTTCTCTTCCTGGATGGGAGGCGACCGCGATGGCAATCCGTTTGTGACCTCTGAAGTAACTCGCAAAGTATTCTATATGAACCGCTGGAAAGCCGCAGATCTTTTCTTACGCGATATTAGTAATTTAGCCGAAGAGCTTTCAGTAGTGCACTGTACGCCTGAATTCCGCGAAAAATATGGCGATCATATTGAGCCATACCGTGTGGTGGTAAAAGGCTTACGTAGCAAATTACAAAATACCTTAACTTACTTTGGCGAGTTAATTGAAGGTAAACCCGTTACGATTAACAAAGATGAAGTCATGTTTAATGACGAAGAACTTTGGGAACCGCTTTTTGATTGTTACCAATCGTTACACGCTTGCGGAATGCGTATCATCGCAAACGGTGGCTTACTAGATTGCTTACGTCGCATTCGCTGCTTTGGTTTAAGCCTTTCTCGCTTAGATATTCGCCAAGAAAGTACCCGTCATGAAATGGCAATAGCAGAAATCACCCGTTATATTGGCTTAGGCGACTATTCGCAATGGACTGAAAATGATAAACAGGCGTTTTTAGTGCGTGAATTAAGCTCACGCCGCCCACTTATTCCAACCAATTGGACACCAAGTCCAGAAACGCAAGAAATTTTAGATACATGCAAAGTCATCGCTGAGCAGCCAAAAGGCGTGATTTCTGCTTATGTGATCTCTATGGCTCGTGAAGCATCGGATGTATTAGCGGTACATTTATTACTCAAAGAAGCAGGCTGTAAATATACGATTCCCGTTGCTCCGCTATTCGAAACATTGAACGACTTGGATCACAGTGAAAAAGTGATGACCGATTTGTTCAATATCGGCTGGTATCGTGGCATTATCAATAACTACCAAATGGTAATGATTGGCTACTCCGATTCTGCAAAAGATGCGGGAATGTTAGCCGCTTCTTGGGCACAATATCGTTCACAAGAAGCCTTAGTGAACTTGGCGGAAAAACATAATATTGAATTGGTTTTATTCCACGGTCGTGGTGGTACGGTGGGGCGTGGCGGTGCACCTGCTCACGCAGCACTGTTATCTCAACCTCCTCGTTCGCTCAAATCAGGCTTACGTGTAACAGAACAAGGTGAAATGATCCGCTTTAAACTTGGTTTGCCAGAAGTGGCTGTTGATACCTTAAATCTATATGCAAGTGCAATTTTAGAAGCGAACTTACTCCCACCACCAGAGCCAAAACAAAGCTGGCGTGATGTGATGGATAAAGGGGCTGAGATTTCTTGCGAAATTTATCGTGGCGTTGTGCGTGGCGAACCTGATTTCGTGCCTTATTTCCGTGCTGCAACGCCAGAACAAGAGTTAGCGAAATTACCGCTTGGCTCACGCCCTTCAAAACGTAATCCAAACGGCGGGGTAGAAAGTCTGCGTGCTATTCCTTGGATCTTTGCGTGGATGCAAAACCGCTTAATGCTACCAGCATGGCTTGGTGCGGGAGCTGCATTGCGTAAAATGATTGAAACAGGTGATGAAACAACGCTTAAAGAGATGAGTAAAGAGTGGCCTTTCTTCTCAACCCGTATCGGTATGCTTGAGATGGTGTTCTCCAAAGCAGATTTATGGTTGGCAGAACATTATGATCAACGCTTAGTCGCTAAAGAGTTGCAACGCCTAGGGCAAAATCTCCGTACGCAATTGAGTGAGGATATTCAAACCATTCTTGCTCTATCAAGCGATGGTCAGTTAATGGGTGATTTACCTTGGATTGCCGATTCTATCGCCTTACGTAATGTTTATACCGACCCACTTAACTTATTACAAGTTGAGTTGCTTGCCCGTTTACGCCAAACTGAGAACCCAGATCCAGAACTTGAACAAGCCTTGATGATTACTATCACGGGGATTGCAGCAGGAATGCGAAATACAGGTTAGAGTTTAGTAAAACTACCGTGAAAACTAACCGCTTGTAAGTATTAAAAAATTTACAAGCGGTTTATTTTTTTACAAAATTTACAAAATCCCTGAACTAACTCTCTCTATGAATATCAAAATTATGTTATGATTTAGCGTTAAATTTATAGGTATGGGATATGAATAAACGAATAACTGCCCTGCTATTGGTGATTGTGGCTACCTTGCTAGGCTGGATGCAATATCAAGCCAAAGACGAAACAAACGGACTAGATAATCTGATTAAAAAAGAGGGAATGCCAGATTACACCGGTAATCGAATGTCTACTTCGGTGTTTGATTTAGAAGGCAAACCAGAATATTACGCTGAAGCAGAAGAGATTAAGCGTTATGAAGAGAGTGAAAAAACCGAATTTACAAACCCGTTAGTTAATTTATTTGATAAATTGACCGCTTTAAAGCAGTGGAAATTGAGTGCAGATCACGCAGAAATTAATGCAGAGAGAATTTTAACTCTTTCAGGTAACGTAACATTGCAAGCACTTGAGCCAACTTCAAAATTACAACGTATTGAAACGGATCATCTTTCAGTTAATTTAACTACGCAAGATGTGTTTACTGACAGTGAAGTTAAATCACAAGGCTTAGGTTTTACTACCAGCGGTATAGGGTTGAAAGGAAATTTAAAACAGCAAGTGGCAACCTTACTAAAAGATGTGAAAAGCTATATTGAGCCGACAGTCATTAAAGCGGCAAATAAGCAAGAGAAGGAAAAACAATGAAATTTGCAATAAAAACAACAATTTTAATCGCTTTATTAAGCGTGAGTTTATCGGCTCAAGCATTAAAAAATGATACTGACCAGCCAATTAACATTGATTCAGGCAGTCAATCATTAGATATGAATACAAACACGGTCGTTTTTGATGATGGTGTCACTATTACACAAGGTTCAATTATCGTGAAAGCGAATAAAGTGACAATCGTTCGTCAAGAAGGTAAAAAAGAGACATTAGATGCGGTAGGTTCGCCTGTTACTTTCCAGCAAACTCTTGATGATGGTAAGCCTGTAAATGGGAAAGGTTCAAGCGTAAAATATGATTTGAACAGCGAATTTTTAACTTTAACGGGTGATGCGGAATTGAAGCAATTAGATAGCTTTATTAAGGCGCCGTTAATCACTTATGATGTAAAAAAACAGCAGCTTAAAGCAACAAGCGGTGGAAAAACACGCGTGAAAACCGTACTTATTCCCAATCAGTTAAATCAGAATAAAAAATAGGAAAGTTATGGCAACGCTCTATGCAGAACATTTAGCGAAAAGCTATAAAAATCGTAAGGTAGTGAAAAATGTGAGCTTTCACGTAAACACGGGTGAAATTGTGGGATTACTTGGTCCGAATGGTGCGGGTAAAACTACCTCATTCTATATGGTAGTGGGCTTAGTTCGCCACGATAATGGTACAATTCGTATTGATCAAAAAGATATTAGCACTCTACCGATGCACGATCGTGCGAAACAAGGGATTGGTTATCTTCCGCAAGAGGCCTCAATTTTCCGCCGTTTAAGTGTGTATGATAACTTGATGGCTGTGTTACAAGTACGTAAAGATCTAAATAATAAACAACGTTGCGAACGTGCGGATGAATTAATTTCAGAATTCCATATTGAACATATCCGCAACAGTCTTGGGCAAGCTCTCTCTGGGGGAGAACGTCGTCGTGTTGAGATCGCTCGTGCACTGGCAGCTAATCCACAATTTATCTTGTTGGATGAACCTTTCGCAGGGGTGGATCCAATCTCCGTTATTGATATAAAAAAAATTATCGTCAATCTAAAAGAACGTGGGTTAGGCGTGTTGATTACCGATCACAACGTGCGTGAAACACTTGATGTATGTGAGCGTGCTTATATTGTCGGTAGTGGTGAGATGATTGCGACAGGCACACCAAGCCAAGTGCTTGAAAATCCGAAAGTAAAAGAAGTTTACTTAGGTGATCAGTTTAAACTTTAATCCTTTCAATAACGAATGCCATTGAATTTCAATGGCACTTTTATTATGCAATTAACAGAATTTTTAACCCCAGATCATATTTATCATGATGTGGTCGTTTCAAGTAAAAAACGCTTATTAGAGTTAGCGGGCAAAACAGTTGCTGAATCTATCCAGTTAGAATACCGTCTCAATGCAAAAGAGGTATGCCCTGTGATCTGTTTTGAAAATTTGTTCAAACGTGAAAAATTAGGTTGCACTAGCATCGGTAATGGTATTGCATTACCACACGCAAAACTACCATCTGACTGTACTGAACTTAATCAACCCATTGCTCTCTTTTTTAAATTAGAACAACCAATTGATTATGAAGCCAGTGATAATAAAGAGGTTGATTTGGTTTATGCCATGATGTTTCCTGAAGGCTGTTGTGAAAAATACAAAGGCTGTTTGCAGCAAATTGCCCAAAAACTTAGCGATAAAGCATTAGCTAAACAGCTCAGAGCAACACAATCGGCAGATGAAATCTGGCAGATTTTAGCATATATTGATAGACAATCAGAAACAGAAGAGTAGTTGATGGGGCTATTATGGAACTTATCATTATTAGTGGGCGTTCAGGCTCGGGTAAATCAGTGGCATTACGTGCATTAGAAGATGTTGGATATTACTGCGTGGATAACATTCCGCTTCCGTTAATCCCTCAATTAGCAGAATATCTCTCTAAGTCAAAAGAATCAGCAGTGGTTAGTCTTGATGTCCGAAATTTACCCGAAGATGCAAAAGTTTTAGATGAACTATTTGCCCAGCTTTCACCTTATCACGTAAAATTGTTGTTCCTAGATTGCGAACGGAGCATGCTTATTCGCCGTTACAGTGATTCTCGCCGATTACATCCGCTTTCTAGCCAAGATTTATCTCTCGAAAGTGCGATTGATTTGGAAGAACGTTTACTTGAACCATTGCTTCAACAAGCCAATTACATTATTGATACCTCCCACCTTTCTTCACACGAACTGGCAGAAAATTTAAGAACGTTGTTACAGGGGCATCAAGAGAAAGAGCTAAATATTGTGTTTGAATCTTTCGGCTTTAAGTATGGCTTGCCAGCTGATGCAGATTATGTGTTTGATGTACGTTTCTTGCCTAACCCGCATTGGAATCCAGAGTTGCGTCCAATGACAGGACTAGAGCAACCTGTAATTGATTTTTTAGAGCGACAAACAGAAGTGCACCAATTTATCTATCACACACGTAATTATTTAGAAATGTGGTTGCCTCAGCTTGAAAAAAACAACCGAAGTTATTTAACTATTGCAATTGGTTGTACGGGAGGCAAACACCGTTCTGTTTTTGTGACCGAACAGCTCGCCAAATATTTCCAAGCGAAAGGCAAAAAAGTGCAAATTCGCCATCGTAGTTTAGAAAAACATCACAAAAAAGCTTAAATTTACATAAATATACAAGACTTTACGGAACATTTGTTTTGAAAGTCAGTCTATACAGCGTACAATATACAAACCTCTCTATTGAGAGAGATTTATTTTACATAAAGGGAACTTAAATGACTAAATTAACTAAAATCAGTGCAACAGCATTATTTGCATTATTTTTAACCGCTTGTGATAAACCAGCAGATAAAGCTGCTGAAGTACCAAAAGCAGAAGCAACACCAGCAGCACAAACTCAAGCACCAGTAGCACAACAAGAAACAGCTCCAGCAGAAACAGCAAAACCAGCTGTACAATTAAGTGCAGAAGAGTTAGCTCAAGGTAAAACAGATTTACAAAAAATCTTAGATTGGAACAAAGCACAAGAGCAAGCAGCAAATGCAGCTCAACAAAAACTTCAAACTGAGTTAGCAACGAATGATCCTAAAAAAGTAGAAGCTGCATTAGTTGAATTTACAAAAACTGTAGATGAAACAGTAAAAACTTTAGATGCCGTAGAAATCAAAAGCCCCTTAGTTGCTGCATTTAAAGCAAAAACTAAAGAAGTTTTAACTTTATCCAGTTCAATCGTAGCAGATTCTGTAAAAGTGATGGCTCAACCAACGCCTGAATCACAAAATGCATTAGCAGAGAAAACACAGCAACTTATCCAAGAAGGCAATGTGTTACAACAATTACAAGCTGAATTACAACAAACTTTCGGCGAATAATTTTAGATTCAAACAATAATAATAATGGCTAGTGTTTTGCTAGCCATTTTTTTGAGGTTAATATGACTAAATTAAAAACATTAAGTGCAATTGCATTATTATCTGTACTTTTAACCGCTTGTGATAAATCTACAGAAACAACAACTAATGTTGCAAACACAGCACCAGCAGTCCAAACAAAAATGGAACAAGAAACTTTACCAAGCAATCAAGAAAAAACGGAAGTGAAAGCTGAAGAGAAATCTGCGGAAGTAGTAGACACTGGAGCGGAAGATTACAAAAAATTCCGTGAATGGCAAAAAGCTCAAGAACAAGGTATCGAAAATGCGATTACTACTGAAGTAGAAAAACTAGGCGACAAAGCAAAAGATGAAAAATTATTGCGTGATGCAATGAATAAAGCGTTATTAGCTCAAGCTGATGTAATTAAACAAAGTGCAGATACTTTGCAAATTGCTGATGAGAAAGTAAAACAGCTTAAAGAAAAATCTTTAGAAGCCTTATCATTGGGCATACAATTGATGACAGAAGGAGAAAAAGTAGTTCACCAACCAACGGAAGAGTCACATAAAATCTTTAGTGAATTACAGGCAAAATTAGATCAAGTAGCAAAAGAAGGTAAGACACTAGAAGAAGAATTGATAAAGAAGTATGAAATTGTATCAGAACAAAATGCTGAATCTAAATCACAACCTTTTAAAGAAGAACAAAAATAATCTGACATAAAAGATATGAAAACGGTCTAAACCTTATGCTTATCATATAAGGTTTAGACCGTTTTTTAATGGCAATTTTCTATTACTGTTTCACTAAATCTTTTAATGCCTTGCCAGCAACGAAAGCTGGGATTTTAGCTTCTGCGATTTGGATCTCTTCGCCAGTACTTGGGTTACGACCAATACGTGCTGCACGCTTGTTTACTTTGAATGTACCGAAGCCGATTAATTGAACAGCATCACCAACTTTTAAGCTTTCAGATACGGCTTCTAACGTTGCTTCTAAAGCTGCTTTAGCATCTTTTTTGCTTAAGTTTGCTTTTGCTGCGATAGCATCAATTAATTCACTTTTGTTCATAGTTTAATCCTCAAAGATTGTTTAGTTATGGCGAAAATCGCCGAAAGGGTTGATATAACTTGGTGTAGCTTAATTCAAAGTTCGAATTTCTCAAATAGGCAAATATTATTTTTTATCGAAAAATAATTCTACTGGTTAAAAATCACACCAATATTGCTTATTCCCGCACTTCTGATCTCGTTTTTAAGGTCTAAAATCAAGGCAACATCACGCTCTTCGCATTCATTGAGAAGTCGGTAAATTTGCCATTGTACGTCTAATTCTGCTTGAATTTCTTCTGAATTTTTTAGCTCTACTTCGCTTAATTCTCGTTCATTTTGCATCTCTAAATAGCTTGCAACGGTGCCAAGCGAGATTTGGCTAATGCGAATCGCTTGTTCAAGTGTTGAGCCAGCAATGATGCTGTGTAGCAATTCAGAAAGTGCTTCGCACGCATCTTGGGCAGGAAGCACGCCGAAAAATTCATATTCGTTCACATCTGGGATGATGTTTTCTAATTTTTCGAGCTGATTATCAAAGTTGATTTTCGCTCCCTTAACAGTGAGATGCTCCCAGACGAGATTTAAGATATTCTGATAGAGCTTCGTATTCTCTTCTTGTTCAGCTACATGGCAGAACATTTGGAAATTCGGATACATTCTTTCGCACAAACACGCCATAAAGGTCAGGTGTTGCCAAGGTTCAAAGCGTTCCATACGTTTGTGAATGGGGTTTCGCATATAATTCCTCGCGATAGTTAATGACAAAGCGGTCGAAATTCGTAAAAGTTTTACAACGCTCCACCGCTTGCAGCTAATTATTTATGATATTGCTTCGAAAACTCGTGAATAGCGTTTACAAACACTTTCGGGCTTTCAGTTGGAACATCTTGATGGATGCCGTGCCCTAGGTTAAACACGTGACCAGAGCCTTCGCCAAAACCTGCAAGAATGTTTTTAACTTCTTGCTCAATGCGTGCAGCTGGAGCATATAATACGCTCGGATCCATATTGCCTTGCAGTGCTACTTTGTGCCCTACGCGTTTTTTCGCCTCACGAATATCAACAGTCCAGTCTAAACCAACTGCATCGCAACCTGTTTCTGCAATCGCTTCAAGCCATAATCCACCACCTTTGGTGAACAGGGTAATAGGTACTTTTCTACCTTCATTTTCGCGAATTAAGCCTTCCACGATTTTTTGCATATATTGCAATGAGAAGGTTTTGTACTCTTCGTGAGCTAACACACCGCCCCAAGTGTCAAATACCATTACCGCTTGTGCACCCGCTTTAATTTGTGCATTTAAATAAAGAATGACGCTGTCTGCAAGTTTGTCTAATAATGCGTGTAAAATCTGCGGATCGGCATACATCATTTTTTTAATTTTAGTGAATGCCTTGCTTGAACCGCCTTCGACCATATAAGTTGCTAAAGTCCATGGGCTGCCAGAAAAACCGATTAACGGTACTTCGCCTTTTAATTCACGGCGAATGGTGCGAACAGCATTCATTACATATTGTAATTCACCTTCAGGATCGGGAATTGGCAAATTATCCACTTGGATTTTATGCTCAATTGGGCGAGCAAATTTAGGACCTTCGCCTGCACCAAAACTTAAACCTAAGCCCATTGCATCTGGAATAGTCAAAATATCTGAAAATAAAATCGCTGCATCTAATGCATAGCGGCGTAAAGGTTGTAAAGTCACTTCGCAGGCTAAATCTGCATTGCGACATAGCGACATAAAATCGCCTGCTTGTGCACGGGTTGCTTTATATTCTGGCAAATAACGACCTGCTTGACGCATCATCCAAACAGGTGTCATATCCACAGGTTCACGTAATAGGGCTTTTAAATAGCGATCATTTTTCAGCTGAGTCATAATTATCCTTATTCTTCAAAATTAGTGCAGTTGAGCTTTGTTTGCAGGTGTGGTATTTAATGCGAAATTGCTGTGCAAGAAAAGAGCCAGCACGCGTAAATATTCGACGACTTCTTCGCCCGCTTCGATGAGTTCTTCGTTTTTGTCATCATCGTGGTAGCCAAGGCGTGAGATCTCTTCTAAATCATCAATTGCTTCGCCTACCTCATCTTTTTCTTCGCTTAATTTGGGTTGAGCTAAACCTAACCCCAAAATAAAGTGGCTTGTCCATTCCGCAATGCTATCAGCAAGAGCGAAGCCATCATTTTCATCTTCAGGTAACCAAAGGCTGAAAAGCGTGTTAGCTTCCGTATAACTAGCGGTCAATTCTTGATAAAAGTTTTCCAATGTTTTGAGAGGAGCTTGAGAAAAGGCGTGCCCATCATGGGTGAATTGGTAAGTTAATGTTTTCCAAGACTCATCTTGTACCCCGCCCACAATTAAGCCGCTTAAAAAGCCGTGAAATTCGGCAGGCGTAATCTCAATTTGCAGTTGGGCAACGAGTTGTTTAAATTCTACTTGTATTGTCATATTAATAAAATCAAGAGGATGATCAATTAGGCTCGCATAATAGCAAAAAAACGCAAAATAAGGGATAAAAATCGGGCTATTATGCTGATTTACCTATAAATAATTAAAATTGTTGAATTGAATTTAGCGATTTTTCTATTTATGATTAAATTGAATAATGGCATAATAAACTAATTTATTCTTTATAAGGACGGCTTGTTATGTCGGCAAATAATATTGAGATACAAATTTTTGGGCAAGTTTTGCGATTACATTGTCCACCAGAACAGAAAGATAATTTACTTGCCTCTGCCCAACGTTTGGAAGAGCGTGTAGGCGTTCTAAAAGAACAATCAGGCATTATTCAGTTAGAAAAAGTATTGGCAATCGTGGCACTTAATTTAAACTATGAACTTGAGCTTGAAAAACAACGCAATGAAAACAATAAAAATGTGTTACAAAACTGCATTCAGCAGCTAGATAGTTCATTGAATAAACTTCAGCCAGCCGCATCAATTACGGTTGATGAATAACTGTTATATGCTCGCCTAAAAGCTAGGCAAACGTAAAATAAATTGCGTTTAAGACTAGGAAAAAAGGCAAAATTCCGTTAATATTCTAACCTGTCTGGGGTGTGCGTTGTTGGTTACGTCCCTGAGCCGATAATTTAAAACTTTGAGTTGGACATCCAGTTGTTGGTGAGCATGCTTACTTTAAGTAAGAAGCCTAAAAACAAATACGTTCGACTCCCTTGAACCTTCTGGTTCAAGGACTATTACCGATAGCGGCACTTCGGACACTCCACCAACTATTACCTATGCAATCATCCATTCAAATAGACCGCCAAGTTCTTCGTAAACAACTTCTTGAAAAACGCTCACATTTATCCGCAGAAAAACAATTGCAAGCCTCGCAGGATCTAGTTCCTATTGCATTAGATATTATCGAAAAACAGCAAGCGGAACATATCGCTGTTTATTTGCCATTTAAACACGAAATTTCACCTCTTGTGTTAGTTGAAGAGCTACGTAAACAAGGCAAAAAATGCTACTTACCGATTATTCATCCTTTTTCAAAGGGGAATTTGCTTTTCTCTCATTTTGAATCAGTCACACCGTTAGAAAAACATCCGTGGGGCTTGTTACAACCGAAATTAGATGTGAGAAATGTGATCCCGACTTCGCAAATTGATATGATTTTTACACCGCTTGTTGGTTGCGATAAACAGCTTGGGCGACTTGGTTACGGTGGCGGTTTTTACGATCGCACCTTTGAACAAAATCCGAAAGCAATTCGCATAGGGCTGGCTCACGCTTGTCAATGTGTAGAAAAGCTACCTCTTGAGCCTTGGGATAAACCGCTGCATCATTTAATTATTGCGGAATAAGCCCGCTTAAATCAAAAAAATCCGCCTTTTTATGCGGTTTAAGTTGAAATTTTGCCAAAAATCAGTAATCTCTTTCCTTTAAAATTTTAAGAGGATGCATAATGTTTGGCTTAGATCCAACCGTAACTACCTTCCTGATTTATTTGTTAGGGATGATCTTAATTGGCTTTACCGCCTATCGTGTTACCAATAATCTTTCAGATTACATCTTAGGCGGTCGCCGCTTAGGTAGCTTTGTTACCGCACTTTCTGCGGGGGCATCAGATATGTCTGGTTGGTTATTGATGGGATTACCAGGGGCAATTTATGCGGGTGGTTTAATTGAAGCTTGGTTGGCAATTGGCTTAACATTAGGGGCTTATCTTAACTGGAAATTGGTTGCAGGGCGTTTACGTGCCCAAACTGAATATTTTGGCGATGCTTTAACTTTACCAGAATATTTTCACAACCGTTTTAGCGATAAAACCCGTATCATCAAAATCTTATCTGCTCTGATTTTCTTACTTTTCTTTGCGGTTTATTGTGCTTCTGGCGTTGTGGCTGGTGCACGCGTATTCGAAAACCTCTTTGGCGTGCCTTACGCTGATGCTATCTGGTATGGTGCCGTTGCGACGATTCTTTATACCTTTATCGGAGGCTTTTTAGCAGTAAGCTGGACGGATACCATTCAAGCCACATTGATGCTTTTCGCATTAATTCTTACACCTGTTTTTGTGCTGATGAATATTGGTGGCTTTGAGGTGATGGAGGCCGCTATCACACACGCAGAAACAATCGCTCAACGCAACTACAACGATATGTTTACAGGCACTACCGTGCTGGGTGTCGCCAGCTTAATGGCATGGGGTTTGGGCTATTTTGGTCAGCCACATATTGTCGTTCGTTTTATGGCAGCGGAAGGTGTTAAATCACTCGAAAATGCTCGCCGCATTAGTATGACTTGGATGGTTATTTGCCTTGCTGGTGCAATTGGTATTGGCTATTTTGGTATGGCTTATTTCTTCGTACACCCAGAACAAGCTAGCGTAGTGAGCCAAAACAACGAACAGATTTTCATTGAACTTGCGAAATTATTATTCAACCCTTGGATTGCTGGCATCTTACTTTCTGCCATTTTAGCCGCTGTAATGAGCACACTTTCAGCTCAGCTTTTGATCTGTTCAAGTGCAATTACCGAAGATTTATACAAAGGCATCCTTCGCCCAGAAGCCTCTGATAAAGAACTCGTTTGGTTAAGCCGTTTAATGGTGCTCGCTGTTGCTACCCTTGCAATTTATATCGCTCAAGATCCAAACAGTCAAGTATTTGGATTAGTAAAAGATGCGTGGGCAGGCTTTGGATCAGCATTTGGTCCTATAGTCTTACTCTCATTATTCTGGAAACGAATGAATGGTTTAGGTGTAATGGCAGGGATGCTCACAGGGGCATTAATTGTTTATTTCTGGAAAGATTTAACTACTTTATTTGAACTGCCCGAAATGTATTCCATGATCCCAGGTTTCTTACTTGCAACACTAATGATTGTCGTGATTTCTCTCATTACACCAGCACCAAATGCCAAAACATCTGAAACCTTTGAAAAAGCGAATAAAGCATATTTAGATGAATTGAAATAAAAACGTAAAACGAGAAAAAGGCAAGGATTATCCTTGCCTTCTAAAAGATTACAATAAATTAAATCTCAATACCTTCAAATAATGCGGTACTTAAGTAACGCTCTGATGCTGATGGTAAAATGGCTACAATCAATTTATCCGCAAACTCTGGTTGTTGTGCTAAGCGATTCGCAGCAGCCACTGCAGCACCTGATGAAATACCTACTAAAATACCTTCTTCTGCCATTAAACGACGAGCGGTTGCAATAGCTTCATCGCTTGAAACTTGTTCTACACGATCAATTAAACTTAAATCTAAATTTTTTGGAATGAAACCTGCACCGATACCTTGAATTTTGTGAGGACCTGGTTTTACTTCTTCGCCATTTAAGGTTTGCGTAATTACTGGGCTCTCTTTCGGCTCAACAGCAACAGAAATAATCTGTTTACCTTGATCTTGTTTGATATGGCGAGAAATCCCTGTAATTGTACCGCCTGTTCCGACGCCAGCCACAATAACATCCACTTTACCTTCAGTCGCATTCCAAATTTCAGGGCCTGTCGTTTGTTGGTGAATCGCTGGGTTTGCTGGATTTTCAAACTGTTTTAACATCACGTAATGATTTGGATCGCTTGCTACGATTTCTTCAGCTTTTGCAATCGCACCTTTCATCCCTTTTGCACCTTCGGTTAATACAAGGTTTACGCCTAAACCACGTAATAAACGCTTACGCTCAAGACTCATCGTTTCAGGCATCGTTAAAGTAATTTTATAACCGCGAGCAGCTGCTACATAAGCAAGAGCAATTCCTGTGTTACCGCTAGTTGCATCTACGATCTCTTTGCCTTTAGTTAAAAGACCATCTTTCTCCGCTTGCCATACCATATTCGCACCAATACGGCATTTCACGCTAAAGCTCGGATTACGTGATTCTACTTTTACGACCAAATTGCCATTATTGCCGAAATGTTTTAAGCGAACAAGAGGGGTGTTACCAATGGTATATGAGTTGTCTGTATAAATTGTCATGGCAAATTCCTTATTTTGAATTAGGTTAAAGTTGGATTAAGCATACGCCATTTTGATTAAATTTGTAGAGACAAAAAACTATTTGATATAACTAGATAGAATATCCACCTAGAGTACCATTTTAAATAATTTTGCTTTACATTCTTTAAAAGGTAGAGTATCTTTGATTTAAATGTACTAGTTTAATAGTTCAATTGAAGTTAAATTTGATTTTAAAGAGGATGATGTTATGAAATCTTATAAAACCTTAATTATTTCTGCTTTAGTTGCGTTTTCACTCAATACAATTGCTCAAGAACTGCCTAAGGTGGCTATTACTGCCATTGTTGAGCATCCTGCGTTAGATACTATTCGTAAAGGGATTGTCGATGAGCTTGCAAATCAAGGTTTTGAAGATGGCAAAACGATTAAAATAGACTATCAATCTGCTCAAGGTAGCACCGCAACAGCGGCTCAAATTGCCCGTAAATTTGTAGGCGATAAAGCAGAGATCATCATTCCAATTTCAACCCCATCAGCTCAACCTGTTGTCGCAGCAACTAAAACTATTCCTGTGGTTTATTCTGCGGTAACTGATCCCGTAGCCGCTAAGTTAGTCAAATCTTGGGAGCCAACAGGCACGAATGTAACAGGTGTTTCAGACCATAAAGCGATTGAACCGCAATTGGAGTTGATCCATAAATTTGTACCAGAGCTTAAAGCGGTTGGCTATGTGTTTAGTGCAGGTGAAGTAAACTCAGCGATTGTATTAAAAGAATTGCAGGCTGAAGCTGCGAAAGCAAATATCAAAGTAGTGCCTGTTGCCGTACAACGTAGTGCAGATATTGGCACAGCAGCACGCAGTTTAGCGGGTAAAGTGCAAGCAATTTATATCTCTGAAGATAATGCAGTGGTTTCTGCTTATGAAGCATTACACAAAGCTGCATTAGAAATTAAAGTGCCTGTGATTGCTGCTGACCGTGATACGGTAAAACGTGGGGCTTTAGCGGCTTATGCGGTAAATCAATATGATATTGGCGTGGAAACAGGTAAAGTGGCGGCCCGAGTGTTAAAAGGCGAAAAAGCAGGTTCAATTCCAACACATGAAGTGAGCAAAATGGAGCTTTCAGTCAATACGCAAACAGCTAAAGCTTATGGCATTACCATTCCAGAAGCGTTGTTAAAAGAAGCTAAAGAGACATTCTAAACTTCGCTTTGAACTTTTTGTCATAGAGAACAGCAACCATAAATTGCTGTTCTTTTGTATTTTTGGAGAGAGGAAAGAATTTTGTTATTTACTAAATTTAGAAATTGGTTTAATCGCCAGATGCGAAAATCAATTAACCAGAAAAATCAACAACGTTTGAGTAATCATGAAATGTCTGTGATTGCCAGTAATTGCAATGGTGCCCTTATTCTGCACGATTTAAGGGAGCAATTCCGTTCGCCTTTTGTAAATCTTTATCTTGAACCTGCTGACTTTGTAAAATATCTGCAAAATATGACCGCTTATAATCAAATGGAGCTTGGCTTTATAACTACTGATAAGCCTTATCCCGTAGGAAAATTAAGTGATATTACGCTACATTTTATGCATTATCACAGTGAGCAAGAAGCGAAAGCAAAATGGGAAGAGCGTCTCAAAAGAGTAAATTTAGATAATCTGTTTATTATGATGACAGATCGCGATAGTTGCACCGAGCAAAATTTACAAGATTTTGACCAACTGCCATTTAAACATAAAGTAGTGTTTACGCATAAGCCTTACCCTGAAATCAAATCCAGTTTTTACATCAAAGGTTTTGAGAAAAAAGGACAAGTTGGTAATTTATTTGAATTTTCAGGTTGGAACGGGCGGAAATATTACGACCAATTTGATTATGTAACGTGGTTTTCCAATGTAAAGAAAGATCAATTGGAGTGTAATTTAGAGTAATAATAGTACTTGTTTTAAGATAAAAAATAACCCTATAGCAAAAGGGCTATAGGGCAAATCTTTTGTTCTAATTCTGGAGGTAAGAATTACTGTTTTACAAAAGGAGACAAATAAAACAAGAACAAAAGTAAAACTAAAGGAAATTAGTTGGCTCCTCCTGCGGGACTCGAACCTGCGACATATGGATTAACAGTCCACCGTTCTACCGACTGAACTAAGGAGGAACAAAACGCTGATTATTTTAGGCTAAAACGTTTTAGCTGTCAAATAAATCATTTCACAAATAAAATTATAAGTCATATTAGCTTTATTTATGCAATTTACTCGTGCGATACAGTGCAAACCTTACAGCTCGGCATTTTAGGTAAATTCATTTCTCGCACAAAAAAATGTAAACCATCAATAATTAACAATTTCCCTGACAAGGTTTTGCCAATATCAAGCAAAACTTTTATGGTTTCCAATGCCTGTAAACTGCCAATCACGCCTACAATGGGGGAAATCACACCCGCTTCTACACAGCTTAACGTATCACTTCCAAAAAGCTGGCTTAAACACTGGTAGCACGCTTCATTGTCAGCATAGGTAAAAACGGAAACTTGCCCTTCAAAACGGATTGCTGAACCTGAAACAAGCGGACGTCTTTGTTGGAAACATTGAAAATTGAGTTGGTTTCGCACATCTACGTTATCTGTACAATCAACGACTATATCTACTTGTCTAATGAGTTCGGCAAATTCTGCATCATCACATTTTTTCACGACTGCTTGCACTTCAATATTCGGATTGATTGATTGCAAACGAACCTTTGCTACTTCCGCTTTAGGTTTACCCATATCGGCATCCGTATAAAGAATTTGGCGTTGCAAATTAGAAAGCGAGATAGTGTCAAAATCCACCAAAATGATTTTACCCACTCCAGCACTTGCCAAATATTGGCTTGCAGCACAGCCTAAACCTCCCGCTCCCACAATCAGTACACGGCTCTCTTTGAGCTTTTCTTGCCCATCAAAATCAACCGCTTTTAGGCTGATTTGTCGGTTGTAACGCAATATTTCGTGATCGGTTAATTCCATATTCCCTACTATTTCAACAAGCCATTAAAAGGCTGAATGGTCACTTTTTCGCCTGCTTGCACATTGCCACGTTCAGCTTCTAACACAATAAAGCAGTTGCTTTCATAAAAAGCACTAAAAATGTGCGAACCTTGCTGCCCAACAGGTTTTACCATCAATTCGCCTTGCTCATTGATGAAATAAAAACCGCGTTGGAAGTCTTGGCGACCAACGGCTTTTTTCAGATTAATTGCCGCAAAAGCGGTCATTTTTGGCGTTAAATTTGCAAGATAATCTGCATTTAAGCCTGCAAGTTGAGCCAAAGCAGGCTGCACTAATTGGTAGAAAGTAACTAAGGCTGAAACAGGATTACCTGGCAAACCGAAGAAGACGGTTTGTTTTTCGTTTTCATTACCTAAAAAGCCAAATGCGAATGGCTTACCTGGTTTCATTGCGATTTTCCAGAAGGCGATTTTACCCAATTTTTCGAGCACATCTTTGGTAAAATCTGCTTCACCAACAGAAACGCCACCGCTGGTAATTAACACATCTGCAGCTTGTTGTGCTTTCATAAAAGTCTCTTCGAAAATGGTTGGATCGTCTGGCAAAATGCCGAAATCTAAAATCTCGCAATTTAATTTTTCTAACATCAAGCATACGGCAAAACGATTGGTATCGTAAATTTGCCCAACGGTCAACGTATTCCCTACGCTTACTAATTCATCGCCTGTAGAAAGAATCGCGACTTTAGTGCGTTTAAATACCTCTACTTTCGCAATGCCAAGCGATGCCAACAACGGTAAACTCGCCACGTTTAATAAACTGCCTTTGGCAAGCACAAGACTGCCTTGTGCTACATCTTCGCCCACGCGGCGGATGTTCTGCCCAAGCTTAATACTGTTGGTAAATTTAATCTGATTTTCGCCCGCTTGTTCGGTTTCTTCTTGCATAATCACGGCATCGCAGCCTGTTGGCAGCATTGCACCCGTCATAATTCGCACACACTCGCCTGATTTGATTTTGCCCTCAAACGGCTTACCTGCGAAAGCTTTGCCTGCAATGGTAAAAGTAGAAAATTGATCTAAATCCGCCAATTTGATTGCATAGCCATCCATCGCTGAATTATCAAAACTTGGGACGTTAATCGGAGAAATAATATCTTGAGCGAGTACTCTATTTGCTGCTTGATTAAGGGAAAGCGTTTCTGTTTCTGTTGGGGTTGGAAGCTGAGCAAGCATATTTGCCAAAGCCTCGTTGAGAGGTAAAAGTGCCATCATATTTTCCTTTTGAAGAATAAGAGAAAGGACGTAAAAAAACGCCCTTTTTTTCTTAGTTTACCCGATTTTCACCGATTATGCACTTGCACTAATGTTGTGAATTTCTAAATTGCCTGATTGAGCCGCATTTTTTGCTTTTGCTTTATCATTACGAGCTGCAGCAATTGCCTCTAAATATACTTGATCTACATCGCCTGTAATATATTCGCCTGTAAACACCGATGCATCAAAGTTTTTGATTGCTGGGTTTTCAGTTTGAACCGCTTTTATTAAGGCATCTAAATCTTGGAAAATCAATTTATCTACACCAATCATCTCTGCAATTTGATCTACATCACGATGATACGCCACTAATTCTTCACTGGTTGGCATATCAATGCCATATACGTTTGGATAGCGAATTTCTGGTGCTGCAGAAGCGAAGTACACTTTTTTTGCTCCAGCAGCACGTGCCATTTCAACAATCTGTTCAGAGGTTGTGCCACGCACGATAGAGTCATCGACTAATAATACATTTTTGCCTTTAAACTCTGCAGCGATTGCGTTAAGTTTACGGCGAACCGAGCTTTTCCGCTGTGCTTGACCTGGCATAATAAAGGTGCGAGCCACATAACGATTTTTCACAAAACCTTGGCGATATGGTTTGTAAAGTACGTTGGCAATACGCACGGCAATATCGTTTGAGGTTTCAGGCACAGGAATAACCACATCGATTTCATCCACTATTCTGCCCCACTCACGTTTAATTTTTTCGCCCAACATTTCGCCCATATGTACGCGTGAAGCATAAACAGACACGCCATCAATCACAGAATCTGGGCGGGCAAAATAGACGTATTCAAAAATACATGGATTGAGCGTTGGATTCTCTGCACAAATTTGTGAGTGAAGTTCACCATCAAAGGTAATATAAATGGCTTCGCCTGGCAGCACATCACGTTCAAACTCAAAGCCTACGATGTCTAACGCCACACTTTCAGAGGCAAACATATATTCGGTTTTCCCACCAACCACACGTTTACCCAATACAAGCGGTCTAATTCCAAACGGATCACGAAAAGCGACCATACCATGTCCGATGATCATTGCGATACAAGCATAAGCCCCTTTAATAATCTGATTGGTTTTGCGAACAGTTTCAAAAATGTTTTCAGGTGAAAGATGTGAGGTTGGATATTGATCAAGATAATGAGCAAAAATATTTAATAACGCTTCGGAGTCAGAATTGGTGTTCACGTGGCGACGTGCTTCAGTGAAAAGTAATTCTTTTAATTCTGCACTGTTGGTTAAGTTACCGTTATGCACGAGCGTTAAACCAAACGGTGAGTTTACATAAAAAGGCTGAGCTTCCGAAACGCTTGAACTGCCCGCAGTTGGGTAGCGAACGTGCCCGATACCTGCATTACCTTGCAAGCGTAACATATGTTCTTGGCGGAAAACCTCGCTCACTAAGCCATTCGCTTTACGTAAACGGAAGCGGTTTTCCTCATCAATAGTGACAATACCTGCGGCATCTTGCCCACGGTGTTGAAGTAATGTTAAACCATCATAAATCGCTTGGTTTACAGGCGATCCCCCAATAATCCCGACAATGCCGCACATAAAAAATAACCTCTATTTAGTTGAATTTAAGAAACTAGAATTTGCCTGTAATTGCTCGAAAAACCATTGCACAATGAAGTCAAAATGCGGGATAAGTTGCGATTCTTTCCAAAGCTCATTTTGACTTACTGATGTAAAGGTATCAAGGAAGAAAAGTGCTACAGAGACGATTAAAATCCCACGCAATGCACCAAATGCCCCACCGAGAATACGGTCTGTAGTAGATAAAATACCCGTGGTTGAAATGATTTTATTTAATAACGCATTGATGACACCGCATACAATCAGTACGATCACGAAAAGTGCTGCCGCCGCTACGCCATTGCGTAAATATTCTGAATTTTGCAAGTAAATGGAGTTCACTTGGGTAAGATAACTACTCAAATAAGGGTAAAAATTACTTGCTACCCAAAACGCCAATACCCAGCCAGCCAGCGATAATGCTTCACTCACAAAGCCACGCCATAAACTAATCAGAATAGAAAATGCAATCAAACCAACGATAATAATATCAACCATATAAACCTCTACGGGCAATATCCGCCCTATTTTACAAAAAAAGAAAACGTTTGCGTAGTGCAAACTGTGGAAAAAACATCATTATTTTGATGAAAGTGAGTAAGCGGTCGATTTTACAGAGTATTTTGCAAACTTTCTTTCTTTTTAACCGCTAAAGGAAAATGCCTTTACGATTTTAACCGTAAAGGCATTTAGTTTTCATAATAAATTTATTTTATTAACCGTTATATTTTTGGAACACTAAGCAAGCATTAGTACCACCAAAGCCGAAACTATTTGACATTACAGTTGTTAATGCTTTGTCTTGGCGTTCTGTTACGATATTTAAGCCTTGTGCCTGTTCATCTAATGTTTCAATGTTGATGCTTGGAGCGATAAAGCCATTGTCTAACATCAATAATGAGTAAATCGCTTCGTGTGCACCTGCAGCACCTAATGAGTGCCCCGTCATTGATTTAGTTGATGAAATCGCGGGTGTTTTTTCGCCAAATACGTTTTTGATTGCACCTAATTCTTTCACATCGCCTACTGGCGTTGAAGTGCCGTGTACGTTGATGTATTCGATTTCACCGTTTACGGTTGCCATCGCTTGTTTCATACAACGCTCTGCACCTTCACCGCTTGGTGCAACCATATCGTAACCGTCTGACGTTGCACCGTAGCCCACAATTTCTGCATAAATTTTTGCACCACGAGCAAGAGCGTGTTCCAATTCTTCAACAACAACGACTGCACCACCACCAGCGATAACGAAACCATCACGGTTTGCATCATAAGCACGGCTTGCTTTGGTTGGTGTGTCGTTATATTTAGTTGAAACTGCTCCCATTGCATCGAATTCGGTTGCACATTCCCAAGAAAGTTCTTCCGCGCCACCAGCGAAAACCACATCTTGTTTGCCTAATTGGATAAGTTCCATCGCGTGACCAATACAGTGAGCTGAAGTTGCACAAGCGGAGCTGATTGAGTAGTTCACACCACGGATTTTATAAGGGGTCGCTAAACAAGCTGATACGCTTGAAGCCATTGTTTTGGTTACGGCATAAGGACCTACCGCTTTCACACCACGAGGACCACGTACCGCATCGCACGCCACCAATTGGCTGTGTGCTGAACCAGTCCCCGCACCAATCACTAGACCTGTACGGTCATTTGAAACCTGTTCTTCAGTTAAGCCCGAATCTGCAATTGCTTCTTTCATTGAAAGGTAAGCGTAAGCGGCAGCATCACCCATAAAACGAAAAACTTTACGGTCGATTAACTCTGCTGGATTTAATTTAATGGTGCCGGCCACTTGGCTACGCATTCCTACTTCTGCAAATTCAGGTACGAATTCAATCCCTGATTTACCTTCTTTTAATGAAGCTAACACTTCTTCTTTGTTGTTACCGATACTAGAAATAATACCTAAACCTGTAATAACGACTCTTTTCATCTTTTATCCTTCAAGTACTTGGAAATATAATAAATCGTTCAAACTTTCATCAAAATAATGAGAAAGCCAGAAAAACTGCTTTATTCTACACAATTTTGCCTTTTCTCTGAACCATTTTAGCGAATTGATTATGTGATCCGAGCTGTTCTTTGGACGAAATCAATCTTCTTGTTTGCAGCAAAGAGGCTTTATCTTTACTTTTTTGTTTAAACTGTTAGAGTGATACAAAATTTAATAGAAAGGACTCTAAGGTGAAAAGTCTAACATCAATAGCTCTCAATTCAATTCATATGCGTTCTATTGATCGTGATCTTTCCTCTCATGCTGATGTGCAACTTGCCAAAGCGATTATAAAAGTGAATGCATTGGATCAATATCGCATTCGTCGAGCATTGGCTTCAAATGATGCCCATTTCAAGCACGTTTTTTATCTTATCCCATTATTATTACATTATAACCTGCCTGAATTGCCAGCTTATGTAGAGAATGCTCCGCACGGTATTTATCAATTTTCCTTTAATCATTACCAACAACGTTTTTTTGACACGCTTATTCCTGAAGAGAAAAAAACAAAGGTGATGCATTGTGCCTTTGATGGCATTTATTCAATGGGAAGTACTGGCTCAATTGTGCAAACGACTAAATCTGATCTGGATTTATGGATTTGTCATAATGATGAGATGAGCAGTGAAGATTATCAACTTATCGAGCAAAAACTCGCTAAATTAACTCAATGGGCAAAAGGATTAGGCATCGAAGTTAATTTCTATTTGATGAACCCTGAACGCTTTAAATCGAATCATTACAACTGCGGTGTAAGCGAAGAACACAGCGGTTCAGCACAACATTTTTTCTTGCTTGATGAATTTTATCGTTCCGCAGTTCGCTTGGCAGGCAAGCGCCTACTTTGGCTACATTTATCGGATAATGACTATAAAAAAGCGATTAAATCGAAAAAAATAGATCTCAACGAATGGATTGATTTTGGCGACTTTTCTTCACTTTCCACGTCCGAATTTTTTGGTGCGAGTTTATGGCAGCTTTACAAAGGCATTGAAAGTCCTTACAAATCAGCAATCAAAATTTTGTTGTTGGAAAGCTACGCCCAAACCTACCCAGAAACGAAGCTTATTTCAAAACAATTTAAGCAAAAATTATTGAGCAACAAAACGGAGTATTATCATTTCGATCCTTATTTGGCAATGCTTGAGCAAGTGACAGATTACCTTAAAAATCGTAAAGAATTATCAAGATTAGACCGCTTGCGTCAATGTTTTTACCTTAAAGCCAAAGAAGGAAAAGTGCTCTACAACTGGCGTGAGCGTGAGTTGCAATCTTTAATTGCTGATTGGGGCTGGGCTGATGAAGAAATAGCGTTACTTAATTCTCGTCCAAAATGGAAAATGAAACAGGCAATTGTGCAAGATAAAATGCTCGTCGAACAACTCTTACAAAGTTATCGCAATTTAATCAATTTTGCCAACAAATTCCATATCAATCCAAGCATAATGACGAACGATACCGACATTTTAATGCGTAAGCTTTATTCGGTTTTTGAAATACTGCCTGGCAAAGTAACTCTACTCAATCCACATATTACGCCTGATTTATCGGAACAAAATATTACTTTTATTGAAGCCCAAGACAGTTCGGCAATGAAAGCGGGTTGGTATTTGATTAATCAATCACCAAAAAGTGCTTACGACTCCTCACAGCGCTTTGTGCAATACAACAAAAATTTACACAAACTGGTGGCGTGGGCATATTTCAATGGCATGATTACCGTGAGCACCAAATTACACGTGGTTAGCCAACATGTTGATTTACATAAACTACGTCAATTTATTACCGATCTACGGCTCTTTTTCCCTGTTTCTGCACCGAAAATCAGTGAAAATGAGTTATTGCACCCTAATGAAATTCGTAGCCTTATTTTAGCGATAAATCTCACAAATGATCCAACGCAACACTTTGCTGATATTCGCCGTGATTTCCATTCAAGCGATTTATTTAGCTTTAATGCCTTTGAGCAAAATTTGGTAGGAAGCGTAAGCATTATTTACCGCAATATGTGGAATGAAATTCGTACCCAACATTTTGAGGGTGAACAAGCTGTTTTGAATGCACTAAAGCTACTTTCCAACAAAATCTACCGCAATTCAGCCCCCCCACAATCAGTAAATGTATTCTGCTATAGCAAACAGTTTCGCAGTGAGTTGCGGGAAACCATCGCTGATCTGGTGCATCGTTGCATTTCAGTACAAACAGGATCGATTTATGCCAATGCGTTTAATACGGTAAAAGTGGCAGGCAGAACTTGGCAACTGGTATTTAGCGATAAAAACGTGAAAATTAAGCCTGTTGCAGAACAAGCGGTTGAAAAAGTCAAACGCCTTACCATATTAAGCCATTTAAGCAAAAAAGGCGAAAATCGAGTGGTGGTGTACCCAAGTCAAATCAACGATTTTGCCAGTGAAGGATTTTTACAATTCTTCTTTGAAGATGGCAAAAATGGTTGTTTTAACGTCTATATTCTAGACGAAAACAATCATATCGAAAATTACACCAGTTGCAGTGGCACAAAAGAAGAAAAAATTCGTGAAATCAACCGCTTGTATGCTGAGCAATACCTTGAAAATGACCAAAACAGCATTTTTAACTACCCGCAATTCTACCAACTTTTAGAAGAGGGCGATGAGGTGAAAATCGTGCCATTTCAAAGTAAGCAACATAGGGAATTTATGCAAAAACAGGGATAACATTTCTCTACAAGCAGGTTTTTACACCTGCTTTTTTATTGAAAAATAAGGGTTAAATTAACTTTAGCGTGGTTAAAATGTAAAGACTTACTCTAAATGATATTGACTCCTATTAAAAATTTACATATATTTACGGAACTTTTTACAAGTAAGAATAATTCTTATCTTTCTTTATTTTGGAATCTACAGATGAAATTGAAAAACACCCCACTTTCTGTTGCTGTGCTTGCAGCGCTTTCTTCTTTTGCATACGCAAATACTGCTGATTCAGTGAAACTTGATGTTGTTCAAGTTGTTTCTGAAAATGCAGGAGCAAAAAGCAAAACCAATGTTGTAACCTTAAAAGATCTTCAAAAATCGACTAACGAAGATTTAAGAGGCGTATTAAGTGCTGAACCCGCAATTAACTTTGGTGGCGGTAATGGAGGTACTTCACAATGGGTGACTATTCGTGGTATGGGTCAAGACCAAATTGATTTCAAAGTAGATAATACTTCAAGCGACACCCCAGTTTTCCATCACCAAAGCCGTTTTATGTTAGATCCAAGCCTTATTAAACGTATTGACGTACGTAAAGGTGCAGGTTCTGCAAGTGCGGGCATTGGTGCAACCAGTGGCTCTATTGAAGCTACGACGGTTGATGCAAAAGATTTATTAGAAGAAGGTCAAGCGTTTGGTTTCAAACTTAATGCTGGCGTAAGCAGCAATAAAGGCCACTCACAAGGTGCAACCGTTTATGGTAAAGCAGGCGTTGTAGATGCATTATTAAGCGGTAACTGGCAAACTCTTGAAAATTACAAAGGCGGTAAAGGCTATTCAAATAAAGATGGCTCTGATGTAGTTAAAAATAGTGCATTAGGACAACGTGGTCTATTAGCCAAATTTGGCGTGGACATTACAGAAAATCAACGCGTTGTGTTAAGCCATCGCCAAGAACAATATCACGGTGAACGAGCATTACGCGAAGAGTTTGATTTCTCACAATCTTATTTAGCAGGTACAAGTCAAGATCTTAAAGCGGGTCAAACATTAAGTAATGTTTTCGCAGGTAAAGATCATCGCGGTAATAACACTTACTATATTTTAGATTCAAATGGTGCCTTGATTGCGAATGATGCAAATAATAACCCTCGTTATCGTATTACAACACAGGATACGACAAACTTAGAGTGGAGTGGTAAAAATATGGGCTTCATTACTGAAGCAAAAGCAAATGCTTACCGTATTGAAACCTCACGCAAAGAACCTGCCCAAAGAAGCTATAGTACTACACGTGTTTCAACTCAAGGTGCAAACTTAGATTTAGATTCTGAGATTGGTGAAAGTCACTGGCTAAAATATGGTGTTAACTACCGCCATCAAGAAGCAAAACCAAATTCAATAGCTCATGCAACAGGTGTAAAACGCAACCAACAAAAAGAAGATGTGGGTTTATATGTTGAAGGGATTTGGGGCTTTGGACCAGTCACATTAACCACAGGTGCACGTTACGATCACTTTAAATTCAAAGCGAACAGTGGCAAAACCGTCAGCCATGCTGATTTCAATCCAAGCGTTGGTTTAATCTGGCAAGCGTTAGATAATTTAAGTTTCAATACTAACTTAAACTATGCAAGCCGTAGCCCACGTATGTTTGAAGCGATGTTAGCAGGCGATAGATTACGTGATGTTTCAGATAATCTACGTGCAGAAAAAGCACGTAACACAGAAGTGGGTTTCAACTATGATGTAACTAAAAACATCTCATTAAACGGTAGCTACTTCTGGCAAAAAGTAAAAGATGCTCACGCGACTAAAGCTAACACCATTGTAAATGCTGCACTACTACGTAACCAAGGTTATGAATTAGGTGGTGCCTATAAACAAGGTGGTTTCAAATTCCGTGTAGGCGTTGCTGACAGCAAACCAGAAACCTTCACATTTAACGGTGCAAGTTTAGATAATGCCGTATTTGCAGTAGCAACAGGTCGCACTTGGACAACAGCCGTTTCTTATAAATTTGAAAATCCAAGTTTAGAATTAGGTTGGAAAGGTCGTTTTGTTGAAGGCGAAACAGGCACACCAAGTCGCGGGTCAAACGCTGGTTCAGCGGCAATCAAACAATCAGGGTATGGTGTGAGCGATTTCTACGCAAACTGGGAAGCAAACAAAAACTTAATGCTTAATTTTGCGGTAAATAATGCATTTAACAAAAACTATAAGAGCCATAGCCAACGTGCTGGCGGCAATAGTTTAGCGGGTGCAGGTCGTGATTTCCGTATGAATGCAACTTACACTTTCTAATTTCATAATAATCCCTCTATGATCAAACCTTACCCACCTCTTTCGAGGTAGGTAAGGTTTTTTTCGTTCTCCCTCTTTCGGATTTATGGCATAATCTGTGCAGTTTTATTTTTGTTCACTTAGATTTCAATGTTTCCAGAATTTGGCTATTTTTCCCTGATTTTTGCTCTTATTGCCTCGATAACCCAAGTAGGGTTATCGCTTTGGGGTGAGCTGAGAAGAGCTCCATATTTTTTATCGCTAAACCCATTTCTCTCGCTATTACAAGCGGTCGGAACGGGCATTTCTTTTGCAAGCCTTGCTTATGCGTTTTTAACCGATGATTTCTCGGTGATTTACGTTGCTCAACACTCCAATAGCCAATTACCCGATTTTTTTAAATTCGCTGCCACTTGGGGCGGGCACGAAGGTTCAATGCTCTTTTGGCTTACCGCACTCACGCTCTGGACGACGGTCTTTTGCCTTTTTTCTCGTAAAATCGACCGCTTGTTTGCTAATCGCACACTAGCGATGATTTCGCTTGTTGCAATGGGCTTTATGCTCTTTATCTTGCTGGTTTCCAATCCCTTCGAGCGTAGTTTTCCACCTCCTCCAGAAGGCCGTGATCTCAATCCAATGCTGCAAGATATTGGCTTGATTTTCCATCCGCCACTGCTCTATTTAGGCTATGTCGGCTTTGCAGTGAGCTTTGCGATGATTGTGGCAAGCCTACTTTCTGGCAAAATGGACGCTGCCGTAGCTCGTTGGATTCGCCCTTGGACAATGATTTCGTGGGGCTTTCTCACTGCAGGGATTATCCTCGGTGCTTGGTGGGCGTATTACGAACTTGGCTGGGGAGGCTGGTGGTTCTGGGATCCGGTTGAAAATGCTTCATTGATGCCGTGGCTTCTCGGCACTGCGTTAGTGCATTCGTTAATCGCTAGCGAACAACGTGGCGTGTTTAATTATTGGACGATTTTACTCGCCATTTTCGCCTTCGCCTTAAGCTTGCTCGGCACATTTATCGTTCGCTCTGGCGTACTTACTTCTGTACACGCCTTTGCGGTCGATCCTGATCGCGGTGTGGCATTACTGCTGCTTTTCTTCAGTCTCAGTTTTATTGCTCTCGCACTCTTCGCTTGTAAAACCCAATTCTGGCAAGGTGAAGTACGCTTTACGTTTTTTTCTAAAGAAACCGCATTCTTATTGCTCAACGGTTTATTTGCTGTAGCAACTTCGGTTGTGTTGCTTGGCACTTTTTATCCACTTGTGTTTACGATGATGCAATGGGGCAGTATTTCCGTTGGCGCACCTTATTTCAACACTATTTTCACCCCGCTTGCGTTGCTAGCAATGTGTGCAATGGGCGTAGCTGTGATACTTCGCTGGAAAAATGTACCGCTCAAACAAGCCAAATTACAACTCTGGCTTCTGCCCGTGGCGGTGTTGCTTGCCCTTGGTTTGATTTATCACACCGTGAGCCAAACGCATCTGTTTAAAATCGAACCACTTCCCGTAGTGTTCGTCAGTCTTGCATTCTGGATTATTTTGACGCATCTGCCTTATTTGCGTTTTATGTGGAAAATCCGTCCGCTTGCAATGCGTTTGGCACATATCGGCTTTGCGATTTGTGTGATTGGTGCGATGATGAACAGCTACTATGGTGATGAAATTGGTGTACGATTAAAACCGACTGAAACTGCCAATATCGCCGATTTTGAATTTAAATATGAAGAGTATCGCGATGCTATTGGTGCCAACTACACTGCTGAACAAGCCGTTTTTTCCATCAGTAAAGCCGGCAAAACGCTCGCCCAAATCATCCCAGAACGACGTTATTACGACATCCGCACCATGACAATGGCTGAAGTCGGCTTATATCACCACGGCTTGCATGATCTTTATGTAGTGATGGGCGATAAATTCGGCAATTTAGAATACGCCTTCCGCCTACATTACAAACCTTACGTCAGAGCTTTATGGCTTGGTGGGGTAATTATGGTGTTGGCTTCACTAATGGCGTTGTTAGGGTATTCTCGCAGAAAATAAAAAATCCGCCGATAGCAATGCTACTAAAAAATCCCCCTCTTTAGAAAAGAGGGGTTAGGGGAGATTTGATTACGATGTTTATTTTTCGTATGGACTCCGTTTTCACTTCTGCCAAATCTCCCCCTCCCCTCTTTGCTAAAGAGGGGGGATTATTACAAAAGGAAACAACAATGAAAAAAATCCTCCTCTTCATCCCCCTCGCCATTCTTATGGCGGTGGTGGCATTTTTAACCGTTCCGCTGTTGAACAAAGATGCCCTTTCGCCAACGGAAGATTGGCAAGATAAGCCAATACCCGAATTTGTGGGCAAAAATCTACTTGATCCGCACGCACGTTTAACCAACAACAGCTTGCCACAAGAGCCGTATATTTTGAATGTTTGGGCGAGTTGGTGTATCTGGTGTATTAAAGAGTTTCCGATCTTATTGAAATTGAAAGCTCAAGGCGTGCCGATTGTGGGTTTAACCTATTCAGACCAACCCACCGATGCTCGTGAAGCTTTAGGGCGTTGGGGAAATCCATTTGCGTTGGTAATTGATGACTATGAACGCGGTTTTTTAATTCAAACCTTGAAGGTCTCTTCCGCCCCGTCAAGCTACTTGGTGGATAAACACGGCGTCGTTCGCTACCAACAAAAAGGCTATAATCCTGATTTTGAAAAAGATTTCCTGCCAAGATTAGAAGCATTAAGAAACGAAAAATAAGAGCATAGGAATATAGGAATAGAATGAAGTTTTTGCAAAAAATTATCCTTTTTTTACCGCTTGTCTTTGCCGTTTTCAGCAATATAGCCAAGGCGGAAATGGTCGATACCTTCCAATTTCACAACGATGCAGATCGCATACGTGCAATGAGTTTAGCGAAATCTTTGCGTTGTCCGCAATGCCAGAATCAAAATTTATTGGAGTCAAATGCCACTACTGCTTATAAACTTCGTATTGAAGTGTATGAAATGGTCAATGAAGGCAAATCGGATCAGGAAATTGTTGAAATTATGACCCAGCGTTTCGGTAATTTTGTGAACTACAAACCGCCTGTAAATGAGCAAACTTGGCTGCTTTGGGGGATGCCTGTGGCCTTGCTGGGGATCATTTTAGTTGCGATCGTATGGAGAACTCGTACCAGAAAGACAGGACAATAGATGAAAACACGTGAACAGCTTAATTTAGAAAACTATCAACAAGCGGTCAAATTCGCAGGCAATTTTGCCGAACCGTTCAAACAAGAATATTTGTCGGAGGCAGAAAGCCGTTATCAATTTGATCAAAATACAACAGAACCTTGGCAAAATAAAAGGAAATTTTCACCGCTTGTTACAAGTTTGGTTGTGCTTTTAATTACCGTCCTCAGTGGCTTACTTTATTGGCAGTCGGGGCGTTATGCCTTGGTGCAAAAAGGTGAGCAAATGCACCAAGCCTTCCAAGTAAAATTGGAGATGGAAGACAAAACCCAAAAAAACGATCGCTATATTGAGAGCTTGCAAAACCGTTTGCGCGAGAACCCAAACGATGGGGATTTATGGTATGAATTGGGGCAGGCTTATGCGTTAAATAATGAGTTTAATTCAGCATTGATTAGCTATCAAAATGCACAGGTGGTATTGGGCGAAAAAGCGGCGATTTTAGGGGCAATGGCAACCGTAGATTATTATGATAAAGGGCAAAAACTGTCCGAGCAGGCAAAAGCGTGGTTAGATAAAGCCTTATCATTAGATTCAAAAGAGAGTTCAAGCTTGTTACTACTGGCTTCTGATGCCTTTTTGCATAATGATTATGAGCAAGCAATTGGCTATTGGCGACGTGTGTTAGATGGCGATAATGATGCCATTAACCGCCGTGCAATTATTCAAAGTATTGAAATGGCGAAGCAGATGAAGCAAAAATAACCCCTCCCTCTGAAGAAATTTCTAGATGGAACTTTTTCTGTCTCTCTTACCAAGGGAAAGAGGAAATTTTCCACAAACTATTTAAATTCAAGTAGAATAGAACCCTTTTATTTTAACAGACACAACAGATAAAAATTTGGAGAGATTATGCCTAAACTACGTTCAGCGACCAGTACACAAGGTCGTAATATGGCGGGCGCACGTGCATTATGGCGTGCAACAGGAATGAAAGAAAATGACTTCGGCAAACCAATTATTGCCGTGGTAAACTCATTTACCCAGTTTGTACCAGGTCACGTACATTTAAAAGATATGGGGCAATTGGTTGCCGCTGAAATTGAAAAAGCAGGCGGTGTTGCAAAAGAATTTAACACTATTGCGGTAGACGATGGTATCGCAATGGGACACGGTGGTATGCTTTATTCACTTCCAAGCCGTGATTTAATTGCAGATTCGGTGGAATATATGGTGAACGCACACTGTGCGGATGCGATGGTCTGTATTTCCAACTGCGATAAAATTACCCCAGGGATGTTGATGGCGGCAATGCGTTTGAACATCCCAACCATCTTCGTTTCAGGCGGCCCAATGGAAGCAGGTAAAACCAAACTTTCTGATCAATTAATTCGCTTAGATTTGGTAGATGCAATGATCGAAGCAGCCGATCCAAATGTTTCAGATGAACGTATTGATGCTATTGAGCGTTCTGCTTGCCCAACTTGTGGTTCTTGCTCGGGTATGTTCACCGCAAACTCAATGAACTGCTTAACAGAAGCATTAGGTTTAAGCTTACCGGGCAACGGCTCAATGCTTGCCACCCACGCAGACCGTAAAGAGTTGTTCTTAAAAGCGGGGCGTCAAATCGTTGAATTATGCAAACGCTACTACGAACAAGACGACGAAAGCGTATTGCCACGTTCAATCGGTACTTTCGATGCTTTTGAAAATGCGATGAGCTTAGACATCGCAATGGGCGGTTCAAGTAACACCGTGTTACACTTACTCGCTGCCGCACAAGAAGCAGGCGTGGACTTCAAAATGGAAGACATTGACCGATTATCTCGCAAAGTACCTTGCTTGAGTAAAATCGCACCGAACACCAACAAATACCATATGGAAGATGTTCACCGTGCCGGCGGTATTATGGGCTTATTAGGCGAATTAGACCGTGCGGGCTTAATCCACAAAAATACCCACACTGTGTTAGGTTTAACGATGGGCGATCAGCTTGACCAATACGATATTATTCGCAACCAAGACGAAGAGTTACACAAATTCTTCCGTGCTGGTCCTGCGGGTATTCGCACCACTCAAGCATTCTCACAAGATTGCCGTTGGGACACGGTAGATAATGACCGCGTAAACGGTTGTATCCGCAACAAAGAAAACGCGATTTCACAAGAGGGCGGTTTGGCGGTGTTATTTGGTAATATTGCAGAAGACGGCTGTATCGTAAAAACTGCAGGCGTGGATGAATCGATCTGGAAATTCACTGGTAAAGCGATTGTATTTGAAAGCCAAGAAGATGCTGTTGCAGGTATTTTAGGTGGTAAAGTGAAAGAAGGTCATGTGGTGATCATCCGTTACGAAGGCCCGAAAGGCGGACCAGGTATGCAAGAGATGCTTTACCCAACCAGCTACTTAAAATCGATGGGCTTAGGCAAAAAATGTGCACTTTTAACAGATGGACGTTTCTCTGGCGGCACATCGGGTTTATCTATTGGACACGCTTCCCCAGAAGCGGCTTCAGGTGGTGCAATCGGTTTAGTTCGCGATGGCGATATTATCAACATTGACATTCCAAACCGTGCCATCAATCTTGCAGTAAGCGATGAAGAACTTGCCACACGTCGTGCAGAGCAAGACGCAAAAGGTTGGGCACCAGCAAACCGCCAACGTGAAGTCTCTTTTGCACTGAAAGTTTACGGACATTTCGCCACTTCAGCCGATAAAGGCGCGGTACGTGATAAAACGAAAATTTAATTAAGCTAACCGAAAGGCTGATGGGAAATCTGTCAGCCTTTTTTAGTAGGTTGTGTGAATGCAATTCACACACTTTTTTTACCGCTTGTGTGCATGAACTGACGGTTCACACACCTTATTGTGAGGAATTATGGATATTTTAGATTTACTTCATCATCGTCGTTCAAGTAAACAATTTGGCAATGTTGCACCTAATACAGAACAGCTTGATGTGATTTTAAAAGCAGCTTTACGAGCACCAGATCATGGGCGAATGAAACCTTATCATTTTGTGGTGATTCAAGAAAGTGGTATGCCAAAATTTCACGAATGCTTAAAATCAGCAGCCATTGAATTTGAAATGGATGAAAAAAATGCTGCCAAAGCCGATAAATTAGCAAATCAAGCTCCAATGGTCATTGGCGTGGTGGCAAAATTAGATCACGAATCAGTGAAAGTGCCCATTTGGGAGCAAATTGTTTGTGCAGGTTGTGCCACTTATGCGATGCAATTAGCAGCAAACGCTCAAGGTTTTGATACTGTTTGGATTACGAAAAAATGGGTGGAAAGCACAGCTATTCGCGAAGCATTTGGTTGTGCGGAAACGGATAAAGTGATTGGCTTGCTAATGATCGGTTCACCTAAAGATGGCGAAGAAATTGCTTCCGCTCGCGATGCAGAAGATCCAACTGATTTTGTGCATTTTATCCGCTAATAGAATTGGTGTTAAAAGAGGCATAGTTTTGACAAAACAGTAATCATTTTATCTACTATACTTTTATTAAATATAAAACGAATTCTATAAATTTAGTATGGATTTGAAATAATCACCAACCCGTGTTATTATATCCATACTTTTGGAAACAATCCTCTCAATTCCTACTGAGCGTTTCCTTCAAAATCGCACTTCTATGTGCTGTCATTCGTAGTTGTTCAACTGCACACTTTTGCCTTAAGGCAGCATCTCTAAGATGTAATTTTTTTAAATAAAATATTCAATATTTCAATGATCTACTTAACTATTTAAGGAGAAGGTTTGTCTTTATCTCAATTTATGGAAAAACGAACGTCATTTAATCCATTAGTGATCGGCTTGACGTTATTTTTTATCCTCTTTTTAGTGCTCATGATTTTGGTTGCACCGACGCAAACACAAGCACTATTAGATCAAGCTAAAGCAGGGATTTTTGCCAATTTTAGTTGGTTCTACGTTTTAACATTTTCAATTTTTTTAGGCTTTTTGCTGATTCTTTCCTTCAGTAGTTTAGGGAATATTAAACTTGGTAATGATGAAGAAGAGCCTGAATTTCGATTCCTTTCTTGGCTTGCAATGTTATTTGCAGCGGGAATGGGGGTTGGGTTGATGTTCTTTGGTGTGGCAGAACCATTGACACATTATCTCTCAGAGATTACTAGCGGCACAGCAGAACATCGTCAACAAGAAGCGATGTTACATACCTTATTCCACTGGGGAATTCACGCTTGGGCGGTGTATGGAATGATTGCTTTGGCTTTAGCTTATTTCGGTTTCCGCTATAAACTGCCACTTGCATTGCGTTCTTGTTTCTACCCATTATTGAAAGATCGTATTAACGGTAAAGTCGGTGACGTCATTGATGTGATGTCATTGCTTGCGACTTTATTCGGTATTATTACAACCTTAGGTTTTGGTGCATCGCAATTAGGTGCGGGATTAACTCAATTAGGTTGGGCAAGCGAAAATAGCTTTAGTTTACAGTTAATTGTTATTGTCGTTGTCATGAGCTTAGCCATATTCTCTGCGATTTCGGGAGTGGGAAAAGGAGTGAAAATGCTGAGCGAAATAAACCTAAGCTTAGCTTTCTTATTGCTAATTTTTGTTTTAGTAGCAGGACCAACGCTCTATTTATTATCGGCATTTAGTGATAACTTAGGCACATATCTTAGCCATTTAGTACAATTAAGTTTCAAAACCTATACGTATGAACAAGAGCATACTAACTGGTTTAGCGGTTGGACAGTTCTTTATTGGTCATGGTGGTGTTCTTGGGCACCTTTTGTAGGCTTATTTATTGCACGGATTTCAAAAGGACGTACAATTCGTGAATTTATTTTTGGCGTATTAGTCATTCCAAGCTTATTTGGTGTACTTTGGTTTACCGTATTTGGTAACACCGCCATTTGGCTCAATGATGGTGAGGCTGCGGGTGCATTAGGTCAGTTAATCTCAACGCCAGAATCGCTCTTATTTAGATTCTTAGATTACTTACCGCTTTCAGCCGTAACAGGCATTGTCAGTTTAGTGGTGATTTCGTTATTCTTTATTACTTCGGCAGACTCAGGTATTTATGTCCTCAATAACATTGCATCACGCGATAAAAGCTTAACTTCTCCTCGCTGGCAAGCAGTAATGTGGGGGGGAGTAATGTCTGTGGTAGCGATTGTCTTAATGTATTCAGGTGGCTTAGCTAACCTACAAGCAATGACGTTAATGGTATCTCTCCCATTTGCCATGTTAATGCTGATTATGTGTGTGAGCTTATGGAAAGGTTTAAATGCAGATAAGAAATACTTTAGCACTAAAGTGAACCCAACCAGCATTTTCTGGACGGGCGAAAAATGGAAAGATCGTTTAGAGCAAATGATGAACCAAACGCAAGAGAAAGATATTTTACGCTTCCTCAAACATACTGCGTTGCCTGCAATGCGTGAATTACGCCAAGAGTTAATTGGTAAATATAATTTGAGTGTGTCGGTAAAGACCTTGTTTGATCAAGATGAACCTGCAGTCGAATTAGTGATTCAAAAAGATGCAATACGTGACTTTATGTACGGTATTAAATCGGTTAGCCGTGAAGTTTCAGAGCAGTTAATTAACGATGAAAACTTACCGCATATTCAACATAGCACCACTTACGAACCTTACACTTATTTCTTTGATGGTCGTGTTGGTTATGATGTGCAATATATGGATAAAAATGAGTTAATTGCGGATATGTTAAAACATTACGAACGTTATTTAACGTTATTAGATAATGTTGGGCAAGAGCTAATGGCTCATGAACAAACAGAATTAGCAGAATAATTTTTACGTTTAGTCTTTCAAAATACGGTTGAATTTTTTCAACCGTATTCTCTTTATTTTAGGCGTTTTAAGCACACCTAATCTCTTTTTTATAATTTACTATTTTTAGTGACGGGAGAATTCAGGTAAATCAATATTTAACCGAAGGTGAATTAAACCAATCACTTCAAGATATTGCCTCATTGCTTTTTAAGCTTCTTCATTATTTACACATTACCACCAACATGTCACCGCTTACCTCCCTCGTTCAAATCTGATAGAATAGCCAAATTTTTTATTATTAACATCAATTTTATGGCATTACTTAACCTATCAAACGCCTATTTAGGCTTCGGGGATTTTCCACTTTTAGATCATACCGAATTACATATTGAACCGAACGAACGCGTCTGTTTAGTGGGGCGCAATGGAGCGGGCAAATCAACGTTAATGAAAGTACTTGCTGGCGAAGTGCAATTAGACGATGGCAAGTTAATTTTTGAAAAAGACATCATTGTGACACGCCTTGAGCAAGATCCACCACGTCATATTCAAGAAACCGTTTTCGAATATGTTGCTGAAGGGATTGCACATTTAAGCGATCTTTTAAAGCAATATCACCACATTTCGCAACAAATGCTGACCAATTACAGCGATGAGTTATTAGCAAAATTGTCACAAGTGCAAGCTCAGCTTGAGCACAATAATGGCTGGCAGTTTGAAAACCGCATCCAAGACACGCTGAAATTGTTAGAGCTTGATCCAGACAAAAAACTCTGTGAACTTTCAGGTGGTTGGGTTCGCCGTGCTGCTCTTGCCCGTGCCTTGGTTGCCAACCCAGATATTCTGTTATTAGATGAACCAACCAACCATTTAGATGTGGAAGCCATCACTTGGCTTGAAGATTTATTGCTCAATTTCAAAGGTTCGATCATCTTTATTTCGCACGACCGCTCATTTATCCGCAAAATAGCAACCCGAATTGTTGATTTAGATCGCGGTAAATTGGTTTCTTACCCAGGTAATTACGATCTTTATTTAGAAACCAAAGCAGAAGATTTACGTGTAGAAGCCTTACAAAATGAGCTTTTCGATAAAAAACTAGCTCAAGAAGAGGTTTGGATTCGCCAAGGCATTAAAGCCCGCCGCACGCGTAACGAAGGGCGAGTGCGAGCCTTGAAAAAATTGCGTGAAGAGCGTCGCAACCGTCGTGAAGTGCAAGGCAAAGCTAAAATCCAGTTAGATACCACTGCTCGATCAGGCAAAATCGTGTTTGAAATTGAGCATGCCAGTTACGAAGTTGAAGGTAAAACCTTGCTGAAAGATTTTTCTGCGACTATTCAACGTGGCAATAAAATTGCGTTAGTGGGGCCAAACGGCTGTGGTAAAACCACCTTCATCAAACTGTTATTAGGTGAATTGCAACCTACTTCGGGTACCATTCGTTGTGGAACCAAATTAGATGTCGCTTATTTCGATCAATACCGTGCAGAGTTAGATTTAGAAAAAACGGTGATGGACAACGTTGCCGATGGTAAACAAGATATTGAAGTAAACGGCGTAAAACGCCACGTGCTTGGCTATTTGCAAGATTTCTTATTTCCGCCCAAACGTGCAATGACGCCCGTTAAAGCCTTATCGGGCGGCGAGCGCAACCGTCTCTTATTGGCAAAATTATTGCTCAAGCCCAATAACCTTCTGATTCTGGATGAACCAACCAATGACTTGGACGTGGAAACATTGGAATTATTGGAAGAACTGCTTGCCGATTATCAAGGTACATTATTAATCGTCAGCCACGACCGTCAATTTATCGACAATACCGTGGAAGAGTGTTTCTTCTTTGAAGGCAACGGCGTATTAAATCAATATATTGGTGGCTATTTTGATGCGAAGCAGCAACAAGAAAATTACCATGCCAGCCAAGCTGTACAATCGCAAAATCAGAAGAAAAATGAACCGCTTGTAAGCGAACTCGTAAAACAAGAAAAACCCAAAGCAGAAACGAAGAAAGTGAAGTTGTCGTATAAAGAACAACGTGAACTGGAAGAATTACCTGCGAAGATGGAAGCCCTTGAGGCAGATATTGAAGCTTTGCAAACAGAGGTGAATTCAGCTGATTTCTTCAGCAAAGAAATCGCTTATACCCAAGAAAAATTACAAGCTCTTGCAGAGAAAGAAGCTGAACTTGAACAAGCTTTTGAACGCTGGGAAATGCTTGAGAATATTAAGAGTGTGATATAAATGAAAATAAGACTGCTTAAGCAGTCTTATTTTTTATCTATTATATTGCTTTAATGAATTTCGATTAATGGTCTATTTTCATCCATTTCTAACAAACGCCCCACTCGGAACAGTGGTACATTCATTGCATTTGCAATTTGTTGGATTTTTTCTACCGCTTGCGACTCAACAGCAACCAATAAACCGCCAGAAGTTTGCGGATCGCATAAAATGGCTTTCTGCTCGTCCGTCAATGTTGAAATCAAATGCCCGTAGCTTTCGAAGTTGCGGTTTGTTCCACCTGGTACTGAGCCTTGTGCAATATAATCTCGCACGCCATCAAGCGTTGGAATATCCGCAAAATCGACTTCCGCTCGCAAATTTGAGCCTTCGCACACTTCTTTTAAATGCCCTAACAAGCCAAAACCTGTGACATCAGTCATCGCTTTCACTTCATCCAATTTGGAGAATTCTGCACCAATCAAGTTCATTTGACACATCGCATCTCGTGCTAAATATTGATGCTCAGGCTTCAAAATTCCCCGTTTTTCTGCGGTTGTCAAAATACCGATACCAAGTGGTTTGGTTAAGAAGAGTTGACAACCTGCGGTTGCCGAAGCGTTGCGTTTCACTTTTTCGGTTGGAATAACTCCCGTTACCGCCAAGCCAAAAATTGGCTCTGGTGCATCGATGGAGTGTCCGCCAGCCAAAGCAATGCCCGCTGTGGCACAAGCGGCACGACCACCTTCTACGATTTGTTGAGCGACTTCCGCGGGGAGTTTATTGATCGGGAAGCCTAAAATCGCAATCGCCATAATCGGCTTACCTCCCATCGCAAAAATATCGCTAATTGCATTGGTTGCTGCAATTCGCCCAAAATCAAATGGGTCATCGACAATCGGCATAAAGAAATCGGTGGTACTGATAATGCCCACGCCATTACCAATATCGTAAACCGCTGCATCATCTGCAGTTTCGTTGCCGACTAATAAATTTGGGTCGATAAATTTTTCGAGTTCGCTATGTAAAATTGTCCCTAATACCTTAGGCGAAATTTTACAGCCTCACCCCGCACCGTGACTAAATTGTGTTAAACGTACTTGTTCAGTCATCTCGCCTCCTTGTCTATAACATCATTGAGAATATTTTACCAGAAGTGATACAAGCGGTCGATTTTGTCAAAAATATTACAAAATGAACCGCTTGATAATCTAATCTCTGATTAACCGACTACTTGAGGCAATAAACCTTGTTGGATTAAAAATGGTACAATCACGATAAATACACCTATCACTAATGCGATAATCAATGAGGCTTTGCCACCTTTTACGCGATATGCTAGGTTTGCATTTTGGCTACGTAAACGCCATACCATCGCAATTGGTAACACAACAGCGTAGAACGCAAACATCTGCCCTGCATATCCTAATGCACTAATAAAACCTTGCGGGTAGAAAAATGCAAATAACATAGGTGGTAAGAAAGTCAGCAAGCCTAAACTTTTACGCCCTGCACTGATATTTACACGTTTGAGCAAATCTTCTAAGGCTTCAAATAAACCTAATGCAACGCCTAAGAATGAAGTGATTAAAGCTAGTGCTGAGAAAAGACGAACGACAATACCAACAATTGAGCTACCTGTAATATGGTGGGCAGCTTCTGCCAAGCCATTTAAGGTTGGATCACGTTCTAAAATTTCCATAAATTCCGTTTGACTTAAAACACCGTGTGTCGCTAATTGCCATAAAATATAAGCGATAAGCGGAATTGCTGTACCGACCACAATCGAGATTCGTAATGCTTTTACATTACCATCAAGGTATTTATTTAGGCTTGGGATGGAGCCGTGGAAACCAAATGAGGTAAAGAAAATCGGCATTGCAGAAATCAATAGGGCATTATTGATTGGCATTGCTAATAAATGATCTACGGTCACTTTCGGCAATAATAGCCCTAATACTAAGATAAATGCCAGGATTTTAGTTGCAAAAATGAGGCGATTTACGGCATCCACACTAGTTGTACCTACTACAATAAAACTACCGAATACCACAGTGAAAATCACGCCCGCAATTTTAGTGGTAGTTTCTGCATCAACAATGGTTGGCAACAATCCGCCTAAAATTGAACTACCGCCTGAAACATAAGCGGATAAAATCGCGTAAAGGAAGATGATCAATACCGCAGTGGAAACCACGCGCCCAAATGTGCCGTAATATTTTTCTGCCAATGTGCCCAAGCCAGCATCACTGTCAACAGTTTGATACGCTTCTACAAATAGCAATGCAGTAAAGCAGAGTAGAAGCCATAAAGAGACGAGAAGAACCACGGTAAAACCAAAGCCAATGCCCGCTGAAGTTAAAGGCATTGCCAACATTCCAGCTCCGATTGTCGTTCCTGCGACAATCAACGTGCTTCCGAGTGTTTTATTTTTCATACAATCACCTGTCAATAAAAATGAACGGTTTGATTGTAGCGAAAAATAGAGATTTTTCTACTCTTTTTTGCAAAAAAGTAAAAATATCTTTGCTTAGTAAACTTTTGTTTACAAAAATAAACCCCTTAAAGGAAATTTAAGGGGCTTACATGCTAAATCCATTAACACTTTGTTAAATCCGCTCTTTAATGCCACCAAATTCGGCAATGATTTTTTGGGTAAAGAGCTTCAATTCTTCGGTCATCAACAAGAAATCAGCATCAAAACGCTGAGCAATATCTTCTTTTAAAATATCATCATTTTTCTCACGAATTTCATCGGCAAATTTAAGGCGAGAAAGCACGACTTCTTCATTCAATACACAAGAAAAATGATTTTCCCAGTCGATTGCAATTTTGGTTACAAATTTACCCGCTTGTAAGTGTGACGTTATCTCATCGCTTTCCAACATCTGATTTTTACAACGAATCACACTACCACTTTCAAAGGATTTTAACTCTGCTTCCTCTAACAGGTTTAACCACGCAGGTGTATAACTTTTCGCTACCCAATCGGTCATCACTTCATAAGGCGGAATTGCAAAGGAAATCGGCACAACAGGGAGCGAGCCTAGCGTTTTACGCAATAATGCAAGCGTATCTTCCGCTCGTTTGCTTGAACCCGCATCCACATAAACCAACTGTGCGTCTAAATCCAACCAAATAGTGGTGAACTGATGTTTGCTAAACGCACGAGGTAACAATACAGAAACGACCTGATCTTTCACTGCCTGTTTCTCTGTTTTTTTGAGTTTACGAGCTTCTTTTTCTTCCAATTCGGCAATACGTTTTTCAACTTCTTGCTTCACTACATTTGCTGGCAACAGTTTGTTTTCCTGATGTGAAATCAGCAAAAATTGCTTACCTTGTGAGAAGAACAGTTGATCAGAACTAGCAAGCGGTTTGCTCCAACCAAATTTACTCATATCGTGAACTTCACAAGGTGTAAAGCGATTTTCAGTTAATCGCTCATTAAGCGTTTGCTCATCTAGCGTTAGCTCGCTAGTGAGACGATAAATCATCACATTTTTAAACCACATAAATTATCCTTAAATTTCTGCATCATACTGGCAAAAGCAAACTCAGCGGTTTTTGTTTAAGAATTTGCCATATGCATTTGGCAATATTTTTCCAGCTATCTACCGTCGCACCTAGTGAGCGAAGTGCCAATGAAAGTGTGAGCGAGAAACTGACCGCCAGATTAACCACGCCAATCAATAAAACAAAACAGAGACTTTGCCAGAAAATCACCCAGCCTAAATTCCCACTCATTACTGCATAACCAATATTTGCTGAAGAGAAGGCAATGTGGCGAATATCAAGCGGGAGATTGAGCAAATAGCCTACGACGCCTGTTAAGCCGAGCAACATACCGAAAGCCAAATTACCTATAATCGAACCATAGTTGTTATGCATATAATTGGCAAAAATCAACCGCTTGTGTTCGCCCATTATTTTTACAAGGAGTGGGTGATGCTGCAATCGCATTCGCAAGTTGAGATAATTACAACGGTTATCCACATAACCTGAAATCAAACCTGCACAGAAGAGCCAAATGCCCGCAATTGCAGCGAACCAAAGTGTGCCACCGAGCGGATCGATGCTGTGCAGTTGATAAGCAATTTGTTCCTGATCAAGCAATGGCTTACCTTCAAAATGTTGGTAACCATAAGCCACGAGTGAAGCAATCCCAACCGCCACCGCCACATTCCCGATAACTGCAATACTTTGCGAGCGGAATACATCAATCAGCAATTGAGCAAGCTTCATATTTACCGCTCGCCCTTGAGGATTTTTCCCAACAAAATCAGCAAATCTTGCCGCCGTCATGGCGGGCTGTTTGGTTGCAACGGTAAAATGCAACATAAAAATCAAGGTAAAACCAATACCGTAATTCAGCCCTTCGGCAATACCTTTTAGCATCTTATCTTCAATCACACCGCCCAGGTAAATTTTGAACAATGCCATCAACGCAATCAGTACGCCTCCGCCTGCGGCAGAGTAGAACATCGAAAGATATTCGCTTTTGTTGCGTGTGATATAGTGCTCACCATGGTCACTCGTGTTCTGGGTAATGCTACGCGAAAGCATGCTCACACTCTGCTTCCAAAGCGCGGAGATGCTGTGTTTATTTGCAGAAGCAATGGCTAAATTTCCCGCCAAAAGCAAAATTCGGCGTGGCAAAAATCGATTAGAAGCAAATACGTCCATCAACATCGCAAGGCGCTCAAGCGTCTGCTCCAAGCGTTCAAGCAGATAAGCCACTTCCATTGAAGAGCCCATCGCTGCCCCTTTTTTCTTCAAGCGGTCGATTAATGCCTTACTTTGGGCAAACATCACTTGCAAGTGCCCATCATCAAACAGCTCATTGCGACGGCGTGCTTTAATCCATTGTATCACCTCATTTTGTAATGCAACAAAAGGACTATCTGCCTCAATTAAACTTGGATCTAAACGCATCAGTTCAGGCTGCATATCTTCGGCAGCAATCCAAATCGAAAGCATCTTAATCGCAAATAGGCCTTCCGCCCGCAAATGAGCATCCACACGTTCACGCTCTGCTTCACTCACATAACGATTTAGCAATTTAAAAATACTGCCCCAATAGTGTAATGGCACGCTGTTGAGCCATTCGCCATCGTGTTTATCGTTAAACAAGATGAAAAAAATATCACGAAGATCTTTTACATCTGGCACGGCAGGATTGAATTTTTCATATAAGCGTGAGCGAAATTCGCGTCTAAAACCATCACGGCTTAAAATACCGTTAGAAATCAATAGCGGATAAAGTCGCATACTGCATAACCAACGACAAAGTTGTGATGCCAAATTTTGCGTAAGTGGCTTGTTTTTCTTTAATGTTGTGATTAAAAATTTGAGTTGTAGCTCTCGATTTTCTTCGCAACGAATCCAATGGAAAAAGCCTTTTAGCAACTCAAAAATATTGTCTTCTGCCAGTTTTTGTTCGATAAATTGGATAAGTTGTTGTTCGGATAAATAGCGTTTTTTCTTCATATTAGAGACCTCTCTCTGCCTTTAACTTCCCTATTAACTTTTCATTCGCAGGAGGGAATTGCCCTTCATCTAATTCAGATTGAGCAATCCAGAAGCCTTCTTGCCCTTCACGTCCGAAAGGTTCCCCGATCCATTCTTCGACTAAGAAAAAATAAAATTCGATAATTTTCGTGGGATATTCAAACTGGAAATGTTCATAAGGGAACGCACTCAATACTTGAATGCCTGCTTCTTCTTCCAGTTCGCGTTTTACAGCTTCTTCTGGCGTTTCATTTGGTTCAATTTTTCCACCAGGAAATTCGAGGGATTGAGCGAAATCTTGCCCTTCAAGGCGTTGAGCTAAATAAATTTGTCCAAATTCATTGCGGATAATGCCTGCAGCAACACGAACAATGGGTTTTGACATAATTACATTCCTTTCTATAAACGTAGAGCGGAGTTTATCTCCGCCCAAATATCATTCAGTTGTCTTAATGGATTAAAATTAATTTTGTGTTTTTACTAAAACATGGCTGCTACGATTTAGTATTCATAAAATTATAACTCATCGAAATATTTATTGCCCCACGTTTTTTCCGCAAGTTGCAATAAATTAGCGAAATCCTGATAGCTCGGAATCGATTGCACAGGACAAGCGGTCAGTTTTATATTTTCATTTGCCAATTTCTGACGTAGCTCTTCATACCAGCCCATCAAATGTAAAGGCAGTGGCGATTTAGACCGTTTGCCGAGAAAATATAAACCTTGATAGGGAATACTTACCGCAAAAAGGGCGGTAATTACCGAATTTGCTAGAATCGATTGGCTTGGATCTTTAAAAAAGTATTGCCACAAAATCGTAAAACAAGCAAAAGAGGGCATCCATTTGCCTGAAAATTTAATAAGCTGAATAAGACGGTAATCAATCATAAACAGGCTCAATTTCTTTTGTTGTGGATAGGTGTTTAAATAGCGTTGTCCTGATTGGAATGTGTCGAGCATAGTTTAAAATCATAAAAAATGGAGATAAAAATAGCCTAAGGCAAAACTTAATGCACTTCAAGCAATCTATTGATATACTTATGAACAATTTTTTACTTTTTATTAACGAAAAACAAGGATTTTTATGCCGATTAATTTTCCACAATTATTACAAGATAGTTGGAATTTTATCCGAAATCGTCGTCAGTTTTCGCTAACGGCTATAGGGCTGTTGCTTGCTATTCAGCTACTAGCAACCTTTGTACTTACTAATCTTATGGCTTCAAATTCGACAGTTTCATTGCTTCCTTCGCTCTTAATTGGTATTGGTAATATTTTTATTTCTGTGCTTTTAGTGCTTAATATTAACGATATTAATGCAGGCATATTCCAATCTTTTTTCCAAAATACTAGCAAAGCCTTGGCAAAACTGCTCCCCGCGATTTCGCTTAATATCATTATGGTGTTGCCTCTTTCTTTCGGTATGTCGTCGATTTTATTTAGTAATATTTCAGGCAGTGGGGCAAGCATTTTTAGTTTACCCCTATCAGCGATTGGAATTTTTGTATTTGTGCGCTTAAATCTCGCTATTTATGTCTTTCTTGTTGAAAATTATCGTGTTGGACAAGCGGTCAAATTTATGTGGCAACTTGCAAAAGGCAAAATGGCAGCCCTTTTTGCTTATACATTATTAGCAAACCTATTACCAATTTTAATTACTACTCTAGTTGGGCGCTTAGGCGATAATGTCGCAATTATGGTGCTATCTTTCGTGATCTCTGCTTTTTTATCACTCTTTACCACCATTTTGGGCTTCCGTTTTTATCAAACCATTCGCCCAAAAACGGTTAATTAAGGATCAATGATGAAACAATTGCTTGAATTTATTCCTCTTATTCTTTTCTTTGTAGTGTACAAATTTTTTGGCACACAAGAAGCTGCGATTACATTGGTAATTGCAACGCTCGTGCAATTGATTGCCCTAAAAATGCTCTATGGCAAAATTGAAAAAATGCAGCTTTTTATGGCTGGCTTTGTCGTTGTTTTCGGTGGGCTAACCGCTTATTTTAACGACGATGCCTTTTTAAAATGGAAAGTCACTCTCTTAAATGGATTATTCGCATTAGTACTGTTAATTAGCCAATTTGTATTGAAAAATCCGATTATCAAACATCTATTGAGTAAAGAAATTTGCTTACCAGAAAACGTGTGGGCAAAACTCAATACGGGGTGGGCAATCTTCTTTATTATTTGTATGCTTCTTAACCTCTATGTAAGCCATTTTATGTCGAATGATGCGTGGTATACCTTCAAAGTCTTCGGCTTAACTGGCTTAAGTCTAGTTGCAACGATTTTAACGGGTGTGGTGGTTTACCCCCATTTACAAGAAAACCAACAGAACAAGGAATAACAAATGAAAAACGAACCTTATACAAAAAATCCTGATGGTAAGCTGATTTTACGCACACTGGCAATGCCATCAGACACCAACGCCAACGGTGATATTTTCGGCGGTTGGATTATGTCGCAAATGGATTTAGGCGGTGCGATTTTAGCCAAAGAATTGGCAAAAGGGCGTGTTGTAACCGTTACTGTCGATAAAATGATTTTCCACCTTCCGATTTCTGTCGGTGATGTCGTTTGTTGTTATGGTACATTAGTACGTTTAGGCCGCACTTCAATGCAAGTAAAAGTGGATGTATTTATCAAACAAGTGTATGAAGGCGCGCGTGAGCGTTTTAAAGTGACAGAAGCGTTATTCACTTATGTGGCAATTGATAAAGAGGGTAAACCTCGCCCAATTCCACGTGAAAATAACCCAGAATTAGACGAAGCATTGGTACTGTTAGAAACAAGCCAAGCCAAAGAAAAAGCAGAATAAACATTTATTAACAGAAGGAAATAACGATGTATTACGTAATTTTTGCCCAAGACAACCCAAATATGTTGGAAAAACGCCTTGAAGTTCGCTCAGCTCATCTTGCTCGTTTAGAGAAATTACAGGCAGAAGGAAGGCTATTAACCGCAGGTCCTAATCCGACAGAAGATGGCTCAAGTGTGACAGGCTCAACTGTAATTGCAGAATTTGATTCGCTGGCAGATGCTCAAGTTTGGGCTTCTGAAGATCCTTATGTAGAAGCTGGCGTTTACGGTGATGTGATTATTAAGCCGTTTAAGAAAGTTTTTTAGAAATAAATAAACAAATTTTAAAGGGAAATGATCAAATATCATTTCCCTTTTATATAAATAAGCATAATGGCTACATAATACTGCTTTTTATGCATAAACTTTTTGTAATAATCATTTAACCCTAATGCACATCATCATCCGCTAAGAAACCACCGCTTTGGTGTGCCCAAAGTTTGGCATAAACCCCACCTTGAGCGAGCAATTCTTCGTGTGAGCCTTGTTCCACGATTTCACCTTTATCTAACACGATTAAACGATCCATTGCCATAATGGTTGATAAGCGGTGAGCAATGGCAACGACGGTTTTACCTTCCATTAAGTTTGTAAGGTTTTCTTGAATTGCTACTTCCACCTCAGAATCTAAAGCACTGGTTGCTTCATCTAATAAGAGAATTGGAGCATCTTTGAGCATCACGCGTGCAATAGCAATCCGCTGTCGTTGTCCGCCTGAAAGTTTCACTCCGCGTTCTCCTACGTGGGCATCAAAACCTGTTCTACCTTTAGCATCTTGAAGATTCGGGATAAACTCGCTTGCTGCTGCTTGTTCAACGGCTTTAAGCATCTCTTCTTCTGTCGCATTTGGTCTGCCATACATCAAATTTTCACGCACAGAACGGTGCAATAATGAAGTATCTTGAGTTACCAAGCCAATTTGTGAACGCAAACTTTCTTGTGTGATGTCGCGAACGTTCTGACCATCAATGGTAATTGAGCCGTTTTGAATATCGTAAAAACGGAGCAATAAGTTCGTCAGTGTTGATTTTCCTGCCCCACTGCGTCCAACTAAACCGACTTTTTCACCTGGTTTAATCGTTAAATCAAATTTTTTAAGTAATGGTTTACGTGGATCGTAAGCAAAATCAACGTGATCAAACTTGATTTCGCCTTTGGTTACCGCAAGCGGTTTAGCATCAATTTTGTCTACCACACTATGTGGTTTCGAGAGCGTTCCCATTCCATCTTGTACCGTGCCAAGATTTTCAAATAAACGAGCGAATTCCCACATAATCCATTGCGATAAACCTTTGATGCGTAATGCTAAAGCAGTTGAAGTTGCTATCGCACCTGCACTCACAAGCTCTTGTGACCAAAGCCACAAGCCAATGCCTGCCGTAGAAACGATTAAACTGATGCTTGTGAAGTTAGTCAATGTTTCAATCACGGTCACCAAACGCATCTGTTTATGCACCGTGACCATAAACTCTTCCATTGACTCTTTTGCATAAGCTGATTCACGATTGCTGTGTGAGAAGAGTTTGACTGTAGCGATGTTGGAATAAGCATCGGTAATTCGTCCTGTCATTAGGCTTCGTGCATCTGACTGTTCTTGGGCGGCAAGAGCAAGTTTCGGTACGAAAATTTTAATAGTTAAACCAAGTGAAATAACCCATAAAATAAAGGGCAAAAACAGCCAACCATCAAACTGCAGCAAGATCACGCTTGAAGTTGCAAGATAAACGGCAACATAAATCAGCATATCTGCACAGGTCATCACCACATCGCGCACAGCAAGGGCTGTTTGCATTACTTTTGCTGATACACGCCCTGCAAATTCGTCTTGATAAAAGCCCATACTTTGTCCGAGCATCAAGCGGTGGAAATTCCAACGCAAACGCATAGGGAAGACACCTTGCAAACTTTGGAAGCGAATACTGCTTGATAAAAAGACAAACAGCACGCCTAAGATTGCAATGCAAAACATGGTGATAATTGAACCGCTTTTCTCTGCCCAAAGTTCAGACGGGCTGAAGCGGTTGATCCAATCGACCAATTCGCCCATAAATTGAAACAGAACCGCCTCAATAATCCCTACGCTTGCCACTAAGATGGTAAGCAAAATCAAGTAAAAGCGCATTCCTTTTGTTGCATCATAAATGAAAGGAAGCAAACCAGCTTTTGGGATTTGAGGCTGTTCGTTTGGATAGATTTCGATTCGATTTTCGAACCAAGTAAATAATTTATTGAACATATTTTTCCTAAAAGATATTAAACAAAACAGCCCCAAAGGGGCTGATTTATGCGTAATCTAACACAAAATTCCTCAATTTAAGGATTCAATAACTTCTCATCTAATGCTAAATCTTCGTTGCGATTTACACCAATGCCTTTTGCTAGCACATTACGTGCAATTTGGTGTGCTTCTTCTAAAGAGTGCTCTTTATATGAACCGCATTGGTATTCGTTTAGCTCTGGAATTTTTGATACATCTGGCACTTTGTTTAACGCATCTTCCATTGAAGCTGTCCATGCTTGTACTACATCTTGCTCACTTGGTGCACCAATTAACGACATATAAAAACCCGTGCGACAGCCCATTGGTGAAATATCAATAATTTCTACGTTTTCGCTATTTAAGTGATCACGCATAAAGCCTGCGAAAAGGTGTTCCATAGTATGAATACCACGCACTGGTAGAATATCAATATTCGGACGGCAGAAGCGTAAGTCAAACACGGTAATGGTATCACCTTTTGGCGTTGTCATGGTTTTTGCCACGCGAACTGCTGGAGCATTCATTCTAGTATGGTCTACTTTAAAGCTATCTAATAAAGGCATAATTCTCTCCTAATAATAAATCTTTCTATTCCGCAATTCCTTGATCCCATTCTGGGGCTTCTTGCGGAATTTTACGTTGTAATAAGAAATGGCGGTTTGGTTTCGCCTGTGGTTGCACTACTCTGCCTGATGGGGTTGAGAATGCGATACCACCGTTTAACAATTGCGACATTGTTCCTGAGTTCATACTTACGCCTTGTAAGCTAATATCCATCGTGTAACCTGAAGCCGCCCAGAATTCGGTGTTATTACGCACCAAATGCTGATATTTATTTTCAATTGCTAAGTGAATAAAGACCCGATCGCCTAGCTCACTTAAGCTCATTTTTTTGACAATACCTACCTGCATTCCGCGATATAAAACGGGTGCTTCAACTTGAATGCCTTGTGCATCGCTGGTTTCCACAATCACAGGAAAACCATTGCTATAAGTGGTGTTAAGGGTATCCGTATCAGCAAGCGTAAATTGCGTTTGCAACTTACCGCTACCCGCCTCTACGCTAATATAGTTTTGCAATGCCGCATCAATGTTTTTCACACCCGAAGTAGAAATTTCAGGCGAGATCACATTAAATTTGCTGCCTGCTTTAGCAAGCAATGGATAATATTGCCCTTCGACATAAGCGGTCGCTTTTATCTGTTTTCTTGCATTTTGCAATTCAAGTTTTTCGACCTTACCTACGGTCAACCCCATATATTTGATGTCCATTCCTTCTGATAGCTTGGAAGCATCTTTAGCAATTAACGTGAGGTAAGTATTACCCGAAAGAGCTTTATCTTTGCTTGCAAAAAGGGTTTTGCTGCCACTTCCCGCTTGATTATCAAAGCCAATCGCCCCTTTAAGCGTTCGCATAATTGGTGCAGCTTGAATATTTACTCCTTTAAGCGACACATCAGCAGAGACAGCAGGTTCAACCCAATAACGGCTTTTATCGCTGATTAAGTGGCGATAAGCAGGCTCAATAAAGAGATCAACCTCAAACTGTTTTTGCGTTGGGCGAACTTTCAGCACCTCTCCCACTTGGAAATCACGGTAAAGCACTACAGAACCTTGGCTTATGCCAGAAAGCTCTTTTGCAGAAAGCGTCAGCGTTGTTCGTTTTTCACTAGATACTACACCAAGCTCAGCGTGATCGGTATCTTTGTAAAGCGGGTATTCACTTTTTGCACCGCCCGTTGGTTTATCAGAAATTAAACGCACCCCGCCTTTCACCCAATCACTTGGCGAGCCTGCTTTAACACGTAAACCATCTAGCCCAATATTGACATCTAAGTTAGAAATCGCCACAAACTTGCTATTTTGTCCAACCAAGTGGCGATATGGTGGATAAATTACCCCTTGAAACTCAACATTATTCAATGTAAGTTTTCGTTTTAAAATTTCACCCACTTGCACATCGTTGTAATAAATGCCCTGTCCTTCATCTACACCATAAGATTCTGACGCTTGGAACGTCAATGCCAGCATATTGGGCAAATGAAGTAAGAAATCTTCCTCTTTTTCAACCGTAAATTGCGTTTTTGCTTCGCCTGAACCACTTAATACATCAAAGTAATCACCTCGGAATAGCTCGCCAATTTTGCTGATTTGCTCTTTATTTAGGCTGAATTTTGGTTCTCTGAGTAAAATTTTCGTATCCGTTTTAAACAGATGCACATAATTGGGATCGATTAACAACACGCCTTTGAGCATTCCTTTTTTCTGCTCAGGCTGTAATTGTTCAAAAATGCTGTCATTCTCAACGGGAATATCTAAATCGGTTAATACGCCCACTTGCACGTTTTTATGGAATACGCCCGTTTCTTGTAGTTTTAACCCTTCATCCATCGGTACTAAAATTTGAATATCGACACCGCGTTTTGCTGATTTATAATCTGGATAAAGTGTATAACGTTGCCCTTGTTCAGCAGGCTCATCATTATCTGGGGAATCAAAAGCAACACCGCCCATCACCATAGAAGCCAAGCTATCCATTGAGAGATCAACCCCCGACATTCCCGCTTTTACGTTCACGCCGCTGATGTTCCAGAAGCGACTATTTTTCTTCACTAAGCCGACATCTTTTTTATTGATTAAAATATCAATCTCGACCTTTTTACGATCTGCACTAAAACGGTAGTCGGCTACTTGTCCTACGGGCGCTTTGCGGAAATAGACTTGTGAGCCTGTTGTCAATGAGCCGAGATCATCCGATACTAACTTAATTAACAATGCACCATCAGTCGCAATTACTACAGGTGGTTCATCTTGAGCAGTAAACTCATCTTCGCTTTTTGCATTTGGATCATCGCTTGGCTTAAGTGTAATGTAATTGCCCGAAACAAGAGTGTCTAACCCTGAAACTCCTGCAAGTGAAGCGGTCGGTTTTACCACCCAAAATTGGGTTCCCTCTTTCAGTACAGAACGTGCTTCTGGGTTAATTTCTGCTTCCACTTCTACACTTTTAAGGTTATCCACAAAATAGACTTTTTTGACCATGCCAATTTGCAAGCCTTGATAACGAATTGCAGTTTTACCCGCTGTAATACCATCCCCTTCGTTAAAACGAATGGTGATCATCTGTCCACGTTCTTGCAGAATTTGAAAAAACAATAAACAGCCAATCGCAAATGCCGCAATTGGCAAAAGCCAGAAAGGGGAAATTCGGCGAGGTTGTCTAATTTTAGCGGGTTGAACTTCTAATTTTTCGCTCATTCAATTTCTCACTCTCTTTATTCTTTTTTATAAATATCTTGCCCATCACGACGCGTTTTTAATAAACGCAAAATCCAGACATATTGTTCTGGCGACTTGGTCACAAAATATTCAATCACTATGTTCATTTCACGAGCGGATTGCTCAGGCGTACCCGAAAATTCCAACGGCGGTAGAATTTCCATTTGATACACGCCTTTCTTCGCTTGATAGGTGGAAAACATTGGGATAACCACCGCATTTGCCACACGAGCCATTTTGTTTAGCCCTGGCAAAGTTGCTTTTTCCGTTGCAAAGAAATCGACATAAACACTTAATTCCTTACCAAAATCTTCATCTGGCAAGAAATAGCCCATATTCCCTTTTTTGACATCTGCTAAAAATGGCTTAATCCCATTTTGACGTGTGTGCATTCGTCCGCCAAAACGCTCACGGGTTGCGTTCCATAGCCAATCGACTAATGCATTTCGGTGTGGATTATACATTGAAACCATTGGCATTCCGTGTGTATGCAGAATAATCCCAGATGCATCAATTGCCCAAGTGTGTGGCACAAGTAGAATAATATTTTTGCCTTCCGCTTTAGCTTGATAAATGTGCTCAAGCCCGATAAATTCACTCCGTTTTTGCAGATGTTTCACCGAACGCACTGCAATTTCGCCAATGCCTAACATTGTTTGAGCTACGGTAATAAACATTTCTTCAATCGTTTTTAACCGCTTGTCTTCACTCCAATTGGGAAAGCAATAACGTAAGTTAATATCTGAACGACGGAATTGTTTGTTGCCTTTCTTTTTCAAATAGCGGTAAGCCACTTTGCCAACAAAAACAGCTAGCTTATCTCGTAATCGATAAGGCACAAACGCTAATATGAGTAACACTAGCACACTGAGCCATATGTTCCAGTACTTTGGTAGTAAAAATTGCCACAAAAATTTATGCGTGTAGCCTTTCTGTTCTGTAATTTCAGTCATTATTTTTTATCAATCAAGTTTTTAATGGCTAACATTACCCCTAAACCTATAAAGGCACCAGGGGGTAAAATGGCTAATAATAAACCAGAATCTAAGTGTAACACATCTAGACGTAATGATTTCGCCCAATCTCCTAATAATAAGTCTAAACCATCAAAAAGTGTACCTTGTCCAAGTAATTCACGCAATGCCCCCAACACAACAAGGCTTAATGTTGCCCCTAAACCCATCGCAAAGCCATCAAAGGCAGATTGTGCCACATTATTTTTTGAGGCGTAAGCCTCAGCTCGTCCGATCACAATACAGTTGGTTACAATCAATGGAATAAAAATCCCTAGTGATTGATAAACCGAATAAGCAAATGCATTCATTAATAATTGCACTGCGGTTACTACGGTGGCGATAATCATCACATAAATCGGAATACGAATATCATTAGGGATCACTTTGCGAAACAGCGAGATCGTAGTATTGGTTGCAATCAATACAAACATTGTTGCTAAGCCAAGCCCTAACGCATTTGTCACGCTGTTTGACACCGCCAAAAGTGGACAAAGCCCAAGCAATTGCACCAAAGCACTATTATTTTTCCAAACGCCATCCATAAATAGCGTTTTCCAGACACTTGGTGTTGGGCTGTTTTCCGTTTCGATTTGAGTGACAGGAATTTGATTTTCAATTTCTGTTGACATAATTCCTCCTATTTGCACGATCTCAGCTGCTCAACAAGTTCAGGATGCTGTACCAATTCGGTAATTACCCATTTCGCATTTTCACGCACATTATTGACGACTGCTCGCGGGGTAATCGTCGCTCCCGTGAATTGATCAAACTGACCACCATCTTTTTTCACTGCCCAAGCGGCTTCATTCTCAAGTGAAAACACCTTACCTGCGAAAGATAAAATCCAATCTGAAATACGAGTTTCGATTTTATCGCCTAGACCTGGTGTTTCGGCGTGTTGCAAGGCTCTTACACCTAACACCCTGCCATTCGGCTCAATCCCCATCAACAGCACAATATTGCCCGAATAGCCATCAGGTGCGGTACCTTGTATTGCGTAAGCGGTTGTTTTATCTTCTTTTTTTGCAATATAGATGCGGTTTAAATGCGGTGCCTCAGATAAATTTGCCACTTTACAGGTTGCCAGTAAATCATTATCAAAATGATCTTGTGGGACAACCTCGTGTAATAAAGCTCGTTGCTGATTAGCCGTTACTTCATCAATTCGCCCTTTAGTAAGCAGATAAACGCCCGTTGAAACTGCGGTGCAAAGCAACGCAATAAGCCCAAGCAAAAGAGCGTATTTTAAGGTAATTTTTGAGGTGTTCATTATTTTCTCGTCCCGTACAATCTTGGTTGCGTATAGTGGTCAATCAGCGGTACGCAAATATTGGCTAGCAACACTGAGAATGCCACTGCATCGGGGTAATTTCCATAATAACGAATCAGGTAAACCAACAAGCCAATTAAGCCTCCGAAAATCAGTTTTCCACGTGGAGTAATGGAGGCGGAAACGGGATCAGTCGCAATAAAGAACGCCCCAAACATCATCGCCCCACTAAAAAGATGTTGCCACGTTTCCCACAATGCACTGCTCGAATCGGCAAAAGCGAGTTGTTTCACCGCATTGTCCGTGTAGCTACACAACATAAATACCGTCAACATCGCCACTGGAATTTGCCAGTGAATGATACGTTTCGCAATCAGGAAAATCCCACCAATCAAAAACGCCAAATTGATTTGAAACCAGCCGTTAAAGCCCAATTTATCGCTGATATTTTGTGCAAGTTCTGGTGCAATAAAACCTTGTGCTTTCATCGCTAATTTCGCACTATCAAGCGGTGTTGCTTGAGTAATACCATCTACGCTATCAACTAATTGACGCAAACTAAATCCATCGCTAGTTACGCCAGTAAAAACCAAATGAAAGGCGTCGTTCATCGTTGGCGGCTCGCTTAATAGCTGGCTTGGTACGCTCCATGAGGTCATTTGCACAGGGAACGAAATCAATAGCAACGCATATGCTACCATAGCAGGGTTAAACAAATTCTGCCCTAACCCACCGTAAATATGTTTTGCCAATAGCAAGGCAACAATCATCCCGATCATCACGATCCAATAAGGGGAATAAGGCGGAATAGACATTGCTAAAATCAGTGCGGTTAAAATGCCAGAGAGATCCGCCAAATAGAAAGTAGTCCGTTTTCGGCGAAGTTTTGCCACAGTAAGTTCAATAACTACGGCAAAGCTAACTGCAATGATAACCTGCACTAACACACCAGCGCCGAAGTAATAGCATTGCACAACAAGGGCGGGCAACATAGCAACCATCACCCATAACATAAATTTGGCGGTTAAATTACTCCCGTGTGTATGTGGGGAGCTGACCATTTTAAACATTGATGCTTCCTTTTCTTTCCATTATTCGGTTATTGTTCACTCTGTTGTTGAGCTGCTTTTTTGGCTTTCGCACGAGCAATTGCCGCAGCGACAGCCGCTTTGCGCGGATCAAGCTCTTCCTCAGGTTTTGCAACCTCTTCGGCTTTTTCGACCGCTTGTGCCTGTTGAGCTTCTTTCTTCGCTTTGGCACGAGTAAGGGCGGCAGCGACTGCCGCTTTGCGAGGATCAAGCTCTTCGGTAGGTTTTGTAACCTCTTCGGTTTTTTCGACCGCTTGTACTTGTTGCTGAGCCTCTTTTTTCGCTTTAGCACGGGCAAGTGCAGCAGCTACGGCAGTTTTACGTGGATCTGCTTCAGACTGATTTGAATCTAGCTTGCTTTCTTGTTTTGGCTGTTCAGCTATGTGGCCCGCTTTTTTCGCTCTAGCACGGGCTAGTGCCGCAGCGATAGCCGCTTTTTTCGCATCTAAGCTCTCAGCGTTCTCAGATGGATTTTCAGCAGATTTTGCAGTTTCTTCCGCCTTTTCAACCGCTTGTGTAGTCTCTGCCTGTTTCGCTAAGCGGCGAGCTTTGCGTTGTGCCATCAAATCGCTGTTATCAGGTTCGCCATTGGCTTTTACATGAACTTCGGCTGTAGGCTCCGCTTTTTTTGCTTTAATACGAGCTAGCACGGCTGCCACAGGATCTTCACCTCGATTTTGAGCAATCTCTTCACGGCGTTTTTCAGCCGCTTGGTTAATTCTAGCAGTGCGTGCCTCTTTCTCTTTCTGCAAGCGAGCTTCACGGGATTCAAAACGTTCTTTTGCTTCTTCCGATTTCTTCGCTTTCTCTTCTATTTCTGCAATTTTGGCTTTTTCTTGGCGGAAATATTGAATAAGAGGAATGTAGCTTGGGCAGACGTAAGCACAGATGCCGCACTCAATACAAGCCTCTAAGTGGTATTCGTTAGATTTTTCGTGATCTTCTGAACGGGCAAACCAGTAAAGCTGTTGCGGTAATAAACCAACAGGGCAAGCATCCGAACAGCTTGAGCAACGAATACAGCTGCGTTCAGGCTCTGGTGGTGCATATTCAAAATGATCTGGAGCGATAATACAGTTCGCTGTTTTGGTGATAGGTGATTGTAACGAAGGCAAAATAAAGCCCGTCATCGGTCCACCTAAAAAGACAGGGAAACGCACATCAGCCTGATAATCTACTTGCTCGAGCAAGTGAATAATCGGTGTGCCAAGTCTTGCCCACACGTTGCCTTTATTACGGATTTTATCGCCTGTAAGGGTTACCACGCGTTCGACTAACGGCTCATCATCAATGATGGCACGTTTTACTGCATAGACCGTGCCAATATTGTGCATCACAATACCCATTTCGATGGTACGTTTGCCTTGTGGAATTTCCAAACCTGTTAATACCTGCACAAGCTGATCACTCGCACCAGATGGATATTTGGTTGGAATTTCACGCACAAACATATCATTTGCACCTTTCAAGGCTTTTTTAACCGCTTTGATTGCGTTTGGCTTGTTATCCTCAATTGCAATCACAACCTCTTCAGGGCGAAGCACGTAACGCAAAATACGGATGCCTTCGACCAATTCATTCGCTCGCTCCTGCATCAAGCGATCATCACAAGTAATGTAAGGTTCACACTCCGCCCCGTTGATAATTAACAGCTTACAACGTTTATCCGCAAGGCTAAGTTTGGATGCTGTTGGAAACACTGCTCCGCCTAATCCAGCAATACCATATCGGTAAACTTTTTCGATAATTTCACCGCTTGTCATCTGCAAGAAATCGTCAATTGGCTTACGTTCAATCCACTCATCTTTGCCGTCAGTTTCAATCACTACGGTTATTTCTGGTAAACCAGAAGCGTGTGATGCCACGTGTGGGGCAATTGCTACCACTCTGCCCGATGTCGGTGCATGCACAGGCAATTGGCGGTAGTGATCGCCTTGAGTGAGTGCTTGCCCTTTAAAGACATAATCGCCCTCTTTGACGATCAGATTGCCTGCCCAGCCAGAATGTTGTACCACAGGCACATAAAAATATTTAGGTAAATTGAGTGTACGAATTGGCTTTTGGCTTGACTGTTTTTTGTTTTCAAGCGGGTGAATTCCACCTGGAAATTGCCAAAGTTTGCCCGTTTCTTTATTAAGGCGAATGCGAGTTAGCACTTCATTTGGATTACTCATCCGCTCCTCCGCCAATCACTTTTTTCTGTTGAATTTCGGTGGTGTTCACAATCGGAATGACCAAATTTGGATCAAACTGCCAGTTCCATTGGCGAGCTGTTTTTTTCGGTTTAATCATCTCAATACAGTTGGTTGGACAAGGTGCAACACAGAGCTCACAGCCTGTGCAGAAATCCGCAATAATAGTGTGCATCGCCTTGTTACTGCCCACAATCGCATCCACAGGGCAGGCTTGAATACATTTAGTGCAGCCAATGCAGAGATCTTCATGAATAAACGCGACTTTGGTTTCGGGTTCTTCTACGCCATCCATAGTTGGCACATCAACGCCCAATAGATCAGCAATTTTGACCACTAAAGGCTGACCACCTGGCACACATTTGGTAATCGCATCGCCATTGGCAATGGCTTCCGCATAAGGTTTGCAACCTGGGTAGCCACATTGCCCACATTGACTTTGCGGTAAAATCGCATCAATTTTCTCGACAATTGGGTCTTCTTCCACTTTCAATTTTACAGAGGAATAGCCCAAAATCGCCCCAAAAATCAAGGCGATAACTACGATGGCGATAATAATATAAGTCACAATGGAAAAGGCTAACATTAGATTTTCACCAACCCTGCAAAGCCCATAAAGGCAAGCGACATCAAGCCTGCGGTGACTAATGCGATAGAAGCCCCTTGGAACGGACGAGGCACATCCGCCGCTGCTAATCGTTCACGCAGTGCGGCAAAAAGCACTAAAACAAGTGAAAAGCCAAGTGCGGCACCAAAGCCATAAAGCACTGATTGCACCAAGTTATTGGCAAGATTTACGTTCAACAATGCCACACCTAAGACAGCACAGTTAGTGGTAATCAGCGGAAGATAGATCCCAAGCAGACGATAAAGTACAGGACTTGTTTTGTGGATAATCATCTCGGTTAATTGCACGATGACCGCAATAATTAAAATGAAAACAAGTGTACGTAAAAATTGGGCTTGCAGCGGAATGAGGATAAATGCCTCCGTCAAATAAGCCGAAAGTGATGCCACCGTCAGTACGAACGTTGTTGCCAACCCCATACCGATTGCCGTTTCGACTTTTTTCGATACCCCCATAAACGGACAAAGCCCAAGGAATTTTACCAAGACAAAGTTGTTTATGAGTGCCGTGCCTATAATCAGAAGAAGATAATCCACCATTTTCCACACCCAAATTCACATTCAATACTAAAAAATGTGGCTATTATCCCGTTTTTTGCTCTCTCGAACAATAGAAAAAACGTGGTAATTTTAGTGACTGAAATATTATGCTTGCAAAAAATAGAAGAAATTCAACCGCTTACCAAAACTGCAACATTGTTACCCATTTTTTAACGCAAATTAACACAAAATTAACCTGAAAAATTTTCTGGGTTTATCTCTTTGATTTTATTTAACTAAAAATTTTGCAACCCCTTTCGTGTAAATTTTCCGATTTTCTTTTTTAAAGAAAAATCGTAGTATATCTACATATTGTTGTTATTGGTAATTAAAGACACAACATATAGTGATTTAATTTTAACATGGAAGAAATTAGATTTTGCAATCAACAAGTTGTTTGGCAAGAAGTGCCGAATGAAACCAGCCTCGCATTTTTCATCACTGGCTGCCCTTTAGGTTGCAAAGGTTGCCACAGTACTGAGAGCTGGAAACGAGGAAGCGGTCAAATTTTGACGGAGATTTACTTTGTCAAACAGCTCAAAAAATATCAAGACTTAATCAGCTGCGTGTTATTTATGGGCGGTGAATGGTTGCCTGAAAAACTCATTCTATTGCTCAAAATAGCTCAAGCCGAGGGGCTGGCAACCTGTCTTTATACAGGCTTAGAAAAAATAGAACTTGACCCAAGAATTTTAACCTCACTCACCTACCTCAAAACAGGGCGTTGGATTGCTGAGCGTGGCGGATTAAATAGCCTCACTACCAACCAACGATTTGTCGATTTAAGAACGGGGGAGTGTTTGAATAGTTTGTTTATTCGTTGATATCCCACCGTTTATGGAGGGAACGAAGTTTTCATCATTAAAAAACATGTAGTATTAAGGAAACAATATGATCCGACTCACCCCAACTCAACTTTCTCAAAAGCTAGATTTCATCACAGAATATAAAAAAGCCAAAAACGCCGCGGATGGTTCGAAAATGGACGCTAATGCGAACGTGACCCAAAAAAACATTGCAACAATGGAACAAGAGTTAATGAAAGATTTTTTCGTACAGCTCAACCGTGCCAAAGTGAGCCAGAAAATTGCAGAACTCTTTGGAGAAGAATGTGCAACAGAGTATCTTCGCCAAATCGAAGCTCACGAGATTTACGTTCACGATGAAACTAGCCTTAAGCCTTATTGCGTATCGGTGACGATGTACCCATTTTTGCGTGAAGGCTTAACCAAACTGGGCGGGGAATCTCAAGCACCGAAACATTTAGCATCATTTTGCGGCTCATTTATTAACTTTGTGTTTGCCGTGAGTTCGCAATTTGCTGGAGCAGTTGCAACAGTCGAATTTCTGACCTATTTCGACTATTTTGCTCGTAAAGATTTTGGTGAAAATTACTTAGAAACACACCGCTTGGAGGTGGAAAATCATCTTCAACAAGTGGTTTATAGCATCAACCAGCCCGCCGCGGCACGCGGTTATCAAAGCGTGTTCTGGAACATTTCGATTTACGATCGCTTCTATTTTAAGGCGATGTTCGGCGATTTCGTCTTCCCCGACTTTGAACGTCCGAATTGGGCAACCACTGCCAAGCTACAACGTTTCTTTATGAAATGGTTTAACCAAGAGCGTACCAAAGCGATTTTGACTTTCCCCGTGGTCACCGCAGCAATGTTGACCGAAAATGGCAAATGCAAAGACAACGAATTTGCCGACCACATGGCAGAAGAGCTCTCGCAAGGCAATGCCTTCTTTATTTATCAATCAGATAACCCCGATTCGCTTGCCTCTTGCTGTCGCTTACGCAATGAAATTGCAGATCACACTTTCTCTTATTCACTTGGTGCTGGCGGTGTGGCGACAGGTTCGATTAACGTGATTACGCTCAATATGAACCGTTTAGTGCAAGATGGACGGGATTTAGCGACAGAAGTGCGTAAGATCCACCAATATCAAGTTGCCTATCGCAAACTAATGGACGAGTACTTAGCCGCAGGTATGCTGTCTGTTTATGATGCAGGGTTTATCTCGCTCGATAAGCAGTTTCTTACCATTGGCATAAACGGAATGGTGGAAGCAGCGGAATCGCAAGGCTTAACCGTGGGATATAATCCAGACTATGCGGAGTTTGTGCAAAGCCGCTTAAAAGTGATTTTTGAAGCAAATCAACAAGCCGCTAAAATCTATGGCATGAAATTCAACACCGAATTTGTGCCAGCGGAGAATTTAGGCGTAAAAAATGCGAAATGGGATAAAGCCGATGGCTACTTTGTGCCGAGAGAGTGCTACAACTCCTACTTTTATGTGGTGGAAGATGAGCAAATTAACGCTCTAGATAAATTCTTGCTGCACGGCAAAGAATTCATCGAATGGCTTGATGGCGGCTCTGCCTTGCATTTGAATTTAGATGAAGCCTTAACCCAAACAGGATACCGCACAATGTTCGACATCGCAGCCAAAACAGGCTGCAACTACTTCTGCATTAACGTGAAAATCACCATCTGCAACACCTGTGCTTACATCGACAAACGCACCTTACAATGCTGTCCAGAATGTGGCTCGAAAGACATTGATTACGGCACGCGTGTGATTGGCTACTTAAAACGAGTTTCTGCCTTCAGCTCTGCCCGCCAAAAAGAACATAGTTTGCGCTTCTATCACCGAGAAGCGGCGTAGAAAGTAGCATAGACAGTGTAAAAGCTAACTTTTTAAATTTAGGGGCTGACGTAGATTAGCCCTAAATAAAATCGCTGAATTGGCTCGGATACCAAGTAAATCAGCCGCTGCTGGCTGTCACTTCTAATACAAAAAATTCAAGGAGCTTATTTTGTATAGATTTCTTTAAACTAATGCTCTTACTAATCTACGTCAGCCCCTAAAGTTTTGTACTGACAGGCTGACGTTTCTTTGTAGCCCCGTCGCTTGCAGGGCTTAGTAGAAACCGTGCCAAATCCAATGGTAAACGCTCATCAAGCATGGTTGGACGGTTTAACAAAAGTGCGGTAATTATTTCAATCCCTGACCGCCAAAGCAAACAAACAAAAGTGATTCGTCATGCGTTGGCAAAATACCGTACCGCCAACGATGCACTTTTAGCTGTTTATAAATGTGGAATCTTACTTCGAAAGCTGCCGAAACCTTGTTGAGAACGGCATATTATTTCCGTCATTCAAAAAGTTTATGACCTGAACAAAAAAGCTTGATGGTTTTAGTCCCATGTTACCTACAAAGTATAAGAATATAATATCAGCGAAGAGGGTCGCTTTCTGTTCCTGTACTGCCGTGTTAAAATACTTACTTTTGTAGCCTAACATTTCTTATTATCTACAGGAACGCTATGCCTAAACAACGTCTTTTAACTGCCCAAGGAGATCGTATTGCGATAGTCAGTGGGCTTAGAACGCCATTTGCTCGTCGTGATACAGGCTTTAAAGATGCCTATGCTACTAGTTTGGGAACGATGGTAACTAATGAGCTTTTAAGCCGGTTAGCTATTGATTGTAATGAAATTGAACAGCTCGTTTTTGGGCAAGTTATTCAACAACCAGACATTCCAAATCCAGCACGTGAAATTGCCCTCGCATTAAATATGCCACAACTGCAAACTTATAGTATTAGTAGCTCTTGTCTTTCTGGCTTGCAAGCGATAGTCAATGTAGCTGGAAGTATTCTGTCTGGTTCGATTTCTGCAGGTATTGCAGGTGGTGCAGATTCCATTTCCAATGCTCCAATCAGCCTAAGTCCTCGTGTAATTTATAAATTCAAATCTATTTTCAAAGCTGAAACACTCGATGAAAAATTTCGCCGTTTTCGTGATTTTTCTTGGGGTGATTTCAAACCGCATGGGGTGAATTTAAAAGATTTCACGACACAACTTTCCGTGGCTGAACTCTCTGAACAGATGGCACAAGATTACAATATCAGCCGTGCTGAACAGGATGAATACGCTCGATTCTCAAATGAAAAAGCTTCAAATGCATGGAAATTGGGCTTGTTTAAAGAGGAAGTAATGCAATCTGTCCCACGTCCTTACACCGATTTTGTGGTGGCAGATACTTTAATCAACGCGGCTACTCGCCCACAATATTACCAACTCTTTTCACCGATTATGCACAAGCCTTATGCGACTGTCACTGAGGCGAATATTCCTCAACCTGTAGACGGAGCAGCAGCGGTGTTGTTGATGAATGAGAGCCGAGCCAAAGCATTGGGGCTTGAGGTATTAGGCTATATTCGCAGTTATGCGATTACGGGCAATGATATTTGGCACAATATGTTTGCTGGAGCAACGATTTCTAGCTCAATTGCCCTTGAACGTGCTGGCTTAACGCTTGCTGATATGGATTTTATTGATATTCACGAAACCTCAGCAAGCCAAATGCTGATGAATATTCGTTTGTTTGAGTCAGGCAATTTTGCAAAATCTCAGCTAAATCGCACCGCTTGTTTGGGCAAAATTGATCTCAATAAGCTCAACCATTTGGGCGGTTCGATTGCCTTTGGTAACCCACGAGCAGTCACCAGTCTTCGTACCGTGATCCAATCGCTTTTCGCTCTCAAGCGTAAAGGTGGCGGCACGTCGCTGGTGGCTTCAAGTGGCTTGGGCGGTTTAGGTGCGGCAATGGTTTTAGAAACGGAATAGAAAGTGAGGATGATATGACAGATCAAATTGAACAAGCACAAAGCGAAATGAACGAGATAAACCGTCCTACTTTCCAAGTTGAAGTTGATGATAATCGTATTGCAGTGGTAAACATTTTAAGCCCAGAAAATGATGCAAACTGGCTGCCAGAAAATTGCGTAGAAGAACTGCGTAACGTGATTGGAAAAGCAATTTATCAACAAGTGCGAGGCATTTTATTTATTTCAACTCGCCCCAAAAACTTTATTCAAGGCTTTAAACTTTCAGTATTGCAAGGCAAAACGGAAGCTCAACTCAAACAATTTTCGCAAGAAATGCAATTAGTAATGCGCGAACTAAATGTGCTTAAAGTGCCAGTGGTTGCGGCTATTGATGGTAATTGCTTCGGAGCAGGTTTGGAGCTCGCTTTAGCCTGTGATTATCGCATCGCCTCCGATGAAGTTTACACACAATTTGCAATGCTACAAATTCGCTCTGGCATTTTGCCATTTGCGGGTGGCACTCAGCGTCTGCCGCGTTTAATTGGCTTAAATCAGGCAGCGGATATGCTCAGCTCAGGCAAAAAAGTGGATGTGGAGCACGCCCTCAAACTCGGTTTGGTTGATATGACTGTGTCTGCAAATCGCTTATTCGAAGTGGCTTATCAGCTTTTGTTGGAAAATCAAGTCACAAAAGCGGATTACAAGAAACCTAAAAATGTCCTGCGCAAATGGCGTAAAAAATTGGAAGGCACGCCATCGTTGCGTAATAAACTGCTTGACCACTTGGAAAATCGCCTCTGGCAACAAACGTTCGGTAACTATCCTGCTGTGGTTGAATTGATTGAGTTGCTCAAAGAGCCTCATTTCAAGCAAGGTTTAACTTTTGAACAAGATACATTGGTTAAACTGCTCAACACTGAAACTGCAAAAGTATTGGTAAACTTGAAGAAAACCGAACGAGCGATGAAAGATAAATACGCCATTCGTGGCAATGTTCGTGATGTATTGCAGGTGAGTATTCTCGGTTCTGGCTATATGGGGGCGGGTATTGCTTACTTAACCGCCAATAATGCCCGTATTCCTGTACGAATTAAGGATATTCACCCTTCTGAAATCCAAAAAGCACTACGAACTTGCTACGACTTAATGCGACAAGCGGTGCAAAAAAAACAGCTGCGTGAAGGTGAAATGATCCAACGAATGAATTTGATCACAGGAGGCGAACGTTTAGTTGCCGCGAAATCGACTGATTTTATTATTGAAGCAGTGTATGAAGATCTCAAGCTTAAGCAACGAATGTTGCAAGAAAGCGAAAATTACTATGACAAACATGCTATTTTCGCAACAAATACCTCCACGTTTTCGATCAAAGAGATTGCATCAGTAGCAAAACGTCCAGAAAATGTGATCGGTTTTCACTATTTTAGCCCTGTAACCAAACAGCAATTGGTGGAAATTATCCCCCACGAAGGCACGTGCGAACACACGATTGCCACCGCAATCCATTTTGCGATCCAGCAAGGTAAAGTGCCTTTGTTGGTTTCTGATACGCAAGGTTATTTTATCAACCGCTTGCTCACGCCATTATTGCTTGAAGCGATGCAATGTGTGATTGATGGTGAAGCGATTGAATTTATCGACCGCTCGTTACAAGAATTCGGCTTCAAAATTGGACCGCTTGCAATGATAGATGAAATGGGCTTAGACGTGCTAAACAAAGCCATACCTGCCTTAGTAAAAGCTTATGGCGAACGTTTCGAAATGCCAGCTAAAGCAGAGCTACTCATTCGCAACGAACGAAAAGGCTGCAAAAACAAACGTGGCTTCTATATGTATGACAAGCACGGCACACGCTTGCAAGAGGATAAAAGTATCTATCACGTGATGGAAACCATCACACAAAATGACTTGGAAGCAGAAGAGATCGCCCGTCGGTGTATTTTACGAATGATCAACGAAGCCGCTTGGTGTTTGCACGAAAAAGTAATCCAATCTCCTGAAGAAGGAAATGTCGCTTCTGTGCTCGGCACTGGCTTCCCGCAATTCAGAGGTGGTATTTATGCCTATATGAAAAAAGTGAGTGCAAAAGAGATTGTGAAACAGCTTCAAGTTCACCAGCAAATTTACGGGAATAGATTTGTGCCTTGTCCGTGGTTGGTTGAACAAGCAGAAAGAGCCTAAAGTATGGCTGAATATCCGTTAGAAACAACGTTTTCAAAACTATCAAAAATCTATCACCTATTTAACGGATGAAGTACAAAAATATGGAGACACCGATTTGGATGTCATCAAATCAATAATCCAGATTTAATTGAAAATATAAAACAAATAGGCAACATTTTTTATCAAAAATAGAAAGCATATAGCAGAAGTTTAACCTTCAAAGTTTTCGTATTGACAATATATAGGCAAGGGCGTAGAGTCCTTTAACTTTAATAAACCAAATGTGCTTCGCCTTAACCGAAGTTACGGGAGAACTATGTTAAATTCAAACACTTACAACCAACACTTTCCAACCTTAACCTCCGAACAACTTGCCGAAAACGCTAAGAAAAAAGTGATTATCGGTATGTCTGGTGGGGTGGATTCCTCTGTTTCTGCGTTTATTCTTCAACAACAAGGCTATCAAGTCGAAGGCTTGTTTATGAAAAACTGGGAAGAGGATGACGACACAGATTATTGCACTGCAGCAGCGGATTTAGCCGATGCTCAAGCGGTAGCGGATAAATTGGGGATGAAACTGCACAAAATTAACTTTGCAGCGGAATACTGGGATAACGTATTCAAGCATTTTTTAAGTGAATATAAAGCAGGTCGCACGCCGAACCCTGATATTTTGTGCAACAAAGAGATCAAATTCAAAGCCTTTTTAGAGTATGCGGCTGAAGATTTAGGGGCAAATTATATTGCCACTGGGCATTATGTTCGCCGTAGTGGGGACGATGTCAATGCACAATTATTACGTGGTTTAGATGAAAATAAAGACCAAAGTTACTTTCTCTATGCGTTAAATAAAAAACAGATTGGGCAAAGTTTGTTTCCAGTGGGTGAAATTGAAAAGCCGATTGTGCGCAAAATTGCTGAAGATCTTGGTTTAGCTACGGCGAAGAAAAAAGATTCCACAGGGATCTGCTTTATCGGCGAACGCAAATTTAAAGACTTTCTAGCCCGCTTTCTGCCTGCTCAACCAGGTGAAATCCGTACCGTAGAAGGTAAAGTAATTGGTCGCCACGATGGCTTAATGTATCACACCCTCGGACAGCGCAAAGGTTTAGGTATTGGCGGAGTGAAAGGCTTAAGCGAAGATCCGTTCTATGTGGTGGAAAAAGATTTAATCAATAATGTATTAGTAGTTGCACAAGGACACGATAATTCCGCCTTGCTTTCTTCGGGTTTAATTGCTTCACAATTGACGTGGGTAGATATGCAACCGCTGCGTGAAAACTTACGCTGCACAGTGAAAACGCGCTACCGCCAAGCGGATATTCCGTGTGAAATTCAACCGCTTGATGACAACACCATCAAAGTGATTTTTGATGAGCCACAAATCGCTGTAACCCCAGGTCAATCCGCTGTGTTCTACTTGGGCGAAGTTTGCTTAGGTGGCGGCATTATTGAAACGCAAATTAAATAGCGAAAAAAAGTGAGACGAAAATGTTAGATATTGTTTTATATGAACCCGAAATTCCACAAAATAGCGGGAATATTATTCGACTTTGTGCAAACTGTGGCTTTCGCTTACATATGATTGAACCACTTGGTTTTACGTGGGATGATAAAAAATTAAAGCGTTCAGGCTTGGATTATCACGAGTTTGTAGACATCAAAAAATATAAAAATTTTGAGGATTTCTTAGCAACGGCGAAGCCAAAACGTCTTTTTGCTTTAACCACAAAAGGAGAACCGAATCATAGTGATGTGCAGTATGAACTAGGCGATTTTTTGATGTTCGGCCCTGAAAGTAGGGGGATTCCTAAAGAGATTTTAGACACGCTACCGATAGCTCAAAAAATTCGTATTCCGATGTGTAAAGATAGTCGCAGTATGAATTTATCGAACTCAGTTGCGGTGGTCGTTTATGAAGCGTGGCGACAATTCGGCTACGCCAACTCTGTGCCTCGTCAGAATATTTAGGCTGATAACCTATCACAATAATTCAATACATTTTTACAAAAAGCGGTTAAAATCAGACCGCTTTTATTTTATCAATAAGGAATAAAAAATGACTAAACATTACGATTATGTTGCTATCGGTGGCGGTTCAGGCGGTATTGCTTCTATCAACCGTGCGGCAAGCTATGGTAAAAAATGTGCGATTATCGAAGCGAAACACTTAGGCGGAACCTGTGTAAACGTGGGCTGTGTGCCGAAAAAAGTGATGTTCTACGGTGCTCATATTGCGGATGCAATCAATCAATATGCGCCAGATTACGGTTTTGATGTAGAAGTGAAAGGTTTTGATTACGCAAAATTGGTAGAAAGCCGCCAAGCGTATATCGGTCGTATTCACACTTCATACAACAATGTATTAGCAAAAAATAACGTGGACGTGTTAAACGGCTTTGCACGTTTTAAAGATGCGAAAACGATTGAAGTCACTTATGCAGACGGTTCAACTGAATTAGTCACCGCAGATCATATCTTAATTGCTACGGGTGGTCGTCCAAGCATTCCTACCATTGAAGGGGCTGAGTATGGTATCACTTCAGATGGTGTCTTTGCATTAAATTCTCTGCCAAAACGCGTAGCGGTTGTAGGAGCTGGTTACATTGCGGTAGAAATCGCAGGCGTATTTAATAGCTTAGGAACAGAAACGCATTTGTTTGTCCGCCAACATGCTCCATTACGTAGTCAAGATCCTTATATTTTAGAAGCGTTGATGCAAGTGATGGAACAAGATAGCATTCATTTACATACACACGCACTGCCTGAGAAAGTGGTAAAAAATGTGGATGGTTCACTCACATTGAAACTTAAAGATGGTCGAGAAACAACAGTAGATAGCCTTATTTGGGCAATCGGTCGTGAGCCTGCAACAGATGTGATCAATCTTGAAGTAACAGGCGTGAAAACAAATGAGCGAGGTCAAATTATCGTCGACAAATTCCAAAACACCAATGTAGAAGGTATTTATGCTGTGGGCGATATTATCGAAGGTGGTATTGAATTAACGCCAGTAGCAGTAGCTGCGGGTCGCCGTTTATCTGAGCGTTTATTCAACAATAAACCGAATGAACACTTAGATTACAACCTGGTGCCAACCGTGGTATTTAGCCATCCGCCAATTGGTACAGTGGGTTTAACCGAACCACAAGCAATTAAGCAATATGGTGAAGAGAATGTAAAAGTGTATAAATCTTCATTCACGGCAATGTATACAGCGGTAACACAACATCGCCAACCTTGCCGAATGAAGTTAGTGTGTGTTGGATCAGAAGAGAAAGTCGTCGGTTTACATGGTATCGGCTTTGGGGTTGATGAGATGATCCAAGGCTTTGCGGTAGCAATCAAGATGGGAGCAACCAAAGCAGACTTTGATAACACCGTGGCGATTCACCCAACGGGTTCAGAAGAATTTGTTACAATGCGTTAAAAAATATTATAAAATGAGTCGTTTTTGGCTCATTTTATTTTTTACAATTTATAAGGATATAAAATGAAAAAAATGTTAGTTTTAGGCGGAGTGGGGATAGCCTTGCTCGTTGCTTGTGATCGTTCAATTGAATCAAGATTACAACAGAATCCTTCAGATACACAACAATCTGTAACAACGAATGCAGAAGAAAAAACGTTGCAAGCGGTAGAAAAAAACGAAGAAGGTGCAAAATCTCAAAAAGATCTGTTGTCTGAGGAAACTAAAGGTATAAAAGAAACTAAACCATCAAAAGAGGTTATTCATAAAGAAATAGTGAATGAGTCGATCTCTGTTAATCAACCAATATCAGAAAAAGAACCACAAAAATCCCAAATAACATCTGAAATCAATATTGCACCTGTAGAAAAATCTTCTGAAATAAAAAAAGAAAATTCGAAGAAAGTAACCCAACTAGAAACAAAACTTTCTGTTAAATCAGAAATAAAATTGGGCACTAAAGCTGGTGCATTAGCACAAAAAACTGAACAGTCCCCCCATACTCAAAAAATAACTAATCAATCTAAAAAAGATGCTGAAAAATGAAAAGAAATATAATGAAATATGGTTTGCTGGCCTTGCTAATGATTCCTTTGACGGGATGTAGCGATTTCCTTACCGTTGAGCAG